>JAGOLX010000041.1 GCA_017993835.1 Phycisphaerae bacterium
GCGACGATCACCGGCGCGACGGTCGAGCTGTACAGCACCGACGGCTCCCAGGGCGCCGCCCGCGGCGCGGGGATCGGCGCCAGGTTCTACTGCGGTCCCGAGGACGCCTTCGTCGGTCTCAAGCCCGTCCGCACGGTCGAGCCCAACAAACAACTGAAGAAGGCCTATCAGGGCGCCTATGAGAACTGGGTCTCGGTCCTGAACCAACAGTCGTGAATCGGCCTTCGCAATGCCAGAGGATTCGACAACTCGCGACTCGTTCCAAGACGGGCGGTTCGCCACGACCCGCTGGACCATGGTGGTCGCCGCGGGAGGGGAGGATTCGCCCAACGCGCGGCAAGCTCTGGAGTTTCTGTGCCGTCGGTACTGGTCTCCGCTCTACTTCTACCTCCGCAGACGAGGCTACGACAAGTCCTCCGCGGAAGACTCCGTGCAGGGGTTCTTCGCCCACCTGCTGGAGAAACACGGTCTGCAGAGCGTCAGACCGCGAGAGTTCAAATTCCGATCGTTTCTCCTGGCTTCCCTGAAGAACTTCGTGTCGGACGAGTGGCGTCGGACCCAGACCGAGCGGCGAGGCGGCGGCAAACGCGTCCTGCCCTTGGAGTTCGAGCAGGCGGAAACCCGCTATTCGCTGGAACCCAGCGACGCCCTCTCCGCCGACAAGCTGTTCGACCGATCCTGGGCGATGACCATGATCGGCAGAGCGGTCGAGTCGCTCCGAGGCGAGTACGCCAAGGCGGGCAAGGCGGAACTCTTCGACCAGTTGAAGAGCCAGATCACGACCGAGGCCGAAGCAGGCTTCTACCGACAGGCCGCGGATCGCCTGGGCATGAGCGAAGGCGCCTTGCGGGTAGCCGTGCATCGTCTCCGCCAGCGGTTGCGGGAACTGATTCGCGACGAAATCGCGGAGACGGTGACAACCCCCGAGCAGCTCGAAGAGGAAATCGCGGACCTGTTCGCTGCGTTCGAGCATTGAACCTCCAGATTGGTGTAACAATCGAACGGTTTTCCCGTATGCAGGGGCGCGTGCCCGTGAGGCACCCAGACCGGAGATGGTTATGAGCCAGGAAAAGCAGTGTCCTCAGTGCGGCGGGGTCCTCCCGGCCGGTGCGCCGGAAGGACAGTGCCCCCGATGCATTCTGAAGCTTGTCGCATACCCCGAGACCCTGGGCGGCGACACCCGTTCGGCTGTCGGCTCCATCGAGGGCCCCGGCACGGTGATCGGCCCGTACAAGCTCCTGGAGAAGATCGGCGAAGGGGGCATGGCGGTCGTCTACATGGCCGAGCAGGAGAGGCCGCTCCGCAGGCGGGTGGCACTGAAGGTCATCAAGCTGGGGATGGACACCCGTCAGGTCGTCGCCCGCTTCGACGCCGAGCGACAAGCGCTGGCCATGATGGACCACCCGAACATCGCCAGGGTCTTCGACGCCGGCGCGACTGACGCCGGGCGGCCTTACTTCGTCATGGAACTGGTGCGAGGCCTCTCCATTACCGAGTACTGCGACCGGAACCGCCTGACCATGCAGGAGCGTCTGAACCTGTTCATTCCCGTCTGCAACGCGGTCCACCACGCACACCAGAAGGGGATCATCCACCGGGACCTGAAGCCTTCGAACATCATGGTGACCCTCCATGACGGCGAACCGGTGCCCAAGGTGATCGACTTCGGGATCGCGAAGGCCACGAATCAGCGACTGACCGAGCGGACGGTGTTCACCCGGTACGCCGAGATGATCGGGACGCCGGAGTATATGAGTCCCGAACAGGCCGAGATGAGCGGGCTGGACATCGACACCCGGACGGACATCTACTCGCTCGGGGTCGTGCTCTACGAGTTGCTGACCGGTGCCCTGCCCTTCGATCCGGCGACGCTCCGTTCCGCCGCTCTGGGCGAGGTGCAGCGGATCATCCGCGAGGAAGAGCCGCTGCGCCCCAGCACGCGGATCTCGACCCTGGGCGAAACTGCGGAGCGGATCGCCGAAGCTCGTCGGACCGATGTCGCCACCCTGTCCAAGTCCCTGCAGAGAGAGCTGGAATGGATTCCGCTCAAGGCCATGCGCAAGGACCGCACGCGCCGGTATCGCTCCGCCTACGAGTTCGCCGACGACATCCGCAACTACATCAACGGCGCTCCGTTGATAGCCGGCCCGGAATCGACCGCATACCGCCTTCGCAAGCTGCTCCGCAAGCATCGCGTCCCCATCGCCACGGCGGCCATCCTCGTCGCCACCCTGCTTGCGGGATTCACGATCAGCACCTATCTCTATGTCCGTGTCCGCCAGGCGCAGAGTGCGGTCGTGGAACTGGAGCACAGTGTTCAGATCGATCGCATGCTCTCTCGGGCACAACAGCTCCAGGCCCAGGGCCGCTACGGGCAGGCGCTGGGCGAACTGGATGACTACCTGACCACGGAGCGGGCCGAACCCGCCACGCGGTTGTTGCACGCCAACTTGTTGTATGCCCTCGACCGATTTGACGAGGCCCAGGCGGAACTCACCCAACTGCTCGACTGCCCACCCCAGATCGCGGGTCCGGCGCACTGCCTGCTGGCCACGATCCACATGGCCAGCGATCCGGCCAAGGCTCAGAGCCACCAGCAGGCCGGCGAATCCTTGCTTCCGCAGACGGCGGAAGCGTACACGCTGCGAGGCATCACCGCTGACACATCGACGACATCGCATGAGTGGCTGTCGAAGGCCCTGGAGCTGGACCCGGCGTACTACCCCGCGCGTCAAGCGAGGGCCCTGGCGTGCGACGCCGTGGGGGACTACGCAGCAATGACGACCGATGCCGAAGCCATGATTGTCCTGAGGCCCAAGGACGCGCTCGGATACGCCCTGCGGGCAGTGGCCCGACGGCAGGCGGGACAATGTGAAGCCGCGATGGAGGACCACAATCGCGCGGTCTCCCTGTGCGAGAGTCAAGCCGAACGGTTCGAGCTCCATGACCAGCGGCGCGAGACCCTCGTGCAGATGCACGATTACCAGGCCGCCTTGCGAGATGCGAGGTACTGCGCCGAACTGAGGCCGGACGACCTCCGCACCGGCTTCGAGCTGTTCGCGGCCCTGGTCCTGGCGAGCGACTACGACGGAGCCAGGGATCAGCATGTCCGCCTGACCCGGCACCCGGATTACGGTTTCTTCCGTCTGTGGATCTACCGATGCACCTTCAAGCTCCTCCTCGCGGGGCATTCGCTGGAGCTGCCCGAGGCGGTCGCCCGCACGGAACCGTTCTCCCTCATGCGCAAGGCCGTCGAGCAGTATCGTGTGTGCCAGACCTTCGGGAGATGCCTGGTTCCCTCGGCATTCGGCATGTCGTCATGGTCCCCCGACGGCAAAGAGCTGGCCTACGGGCGGATCGATCTGTACGGGATGCGCAGCAGTTGCGCGACCTCGGGTTCGCCCCTCGTCAACGAGTCGGGCAGGCTCGAAGCGTTGGATGTCGCCAGCGGGCAGGTCCGCGTCCTGGCCTCGTCCGGCAAGGACTGCGCCTGGTCGCCGGACGGGCGGTGGATTGCGTTCGGTCGAGCGCCGAATCGCGGCCCTTCCGGCTGCGCCACGGAGCTGTGGATGGTCCCCGCTGCCGGCGGCGGACCACGATTCCTGTCGCGCGGCGCCTGGCCCGTCTGGGCGGGCGAGGCCGGACGGGTGTTCTATCAGTCCGGCGGCGAGGCCTGGTCCCTTGACGTGGACAATCCGCTCGGTAAGCCGGAACCGGTTCTTCCGGGCCCCTCCTACTTCGCCGTGTCGCCCGACGCCAGGCATCTGGCCTATGTGGACGGAGACAGACTCTGCATCGTAGAGATCCCCGGCGGCCGGGTGAAATCCACCTGGACGGCCCCCCCACCGGACGGCCATCACGGCATGGGCCTCAAGTGGACGCGGAATGGAAAGGAGATCCTCGCCGGAGGATTTCACAACGGGGAATTGGGGCTCTGGAGCTACGACGTCGAGCAAGGCAAGGCCTGGCAGCTCTTCCCCTCCCCCGCGATTCTGGGCTCCCCCTCGCCCGATGGATCGAAGATGGCGATCGAGATTCGCGACTGGTACGGCAGCATCTGGCTGGCCCAGCTCGACCCGGCCGATTCAATGCACGAGGCCGTCCGTTCCGCCATCACGGAAGAGCAGTACCTTCGTCGCAGTTGTCGCGACTTCGCCGGTGCGATTCGGCGCGGGACGTACCGCGCCGATGCACGCACCTATCTGGCCGGCTTCATCACGCGAGTCGGCACACTGTGCGAAAACTACTACCGACAGGGACAATACGAGGATGCCCTCGATACGTTCGGCTCGCTGGAAGACCTCTGCAACGCGCTCGGCCGGCAGCCGGCTGGTTCCAGTCTGGCGGTGGCCGCCATGTCCCTGAAGCAACTGGGCCGGCAGCGGGAGGCCGGGGAGACACTGGCGAGGTTGCATGGGCTCCCGGAAGACGACGCCGAAGCACCCCAGGAGAGCCTGCTCTACGAAGCCCGCAAGACCGTAGCGGGTCAGGATACCGAGATCGGCGGGCTGTGGCGATATCTCGAAGAAGCGAGAATCGACGAAGCGTCAGAGAAGCTCCTTGCGATGGAACCGAACGAGGAGATCGACGAGGTCCGGGATGCGACAGCCGAGGCATTCTACCAGCGAGGCCGGCAACGCAAACACCATGGCGCGGACTACCGCGATGCCGTGCAGGACTATGCGAAGGCCGTACAGCTCGATCCAAACCACGTGCAAGCGCGATGCGATCTGGCCTGGCTGCAGGCCGCGTGCCCCGTGGCTGAGGTTTGCGACAAGGAGCAGGCCATCGCGAACTCCACGAAGGCGTGTGAGCTGACGAACTGGAAGAATCACCGGTGCCTCGCCACACTGGCGGCAGTCTGTGCCCAGGTGGGGGATTTCACCGCGGCGGTGTCGTGGCAGGAGAAGGCTATCGAACTGCTCGCTGGCGAGTCGTCTCGATGGCAAGGAGACTACGCAGCACGCTTGCGTCTCTATACCTCCGGCCGGCCTTATGCACAGGGGAGTCTGTGGAGCTTCTCGACCGGCGTCTTGCTGGGCTGGTGGAAACTCGATGAGTCCTCGGGCAGTACGGCAGCCGACACCTCCGGAAACGGCCATTCGGGCGTCGTCACGGGGACTGCGCAGTGGCAACCGTCGGGCGGTCGGATCGGCGGCGCCCTGTTGCCAGCCGACGGGGCCGTGCGGATCGTCGAGGAAGCTCCGTTCGACATCACCGATGAGATCACCATCTCGACGTGGACCCGAATCGACGCTCTCAACCGATGGTGGCAGGCGCTCGTCACAAAAGGCGATACTGCATGGCGGCTCCACAGGTCCGGCGACGCCCGCAGCCTGGAATTCGCCTGTAGCGGATTGCAGTCGCCCGACGGGGCATCGGCCAGCGCGCAAGGGAGTCGGATCGTCGACGACAGCCGGTGGCACCACATTGTCGCGACATATGACGGCAATCGGATCGCACTGTACGTCGATGGGGACCTGGATGCGTCACGCCCGGCGTGGGGAAGGATCCGAACGAACGACTCTCCCGTGGTAATCGGCGACAACGCCGAACAGCCAAAGCGATGCTGGAACGGCTGGATCGACGACACGCGTATCTACAGCTACGCCCTCAGCGAAGACGAGATCGTAGAACTCTTCAAGGCCGGACAGCAATCCGTAACATCCTCTCGTTGACGACAGTGCAACTCCTCAATGTGTGACCCGCCGCGGTCACTCCCCGGAGCCATCTCGCCGCGCACAGATTCTCGCAGAATCCCTGTAACAGTCGCCACGGAATCGCGTGGTTACCGGTGAGATATCGTGTCAGGAACAACAACCATTCTGATTGAGGAGTCCACCGATGCAAAAGAGAAAGATCAAGTCGATGTTGATGGCCCGCAGGCTGGAAGCCCTGGCAACGGCTCTGGCCGCACTGGCCTGTGTCGTCTCCTGGTTTCAAACAGATCCGCGGATGTTCTCTATGGTGATCGGTGCGTTCGCGGTGAACTTAACCATGTATGCCCTCCTCGACCAGAAGATCTCGCTTCTGAGAGACGCCGGCGCCCTCGGCGGCGCGGCACCCGCGGAGGGGCAAGCCACGTGATGACAGCCCGAGCACACGCATCACCGTTGTCGGTGAGCACAAACACCCTGATCCTATTCGGAAGGAGAAACATCATGAGGCATGTGAAACTACGAGATGTAGCTGTGGTTCTACTGCTGCTCGGCTCCGCCGTGCAGGCGGCACACGATGTCACGAGCCCGGACGACGTCATCATCGGCGTCCCGAACGATGGCGATTGGCCCAGCCAGGAGCGTCCGGCCCTGGCCATCGACGACCACGTGAACACGAAGTACCTTCATTTCAAGGGGGATCGCCGCCCGGACGCGGGTCCCACGGGTTTCCGCGTCACGCCGGCGGCCGGGCCTGCCGTGGTATCCGGGATGACCTTCACCAGCGCCAACGACAGTCCGGCCCGGGACCCGATCGAGTTCGAGCTCTATGGCTCCAACGAGAGCATCGACGGACCGTACACGCTGATCGCGGTGGGCCCGATTGAGGACTTCTGCCAGTCCTGGCCGTGGCCTCGCTATACGAAAACCCAGACGCCCATCGTGTTCTCCAACGACGTGGCCTACGCGCACTACCAGGTGCTGTTCCCTGCCATCCGCAATCCGGCCGATTCCAGCGCCAACAGCATGCAGATTGCCGAGGTCGAGCTTCTGGAAATCACCTTCCAGGCCACCGCACCGGAACCCGCGGTGGGCGCCGTCGTCACGAGTCCCCTGGTGCTCTGGTGGACCGCCGGCGAGACAGCGACGCTGCACGACGTGTATCTTGGTGTGACGGCTGAACTGACTGAGGCGGACCGCGTGGCCTCCCGTCAGCCCGCTTCGAACGCGATGTACCTGATCTCATCTGAACTGGAGCCCGGCGTGACCTACTATTGGCGGGCGGACCAGATCGACGACGCCGGGACGGTCTACCTCGGTGACGTGTGGTCCTTTGTCGCAGCGCCCACCGCGGCGTACTCGCCCAGCCCTCGGGATGGCGACAAATGGATCGAGACGCAGACCGTTTTGAGCTGGATGCCGGGGGTGACCGCAACGACGCACGAAGTGTTCTTCGGCGCCGACCGGCAGGCGGTGGCTGCCCGCGATGCGAGCGCGTTCCTGACCAGTTGCGTCGCCCAGATCTGCGATCCCGGGCCCCTCGATCCCGGCGTCACGTATTACTGGGCGGTCGACGAGATGGATAGCACCGGCAGGCACGAGGGTCCCGTTTGGAGCTTCACGACGTTCAATGGCGGTGGCGTGAAGGCCGAGTACTTCCCCAACAAGACGCTCTCGGGCGAGCCGATCCTCACGCAAATCGAAGCTCAGGTCAACCACTCCTGGGAAGGCGTGATCGTCGGGACATACAGCGACGGCGTTTCGGGCCGGTGGACCGCCGACCTGGAGATCGCGATCACAGGCACCTATGCGTTCATCACCACAAGCGACGACGGCGTTCGCCTCTGGCTCGACGGCAAGCAACTCATCGACAACTGGACGGATCACGGTCCCATGGACGACTACAGTAAGCCCGTGCAACTGGCTCCCGGCGTCTACAGCCTGCGGCTGGAATGGTACGACTTGCAGGCGGGCTCGACGATCCAACTGTGGTGGCAGACGCCCGACACGGATCGCCAGATCCTCCCCGCCGGGCCCCTGCAACCGCCCCTGCGAGCCAAGCTGCCCGATCCCGCCAGTGGCGACATGAATGTCCCTTGCGATGTCGCGCTCACGTGGTCCGCGGGCGACCTGGCTGTCACACACGATGTGTACTTCGGCCTGGACGCCGACGCGGTCGCCACGGCCACGCCAGCCGACGCGACCATCTATCGCGGGAGCCTCCCGCTCGAGCAGACGACCTGGACGGCAGGCCCCCTGGAGCCAAACCAGACGTACTACTGGCGAATCGACGAAGTGAATCCGGAAGACCCCAACAGCCCGTGGAAGACCCAGGTCTGGACCTTCACCACGGCAGACCTCTGATCGCGGACGCCTCCTGGCCGGAGATTCTCCGGAGAACGAGATCGTAGCCGGCGCCCTCTTCAAGAGTCCGGTGGGCTGGAATCGGCCTGCTGGACTCTCACAATTGTGAACGAATTTGCCGGGAACGCATAGTTGATTTGAACACCGTTGGCATCCATCGAGAGAGGCCATACGCTTGGCGCGGGGATAATCCGTTTGGGCTGGTCCGGCGTGTTGATTTCCTCCAGTCCACCGGTCAGCGCTGTAACCTCGGCTGTGTCCGTTTGGGGCGAATAGCCCGCGAATCGGATGTGGGTTTCGATCTGACGCGGGGCCACGTTCACAACGCTGAGGACCATCGTGCGTCCGTCTTCGCTCCTCTTGGCTGTGACATCGAGCGTTTCGGGCGGGCATTGGACCATCGTCTCCAGACGCTGCGGCGCGTAGTGCGTGGACACCATCTGCGTGACATAGTACGGCGGCTGAGCCCAAACCTGTGATGGATCGAGGAACAACAGGCCCTGGTCCCAGCCGTTCTCATTCTGCCGGTAGGGCTGGAGACAATTGGCCGAGCAGACCACCGGCACATCATCCCCCAGACGCTCCAACTCGTTGATCGCGTGCGCGTTGGACAGGGCCCGACGCAAAGCATGGTTGCCCGCGTTCAGCTCGAAAACCGCCACCTTGAATCTGGCCTCAGGACTGATCCGCCGCAGCGCCTCGATGAAGCTGGGAATGCCGCCCAGGCCGTCGGGGTCGTTCGGCTGATCGGTCCCGACGTGGACGTCGAACCAGACCTCTCGATTGTGCTGGACCGCAAGGTCCAGGATCTTCTTCTGGATCGCCAGGCTCTTGATTCGCGGGGCGCCCTCGAAGTCGTACGGATCACGGATCGGCCGGCCATAGGCGAAATCGCCCACCACGAGGGTGACATTCGGATCTCGTTGCCAGATCGCCTCGGCCATGGGTTTGAATCGCCGCCAATACTCCTCATCGACGGACTCCTCGTTGCCGAGCTGCATGTATCGCAGGCGATACGGCTGCGGATGCCCGTCTTCCGCCCGCCTGCGTCCCCATCCGCTCGTGGCGGGTCCGTTGGCGTACTCGATGAAGTCGGCCATATCCTCGGGCGTCTCGCCCATGTGGAAGGCGGGAATGCACAGGAAACCCGCCGCCCGGCAGAAATCCATGAAGTCGATGATACCCCACCCGTTGCTGGAATGCTCGAACCAGAAGCCCTTGTACGGCGGACGCAGATCTCGCGGGCCGATCATGTTCTTCCAGCGATAGGTGTCGATATTGACCATGCAGCCGCCGTAACGCAGGACGGTGAGACCTTGCGAGATGAGCGCCTCGGCCACGTCCTTGCGGACCGGGAGGTCCTTGAAGCGTCCCCATGGGCCGGGCTGCAGAAATGCATACCCCAGGACGACGGAGCCGCTCTGAGCAAGCTTGACGGCGAAGCGTGCGTTCTTGTCCGTCGTGTCGGGCGTGAGCGTGAAGGCTAGTCGCTTCCAGCCGCCGGATTCGGCGGTCAGACGGGTTTCGGCGTAGACCCTTTGGCCGTCGGCACTCTCCAGTGCCACGGTCAGAGGAGTCGGCGTCTCACAGCGGGCCCAGAGAACGCCCTCGTAGGGCTTGCCCGCCTGGACGTACAGACCCCTGCGGTTGAGGCCCTGATTCTCGATGCCCACTTCGCCGCTGCCCGATGTGAATGTCACTCGCTGGCTCTGCTGGCCTTTGAAGGGATCGTTCGTCTCAATGTCATAGGCACCCTGGGCCGATCCTCGCTGGATGGGACGCCACATACGGCTGACGCGAGGCTGGTTCTCCTCGGGCTTCAGGGACAGTCGCGTCTCGCGCCCGTCCTGGCGAATCAAGAGATCCCGGAACTGTGCATCCACGTCCCAAGTCCGCAGCCCGACGCTGCCAGGCTCCAGCGGGTGCTCCACGTCCTCATATCGTGCGACGCGTTCGCCGTCCACCTGGACATCGAGGACCGCCCCACTGCAGGAGACCAACAGGCGTATCCACTGATTGACGGGCACACTGCACGGTGTGTCGCTGATGAACTCCCAGTTGCGTCGGTGACGGCCGAGCCGCAGGACCTGGCGGGCGGGATTCAGGGCGATCTCGTAGCCGACGAACGCATCCGCTCCGGTCGCGGCCTGCCGCACCTTGACGATCAGGCCCGCAAAGCCGTCCTGCTTCTTGGGCAGGCGAATGCCGAGATCAATCTGCCCGTCGCCAAGCGATACGTTCTTGGCAACGATCTTGGCGCCCTGGTTGGCCGACAGCGTGAGGCCGTTGTCCGCGGCCGTCCACTGGCCGCCATACACGTTGAACTGCTGAAACGTCGGCCCGGGGACCGGTTCCTGGAAGCTCTCGCCGTACAGCATCTGGCTGTAGATGCCGCCGTAGACCTCATGGTTGACGTCTTCCAGGCAGGCGCCGGTCATGAACCGACTGATGCGATTGCACACCCGGTCGCCGACCGTGATCGTCGCCGACTCATCGCCCCAAGAAATCGCCGCCAGTCCACCCATCACCAGCAGGCTCGCCACACCTATTCGACTCATCGCCGACCATCTCCTTGAAGTCTTCGGGCCGTCGAGAGTGCTGGCGAGGTGCTCATCCAGACAGTGCACTGTCGCGATGCGCCCGGCCTCATGATGAATACAGGACTTTTCATCACCAAGGAAGTCAATCGGCTTTGGAGATTGCCCGAATCAGCGAAAAAAAATCGGAGGAGAAGGCCGCGATGAGAGCCATCGTATTCTCAGCCTTCTCCCCCGAGGAACTTGCCGGTCGACACCATTCCTCGCGTGCATACGCGAAGTGGCGTGACGCCTACAGCATTCTCCGCCTGCGCATGCCGGCGACAACACTGGCACCGAGCGCGGCGAGAACCACTGCACCGGGAACGGGAACGGTCGTTCCTGCGCCGGCCGCATCCACAGTTGCCGCCACAAGGAAGGGCACGCCACTGGCGCCGTCGGCGCCCGATGTGAAGCGAATGGTCGTGAGCGTCTCGTCGGCAAACGCCGCGGGCAGCGTATAGATTTGCATGTCGAGTCGGGCCCGACCGCCACCAACGTAGAAAGCGGACACTGCCGTAACACCGTCGATGACGTTGACAAATGCCCCGTCATAGTGGTCACGCAGGTTGGTGCCCTGGACGAGCGACACGGCGTGGTAGGCGCCGTCGGACCCAAAGAACTCCACCATGCCGTCCGTCGTGCCCAGGCTTCCCCACTTGCTGTTGATAATCGTGTATGCAGTGGTCACGCCGAAGACGTCCACGGCAATGTCCAGGGATTCCGCCGCACTGCCGGACGTGATCCAGGCGTTGTAGCCGGTCTCTGCGTCCTCAACCAGGTTGAAGGTCACACCGTTCCACGTCTGGGTGCTGGGCAGCAGCGACGTGTACGTGCCGCCATCCGTCAGCAGCGTCATGTCCATGTTCAGATCCGGCAACAGCAACTGGGTCTGAACCGCCTGCGCACCGGCGCACAGACACAACACGAGTCCGGCAACAACTACGATTTTCTTTCCATTGCTCATCGCGTCTCCCCTTATCTCTGATGTCTTCGATACTGTTCCTGCGGAGCCGCCGCCATGCTGGGGCATCCGCACACTGCCTAGCCTACGTCTTGTCGATATTCGTTGGCCCCCCCCGGCCGATGCATACCAAGGCCGTAACACATCCTCCATGAGAGACTCTCTTCACGTGACGTGTGCTATTCTACTGGCTCCCTCCAGTACAGTCAACCCGAAATGGCATGATATCCGGGTTCTTTTTCGTCCTGGCGCACCACTTCGCCAGCGACCCATGTTC
Source organism: Phycisphaerae bacterium (assembly GCA_017993835.1). Taxonomy (GTDB): domain Bacteria; phylum Planctomycetota; class Phycisphaerae; order Sedimentisphaerales; family Anaerobacaceae; genus PLanc-01. The sequence continues at coordinate 11,839 of JAGOLX010000041.1, forward strand.
GGTCGATCCGAATCCGCCAAATGAAAAACAAGGCATTCCCCAAACCCCCGATGCCATGGAGACCAGCTTGCCAAAAAGGTCGCCAGAGCACAGCGACAACTCCCAGGCATGGCGAATAGACTGTCATCGTGCTATGATACATGGACGATGGCCGATCCTGGATCACAATCGCAAGTTGTTCTTTCGTTCGACCGGGGGACGCTCCTGTTGACCGGGCCGCAACCGCAGGACCTCTCTGTGGCGTCCGGGAGCGGCGTGTGGAAGTGGGATGCCCGCGTGGGAGCGTGGCGGTGCGACGCGATTCACTACGCAACGATGCGGGTTGCGCTGAGCCGGCGGTTTGGGTCTCGCTTCCGCGACGAGGTGCCTGCGCCGGCGCGGGTATCGTGGCCCAAGAGGGATTTGCCCGAGCCTCGTGCCGAGCAGCGGGAGGCCCTCGTCGCCTGGGTTCGTGCGGGCCGGCGGGGACAGGTCATCATGCCGACGGGCACCGGCAAGACGGAGGTGGCCTTCGCGGCGATGGCCGAGACGCAGGTGGCGACGCTCGTCGTAGCGCCCGTGCGAGACCTGATGTACCAGTGGCACCGGCGGATTCAGAAGGCATTCGGCTACGACGCCGGCATCGTGGGCGACACGACCTTCGACATCCGCCCGGTGACGGTGACGACCTACGACAGCGCGTATATCCACATGGACAAGATGGGCGCGGGTTTCGGCCTGCTGATCTTCGACGAGGAGCACCACCTGCCCGGGCGGTGCCGGCGCGAAGCGGCGATCCTCAGCGCCGCACCGATGCGGTTGGGACTGACCGCCACGCCGCAGCGGTCGGACGGCCTGCACACCGATCTCGATTGGCTCATCGGCCCGGTCGTGTACGACCTTCCGTTCCACCATGTGCGGGGTTCGACGCTCGCGGAGTTCGACGTGGTCCGCATCCCGGTGGCCCTGACGGACGTCGAGCAGGCGACGTACGACCAATGCAGCCGGACCGTGCAGCACTTCATCATGTCCCGACGGAAAGAGCTGCCCGGCTACTCCTGGCAGGACTTGTGCAAGGAGACTGGCAAGGACCCGCAGGCCCGCCACGCGCAGAAAGCCTACTATCTCAAGCAGTCCATCGAGGACCGGGCAGCCGAAAAGCTCCGCGTCCTGGAGGACCTCTTCCGGCTCCACTATGGCCAGCAGACCATCGTCTTTGCAGGCTCCAACCCGATGGCGATCGAGGTCTCGAAGCGGTTCCTCGTGCCGAGTATCCTGTCGCACACGCCGAAGCGGGAACGGCTGGCGGTGCTCGACGGATTCGCCAGGGGCCAGTTCACTGTGCTGGTGGCCAATCGCGTGCTCGACGAGGGCGTCGATGTCCCCGAGGCCAAGGTGGCGGTCGTCATCGGCGGACAGGCGTCGACTCGCCAGGCGACGCAGCGGCTCGGGCGGGTCCTGCGACGCTCGGGCGACGCACGGGCCACGCTGTATGAGGTCGTCTGCGAGGACACGAAAGACGTGGAACGGTCCCGCAAGAGGCGAAGAACCGATGCTTACGAGCGAACAGTCCATCGTCGAGTATAGGGACGGGCGGGCGCTGCCCGACCGCCTGACGCAGGGGACACATCGGCACTATCGCGACTACGCCGAGCGGATGCTCGATGTCTATCGCAACGGCGCCGGCCGGCAACGCCGCACGCTGCACAAGGAGATCGAGGCAATCTTCGCGGACGAGCCTGACTGCCCGGTCCGACGCATCCAGGCGTTCTGCAAACTGCTCGACGACGCGAGCGTCTATGAAGCCGATTCCGCAGGCACGGCATCGAAGCTCCGGCTGGAAGTCTTCTCAAGAGCCGCCAGGTTCCATCCGCTCGTGCAGGAACCAGACCGGCTCTTCGAGCACCAGGAGAGCCACGCCAAGGCGCAGCTCGCAGAGGAACTCGCCTTGCCCTGGGACCAGATCGAGCGAGGGCTGTATGCGGATGTCATTTCGTTCCAGCAGCTCGAGAGCTTCCCAGGCTATCCTGACGCCGGCGCGTTTCTGTCGCGATACAATGTCGCACAACTCCAGGCAGCGCTCTATCGCGCCGAGACGATGACCGTCGCCGCGACCGCGGACCTCAAGACAATCATCCGCTACGCGAAGCTCGCCCGGCTGCTGCACGAGATCACCGTAGCACGGGCATCTTGCCCGTGTCCTCATGGGCGGGACGCCCATGCTACGTATCGAATCGTCTTTTCCGGCCCGGCTTCCGTGCTACACGAGACCCGCCGATACGGGGTGAACTTCGCCCGCTTTCTGCCGGCGCTGCTGGCGTGCCAGGGCTGGGAATTGACGGCTGTCCTGCAGACACCCTGGAAGGCCAAGGTCCATCTCGTGATTTCCGACGCGGACCGGTTCACGAGCCACCTGCCGGCGCCGGAGGAGTTCGACTCGGGTCTGGAGGAATCCTTCGCGAGCAAGTTCGGTCCCGCTCGCGACGGCTGGCAGCTCATCCGCGAGGGCGACATCCTGTACGAACACCAGGCGACGTTCATCCCGGACTTCACGTTTCATCACGAGGATGGCACGGAGGTCTACATGGAAATCGTCGGCTTCTGGACGCCGGAATACTTGGAGCACAAGCGAGAAACGCTCCGCCGATTCCACAAGCACAGGGTTCTCCTGGCCGTGCCGCAAAGCTCGCTCCGCGAGGGTGCCGCCATCGGGGACAACGTCCTGATCTACAAGACCGCCCTGAAGATCGAACCGGTCCTGGCAGCCCTCGAGGCCGCACGGAGCGGATGCCCTGTCCAACACCAGAACAAGACTTGACGGCCGGGTGCATGTGTATCATGATAGCTATCGGAATCAACAGCGAAGAAATTCAAGACCACCCGCTCGGCCTTCACGCGAGAAGCTCTTCGCGAGGCACTCGACCGCCTTACGATCCGACTGAGGTCATCTTGTCGGAGCGGGACGGCATGCCGCGAGACTGCGCCGTCAATTGCGATCACATCCAAACCGTCGCCAAAAGCAGGATCGGGCCGACCATTGCGATGCTGCCCACCGACAGGATGGAACAGATCAGACTGGCTATCGCCTTTGCCCTGGATGTGTGAGGAGGAATGCGGGGTTGCTTTTTGCCGTTGGAAGCCTATACTGCACCAGCAATTGGTTTGGGGGTCCTGGACAGGCAGTGTGAAAGGGCGTCGGATATGACGGCAGGGATTCTCGCGGCGGGCAGGATGGCCATCGGGCCCATTGACATGGCCGTGATCGTTCTGTATCTGGTGGTCATCGTCGGCATCGGCTGCTGGGTGGGCCTCCGACGCCGCAAAGGCGAAGCGGATCGCAGCTATTTCCTTGCCGGCGGCACGTTGACCTGGCCGGTTATCGGACTGGCCTTATTCTCGACGAACATCTCGACGATCCATCTCGTCAGCCAAGCCCAAGAAGGGTATCTGAATGGCCTTGCCTACGGCAATTTCGAATGGATGGCTCCCTTCCTGCTGATCACCCTTTCCCTGTTCTTCGCGCCGTTCTACTTCCGGTCGAAGGTCGCGACGTTGCCCGACTTCCTGGAGCAGCGATACAGCCGGGGGTGCCGCGACTGGCTGGCGGCGCTGTCCATCGTCTCAGCCATCGTGATTCATATCGGCTTCACGCTCTACACGGGTGCAGTCGTGCTGGAAGTCATGTTCGGCATCGACAAGTGGACCAGCATCATCGGCACCGCGATCCTGACGGGCATCTATACCGTCGTCGGCGGCCTGCTGGCCGTGGTTCTGACCGAGTCGCTGCAGACTATCATCCTGCTGATTGGAGCGATCTCCATCACGTTGATCGGGCTCCATCATGTTGGGGGCTGGTCGGGCGTTGCATCCAACGTCGATCCGGTCAAGCTGACCGTGCTGCGCAGCGCGCAGGACCCCGCCGGCCTGCCCTGGTACTCGGTGCTGCTCGGGTACCCAATCATCGGCCTGTGGTACTGGTGCGCCGACCAGACCATCGTACAGCGGGTGCTCGGCGCCAAGGACGAGAATCACGCGCGGGTCGGGCCCTTGTTCGCGGGCTTCATCAAAATCCTGCCGGTGTTCATCTTCGTCTTCCCAGGGACGATCATGCTCGCCCTGCTGCACCAGCACAAGGTCACGGCGTTGCCCGTGTCGAGAGTCGAAGCGGATCAGACCGTTCAGGTGGAACTGTCCCCCGCAGAGAAACAGGTGTATCAGGCAATCCAGGACTACGATGGTCCCGAGAAAGACGTCCGTGTGGACTACGTCGTGGAGCAGACCGGCCTCCAGAAGCAGCAGGTAAGCGAGACCATGACCTCGCTGGTCGAGCGTAAGGTGCTCAAGGCCAAGTCCGACGCGGTATACGCCCACATGATCCTGGAGCTGTTGCCGGTGGGCATGCGCGGCGTCCTGGCGGCGGCCCTGCTGGCCGCTCTGATGAGCACGGTCTCCGGCGCGTTGAACTCCATCGCGACGCTGTTCAGCTACGATCTATATCGCCGATGGCGGCCGGGAACTTCGGATCGCAAGCTGGTCGTCATCGGTCGGATCGCCACCGTCGTCGCGATGCTTCTGGCGATCGTATGGTCGCCGTTCATCGCGAAGTTCGAGAGCATCTACAAGGGCTCGAACACCGTCATTTGCTATCTGGCGCCTCCGATCACGACGGTCTTCCTCTGGGGCGTCTTCTGGCGTCGGGCCTCCAGCCGCGGCGCTCTGGCGACGCTGGCCATCGGGTCGCTGCTCGGGCTCACCGTTTTCCTGCTGGACTGGTATAAGGAATACACGCACTGGAACGTGCAGTTCATGATGGCTTCGTTCTACCTGTTCATGATCTGCTCCGTGGTCCTTGTGGCAGCCTCGTTGATCTGGCCGCACAAGCACACGGCGCAGAGCGAGCGGCTGGTGTGGAAGAATCCGCTCCACGCCCTCCACGATCCCGGCTGGAAAGGCATCCTCAACTACAAGCTGTTGGCCGGACTGCTGTTTGTGATCATGATCTGTCTGTACATCGTCTTCTCCACGGAGGCGACGCAGCGGTTCTTCGGATCGGTCAAGTGAACAACGTCAGTTTAATCTCAGGAGGCTCTCAAATGCCCAGGAACGGGAAGATCGCAGTCCTTGCGGCTGCAAGTCTTTGTCTGGTTTCGCTTTGCGGGTGCAAGTGCAATTTCCAAGTGTCCGTCGCCAAACCCAAGATCCAGCGGCACGGGTCGGTGATCGCCATCCCCGAGGCGAGCATCGGGGAGTACAAGAAGCTCCATGCGGAGACCTGGCCCGGCGTGCTCAAGATGATCGACAAGGCCAACATCGACAACTACTCGATCTATCTGGGCGAGGTCTCGCCAAGCGAGCACTACCTGTTCAGCTACTACGAGTACACAGGCAAGAACTTCGACGCCGACATGGCCAAGATGAAAAAAGACAAGACCACCCAGGAGTGGTGGAAGAACACAGACCCCCTCCAGAAGCCCCTGCCGACCGCAAAAGAAGGCGAATGGTGGGCCAGTTGGGAGGAGGTGTTCCACCACAGCGGGCCGGCGTATAAGGCAAGCCAGGTGAAGTCGCGTCACGGCTCGATCATCGGGATGCCCGAGAAGAACATCCTCGCCTACACCCAGATGCACGCGGTCGTCTGGCCCGGCGTGCTCGCGGCCATCGAACGGGCCAATATCCGCAACTACTCCATCTACCTGGGCCAGATCAAGCCCGGCGAGTACCTCCTGTTCAGCTACTTCGAGTACGTAGGCGACGACTTCAAGGCCGACATGGCCGGCATCGCCGACGAAGTGACCAAGACCTGGTGGAAGTACACCGATCCGCTGCAGGTCCGCCTGCCCGGCACGCCGGACGGAGAACAGTGGAAGGGGATGGAGGAGGTGTTCCGCACAGATTGACGAGGGCTGGTGGCTGACATCGGCAGTTTTTTGCTTGCCCAAACGTGAATGCAAGGTACAATAACGCCGATAGTTGCGCAGAGGCTCCTGCGCAGGGTCGCTCGGTGCAGTCCATCGCACAGACGGCCCTCGGAAGAACCACACGGAGAGGTGTCGGAGTGGCTGATCGAGCTGGTTTCGAAAACCAGTGTGCCCTTACGGGTACCGCGGGTTCGAATCCCGCCCTCTCCGTTATTCCTGCGAGGCATTCTACAAGTCCCTGTACTTCAGGGACTTGTAGCGTTTTCTCGATTCTTGACGGGCTCATTGCCCTCAAGTTGCCCTCAGACGGAGAATCTTCCTGCCCCTCATCGGCTCCCATACCGGCCGATTCCGCCAGGGCCTCCATGGCCCGTTGGCTATCCTCATCATGCAGGTGATAGTACAGGTCCAGCATCTGCGATGAACTGTGCCCCAGCCACGCCAGGGCCTTGCGGTATGCGACGTTGTGGTTGGCACAGAGGCTGGCGAAGTGATGACGAAACGAATGGAGCTTGTACTGCCTGGGGTCCTCGAAGCCACAGGTCTGACAAAGCTCCTTGACCTGTTTGAGCAATTGACGCTCGGTGATCGCCTTGAACACCCTGCCGGTCCGCTTCGCCGGTGACCCCAAGAGTGGTGTGATGGCGATGTGGACGGGCACGAAACGGTCATCCTTATCCTTTGTCGTCCCGGCTGAACCGCCTCGCCTCACGTGAATCATCGTGAAGCGGCCACCGCCCGCGTGCAGATCGTCCCACTGCAACTGCTCGACCTCCCCAATACGCAGGCCCGCGTAGCCCATCAGGGCACAGGCGAGTTTCTCCTCGCCCTTCGCGGCGTCGATCAAAGCATTGACCTGCCCGGATGTGAAACAGGGCTGTGGTTGGGCCTTGGCCTTGGGGAAGGAGGCCCCGGCGAGCCGGTAGTCCCTCAGCAGTCGCCGCCGCCACGCCCACTTGAACATCTGCTTGGCCAGGACCACGGCCGCTTCTACGGTCTTGTCAGCGTAGCCCTGCTCCTTCAACGAGGCTCGATAGGAATACAGATCATTCTCCGAGAACCGACTGGCCAACCTGATCGGTGCCTCCAGGCAGTAGTCCTCCAGCTTGTTCAAGTCGGCTCGATACTTCCACTTCGTCTTGGGTGCGACACCCTTGGCGTCCATGGCCTGGAGATACGCGACGATGAGGTCTTTGACGGTGAGATGGGACTCCGGGACCCGTACGACCCCGGACTCCAACTCCTGCTGAAGCTCGATCGCCTTGCGTCGGGCCTCGGCCCGGCTGCGAGTACCAAGGTTGCGGCACACCTGTCTTCCGTCGAGGTCCCGGTACTCGGAGGCGTAGCACTTGGACGTGCAATTCTTCTTGTTCCGGTAGTATACACGACGGCCGATTGTGACACTCGTGCCGTCGACGCGTTCGCGGTCTGCGAGTTTCATATCATTCACTCCTACATCGGCCCGTCACGCCGAAGGCGCAACGGCAGTTGGTATTTGATGGCTCCATTGTAGCGCATGTTCAATCCAGCGCAACTATTTTCAAAAAATCTGACAGGATTCGGACGATCACCGAACGGTAATCGGCAGGCTTTCGAGCCCTTGGCGACGATCACCGGACGGAAATCTATCGCTCCCTAACGAAATGCAGGTACAGGTCGCGAATCATCGACTCCTCGCCGACTCCCATGGTCGATCCCTTGGGATAAAGCTCCGTGACGGCCTTCCGGACGTGCTGGCTGGTCACCCGCAGTCCCATTCCCCGCAGCGTCCGCGTGAGTTCGTCATAGTCGATCTGGGGCTGATCGCCGTGTTCGCCTCGCTTACGAGGAGCGTTGAACACGACCGGCTGGGCCGCCAAACCGACTCCCGTCTTGCGAATCTCGACACATTTCTTCTGCAGATCCAACGGATAGAACGGTCGCTTCGTCCGCAGACTGTAGACCGGCTGGGGAAACACCCCTTCCTTCATAAGCTCGTAGAACCTCGCCCGGGACAAACCGACCTGGGCGGCCACGGCCGTCACCGAGCAAATGGCCATGGTCTCGTGATCGATTGGCTCTTGCATCGTTCGATCTCCTTCGCTGCGTCAGCACAGGGCAGTCGGTCGTGCCCTCCGCCCGTGTCATGTGGCAGCACACTCACGGCAGATCGACCGCGGCGGCGGGAGCCCCTATTCGGCGCATCCCGCCACCGGCAGGTCGATGCTGTCATGTCATTCCATAAACTCCTGGATCAATCTGTCTCGCCAGAAACGCAGTGGCTTACCCCTTTTGACTGCTGCCCGGTACCGTCCTTCGGACACGTGCCGGTACAACGTCGAGATCTTGACCCGCAGCAGCCGCGCAGCTTCCTCTGGCGTCAGGACCGGCGGTATGCTGCTGAGGGCAACGGTAAGCTCCACTTGTGTCAGCTTTCTGTTCATCAGAGCGCCCCTTCACAAAGCGCAGTTATTGCTGGATATGTCGAACTCGATGTGGACAACGTCTTTTCGGCGTCAGTTCACCGTCCGCTTTGGGGCCGTGCACCCCAGATCGGTCCAGCCTTTGGCGGCCGGCCTCGACGGGTCTGTCGCGGTGGCTCCCGCGGAACCGCCTGGATATCCAGGCCAAGAGAGTCATCAGAACTATGGCCACCGCCAACGCCGCATAGGGCAGGAGGATGAGCTCGATGTAGATGTTGTGCCCGACGGCGGGTCTGGGCTGTGGGGACATCGGCGGTGGCGCTGCCGTGAATTGCAGCAAACCCAGCACCGACAGCAGGGCAACACACCCCGCCAGCACAAAGCTTCCCGGAGACTCATAGAGCCGCATCTTCCTCAGTACGTGGTACGTCGTGACGAACACGATTAGGAACACCGCCACAAGGATAATCGTGGCGGCATCGCCGATCGGTAGTGGAAACATGGTAGACATGGAGAACCCTTTCCAAATCAGTGTTGATATAGTCTTCGCTCTGGAATCACTTCGGCAGAGGTTCTGCAGAGTGATGTTGAGGAACGTAGGGGTGTCACCTCGGAGGGATCATTGATCCGATCGGCCTCAGAGAAGGCCGGTGATACCGACCAGAATCAGCCGTATCGCCTCAAGGATCAACAACCCAATGATGTACTTGCCCCGCGGGCTCAGGGACCGAAGATGGAATCGTGCCCACCAACGACCCACCAATCCCGTGTAGCCGTTCACCAAGGCCCTGCCCGCCTGATGAAAGGGACGCAGCCACGAGACATCCTTCATGAGCATTACGATGCTGACGACGATGAAGAATGCCGTGACATCAATGGCAAGCACGAATAGGTTCAGGGCATTGCATACGATTGTTCTGTAGATAACCATTGCGATCATCTCCTCAAGCACAGCGGATGTGACGAGCCAGATCCTGGTACTTCTTCAGCAAAGCATCGCTGTCGCCGATGAAGCAGTAGCGAATGCTGCCATCGGGATTCCGGGACGCGATCTCCTTGAGCAGGTCCTCGTCGACACTGTCAGGACTGCCGGCAATCCCGATACAGTCGATAACGACACCAGCCCGCTTGAGCCGAGACGCCACCGTGACTGGGGAAGGACCGGTATTGTGTTCACCATCCGACAAGAGCACGATCCGCTTGACGGCATCCACGGGGCACTGTCCTTGGGACAGACCCGCCCCTTTCGGAGTGCCCGTTTCATAGAGCAGCCTCGACAGCATCCGTGAGACGGACCCTACTTGATGCCATGGATGCCCCGGAAACAGGCACTCTTCCGCCATTTCCAGGGCCGCGGTGAAATTGGTTCCGTAACCACCGTCAGTGTCCTGCAATGCCTGACGCAGAGCAGGCAACGAACCTTTCACAACGACCGGGTCAAGAAGAACACGGGCTGTCGCACTGAATGCGATCACGCCGACATGATCGTTCGGATGGTGCTGGGCCTTGACTTCCGCGAGCTTGATGTTGGCCTGGACCGCCGCCACCTTCCTCGTAGGGGCAAGGTCCTGCTCATCCATCGAAGGCGATTCGTCCACGAGCATCACGGTGGTCTCCACCCCGCCACCCGGCTGCACACGATTGGCCATGTTCAGATAGTTCATATCGATCACTCCTCAAAAAAGAAGGCGGCAGATGATGACGTCACCATCTGCCGCCGTTCAGTTGATTGCTCACACGATTCAGGCTGCCGTTCGGGCGACCGTGCCGGAGCCACTGTTGACTTCGTAGTCGATCTGCAACTCAGCTGTTGCCCCGCTGGCGTTGTCGCGCGCCTTGGCGGAGAGCAAGCCACTGCTGTCCAGCGAGAACGTCACCTCGATTCGACCGATGACGTCCGGCCTCGGGGGCAGATCGTTGAGGTCGAAGTGGCCGAGCACGAGGCAGTCGCCGGCCCGTTGGCCGTCCTCGCCCTGCAGGATCTGGATCGTCGCCGCCGTCTGGTTGGGCTCGCTGAGCTTGAACAGCTTCGTCTGGATCGACGGGATCGGGGTGCTCTTCGGCAAGATCGGAGCACAGACTTCCTGGTTGTCCTCGTTCAGGGCCATGACCCCGATGGAGTGGCTGAGGATGTCATGGAGAATCACGCCCGGGGGCGGCAGTGCGACACTGCCACTGGTGTACACCCGGCCTTGCCGTTCATATTCGATGCGTCCGGCGAGGACGGCGCCCAGGGCGGCGGCGGAATGCGGTTCACACCGGCGGGACACCTTCTTGCCGGTCAGTTTCTCCAGCAGCTCCACGACAATGGGCATCGTGGAACCCCCACCGACGGGGTAGATCTCGTCGATCTCCGCAAAGGTCAGACCCGCGTCCCGGACCGTCTGCTGGGTCCTGATCATGGTCTCTTCGACGAGGTCCATCACCCACGAGTCGAACTGGCTTCTCGTGATCGGCATTTGCAGCTGCTTGCCCCGGCAGAACACCACGGTTGAGGTTTGGGGCTGGGCCGAGAGGGCGATCTTGGCCTGCTCGATCCGCTGGGCCATCTCCTGGTGGAAGACCGGGTCGTTCTCCTGGCTCGGCCTGAACCCATGCTTGGACTCGAACTCCGCGAGGATCTTGTCGGCCACACGGTCGTTGAAATCCCGACCGCCGATGGCCGGCTCGCCGCCCGTGGCGATGATGTCACAGACGCCGCCCCTGGAGCGGACGATCGAGACATCAAACGTCCCGCCGCCGAGGTCGTAGACCAGGGCGGTGCAGTTCTTCCGCTTGTGCAGGTCATTGCCGAGCGCCGCCGCAGTCGGCTCATGGGGCAGCAGAATGACCTTGATCCCGGCCTCTGCGCCGGCGTCCTTGGTCTGCTGTTTCTGGGCATCGTTGTAGTTGGCCGGCACGCAGACCACTGCCTCATTGACCACCTCGCCCGTCTTGGCCTCGATATTGTCCTTGGCGTCCTTGAGCAGGATAGCCAGGATGTCCATGGCGGCATACTCGGTGCCATCGTCACCCACATACAGGGGCTTTGTCGTACCCATATCGCGTTTCCAGTTGACCACCAGTCGCGACGGGTCCACAAAGCCGGCGTTGAGGGCCTCTGTGCCGACAATGATGCTCCCATCCGGCGCGAAGTACACAGCGCTCGGGGTGAACGACTCACCGAAACGGTTCGTGACCAATCTCGGCTGGCCGGCGATATCCGGCACGGCACATTTGAAACGCGAGTTTCCTGCATCAATTCCTGGGATGCTCATCTTCTTCCCTTTCGTTGGATGTCGTGGTTTCGATTTGGGCGGGACAGTGTTTATAGAGGCTTACCGTCTCCAATCTCAGCAGCCGATCCTCACCCCGTCGGAAGCCGACCTGCAGGCACCTGGCGACCAGTCCATCCAGACTCCTGTTGCTCGTTGCGTGCACCTTGACGGGCCTCATGAGCCGGGCGTCGAATCGGGCGTGCGGCTGATGGCCGATGATCTCCACCTCATACTGGAGCAGGAACTGCCGCAACTGAGTCCAGATCGCATCGGCGAAGGCCATGAACTGGTCGCCGGTGGACTCATCCGCCTCTCTCCAGGACACCTTGGCATCGTACACAAGGTCAAGAATGGGGAACAAAGAGCGGACCATCGGCTGGATCACATGCTCTTCGTAGTGCTGATCGCCCAGGATCTGATTCTCCACGCTTGCGTTCTCAAGCAGCTTGTGCGTGGTGAGCAGGTTTTCGAACTGCTTGTGCATGGCCTCCAGTTCGTGAAGGGCCTGCTGCTGCTTGACCTGGACCTGCCCCAACTCATGGAAGAGCGGCGTAGCCTGCTTGGCCAGATCCTGGATCGCACGATCGCGTTCCCGTTCGATCATCTGGCTGAGACCTTCGGCCACCAGCGCCGTGGGACCATCTGGCTCCAATGCCGGCGGGGCCTTGTTTACATCTTGCCTGTGTTCTTCGCGCATAGATTGTCTCCTTCAGAATAGAAATGGGGGAATGTGAGGTTCCCGGACTTGATCAAGTCCGGAACAGGGTCTTGCTTGCCAATCAGTGTCTGTTGCTCGATATGATTCGGGCGACGCCGACGACGGTGATGCAGATGATGCCCAGCGCCAGAATGCCGATTGCCGGATCGTCGGTGCCGTGGTAGACGGTCCCGAGGTCCGCCGACAATCGGCGAAGCGCGTCCGGCATGTGGAACAACAGGACGATGAGCGTGATGATCAACGCCGGAATGATGATGTTCTCCCATCGGACTCTCATAGTGTTCTCCTTCAATAATGCTGGTTCTTCATTGACTGACCCGTCACATGATGGGCCAGTTCACTCTCGATCTCGCCGAGGAGCAGGACTTTTACATTTTCGCCGCCCGTGACGAGGCAGATGTCCAGTCTGCGAACGATCTGACGCTTTGTCTGTCGCCTTGGCACAATGAACATCACCGGCACACCAACGGCATGGGCTTTTCGCGCGTTGTCGAGTGCGTGGCGGGCCGTGGTCTCAATCTCGAAGGCGATCCTCTGCCCATCTCTGATCGCGAAGAGGTCGAAGTACGCCGTGGTCCCGGCGGCCACAAGCCTCTTCTCCATCCAGACCCGCCAGCCCAAACGTTCGAGAAGGACTCGTACCTTCCGAGCCAGCTCATTGTGGAATGGATCTCCTCGCATGGCTCAACTCCCCCCACCCGAGGTAGCCCCGGCCACTGCTCTTCGGGCCGGCTCTAATGGCTCCCAGATGCGAGCCCCGCGTCCTCGGCCGCTCTTTTCCAGCACGTGCTCGCGGATGAAACCCTTTCCAATGAGGATGGGACGCAGCTTTCGCAGGGTGTTGGGACTGATCTGGGCGAGTTTGACATATTCGCTGGAGGGCCGCATCGGATAGTTGACCACCGCCTGCAGAAGCCGCAATTCACCGGGACCAAGGCCCTGGGTTTCACAGGGCTTGTCCTGGGCATCTGTCACGACCGTGACGCTTGGCACGGCCGACCACGTGGTGAATTCGACCGGCTCGACCTGAAGATTCGCCAGCGACTTGAGGCTCTCATCCGCCTCCCAATCGCTCACGGGTCTGAGCTTGTTCAGCTTGGGAATCCTGAACAAGAAGGGATATCGCCACGGTCCTTCGCTGACCTGGCCGACAAAGAGCCCTGGGACCATGTGGTGGACGCACCACATGATTTGATCAGCGGTAAGGCCCATGAATCGACCGGCTTCGGTGTACTCGCCGACCGAGCCACATCGGCCGATGATCCGCGTCGAAGTTAGGCTCGGGATCCGAGTGGAAAGGTCGTCAGGGGTCAGGACCGACACGTACAGCCCGATCCCGGCCCCCCTGACCAGACCGGCCAGATCGGTGATCGAGTTGCCACTGTGACCGGCCAACTCCTTCTTCTGTGAAAACAGCCTCTGGCCCTCATCGATGTTCATCCAAAGGTCCATCCCTGGATTGGAGATGCCTCTCGAAACCCGGGATATGAACTCCGACAGGACCAGGTAGTTTAAGATCAAGTCTTTGCCCGCCTCGGGCTGGCCTGTATACTCGAACACCATGGGCCGTTTGGCCAATTCGTCCACCGGCCAACCCCTGTAGTAGCCGAGCACTTCCGGGCCCAGGGCAACCAGCACGGCCTCCAAATTGTCGAGGATCGCCTGGCGGGCTTGGGCGTTGGCCCCGCGGTCCTTGCGTACGGCCTCATATAGATGAAAGAGAGTCGGATACTTGCGGCCCCCTCGGAAGATGCCATACTCCTCATAGAGTTTCACCATGGTGCTCGTCAGCAAGACGGCGGCACGGGGAGGCAGATTCAGGACCTTGACGAGGGTGTCTGAGAGCACGGAGGCGAACTCACGAGGATCGGTATCCCTGGCAACCTGCATCGGATTGACCCGGAACTTACGGCTCCGGACGACCGTCAGATCAAGTCCCTGCTTGGCCAACTCCGGTCGTAGGAGCCGGAATTCCCGCTTCCTGACGTCGGTGAGCCACATGCCCCGGACACGATGGGCCATCTGGGCGGCATGGAAACAGGCGAGCGTCGTTTTGCCGGACCCCGTATTCGCCACGGTGAGCGAGCCGGCGTTCAGCCACTGAAATGGGACACAAATCGGGTTGCCACGCTCGTCGAAACCGAGGATGAGGTCACCCTTGCGAAGTCGAGATTCGTGGAAGGGGACAGTCGAGAATGCCTCTTCCCGCAGCTTCCTGCGGACCCGATTGGTGATGCTGCCGACGACCCAGGAGTCGAGGATGCCATGGCGGTACAGCCGCAACAGCGCACGGCCAACGCGGTCCTCGAAGACTCCTTTTTCCATCCCGGCCAAGACCAGCTTGTCCAGATCGTTCAGTACACTCGGCTCAGTCATCGTGTCGCTCCTCTTCCACCAACGAATCCAAGAGCAATCGGCCCGCGAACTGCCACCGCTGTTTTCGGACGGCCTTTCCATAGCACTGCCTGCAGAAAGGCACCGTCTGGCCCGACGGGAGAGTCAGCACATGGGTGTGTTCACGACACAACGGCTTGCCACAGCCCATCGGGTGCGGGTTTTCGGTGCCGCCGCAGTGCTTGTGACACTTCACGCAGCTGATCGCACCGCATTCGCTGCATCGGCCGCCCGGGGGCAGAAAACACCCACAAGCGCGGTTGAACACCTGCTTGACATAGGTGCTCTCGGCCGCATCGTCCACGTCCGACAGACTGTGGATCTCGTCGTCGGACTCCAGACTATCGACCGTGTTGTTGTCCGGATTGGGACTTACAAACAGTTTTCGGATCTTCCTGAGCACACCCATATCACATCTCCTTATCAATACCAGGGTCCGTTGAAGAGTCTGTGATCCAGCCACCCGCTCAGGTGCCAGATGAATTTCGCGACAAACCAGAAGCTGAAGGCAGACAGAACAATCACGTCAAAGGCCAGAAACACATAGCCTGCGAAACGCAGCAGACCGGCCACCCCGTCTGAGAATTTCATTTTCCAGTGCATCGGTGTCCCTTTCATGAGGATTATCAACTTGCCCCCGAATCGGTGAGGGGCTCTGAGATACATGTTCCAGGGAAGGACCTCGGCGTAGACGACGGACGGAGATTTTGTGGAAAGAGATTTGCGCCCAGCGCAGACGGGTACACTCTGCGGAGAAACTAGCCGTGTGGCTATGCGGAAGGGCTACTGGTTTGGTGGCTCACCTTCAGATTCGCAGGCTGGCGAGTTCTGCCTCGAGCGCCGCGGCGATCCTATCGGCAAGAAGATCCGTTCGTTCCGGATGAAAGAGAGAAATGCCTCGCTCTTTGAGGATGTGGTATGCATAGACAGCATGATGGATGTTCTCGGCATTGTGCGCGACATTCGTGAGGAGGAGCCTGTCCAGCTCCAGGGATAGCCACTGGCCAGCGGAGTTCGCCATCTCCTCATCAAGACCGCCGAGCGTTTCCGCAGTCGCCAGGCAGTAACGGACAGCGTCCAGTTGTCCCTTCTCGACACCCTCCGAGAACAACGTCTGCCGGACATAATCCAGACACTGAGCTCGCGCTTGTCCCTCGAGATCCGAGCGCAATATGGCGAAAGAAGAGACGGCAAAGAAGGTATCCTCCCATTTGGGCCTATAGCTCCAGGGGCCTCGGAAGGACCCGTCGGCCGTTCGAAGGCCGAGTATCCAGAGAACATGGTGGCTCGGATCGGACAACTGGATCCCGCCGGTCTTCTCGAGCACCTGCAGGCACTGATACGTGGAGGATAACCGAGGGCCACTGTGGGGCCAAACACCGAAACCGCCTTGGGTTTCACAGGCAATAGCCCACTGTCGGGCTTGCTCCAATATCCCGCGTCCTGACTGCTCACATCGTGATGCCAGCATACACAGGTCTGCCATCTTTTCCGTCGTCATAGTGGCAAGACCGCCGGATTTGTTGGCCTGGACCTGGAGACCATCGAGGATTCTGTTAATGAGCCTGCTGGACTCCGTTGAGAGCTCGCTCCGCAAGAGAGCCTGGGACTCCAGAAGCGCGCAGATCTTCTGCCGGCCAGTCTCGCGCAGTCGTCTGGGCCATCGCCAGCTGAGAATCACAAAAATGCCACACCCGAGCAAGAGCACGACCACCACTACAGCAAGGTTGGCGATATGCCCAAGAGACCGATACCACAGTGCATGGAGGATCACCGATGTGACGCCCGCCGGGACCAAACAGAGCACGATCATAAGCAGAGAACCCACCAGCGGAGACCACCTCTTATAGACGCTGCCCTCCAGACGGATGCCCACAGACAGCAGAGAAAGCACCATGTACTGCTCTGTTCGGCAGCTTCGGCTATCCCTGGTGACCAGGAGAAAGACGAACAGACCGGCGAGAAGACCAATGATGATACATCCTCCGGTGAAGACGCGGGTACCCAACAAGAGGACCAGTCCATATGTGAAGTAGCCGAGGATAGCAAGCAATCCTATGCTGAACGAATACAGGATGGACGCCAAATCGATGTAGAAGTGTCTCTGTTTGTATCGCAGAGTCAGCCATAGGCTCAGCATGACAATTTCCACAACAATGCCCATGAGCAGAGTGACGAGCACCCAGAATATGCTCAGAACCAATAGGATCTTGACCTCAATATGCGACCAACCACCCAGAAGGATGAATGGCTGAACACAGCAGGCCCCGAGAAGTCCGTATAGAGAACGGGCCAGGAGATGAGCCAGGTTTCTTCCGGCGGCCACATGGGGATGAAGAGAAGACCACGCCGGCAAGGCAAAGAATAATGCGATGAGGGCAGCCAGGAGAGGACCAGTTGAGACCCAGCAGTCGTAGGATAGGAGGACGATCTGTTCGTCATCTTCCCATCCCAGAAGGAACTTCCCCGTCCAAAACCCACCGAGGGCAATGAGAACGCCGAGAAACCCAAGCGTCAATCCCGCCCAGAATGCCTCTGTGCCTCTGACCCGGGAAGCGTCCGCACTGGCCCAATGTCTGCTACGGATTGCCGCCAATCGCGCGGAAACGGGGGGATGGGTGGGGACCGCCAACTCCGCGAGTCGTGCGACTGCCTTCCAGAACCTTGCCCCCCTGGAGAACATCGCTTTGTCCATGAGCCAGCTTCTGATCCGGAGAATCGTGTCTGGCGAGTTCGTATCGGAGTGACGAAGACCCGTTGACGGGGCAAGCAGTATCTCATCGAAAGTCCGGGCGATCTTGCCAGAGTCGATCAGCATGGCCACCGTCGAGTCTGCCAACAGCTCCCTGCTCCGTACGACGGTATTCGTCAGAAACCACAGGATAAGCAGGCATGCCACGTACAGCACCGCCGCCCGTGGGAGATACTCCTGACGGCTGAATAACGACGCAAGCATGACAACGGGCGACAGCAAGAGCAACCACTTCAGGTCGTGTAGGAAGGCAGACGACCATGTCATGAAACCCACGTCAGAGTTCCTGATGTGAGCGAGCTCATGGCAGAGCATGACATGTCTATTGTTGGCCTCCACGGAACTCCACGTGTCGGGAATGACGATGCAAGCCGTCCTGGAACTGAGGCCAAACACGAACGGCGTTCGATGCAAAGGTGAAGACAATATCCGTGGCGCCTGAATCCCCATCACTTCCACCACGGCCGATATTTCCATGCGGTCTTCTTTGGTGCCAAGGGGTGTCACGCCGGACTGCCGCATTATCCTGCCCGGCGCGCTGGCGTAGATCCATATGGTTCTTATGGGCAGGATTAGAAGAGACAATGCCACGGCGAGGCCCAGCACGTGGAATCCTCCTGGTGTCAGAACACCACGGAGGCCCACGGCGCCAAGCAGCAGGAGCATCAGGACGACAATTCCGGTGTTGATCACGGCGGAGAAGATGAGAATGCGACCGCCATAACGTTCGACACCCGCCTTGTGGATCCCACGTGCAACGTGCAAGCAGATCGCGGCCGCAATGAGGGCCGACACGATGATCGGACCTGCGTCAAATAGAATGGCATGCATCAGGATCGCCGTAGAATTTCAGCAATAGCGGCGGGATCATCTCCACAAGCCTCCTGTGCAACTCCTTGCCGGCGCCAAACGCCCGGGCCGCCTCTCGGACAGCCGCCTCCACTGCCTGGGGGGTCGCCTCGACGTCGCCATCGGTGATCCGCTGGGCCACGAAGAGCGCTGTGATAAGAATGACGGACGTCGCCGTTGTCTCGGCGTCGGGAGCTCCTGCAAACCCGAGGGCACCGGCCAGCTGGCCGGGTGGCCCAAACTTCGGCCAATGTGCGGTCGTCTTGGTCTTGAGGTCAAGGGCCAATCGCCAGGCGGAATCCAAGTACCTGTCCAGGAATTCAAGTCCGATGGGCAGAAGGGTGGCGAGGGCCTCCCGTGCCGCCTCATATCCGACAGTTCTGGCCCTCTCTTGATGATAGGCACGCTCCTCCTGGGCCTGCCACTGGGCCACTTCCGCTTCCGGGGCCGTCAGGAGCCAGATGGTGGTCCGGCACGCGTTGCAGAATTCGACATGCTTTCGGATGGCTGCCATTCGCTCGGCAGTGAGGGCGTTCTCCGTATACTCCTTAAGCGTAGTATTGGGCGGGCATGCGTCTTGGGCTACCGCAGCGTGGAGCCCTTCATTGAGTGCCAGGATCTCTGAGAACTCTCTCCTGCACCTATCGCAAGACCTGATGTGCGCGACGGCTTGGGCCGCTTCACGGTCGCCCAATTCCCCGTCGACCAAGTTCTCCAGGACTTCCTTCTGTATGCATGCCATACGCAGTCCTCGCACAATTGAAATGAGACTATTAAAACCCCCGATCAGTTCCCGTCGTCCATGCCAAAACGTTGTCCGATGCTGGCGCGAATGAGACGGGCGTCATGCCAATACACCGTCTTGCACTGGTCAGCAGTCCTGCCAAGTATCGTAGCGATCTCTTGATACGAAGAGCCTCTCGTCCGTTCGGCTACCGCCGTCTTGGAACCCTCTTCATGCTTGGCCAGTTCCTCCCAGATACTCCCCAAAGCCTCGTTGTCCGCGGCCTTCTCATCTGGTCGTTTCTCGGGATGGGCGCCTATGGTCCGCGGCGAGTATGGGATCCCGCACTCTTCGATGGCCTTCCTGAGCTTCTCCTGACGGATTTCGCGGTCCACCCGCCGGCAATGGTCCCGAAAAGCGTTCGGGAGCCAGACCGTGAAGGTTCGGCCCAACACCTTCTGCCGGGAAATGCCATCGGACACAGCGGCGGCGGCAAGCTCGTCAATGACGATTCTCTTCGTCACCCGCCAAAAGCCGTATCGTCGTTTCACACTCATGAGGTAGGGTATGCACATTTGTACCAGTGTCTGGTACAAATCCCTGTTCTCACCTTTGATGATCCGATCCGCAAGTTGGTCGGCTACCCGGAAATCCACGACAAGTCCCCTTCAAAGGTACCCGTGCACTGACAAGTTGTCGAAATCATACCACCTCGCATATCCCCGTGGAAGGCTATTCTCTGGGGTGCTGCAATGGGGGAGATGCATGGAACGCCTATGCCATGACTCGAGACTCCAGGAAACCAACTATCCCCGGAAGTCCTTCATAAATATCGAGTTAAGAACTGTCTATTCGCAATCGTTCTGGCTAATAGTGCGAAGAATAGAGAATAGATTAATGAGCGAGCGCCGGCCGTGCCAACCCCGACGCGCCCTCAGCTCAGACCGCACCAACATGGCGCAGCACTGATGCTATGGCG
Organism: Phycisphaerae bacterium; assembly: GCA_017993835.1. GTDB lineage: Bacteria > Planctomycetota > Phycisphaerae > Sedimentisphaerales > Anaerobacaceae > PLanc-01. Next base: position 31,811 of record JAGOLX010000041.1, read on the forward strand.
AACCTGGAAAGCCCCATTACCTCGGAAGGACTTCACGCGGAGAAGGAATGCAACCCGCGCGAGCATTCATGCCGAAATTGTGATTCCCTATGGATACTGTAGGGTATTGGGCAATTGGATTGCTGTCGCACACCCTGCACATACGGAGGTCTGTCCAGGGAATAGAAGAGCCTCGCATGACTCGAATAGATGCCGGGAATTCGATATGCCTTCTGGCTCGGGTTCCGTGGCAACATTCTCAGGGGAATGGCTATGACTGTGGCTCAACAGCGACGCATAGTGGCCGCAGTTCGGCGAGCCCGGCCTCAGTCTGTCGCTCAGGCAGATCCATGGTTGGTCTCCACTTCCGCATAGAAGATGCCGGAGACAGTGCGCAACGTCACCACATCATTTCAATGCAGCTCGGCCCACCCGATCAGATGCATTCCCAGCGAGCAGCCTTCGCGCAGCAGGCCGCGGTGTTCGACCTCTCGGCGCAACATCTCGGGAAGAATGGAGGCAACCAACCCGTCGCGCATCAGTCGATTCAGAACTGCGTCCAGCGCCGGTTGGACATCGCGAAGGCCAGCCAGCATTGCATCGCCTGTTGGCAGGCGGTGTCCTTCAGCATTCACCGCCAAGGGGATGATGCTCTGGCAGAAGTAGCCACCGGGCCCATGAATCTCAACTCGCCAGACGGCTAGTACGCAGGGGTTGCCACCCACTCGCTCTGACCGGCACATGACTGCACGCTCGCCTGGAGCAAGGCTACGGCCGCCATCAAGCATGTGGCGGACCAGCGGGTGCTCTAAGCCCAGTAGGCCGAGATCATCATTGTCCTTCGCCGTGTTGCGGTTGGTAGTAAAGAGGTACGATCCGCCATCGGGGAGTACCACCCTGTAGATCCCGTCTTCGGCTTGCCGAATCTCAGCCTTCAAAGCCTGTGCACAGTCGCGTACAAATGCCAGCAGACGATTCATGCCAGCGCCGCCATCATCGAACTTGCGGTAATCCTCAAGGTTGAAGGTGTCCAAGTCCTGGAACAACTCGAATACGACGTTTCTCGCCAGTTTCGCATTCTCCAGGGCAACTTCCAGTTCCTGTTTGGTCCGTTTCAGCGTAGGGTCACGTACTGCGTCCTGATAGAGCTGATCGTAGGACACTCGCTCTGCCAATTGTCCGAGGACCTGGCTTCTCAGGTCCTCGGTGACCTGGCCGTACTCGTCAACCTTCCCCAGCGTTTGTGCGATGGCCAGCAGCTTTTGTTCCAGAAGAAGGAATATCTGCCCCTCGATAGTGTCGGCGGAGACGATGTTGTAGACTTGCGCTGTATCTCGTTGACCGTACCGGTGGATACGCCCGATACGCTGCTCCATATCCATCGGGTTCCACGGCAGGTCGTGATTGAACAGCACGCGAGCGAATTGCAGGTTGATCCCTTCGCGGCCAGCGGCCGTGCAGACGAGCACACGCGGGCCATCGTGCCTGCGGAACCGTTTCTCCGCGGCAATCTTCGCGCCGTGGTCGCCTCCTTTGAGCACCTCGACGCCCTTGCCTGGAAACTGCGAATCGATGGCGGCCCGAAGCGTGTCCACGCTGCCAAGGTACGTCGTGAAGACGACCACCTTCTCCTGCGGATTAGACCGCCAGAGATCCCCCAGCCCGCGCAGCAACTCTTCGGTCTTGCTCTCGGTGCCAGCGGGCAGTTCTGCCAGCAGCGTGCGGATGCGTTTCCTCTCCTCGGGCAATGCCACCGCAACCAGTGCTGCTGCGGATTCTTCGTCTCCTATCGCCGCGGCTTCCGTGTCGGCTCGTTGCGGGATGACCTTCTCCCCCAGTTTCTTGAGGAGTTGGAGTTTGGCATCCGCAAGCAGCCGATCCACGCTTGCCCGACCCATCAGGTCATCGGCTATGCCGTGCATCGACCGGAGCAGTTCCCTCGCCTCCGTGAAAGCCCGGTCCCGCCCATCGGTGTCGAGGTTCTCATCGCAGACCAGCGCCTCGTGGACGGTCAACATCAACAACCGCCGACAAAGCGTTGACGCGACGGCCGCGAAGCTCGACGATGCGATCTTTTGGAAGATCGTCATCACAAACCCGAGTGCCTGGCCCTTCGAGCCCGCTGCCGCCGCGAGGTTGTATCCGTCGCGCAGGTAATCCATGAGAGCTTTGTAGAACTTCTGTTCCACCGCCGTCAGATGGAATGCGCTCGTATGGACCTGCCGTCGCGAAAACAGCGGCTCACCATTGGCATCGCACGCGTCCGCCTGGGTCCGACGGAAGACGACGGCGTTGAGCCGATGGCGGTTGTCAACCATGTCACCCGTGTTCTCGAACAATCGCGGGTCCAGAAGACGAATGAGCATCCAGAATCTAAAATGGTCGCCCTGGTGAGGCGTTGCCGAGAGCAGGAGAAGATCGCGGCTGTGTTCCCGCAAAGCCTCCCCCAGCTTGAAGTTCTGAGTCTTGTGGACTTTCTTGCCCGATTCGTTGGCCGTGAGGTGGTGAGCTTCATCAAACACGATCAAATCCCAGCGAGGGGCTTCCAGCAGCCGTTTCACCCGTGCGGGGCGTTTCAGCGTGTCGATGCTGGCAATCAGGCGGTGATGCTTGGCGAAGGCGTTGCTTCTTCGGTCGGTGACATCGCCTTCCGGGCCGAACACCTCGAAGTCAAGACTGAATGTCTCGTTCAGTTCCCGCCGCCAGTTATCCACCAAGCCCGCCGGCACGACCATGAGGGCACGTGTCAGCTCTCCCCGCGACGCCAGCTCGCGGAGGATCAGGGCTGTCTCGATGGTCTTGCCCAGACCCACGGCGTCCGCGATCAGGAACCGCCGGGGCGAAGCGTTGGCGATCTTGTAGGTCAGGACAATCTGGTGCGGCAGCAAATCGACTTTGGCGCTGGTCAGCGTCGCGGCGCTATCCATGAGCGGGAGCCGTTCGGCTTCGATGGCCAGCCACAAGCGGCGCACGGCTTCAGGTGTTGCCGGCTGCAACGATGCGACCACTTGCTCGTTCCACGTAGCGGCACGGGCGAGAGACGAAACCAGCACCTGCCGTTCGCCGTGTGCCCGGAAGAACGCACGTGCGTATCCGCCCCCCTCGATGCGCAACAGCACACCCTCGCCCAGTTCCGCGTGAATGACCGTGTCGCCGGGGGAGAACCCGCCAATAGCGCAGTGCTGAGCACTTGCCATGTCAGGAGAAGCCGGATATGTTTTGCCTTGCTCCTTCATCGTGTTATGACAACCACCTTACGAAATACCCGCCCACCTCGCCGGTACCCTCGACCAATATCTGGTACGCTCCTGCGCCCGATGCGGCGCCGTTCCAGATCGCCAGCGAGAGCATGACCTTCTTGCTGCGGTCCCGGCCACGACCGAAATAGACGATCTCGTCGCCTTCATTGAACTCGAAGAGCGAGCCCGGCCCATCCATCACAAAGACCAGCCCCACGTCTGGCCAGTGCGATTTCCACGCCCGCACCGCCGCGAGGGCGTGGTTTCGCAGCCAGTCGGCCACAGCATCCGGCGTAGTGGTCTGCATCATGGTCTCAACGGCCGTTTGCAGTCCGCCCACGAGCACCGTTTGTTTTCCGCCGGGCGGGTCTTCCGGGAAACCTGCCTTGAGCCAGCCGATCAGAGTCCGCAGCGGCGTTGGCTCAATGTCGCGTATGAGGTCGGCCAACAAATCCGGGTGCCAGATGATACTGCTGCCCGTGCGTTTCCATTTGCTTGCCGTCATCTCCTGCATGGCTGCCTCCTTTAGACGGTGTCTGCACTCGCTCTCCATTCCTCATTAAGCCACGGCTGTTCCGCTGCGATCTTGGCCCGATGCGCCTCGAACGCTGCCCGCAGCAGTTGCAGCGCGATTCCCGCGGCTTTCGGCACGCCCGGTTCGTCCGGCCCTGCGGGCGTCTTAGTGTACCAATCCAACAGTGCCTCCACGCCGGGGCGTATCAGGAACGTCTCTCGCTCCAGTTCCTTCTCGATGTTCACGCCGGTGTCGCCTTCTTTCACAGGCATCGCCGCACCGATCAGGAAGTGGGCCTGGTCGAGTTCCGTCTTGAGCTCGCGACGTGAACGCTGTCGCATCTTCTTGAAGCGGTCATAGATGGGCACACGCGTGACGACCTTGTCCTCCTCCACGGTCCACGGCGTACTGCCCGTATGCTCGAAATCCCGAGGCTGAATGGCGGTACCTCGTAGAAGCTTGGACACTTCATCCCGGCTGTAGGACACCTTAGCGCCGAAGAGCCGCAGGTACTGGTACACCACGGGTTGAACAATGGTGGGCGGGCGTTCGCCCGGCGTACCGCTCAACTCGTCGAGAAGCTGGTTGATGCCCAGCAGTGCGTCGCGGATCGAAAGAACCGAATCCTCGCCGCCCGACGCTGAGATCGTGACCGTGCCATAATGGCGGCTGAAGAACTCCAACGCCTTGCCCCGGAGGATGACGCGGATATCGGCGTCGGACAGGCCGCGATTCTTGAACGACTCGAGCAAGGGACGCAGACGAGCCATCTCCGCCTTGACCCACTGTCGCATCTTGGGCCACGAGACCGGTTTGGGCTCCTCCAAACGCTTGCGGCAGACGTGGATGATGTCGTACTCGATCTTGCGGGAGCCGAACTGCCCCCCCTCGCCCTTGGTTTCATCGCTGCGGATCGGATATGTGGCCTCCAGCAACCATCCGGCGTCGAAGAGGCTTTGAAGGATCGACATCCACGGTTCGTCGGCGCTATGGTGGAAGGTGAAGGCCAGAACGCCGCCGTCCTTCATCACGCGGCGACACTCGGCCCAACAATCGGTCATAATCCGCTGGTAAGCCGTGTTGGCGGCGGACATGACCTGTTCCTCCGACTCCGCATCGGTCACACCGCCATCCCCGGTGCCGGCGTTCGGGAAGCGGGACCGATCCGCCACGGCTTCTTGAAAGCGGGGTACAAACTCGGGGCCGAACTCGCGTGGATACCTGTCCTTCAGTGCGAGGCGCAGCCACACGTAGAAGAAATTGGAGAGGTCACCATAGAAGACGTTATCACCAAACGGCGGATCAGTGATAACGCCATCGAATGAGCCAACCCAATCAGTGGGCATTTCGGTGGCCGACGCCTGAAAAGCTGAACAAGAGCCTGGTACGATTGGATCCTCCGTCTGAAGGTGACCACTCTTGGTCTGGCCTTCCTCGATTGCTTCGGTCTTTTCCCAGGGTACACTGGCCCATCCTGCTGCCTCTACCAACGTGCCAACGCTGGACAACCAGTTCCCCCGTCCCAGCAATCCGAAGACACTGTTCTCGACGACCTGCTGTTTGGGGTGATAGTGAGCCTGCGAGAAGAATGGCTCCATCTTGTCGGCCCCATAGTTCCAGAAGCAAAACATGTTCTGGTTGCGCAGATACTGTTGAAATGCACCAAGCACGAAGTCACGCTCAACAATGGGCCGGGCAGACTTCCGAATCGCCATGAGAAGCTGCGCATGAACGAGTAATTGCCTCGGGTTGAAGAACTTGTACCAATGCGTGAAGCCCCAGTTGGGAATACCCCCGTTGAGGTGGTGTGTCATCCATGTGTAGGGGAGGGCCGACCGAGGCCAGAAGCCCTTAAGGTCGGCTTCTCGCCGCGTGGCCCATTCTCGCTCGGCAGCGATCAACCGCTCAATATCGCCTGCGTCCGGGACCTTGAAGTACCGTCCCCCGTATGGGTGTCCTTCGGCATCGCGTTGGGGATCGTAGCATTGAAGACAGTAGACCATCACGGGAGCCGACCGTTGGGCGGTCGCATCCTGCGTCTTCATCCGGACACGGTTGGTATAGCCTTTCACGCTCTCCAGTAGGTCGGCAAGTTGGCCGCAACTGCCGCATGTAAATGCTGATCTCCTGGGCACCGTGCCACGCCCTGTCTCGATCTTCCGCCCATCACGAAGAACGATTGTCTCGGGGAGCCACGACTTCCTGCTATCGGCATCATCGCTACCATCTTCGTCCATCACATTCTCATCGGTCGTAGCTGGATTCTCGTCCCCCGCATCGGGCACGATGCCCCCGGCAACCCCGCGGATTTCGATCAATCGCAGATCCTTCAATCGTTCCCGGCACCAAACCTCAGTCGAGTCAATCGGGGCATCAATGAAGCCTCCCACCTCCTTGCCAGTCTGTTCTCCCGGTGAGCCCTTGAGCCATTCGGGGTCAATCAACAGTGTGCAGTAGACGGGCTTCTTGCCGCTGCGCGCCGGTAGGATGCCGAAATGCTTCTTGTCGATGTCGGCCACTCGCATCGCTTGACGGTGCATTGCGAGTACGTCGCGGACTGTCTGACCGGACCAGGTACCGCATTTCGGGCAGTTGAAGCCTGTCTCGGTTTCGACCACATCGGAAAGCTCCTGGATGCGGAACTGCTTGTCGCCCTTGTTGCCGCTACTGTACTCCAGCAGGCGTTTGGCAAAACCGGGCGAGACCACCGTATAGGGATGCTCGTTCTCAAGAACGACGTGTTCGGCGTCAGGCGCAACGCGGGCGTCGCCCAGCTCGGCATCGAAGGCAATGCCGCACTGTTTGTTCTTGCAGGTGCAGGGGATGTACTTCACGCCGAGTTTCTTGGTTGCCACGATGGGCGAGCGGAAGACGGGTGTACGATGTCCACAACCGGGCTTGATGCACGGGCCATGCTTGGCCCAGAAGGTGTAGATGACCTCCGGACCTTCGTACTGGTAGCCCTTGCGTTGGTCGGGCGGCAGCGTGATGGGATCGAAGCCAGTCGGCATCTGCTCCCGCTTGCCATCGGCGATGACTCTGTACCACGTGCCTTTGCGCCCGCCCACGCCATCAGTTACATAGAAGGGCTGGATCTGCGGCTTGACCTCAGCCTCGATCTGATCGAAGAACGCCTTGACCTCCTTCGGATCAGTGCAAGCCAATTCGTTCTTGACGATGAACCAGGCAACCGGGTTGAGATCGACGCCGGCAACCTGGAAGCCCAGCCGCGAACCCTCGACCAACGTGGTGCCGCCGCCCATGAAGGGGTCAAGCACCTTGATGTGCTTGAAGTTCCCGGCAGCTTGGTGGTTCGCGTAGTACGTGTCCCATACGACCTGATCCGCAGTATCTTCGTCGATGATCGGCTTGCCATCCGGGCCAAGCATGGGTTTCCCATCCGGATGGCGGCGGATCGGAGCCTCCATCGCTGCGGCAAGAAGCATCGCCCGGAACACGCACGAGCGGCGACGCGCCCACCACTTGCTCATCTGGTAGATTGGCTTGCCCGCGTTGCCCTCCAGCGCCGAGAGCGCATTGATCGGCACCAGCGGGAAATCGACCTCCAGGCACGTCTTGGGCCGGTTAGGGTCGGAGAAGTCAGGCACCTTGACCTTGAGCGGCTTGCCCAGGTTCGGCGGCAAGTGGTCTTCGAGTGCGGAATCAGCAGTAGCCGATTTACGTGCGCGTGGCTTTTTCGCCGGCTCCACTGGCAATTCAATGCCAGGAAAAGCTGGGGTGTCGTCGCGTGCAGTATTCTTAGCCTTGGACATTCAGTCTCACAATGGTGGCAATTCGATAACGGGCACGGCCGCCTCCAACAAAGACAGACCGCGATGGCACAATGTTGGGAATCCGCCCCGCACTTTCCATTTTCGTTGGCCCAGCACGACGAGCCAAGTTCCACCGGCATCGGCAAAACGCAGAACGCGCGGCGGCAGGTCCCGCCGGGGCCAGGGCTGGGCCGGGTCTTCGCGGACCGCCCGCTGTGCTCCAAACGCACCGGCGAACAATCGGATGCTCGCCTCGTCGCGGACCTCGCTGGAGAACTCGGACGCCGTTCCGTAGCCGTGGTCTCCAGCGATCAGCAGCCGCCGTCCCTGCCGCAAGCAGTTGACCAACTTCCAGAAATCCTCGGAGGTCAGCGTCCGTTTCGCCTCGGCGGCAACGACGGCGCCGCCGTCCGGACGCTCAGCGTGCAAATGAATCAGGGGCTCATCAGGCCATTTGTGCCAGATGAAGAGGCGGGCTTTTGCCGGGATGCGTTCCACACAATCGGCAAAGGGCTCCTCCAGCACGTCGGTGTGTACGTCCTGCCCTGCGAAGATGAACGACTGCGGAGGCTGGTTGTTGAAGAGCTTGGAGCGGCTTGGCAGGCCCAGTGTGGCCGCAAAACCATCTGTTTCAGACGGCACCTGACTGCCGCGTACGGCGATGCTCACAGGTGCAACGCCATGCTTGCGAGCGGTCGCAACGATCAGAGGCAATTCGCGGAGAGACAGGCCGTCCAGGATCAAGATCGCGGTCCCGGCACTGGCGGCAGGCGCGGCCCAGAAGCTGCGAAGTGCATCCGTGACTTTGGGTGCTGCGGCGGGAAACGACTGCCACAGATCCCAGGCGCTCTCGGCCAGGAGCCGGTCGGGAATGATCGTCTCGCGATGCAGCGCCGCCGGGGACGGTGCGGATAGCGAGATTTCGCCCAGACGCGTGAAGATATCGGTCCAGACGGCCGATGCGGGACGCTCCGACAGAATCAGCGATTCCCAACTCTGAGCAGCGGAGGTGGTCGGCGCAGATGTCATTTGCCATTGCCTCCTTGCGGGTCAGGATTCGATGTGATTTGCAGCTCCGCCAGCAACTTCATTGGCAGCCTGGTGCACAGCTCTCGCAACTCCTTGACGGTCAGACCACGCATGGTCAGCGTTGCGATGGTCAGGCACTCCTGATCGGGCAGCCCCCACCGTTCGATGTCGCCCAGCAGATTGATGCCGCTCTTGGCGCCATTGGATTGGCGGATGATCGGCGTGGGAGCGACAGGCACAACAGACACGGGCGGTACAGTGGTCGGTGGGGTCGTTACCCCGCCGGCGGACGTCACGGGCGGCGTGACCGGTGGCACAACCGGCGTCGTGGGTGGGAACAGAATGCCGGCGCCGGCCGGCGGTTTGACTGGGCCAACCGCGACGCCACCGCTGCCGACCTGGCCGGGCAAGCCAAGCAGAACCTCCTCGAGTTCACGGCCTGTGCGGAAGCAGGACCGTTTCAGCCGGGCAAGAGTCTGATCCGGAGTCTCGCCGGGTTCGGCTCGATGCCACGTGTTGCCGACGTTGAGTGCGATACGATCTCTTGCCACCACGCTCATCGTCTGTTCGTACATCGCGTGGTCGCCCAGATACGGGATGGCATCCTGATCTGGCTTGGCGGGCGGCTCGCGGAGCTGGGCCAGCACCTGCTTCATGGTCTCCCCGCGCTGGGCAGCCGCAATGATGAAGGGTTCGAAATCCTCCGGGGCGAAGTAGTTGGCCCGAACGCTATCCTCCACTGCTTTGGCCATTTCCTTGGCGGCAGTCACGCACGGCTCTGTGGCGAAGACGCATGTTGCGGGCTTCTGGAAGTTCCAGCGACGGAGCAGTACATAGCGGTCGAACCGATTGCCCAGTTCACGCCGCAGATCCGTATCGAATTTCTTGAAGATGCCGGCGTAGACCGGCTCGTTGTCTTTCCACGCCTTGGCCAAATAGGCACAGCGAGAGAGGCGGCGGAGGTCCGCGTCATCGTAAATACACGGCGAACCGGCCTTGGGCAGCAGGAATCGCACCATGTTTCGTTTGATCGTGACGTGCTTGGCCAACCACGGACCCAGCGTGGTGTTGGCATCAGCAGGTGCAACGGGGATGACCAGCAGAACCGGCTTATCCCACCGCTCCGGCTGGTCTGGGGCAAGGATGTTGGCCCACGGCGATGTCTCCCAGTTGGGGTCGAGCACGATGACGCGCGACGGCGGTTCGCTGGTCGCCTCCGGTGATCGAAGCTCGTGTTCGAGGACTTGGCGAATGAACGCCTGGTCTTTCATTACAGGAAGCAAGCCTGGCACAGTCGGCGAATCGGGCTCGAACAGTTTGTCGTTCTTCGCCATGGCCCTGACCTTCGACAGCGGGTTCTCTTCCAGCTTGAAGCAATATCGCTTGTCGGCAGTGCCGACCTCGTGGATGTTGAAGCTGTTCTCAACGATGGTTGCCAGTTCCGCGGTGAAGCCGTTGTCGTCGATTGCCCTGGATCGGGTGAGGTCAAGCTGCAATTCCTCACGGGTGCCACCAAGAACGTTGGTCGCTGAGAGGGAGCGAATCCAGATACCACTGATGGCCTCGCGAGCGTGCTCGGCCTGAACACCGGCAGCTTGCAGGGCGTCGAGATTCCGGATTGCCTTCTCCCGCAGGTGCTCCTGATCAGCCGTCGTGGCGAAGGAATCCATGAGTGTGAGGACACCGCACTTGTCGTCATTCACGAGGAAATCGCAGGGTGTCAGCAGAGGGACGTGCTCACCGCGCGACCGGAATAGCTCGGCCAGCACGCGGATGAGATCTCGCTTGTCCTGGGCGGATTCAGCCATGAGGATATGGTCATCAAGCAGCATCAGCAGGTCGGGCGAGAACGGCCATGCATCAACCACTTCGCGGCGCAGCCGCTCCTTCTCTGCATCGGACTTGTCAGCATGCAACAACCGTACCCGCTCCTGAGCATAAGCTGCGACGAGCTGCTCAATGGCTGGCGCGGCAAATTGTGCGCGGTTCTCGAAGAGACGATGCAGCAGCAGCCGCTTGCGATCTTCTTTCGCCGTTTCGCCTTTGAAATCGATGACCACGGGGCCGATGCGATGAATCTGCCGATACCCCTCCGTCGTGGTGTCCCGGACGGATACGATCAACATGAGGAGGTCTGGACGCTCCTTGGCCAGTTCAGACAGGATTTGGACGAAGTTGAAAGCCCATTGCCGGCGCTTTGCGCCGGTGTCACCGGGATCGTCATGCAGGCCGTCGAACCATGTCTGGAATTCGTCGAGGATGAGAGTGGTCGGACGTTCCGCAAACAAGTCCTGCATCAGGGATTTGGCCGGAATAGACGTGCCTGACGCTTCATGCTTGCCCCGGTAGTAGGTGCCCCTTGGGTGCCGGTCAAAGACCAAGTCCCACAGCGTGCGGTATTCCTGATTCGAGAGGGTTTCCGTAATTGCGACGAAGCCCTTCGGAAGTACGAGTTCTGCCAAGGGTGCGAAACCGGGTTTGGTACCCCATTCCCTCGCCCAGCCCTGAACCTTGTCCGGCGATTCGATGGCGTGGTGGAGCAACGCCATGATGTGAGATTTGCCGCGACCACGTTGGCCGAGAAAGACAAGTGGGCATCCTTGTGCCCGAGTGGAGACGCCACTGAGGGCTCTTTGCACATCGGTTGTCGGGTACGTGATTCCCAGAAGCTCAGCGGGGTCGCGCTGTGTCCAGCCTGTGCCTTGTCGATTGCGCAGCTCAATAGCGGTTCCCCGCATGTGGGCGGACAAGAATTCCTTTCGCAACTCAAGCGACAGATTCGCAGGCATACAGACTCCCTTACGAGTCACAGAAGCCCGACCGGACCAGACAACGGACTCCTGCGACCTCCAACCATGAATTTCATCAAGAAGAGATTCTACCCCATTGCCCCGCCATGGGCAACGAGATAACCGTCCAATGCCGATTGTGAGAGTGTTGGTGAATCACGGATCTTGAAGCCGAGTCTCATGGCTTCACAGCACCGCCAAGAATGCAGGTCATAACAATGCCCGGCCGTCTGCTGTCAGTTCAATCGCGACCATTCGGCCCATATGGGTCATCACCGTCTTCTCCTGGATCAGCCCTGCCTCTATGAGCTCGTCCTTCACCTGCTGCCCCTGTCTGACGGAGAGGCCGAGCCGCTTGTATCGAGCCGCAACTCCACTGCCAGGGTATTCCAGAATATCCCTGAGGAAGAGTGTTTTGACGTCCGTCAAGGCCCCGGGTGTATCCGCGGGTACATCTGAGACGGCGGCAGTTATGTCTTCGGTCACGATAGGTCCCGCGTTCATGGAGACAGACACGTCAGTCTTCATCTGCTGCCTCAGACAGTCGTCCGTAATATGACCCTTATCGATCATGAACTCTGGAACGAGGATCTGGAACGGCCGTGCGATCCGCCCCTGGAGCTTGACCACGGCCTGACCGATATCCAACATCCCGAGGAGGTCTCTCTCTTTGTCGAGTAGAAGGCATTGGCTTATGGCGTTGATGTCGGTCTTATGCTTGAGGCCCAGGCAAATCGTGGTGTAGGTGTTTCCCAGGGCAGGCAGGCTGATCTTGGAGGGGTGCTGATCCAGAAGAATCAGACTCTCCCCAAACTCCCTGATTTCCCGAAAAACGATCTCCATCACGGACTGGCCTCCGACCAGACTGTGTCGTTCATCCGACAGGATATGGTGGGCCTCTTCGATGATTATGGCGTGCTTGAAGCTCTCCCGCCGTTGCTCCGTCATTCTTCTGTGATGGATCCAGAGCAGCAGGGCCTCGGCGAAGAAGACCTTGTCCGATTGGGTGAGGGCGTCCAACTCAAGGATAACGGATTTCTCCAGGATATGCTCGAGGCTCCTATTGCTATCCGCGTTCAGCAAGTGGTCCATGTCGCCAAAACACAGCGAGGACAAAGCCCTCAGAGTCGAGGACAGCCAGCCGGCCTCTCTGCCGCGGCTGTCCATCTTCCGGGCCTTGAGGAGGACATCTTTGAAGGTCGGCCACCTTTGGACCGTGCCATCATAGACGCCGGCCTCTTCGTAAACGGCATCCACCGCTTGCTGGAGCAAGAACAGGACACCGTTGCCCAGGCAGTAGGAATGCGCGATTACCTCATTGAGCTTCTTGAGCCACGTCTTCGGATTGGTGCCGGGTGGTGGGATCAGTGGATTGAACGTCAGAGGGGCAACGTTCCGCCCTATGGTGTAGACCTCAACGCCTCTGAATTCGGGCAAAGCCAGCAGGTCTCGATAGTTCCTCTTCCAGTCGAACACCAGGAAGGGCTTGCTTTTTTTTCTGAGTTCCCGGAGTAGAATGAAACCAATATTGGTCTTGCCCGCCCCTGAACGGCCAAGGACTGCCACATGCTGGATCCACTCATCTTCGCGAAGGCCAAACTCGTAGAGGTTCTTCCCTGCGTAGTGCACATTACCTATGGTGTAGTCACCCTTGGCCTGCGTCTGCGACGGCGGTATCAACACCATGTCGCCTTCCCCCAATTCATGGGGAAGATGCCGGGCGGCCAACACCTCCAGGTAATGTTGAATCTGCGCTCTGCCGTCATCGTCCTCAGCGAGAAAGGCGTCATAGATGGCCTGCGCTCTCTCGCCCAGAATGGGCCTGAGCTGAAAACACATCTGCCGGACGTTCGCCAGGTTAGTACTCTCGACCATGTTCTACCTCCACGCCGGCGAAAACCGAGTACCGATGCTTGGCATCCCTGTATCGGGCGGCGCCTTCAAACAGCTTCTCTCTCAGATCCGCGGTGTCTTTCCAGAAGGCGAGCTCTTCATCCCGCCTCTGTCCCTCCAATTGGAGCAGTTGGGTCTCCAGCGTCGATTGGCGTTTCGCCTTGTCGGGGAAGTTGTTGATCACGACTCCGAAGAGCTTCTCCTGGGCCTGCATGTGCCGATGGTCGATATCTTGAACGTGTTGTTTGTGGAGCCTGCAACGTTCGTAGAAGAGGTTGGCCAGATGTCTCAGACCGACATATTCATGCTGTTTCTGGGTCCCGAAGATCTGGTCTGCAATCGTGTACAGATTGGAGGCTTCAGGAGATCGCATCGCTTCGTGCAGCAGTTCTGCATCCGGCCTGAACGCTTCGAAATAGCCGGCCTTGGGCCATGAGAGCAACCCGTACGAGTAAGGGCCCCTCTCACGACAGTCCCAGCTCTGTCTGTAATGCAGATTCGGCAGGTCGTATACTTGGTTGTATGCCATTTTCGTTTCGTAACTCTCCAGTGGTACTACCAGGAATCAGGGGTTAATAAACCTTCCGGTCGCCGGCCGGACACACGTGTCCATGTGATCTGGCTCCGGAGAAGTCACAGGAGGGGAAGAAACAGGAAAAGAGGATGCATGAACGGCCCAGCCATTCTCTGGCGGCCGCCTTACAGACATCGATATGGGCGCTGCCATGTCGCAGTGACCCCGCGAGTCAGGAGGCATGCTCGTTTAGAGCATGCCGAGGGTCTTACGCACATTCATGCTGTAGACCTCTTGCTCGATCTTTCGAAGTGCTCTCGTGAAATCGATCCGGTCGGGTTTCCGGGCCGCCACGGGGTCACTGCCAAGAGCTACGTGGATCCTGCCAGATGTGGCCAGGAAGCACGAATATTCATCTCTCAGGTCTGCCAGCGTTGGATCATAGACATCGAATCCCGGTGCGCTCCCGGGCTTGGCTTCCGCTTGCTTGAATGCGTGCCAAGCCAATAGATCCCGCATCCGGTCCAGACTGCCTTGAAGATTTGCCAATTCGACTTTGAGATGGGTCCTTTTCATGACCAACCCAGGAGTCACTGCTATAAAAGTCTTTTGGTGCCTGTGCGGCCATCATGGGTCGCGTCAGTGAGCGACCGATCGCTTTTGAACAAGGGTCCCCCTAATGGTACATATCATCATTCTCATAGAGGTCCCGCCAGTCAACCGCGTCGGGATCATAGTCATCGGTTTGCTCTGCATACTCATGCAGATGATCGAAAATACGGTTCACCACCCTGCGAATGGCCCGTGTGTTCTCACAGATTTCCTCCAGGTTGCGGACGGTTTCCTCCTGTCTTGATGGGTCTTCTTGTGTTGTCATTCTGGCATGATAACGGCCCCAGGGTTTTTAAGGTTATCGGTAGCGCGAAACATGGGATAGAAAACATATGCTGGAATTCACCGCACTAAGAATGGGGAGGGCCTTCACGTCGGCCCTCCCCGTGTTCGCCTGCCTCACCTACGGGCAGGCCGCTGCGACATTCAGCTCCGAAGCCAGCAGATTCAGTTGGATATCGGGTTCGATGGGCAGTCGCCGCAGGTACTTTGTGAACTGGGAGACCATCAGGCCGGCTGCGATATTGGCGCAGTAGATCGTGGTCTTGGCCGTGCACGGGCCGGCAAAGGCCTCTTCCGTGCGGAACAAGGTGGTTGGATAGTGCGTCCTCGACTTGGAGTCACAGACGGTCAGGACCCGCAGGACCTCGGCGCTCATGCGGGCATCGCAGAAGAAGCCGACCTTGTCCTTGACGGCTTCCCAGATGAGCCGGCGAACGTCGATGCTGTCCACACAGGTGAAGACCGCCGTGCCGATCTCCATACTGCGGCGGAATCGCTCGGGCATGGCGGCAGTCTCCAGATTGGAGTTCACCTTCATGCAGAGTGCAGCCGTGGCTTGGACCTTGGGCTTGCCAAGGTCTTCTTCGAAGTAACCCTGGCTGGCGAGGTTGGACACCTCGATCAGATCAAAGTCCACCAATTGAAGCGACGGGATTCCGATGGCCGTGAGCTGTAAGGCCGCCTGGCGGCCAATGGCGCCGACGCCGATAACCGTCGCCTTGCAGGCGGCAATCCGTTCGGCCGGCACGATGTCCTTCTGGCGGCTGTAGCGTTCTTCATCTCTCATAGGAAAAGCACCTCCTGTTCATTGTTCCACAGATCCGGCCGTTCAGCCAGCTCATCGAGGACCAGTTGCCGTTCGAGCGGTCCCAGCTTCTCCAGCTCATTGATGAGACCCTCGGGCGTGGCGCAGTTCTGGACAGGGGCGGCTTCCGCGGGTTTTGGGCCTGCCAAGAGGGGCGGACTGAACCAGTCCACGGCCCTGACATGCGCCGCGTACTCGGCATCCCAGGCCGGGCGGTCAGTTGCCCCGAATTCCCGGGAGTAGTCCACCTCGGTCGGGATCGGGATCTGTCCGCCCGGACCGATATTGAAACTCAGGCGGGCATAAGTGCTGCTATCCCGGGCGACGATGGCCATGATGGCCCACTGGCACGACCCGAAAACCCGTTTGAACGTCTCCTCGTCGACAGAGCTGGGCTCAGGCGAGTCGCCAGGATGGGAATGCAGCCACACGCGGGCGAATTGCTCGGGCTTTCGGCCGAGGTCCACTTGCTCATCGAAGAACCGGCTCACCGCTTCGTCGTCGAACTTGACGCTGACGGGACTGACTTCCTGGCTGACTGTGACGAAGTCCTGTACATACAGCAGGTCATCGGCCGCCGAGATGCCGAACCCGCCGACCTCGTTCTCGGACTTGTCCCGCAGGTACAGCAGCTTGGCCCAGGCCGTCGGGCTGAATCGCAGCGTGGGCGCCGCCGGCTGTTCTTCTTCATCCAGCCAATCGTCATCCCAGATTGGTTGGCTGAGGCTGACTTGTGTTCGGGATCTCATCTGTCTCTTCAATCTTCTGTTCTTCATCTTCATTTTCGTTCTTCCTTTCTTCCCTGCAGTCGGGGCATAGTCCGTCTGTGATACAGGATTCGCAGCAGGTCGATTCACAGTCCGCGCACTTGGTCTTGGCGCACGCGGGGCAAAGGGATCGTTCGCAGATTTCGCAGACACTGGCACACTCGCCGCAGACGATCTCGCCACAGTTGGTGCAGACCCTGGAGCAGTCGTCGCAAATTGGGTTACCGCAGCGGCTGCAGGAGTACACGTTCTCGTCGTCCATCACGTAGCCGCAGTCATAGCAGGGTGTGCCGTCCCAATCCGCCAGGGGCACGTAGGGGCTGTCCGGGTTGTAGGTCTGAAGGATACTGCGGACCATGCTGAAGAAGTCCGCCAGTCTGCCCTGTTCCACGGCTGCCCGGATCGCCGCAGCACCGTCGCCTTCGCACAGTCCATCATTGCTGACGTGCGGATGAGTGATCGCCTCATCTTTCGCAGAGGGATGGGGCTCCAGGGCGAAGACGTGGTACGGGACAAAGTGCTGCATCTGGTGCAGCTTGCCCAGGGACAGGGCAATCCGGAAGGGACCCAGGTAGGTATCTTCCAGCGTGATGGGCTCCGTGATCACGGAGAGGGAGTTCTCTTCCCCATCGAATTCAATCCCGCCGAATTCGGCGCTGGCTGCCCTGATCTCCTGGACGAGATCCGACAGGGAGGGAATCCCTCCTTGTCGCTTGCTCAGAAGCAGTTCGAGTCGGGAGACCGTGTACGGGATGTCGCTCAACTGCCTGGCAACGTCTACACAGCATTCTTCCGCTGCGGCGAGCCAATCGCGGGACAGGGCCAGTCCAAGCCTGCCCGACTGGTGGACGATCGTGTGGATGGCGCTCGTGAACAGGCCCAACTGCCGTATGCACTCGACATAGCGGGTCTTCTGGAACATAAGGAGGGAATCTCGAATGTCCCCGGCAACACGTATGAGTTCTTTGTCGTTCATGTTAGATCCTTTCCAATGGAAAAGGGCATCTGCCTATCGCCAAGACAAGCAGATGCCCTCGTTGACACTCGCGGCCTGCAACGACTATGCAGCGCCCTCGATCTTTACTGGGGTCACTGTCACGCGGTCGTTCTCCTGGAGGACGTAGTCCCGCGGGACCGGCTGGCGGTTGACGCGGATGAGGTAGTCCTCGGGCCGTTCGTGGGGCATCCTGTCCTTGAAGAACTGGGCCACCGTTGTCCCATCGTTGACGTCCACGTAATCCGCATAGCCGCCGCCCAGGTTGTTGATGTAGAGTATACGCATCGGAATAGCCTTTCACAAATAGAGGTCATGTACTGGGTGATATGTGATCCATGTGATGATGGTGCGGTCTCTGTGGTGGTCCCCGCGCAGGGTATCTCCCGTTGTGCATGGTGTGTCCTTTCAATATTGGCGATGTGGGGGTAAGTTAGGTGGTGTGCGAGGTGATGAGGTATTCGAGTGCAAGGACTGGGATCAGCCCTTCTCACAGACTCCGAAATCCGCGAGGAACTGGAGCAACCGGGCCAGATCGCACTTCATGAACGGCGCATCTGCTGCGGTCTTCTCGAACGTGCCGTCAAACCATTGTGCGATGGGCAAGGCCGGCAAGGTGGCGGTCAAGTCCTGGGCCTCAATGGCCAGTCGCTCCAGCTTTCGGGAGATGCGGCAACGCCGGAGCGTCTCGTCGAGCGAATCGGCGGCGGGCTCGGGATAGCTCAGCAGTTCCTTGAGCATCCTGATCTCCTCGGCGAACGCGAGGGACTGCTCGCCTCCGGCGTCGAGACTCTCCAGGATAGCCTCGATTGTGTCATACACTTCGTTCAGCATGGCAATCTCCTCTGGTCGATTGAATTCGTTTTTGGTCTTGAGCTCACTGTTCAGACAGGTCGATCCGCGTCAGTCGGCCCCTGGAATCGATGACATCCAGGACCGGCGGCATGGATTGCGGGTCCTTCATGATCTCGTGGGCCCGTTCGGCCGCCTGTCTTGCGTTCATGGCGTTGACATCGATGGTGTAGACCACGCGGTAGAGCGGTTGCGACCCCCTCTCTTGGGGCGGGGGCGAAATGGCGAATCCCTGCAACGGGGACATCCACTCGGCCCGTGCTTTGCCTTTCTGGCACTGCGGATTTCGACAACAGTCCTTCATAGATTGTCTCCTATCCTTTTGACGTGCTTGACGGGTTCAGCCCAGGTTTACGGATGCAGGAAAGACATCCACGCCCAGGCGTTCATTGTGCTCGGCAATCCAGTCGCAGATACCGGGTAAGTCACCAGGACCACGGTAACCTTCCTGGGCTCTCATGTACCGAACGAGGTCTTTCACCGCCCTCCGCCTGTTCATGAAGACTCCAGTGTGGACAGCGGCGCCCCCGTTGCTCACATGCAGCACCCAGACCTTCTTGGGCATCGACATCATCCTGCCGTGCTGGACGCCCCAGGAATATGCTTCCTCGCACACGGCACAGAGGGCCCGCTTTTGGTCCGATGGTTTGTCCACCGATACCGGTACGATCTTGGTAGACTCATTCTCGCAGAGTGGATTCTGGCAGTACTTCTCCATAGGTCAGTCCTCCTCATGGTCATCTGGGGATCGGAACATCTCGGGCGCAATCTCATCGAGTGTCTTCGGCTCCCACCAGAGGTCCCGCTCGACCGGCAGGCCCAAGGGGCCCCGGACACTCTCAAGTTCCGAAAGGGCTACATAGCCAAGTTCCTTCTCGAGTCCATCCACGAGGCCGAAGAAGTGGAAGTCCACCTCCTTGCCGCTGCCATCCGTGATCGGGGAGCCTTCGGTCAGATACCAGGTGAACGAACCATCGGGTGTGAACAGCTTCATGTGCACGATAGCCTTTCCACCCTTGTCCTCCTGGGCATACAACGGCGGCAGCTTCTTTCGTATCTCCTTAGAGAGCAGCTTCATGCCCCGCATCTTGCGGCCTGCCGATCGGGCGCCGGCCTGGATGACCCTGTTGCCGCTGATGCAGACGACGTGCTCTTTGGGCAAGTCCAACTCTGTGGCCAGTCCGCGCAGAAACTCGGCCATGTTGCGGTCCTGTTGGTCCCGCGAGATCGGGTCCGACTCACACGCCGGGATCGGCGTGCCGATCACCTCCACCTGTTGGGGCTCCAACTCGATGAGTACGCGGCCGTTCTCGTCAGAGTACCACTCGACGTACGGGTGGTTGACGTAGTCCACCGGCGGCAGTCCCGCCGTGATATCGCCGACCTTCCCGACCTGCCGGACTGCAAATCCCTCCATGGCTGCCTTGGCATCTGCCGGCGGTTGTGTCTGGGATGCATCGTGCGTGAGATGAACCTTCGCGCCGCGGATATCCCGATGGAAATCTCCTTCGAGATTCAAGGTTACGGTTTCGTTCATTCCGGCGAACCGCATCCATCCGGTGACCTTGCCGAGTTGGGTGTTGTCGAGTTCGCCCTCGATCAAATATGGACTGATTCTCCATGCCATGATTTCACCTCCATTAACGGGGATGGCACGCCTTGGTATCTCGGCGTGCTGTTTGATAGTGATGTGTGTTCGATGTGGGGCCGTACGCTACTGGACGGCCGAGAGCTCCGGCGGTTGGAGCATCTGGGCACTGCCGTCCTTGTACGAGATCCAGACCTTGCCGCTGGACTCGACGGTGATCTGCTTCCACTGGATGCCGAAGTCCTCGATGCACTCCAGCAGTCTCTGACGCATGTATTCGCCGGGTCCCAGGATGCCCGCCCAGAACAGGTTCAACTGCTCCTCGAAGTCGGCCAACTGCGTGCCGTAAGTGTCCCCGTCCTCGGAGTATCCGCCCAGGTGATACCAGATGTCCGAGGCGTCAAGCCGTTCCCTTGCCTCCAGGGTGACCAGGATCTCCACGGTGCACCAGGAACGCCGCTTGGCGGTTTGCGGATGCCTGCGAACGGCCATCGGCACGGCCGAGCAGTAGACCCTGCCATCGCTCGTGTGCGCGATGATTTGCAGGCTCTCGACTGCGATGAGAGTCTCGGAGCACATGGGCTCTCTGGCGAGTTCCTTGCCGGCCTTCAGCCTGGCCCGCTCCACCACAGGCAACGTGGCCCAACTGTAGCCGTCGTATATGGGGGAGATATCCACTACGACGAACGGGCTCTTGAACTTGCCCAATGCCGACAGCAGATGGGCGTTCGCTTCGTTCGGGTCATCGGCGTCCCGGCAGGCCGGGGCCAATCGATAGCACTTCTCCAAAGGCAGGTCCGGAGGTTTCACAACCTGCACCGGCTCGATCGGTTCGTCAGAGAGGAGGCCAACCTGATACACGGGCTGTGCCTCCGGCAGCTCGATGCCAAGCTCTTTCGCGCGGCGGTATTCACTGAACTTGAGTTTGTGAGAGCCCCGTTTCTGGATGTACCTGTATGCCTCGATCTCCAAGACGGCCTTGAGCCTCTCGAAGGCTTCGTTCTCTACCAAGCAGGTTCGCGCCGGGAGCATCAGCCGGATTCCGGTCGGTTCACCGGTCAAATCCACGAGGAACTGAAGGTGTTCGCTCACCGGCGTGTACGTCCACAAAACCACCTGCCCGTGGAAATTGACCAGCACATCCTCCGTATAGTGGTTGTGTTTCCAGTTGCTGTGCCATCGACTCAGGGCATCGCATTCCCGCACCTCGATCCTGCAGCCGAGCTCAGAATGGGGCGCCGCCACTCCCGATGAGACGAATGGCTCGCTGACGCATAGCCTGCCGTCCACGGTCACCTTCAAACCGGTGAAGACCGCGTGCCTCTCGACGTTCTCGAAGAGCCATGGCGTATCTTCAAAGGCAAACTGCGTGCCCTGGATTGACTCATCCGCCGTCTGGACTTCGACAGCTTTGCCGGTCCATCCCTTGCCTGCGATGACCACCGTTCGGGTGCCAGAGCGGATCTGGACCTCTCGCGGCGCCAAGCAGAAGATGCCCACGCCTGCGGGGTCTTCCACCTGGTCGAGACTCTCATCCCAGCCGGACCTGCCGAGGTCCAACAGTGCCGAGAAATCCGCAATGCCCCGGCCATTGTCCCGCACGGTGACTCGGCCATCCTGATTTACGATATGGACTTCTGTTGCCCCGGCCCGCCTGGCGTTCTGCAGGATCTCCATGATTCTGCCGTCCAGGGCGCCGGTGAACAGCCGTTCGGCTTTCGAGAGCAGGCGCGGGTTTACCTTCGCTCGTATGGTGTCCATGGGTAATACCTCCAGTGATTAAGTGAGGATGTTGCGTCGCAGGCTGTCTGCGTGCCATCCGGGTTGATAATGTGACGACTCCCGTGCGTGGGAAGCCGCTGTGCAGCGTTCTGTGGGCAAAAGAAAAAGAGCCCCTGGAACAACCAAGGGCTCTGTGAGTTCGGATGGATGCTCGGGCGAGATGCCCGGGCATCGCAAGGAATGCCGGGGACTCGATCCACCAACCGGGATCCGTCGGGATCTTGACCTGCATCCGTCGCCGCAGGCGGGCAGAAATCTCCCTCGCCGAGGTTTCACCCCCGTTGGCCGAGCCTTGACCCTACCGATACCTGAAGCGGCGGACGGCCAAAGTGGGGTTCTTCTTGCGATGCTTCCGCCATCTGCGATGGGTGATTCTCTGGACCATAGCGCAATTGGGTGTGAAGAACTCCTGGTCCTCCAGGACCAGATACCGGCGTTGCAGCAGGCCTATGATGATCCGGCACAATCCGGTCAGGGCTCTCCAGAAGAGACGTATGCAGTGGTACAGGCACCATCGGGCAAGGCGCCAGCATCGTGGCAGGAGGAGGGCGAGCAGAGTTCTGCACGCCGCGCAGAAACGCTCCATCTCCTGTCGAATGGTTCTCACGGGTGCGGCACGGGATTGATCGGACTCCTGGGCAAACGACACGTGCCCGCCGGGCATGGCCAGGGATTGCAGGGCACGAAGACAGCTGCCGCCGACAAGGTCATCGGCGTACTTCCTCGCCATCTTTGCTCTGGCCGATGCAGACACGTGGGGGTACAGGATCGACACACCGGCCAGGATCTGGCGGTAGAAGGCCCGGTACCAGAGTGTCTGCCGGAATTCGAGGGCGGCAAGGAAGTGCTCGATCTCGGGGACGGCTTGGGCGACCGGAGAGTCCTGGGCGTGGAACTCGCCGAGTCTCTCCCTGGAGTCTGTGCTTGGACTGACGCCGGCGGAGCAGCAGGTGTCTCGTTGTTCGTACGGGTGTTCTGATGTCTGTGGGGTCATGGTGGTACCTCCTAAGGATAGTGTTGTGGCACCTCCTGCGCGAGGGGGATACCATGGGGATATTGTGGTTCTGTGCGTACAGAGAAGAGTCCTTGGGACAACCAGGGGCTCTGCAGGTCTGGGTATGTGCTGCGGCAAGGCGCGCGGGCACTGTGGAGATGGGATGGGTGGTGAGAAGTGCGTGAGGGCCTCCAAGTAGGAAGATTGGGAGGCGGGTCCTGCGGGTGTGCGGAAGTGGGCTTGGTGGGGCCTACAGGGGCTCTATTTCGGCGTCTTGCTGGGACCCGGGGTCTTTGTGTTGGGTCAGGTACTCAAATGCTTTCTGGAGGGCCAGGATCGCCTTGGGGATGTCATTGAGGCTCAGGCTGTTGGTCCCGTTCCACTGGCCGGTCTTGTCCTTGTAGCGGACTTCAATCACGACCTTGGGCAAAGGAATCTGTCTGCCGTTGTTCACAACTATGTTCCTGAATACAGAGGCTCTGACTGCGCCCACTTTGAAGGAGATCTCGGGTTTTACCATATTCCGGTTATTCCATATCGATTGGTGGATACCAATCCGTACGATCGTACAAGATGATGGGGTATTTATACCTTTGGGCTGATGCTGGGAATCCTCAGGCCGAGAGAGGTCGCCAACGGAGCGACCCTTTTGGGGGAGCGATCTTGCCGGCAGAACCTCTACGAGGCCGCGGTATGGTAACCAGCATCAGCAGCAAGACCTCGATGGGCGGTGTCTTCTGGCGTGGCGACACAAAGGGGATGAGGCGGGATGTGTTCTTTCGAACAGCAGATGGGGAGGCAGCAGGGATCGGAGCCACCGGACAGAGCAAGTGGCTGTTGGACGAGGTTGTCCGGTTCCAGGCTATTCCAGGGCATTCCGGGGTATTTCAGGGTCTTCCGGGCGGAAAACCAGAATCCCTGGGCGCGGGTTCATCGCAGAAAAAGGCAACGCACGCGTGGAGGAAGGGAGATAAGACAGAAGAAAGAAGGTGGGTGACATGGCTCTGGCTACGAGCAATGCCATTTCGGCGTGGCCTATGTCATGGTATTCCGGGTCTTCCGAGCCGGAACGAGGTGGTTTCAAGAGGCATACTGATCCAGAGTCTCAATGCGGCTGTATCTTGCCAACTGCCACGGTAGTGATATCGGCGCGTGTCAGGACGTGAGCGGTCTGTGATATCCGGGCATGTGTGCCTTTACCGTGGTCTACGTCTTTGAAGTTTATAAACCTTTGCATTCTGGGGTGGGAGAAGAAGGGAAATCAACCGGATGACGAGTATCCGCGCGGGGGTTGTCGTTCGAAGTAGTCCTTTAAGTCCGCGATCCATTCCGGCAATAGCTGTTCCAAGTCCCCAGGCTGATCCTGCGAGACATATTCGCGTTCCTTTCTGTCTGAATATTGTTCTTTGATCCGGTCCATTGTGTTGTCATATGAGAGTAGTCACGGGGCTTAATAAACCTTCCGGTTTCAGCAGGCCCGATTGATTCGTTACAAAAGCGAGGTCAATAGCACGGGGAATCGGCCCAAGCTGGATCATTGACGGGTACTCGATACTCACGGTCGCCTGAGACGAGGGACGGCACCACAGTTACGGAATCGGG
>JAGOLX010000115.1 GCA_017993835.1 Phycisphaerae bacterium
CGCCGAGTTCGCATTCATTCCCCATGGCGACAAGCCGCTCAAGAAGCGAACCTGGATGCGCGTGGCCTATGACGAACAGGCGCTGTACCTGGCCTTTCGATGCGAAGAGCCCGACATGCAGTGGCTCGACACTGACCTGCCGCGCATGGAGGACATCTACTACAAAGACGGTTTCGAGATCTTCCTCGACCCGGGCGCGCAGGTGTGGCGCTACTGGCAGTTCTGCTTTGACACGGTCCCGCACGTGTTCCAGACGCTTTCTCGCAACGCGTACGCAAAGCAGGCCGACTGGCAGGTGAAGGTCCACGAGGCCGACAAGGACTGGTCGGCCGAGGTGCGTTTCCCGTTCACCGAGTTCGACGTACCGTCCCCCAAGGCCGGCGATCGCTGGCGAATGAACGCCATGCGTTTCACCACGACCTTCCGCGATCCGGAGCACCCGCAGGCGAAGATCGCCGAAAGATCGCACTTTTCGCCCCTCGGCAGGCTGCACGGCCACCATACGCCCGAATTGTTCGGAGATCTCTACTTCGGGGCGAAACCGGAGTGATGAAAGCCGAATGACCGAGGAAGACGGAAAGAAGTGGTCAGTGATCAGTTGTCAGAAACTATGAGCGTGTCCCTGAGATGCGGGATAATTGACCCAAGGTAGTAGTGAAACGGGTTTGGTTATCTCGCAATAGGAGGAACACGCAATGATCAATGTAGGGATGGATGTTCATTCGGTCAATACGGTACTTCACTTTTTTGACCCGCAGGCCGCAGAGGACCGGCAGCACCGCAGCCTGACGGTGCCGACCACAGCGAAGGATCTCACGGCGGTGCTGCGGCCGCTCAAAGGCCAATGCCGGGTGGCTTACGAAGTGGGGGTGCAGGCTCAGTGGGTGGCCTCGGTGGTTCGGCCGCTGGCGGCGGAGGTTCAGGTGGCCAACTCCAGCCGGATCCCATGGTTGTTCCGGGACGGGCGCAAGAATGACAAGCTGGATGCCAAGAAGCTGGCCACCCTGCTGTACTTGCGGCAGTTGCCCACGGTGCACCTGCCCGCGGCGGACGTATCCGCCTGGCGGGCGTTGATCAACCACCGGCGTTCGCTGATCAAACGCCGCACGATGCTGAAGAACCAGGTTCGCTCCATTCTGCGAGCGTTCCAGGAGCGCTGCCCGCACAAGAGCTGCTGGACCAAGGTTGGCCGGGTGTGGCTCAAGAGCCTCAATTTCGACTCAGCCCGGAACATCATGATGAACAGTCTGCTGTGGGAACTGGAGACCTTGGAACTGCATATCGACAAGGTCGAGGAGCAACTCAACCAGATTGCGGCCTCTCAACCAGCGGTGGCTCTGCTGCGGACCATACCCGGGATCGGCCCGCGGAGCGCGGAAGCCATCGTGGCCTTCGCAGACCAGGTCAGTCGTTTCCGCAACCGCAAAGAGTTCGCCAGCTACTTTGGAATGACCCCCACGCAGGATTCCTCGGGTCTGGTTGACCGGCACGGGCATATTTCCAAGCGGGGCCCCAGCGTGGTCCGCTGGGTTCTGGTGGAGGCGGTGCACCGGGTGATCCAGTACTGCCCGGCAATGAGGGCATTCTTCGAGCGGATCTGGCAGGGCAAGAAGGACCGCTACAAGAAGGCGATCGTGGCCGTGGGGCGCAAGGTACTGGCGGTCGCCTTCGCCATGCTCCGGGAGAACAAGGCGTTCGACCCCAGCCGGGTGCTGCCGAACGCCGCCTGAGAAGGATGAACGTATGGTTCCTTTGCCTCGCTGCGACAGAGTAAGGCGTCGGCCGGAACCCGTCCAGGACTCCGCCCCTCCGTGGGCTCCGGACAGCCGGCCCATCCATGGGCCGGGCTCCTCCTGGACGGAACCCGGCCGCCGCCCGGTGTCGCCGCGAGCGAGGCAAAGGAAAAACAGTGTGGTGAAAAAGGAACCCGGTCGACTGAGAACTGGCGACGGATGTGAGCATAGACCTTCGGGTCGAGGTGACGGGATGACTGGCAGAGCCCGAACATGATGACTGGTCGAAAAGACCGCTCCGTCAGAATGGGCCTGTCTCGTAACAATCTCCTGTGCCCCGCCCAGCGGCCGTAGTTGCCGTGGCGGTGAGTACGAATAGAAGTGTGGTCATCCACCGTCATCGAATCCCGCCCTTGACACGGAGACGCTCATAGAAGTGATCAGTCATCGGCCAAGGTCGAAACTGAGAACTGATCACTGAGGACCGACGACTTGGCTTCGTCATTCATTCGTCATTTGCGGGCTCGCTGGTCCCAGAATCCATTCTGGGGCCGTTTGGGTCGAGGATTCCCATCCTCATTGCCGCCGAATGCGGAACGGATTCCGCCACGAGCAAAGGCCCGGAAGGGATTCCGGGCCGAGCGATCCGTGGTGGGGCAATCGAGACCCCAAGTCCGGAGGACTTGGCCCGCCCTTCTCACATCTTCAGGAAGTTGTCGATCAGCTTGTGCCCTTCGAGGGTCAGAAAGCTCTCCGGATGGAACTGGACGCCTTCGATGGGCATAGTCTTGTGGCGCACGCCCATGATTTCGTCGTCGGGCGAGTCGGTCGTGCGGGCGGTGACCACGAAGTCGGGATGCAACGTGTCGGGCTTGATGACCAGCGAATGGTACCGTGTCGCAGTGAACGGGTTGCTCATGCCGACAAACAGGCCCTTGCCGTCGTGTTGGATCTCACTGGTCTTGCCGTGCATGAGCCGCTTGGCGCGGACGATCTCGCCGCCGAACGCGTATCCGATCGACTGGTGGCCGAGGCACACGCCGAGGATCGGCATCTTGCCGGCGAAGTGCTTGACCACGTCCACGCTGATGCCCGCTTCCTTTGGAGTGCAGGGGCCGGGTG
>JAGOLX010000092.1 GCA_017993835.1 Phycisphaerae bacterium
TTTGCCTTCAAGTACTCATATGACTACGCTGAGATCTATATCCCTGAGCGGGTGCGGCAACTCAATGAAAACAACCAGTTGCTCAGTTTCGTCGCGGTAAACAACGAAGACCATTGCATTGTGGGGCATGGTGCGTTGAAACTGGATGGTTTGTCGAGTATGTACGAGGCCTGCATCGCTTTTGTCGACCCTCGTTACCGGGGCAGGAGGATCCACAGCAAGATCGCCCTCCATCTGCTGGCGGAACTGGAGAAGTCTGAGGTTTCTGGTCTCTGTGTTGTTGCGGTCACTTCGCATCCGTATTCCCAGAAGTCCGCCTCGCTCATGGGGCTGCGAGAAACGGCGCTTTTCCTGTCGTGCGTATCTCCCGCCGAATTGGTCGACATTCGCGAAGAGACACAGGGCCGGGAATCTCTGCTGTTCATGGCCGGACGGTTCACCCAGAAGGAATGGGGACCGTTCTATCCTCCTGCGTGTCATGCCGAAATGGTGGGATGGATCTGTCGGCACTTGGAAATGAACGTCGTTCTTCATGACGATGTTGCAGAATCGCCGTTGCCGCCATGCGGACAGTTGAAGCAGGTGACAGACTCCCATAAAGTCGGGCATTTGTTCGTCCATCATTATGCGAACGATACCGTGTCCCAGGTCGGCAGGACTCTGCGAAAGTGGCGACTCGACCGGCTGGAAACTGTCTATCTATACCTGCCTCTTCTCCAACCTCCCACGGCGTGGTTGTCTTGTTCATTCGAAGAGATGGGCTTCTTCTTCGCCGGTTTGAGACCTGGCTTCCAAGGGGAACTCTGGTTGGTGCTGCAATTCCTGAACAACCAACGCTGCAATTACGACCGGTTGAGAGCTGCGACGAGTTTCGGGCAGGCGCTCATTGAATATGTCCGAAAGTGCGATCCGGTCCAAGAGGAGAACGAAACGTGCAAAGAACGATCGAATGGCTGATGAAGATCGCTGTGACGCTGTGGTGGATAAGCACGGCGACGGTGTTGGCGCGAGAGTCGCAATGGAACATCCGGGACATGGCGAGAGAGTCGGTCACGGTCATCGCGCATCGTGGCGCGGGGTATCTTGCTCCCGAGAATACGATGGAGGCGCTCGAGCTGACCTGGAGCATGGGTGGCATTCCGGAAGTGGACGTTCGCACGACCCAAGACGGCGTCATTGTGATGTTCCACGACAACAACTTCGCCCGAATTCTCCCGAACGCTCCCGAAGAGATGAAAAAGAAACGCCTGGAAGATCTTACCTTCGACGAAGCCCGAAGAATCGACATCGGTGCCTTTCGTGGGCCGCAGTTCACCGGCCAGAAGATCGTCAGTCTCAAGGAGATCTGCGACGCGTTGCGTCAGGACCGCTGGCGGCGAGTCTACATCGACGTGAAGAACGTCGATTTTGGGCTTCTGGCGAACGCGACGGAAGGGCTTCATGAACAGATCGTGCTGGCGACCGGCAAGGACGAAGAAGTCCGGCGCTGGATGAAGATCGCGCCGCTTTCCGGGACCCTGCTCTGGATGGGACTCGGCAAGGCGACGGATGCCGACATCGAAAAGCGATTTGAGGCGCTGCGCGAGTCGAATTTCCAGGGCGTGACACATCTCCAGATCCACGTCAGATTCAACGACGACGGCACGACCCTGCCCTCCGAGGAGTACCTGAGAGAAGCGGGAAACGAACTGCGACGGTATCGCATCGAGTTCCAGACGATGCCCTGGGATGTCAAGGAAGACAAGGTCGAATACTACAAGCGTCTTCTTGATCTCGGGACCGCGGGACTGGGAACGGATCGGCCGGATATCGCAATGCAGGCGCTCGACGAATACTACGCCGATTCGCCGGCGGTCGCCTGGAACGTTCGGGACCACATTCCATTCGAGAAGATCGTCGTCCAGGCCCATCGCGGTTACGGAAACGCTGCCCCGGAGGGCTCTCTCGAATCGTTCGAAATGGCTTGGAAGCTCAATATGGTTCCGGAGGCGGATCTGCGAATGACCCAAGACGGGGTCATCGTATCGTTCCATGACGGCAACTTCTCGCGAATCCTCCCCGATGCCCCCGCGGAGTTGAAGAACAAGGGGATCAAGGACCTGACGTTCGAGGAGACACAACAACTCGATATCGGAAGATACTGCGGCGAGAAGTTCGCCGGCCAGAAGATCATCAGCCTGGCGAAGATGATCGAGGTCCTCGATGCGCATCCGGAACGCATGCTCTACATCGATATCAAACAGATCGATTTCGATGTGCTGGCTGGACAGACGATGGGGCATCATCGGCAGTTGATCGTCGCATCGACGAAGTATGACGAACTCAAAGAATGGAAGCGGGTCGCTCCTCGCTCCAAGACACTCCACTGGATGGGCGGGAAACAGGAGGAGATCGAGAAACGGCTGGCCCTGTTGCGGGAGGTGGAGTTCGCCTGTATCGATCAGCTCCAGATTCACACGCGTATCGGCGACGACGGGGTCCTGTCCCCGAGCGAGGAGTTCCTGCGGAGGACTGGCGAAGAGCTTCGCAGATATGGCATTCTGTTCCAGACGTTTCCCCAGACGCAGGGGGACAAACCCGAGACCTATCACCGACTCCTGGATCTCGGCTTCGCCAGTTTCGGCACCGACTACCCCGAACAGACCATGAACGCCATCAAGGCTTACTACGACAAAGGCGGGCGGATCACCCTGGGGTCTCTGCTGGAGGAGATGGTGAACCGCGATCAGTTGGCCCGACTGCCTGTGCCTTCGTACCAGTCGCTCCAGGCGTCCAGCTACAATCGCGAGTCCGTGCACCGAGACCAGCCCGGCTGGTTTGCCGACAGCGACGGGCTCGGCTTTCTTCGCACCGAGACGGTGGACGGCAAAACCGAGTGGGTCATCATGGAGCACGACGGGCCGGGCTGCATCACGCGGATCTGGACGCCGTTCTTCTACTATAACTTGAACGAGCGAACCGGTCCCAACGTGAGGATCTACCTGGATGGGGCCAAGACTCCGGTTGTCGATGAGAGCCTGATCAAACTGGTCACCGCTCAGGGGTTCGTCAAACCTCCCTTCGCGGCCTTCACCGCCCGGGCGGGGGACCTGTATCTGCCGATCCCATTTGCCAAGAGCTGCAGAATTACGATGACGAGCAAACCCTTCTACCACATCATCAACTACCGTGCCTATCCGGCGGGCACCGCCGTCGAAACCTTCACCATGGCCGCCTGCCAGGCCGCTGACCGTGAGAGTATCGGCAAAACCCTTTATGAAGCATCCGACTCCAGGTCGGGTCGGCCACTGAGCATGCACAAGGATATTGAGCCGGGCGAGAGGGGCGAGATCACGTTGCCCGCCGGGCCGGCTGCCGTACGGGAGATCGCCATCCGGCTTCATGGCGTGACGGACAACACCTTCCTGCGTTCCGCCGTGCTGGCGATGACCGCCGACGGGGAGCAGACCATCTGGTGCCCGGCCGGTGATTTCTTCTGTTGCGCCGATTCGATCCATCCGTTTCAGATGTGGGAACGAACCGTTTCCGCGGACGGCGCGATGACCTGCCGCTGGGTCATGCCCTATGAGAAGTCCGGCGCGATCCAGGTTCTCA
The DNA here is from genome assembly GCA_017993835.1 of Phycisphaerae bacterium. Classification (GTDB taxonomy): domain Bacteria; phylum Planctomycetota; class Phycisphaerae; order Sedimentisphaerales; family Anaerobacaceae; genus PLanc-01. The sequence goes on from JAGOLX010000092.1 coordinate 3,595, forward strand.
ATCTGGGCAAGCAGCGAGTTGCGGTCGACTTGGCCGCGACTGTCGGGCCGTGGCAGTGGGACGAGCGGTCCATGCACTTTCGCGCCAACTGGCGGCCCGACGATGTCGTGCCGGGTACGCCGTTCCAGGACTGGAACTTCATCGACATCCAAGGTCGCGGCGTGTACGTGGGCGACGCCTGGACGGTCCTGAATATCGAGGACGGCTGGTGGGGGGAAGGCGATGAGAAGATCTACGTGGACGACGCCTGGGACAAGGGCTTCCCCACTCACTTCGGCACCGGGACCGAGGACTACTACGGCTGGGCGGGCGGCGTGAATCCGACCCGCGCCGACGAATTCGACGAGCCCTTCCTCGCAAATGTCCGGGTCGGCGGACTGGGCCAAGCCGGCCTGACTCGCGGCTACAACATCTGCACGCGAACCCGCAGTCTGGACGCGATCCCGTTCGACCGCCGTCTGCGTTTCGACATCGAAGCCTCGTTTGGCACACAGATGCGAGAGCCCTGGGACCTGCTCGGATACTCGGCGGTGACCTTCTGGTACGCGTTGCCCGGCGCGACCTGCAACCGGGGTTCCCAGCCACAAGAGGCAGCCAAGCCGATCATGGCGATCCTCGAATTGCAGAAGACCTCCGACGAGATCCAAGGCAAGACCGAGCAAGGTCAGAGGTGAACCGCCAGGGCGCACGGCCTGTTCCGGGATTGTGGGGGCTCCCTGATTGGGGTGCATGTCCGTTCCTGCGCCCTCCCGTGGAGTGACGAGGCGTTGGCCGGACTCTGTCATTCCTGCCACACTTGCCCTCGACCTGATTGGGGGGTCAAGCAGGAATCCAGGAATCGTGGGACCGGGCACATCCCAGGAAGTGGAAGTGATGAGCCAAATCGTATATGGCTACGATCCATCTACCACCCGACTTCACAGAGTTCTTGAGATTGCTCAACGGGTGCACTGAAGGTCATTCCCTATCCAGGATGGTGACAAGGCCCTGGTCGCCGTCGACGCGGAGCAGTTGGCCGGTCTGGATGATCCTGGAGGCGGTCCCGACGTTGACCACGGCGGGGATGCCGTACTCGCGGGCGATGATGGACCCATGTGAAAGGATGCCGCCCAGGTCCATGACCACCCCGGCGGCCGGGAGGAAGTACGGGGTCCATGCGGGGTCGGTGAAGGGAGCCACAAGGATCTCGCCGGCCTCGACGTGCTCGTGGTCGTCGGCGCGGAGGATCACTCGTGCCTTGCCCGTCACGACGCCCGGACTGACGGCGATCCCCTTCAGCGTCTTCGCAGTCGTGTCGATCTCCAACGGCCGGTGTTTCTCCGGATCGTAGCGACCTACGACGACCGGGGGCGGCGTGAGCTGGGTATTGCGTTCGTATTCGCCCCGGCGTTCGCCGATGCGTCCGGCGATATCGAAATCCGCGGCGCCCGTGGTCACCGGCTCGAGCTCCGTCATTTCCAGAAAGAAGATGTCGTCACGATCCCTCAGGATCCCCTGCCGCTGCAATCTTCCGCCCAATTCGAGCAGGACTCGCCGAAACGCGGCAATATGCCGAATAAGTTCATTCTTCCAGTTCTCCCGGTCGGCGGCGACCTTCCGGCTGCCCGTGATCGCCCAGTCGAAAATGGCCCGTTTCACGGGATTCCTCAGCCGTTGCCGGCATTCCGCGGTGAGTTGCTCCCGTTCGCGGGCGAGCCGTTCCTGGTTGGCCAGAGGGTCGGCGTGGTCGATGGAGCGGAGGTAGCCGCGCAGGAGGTCGAGGATGTAGTCGGGCCGCTCAGACCAGCGCAGATTGAGCAGTTCAATCTCCCCTCGGCAGTGGTGACCGTGCTCGGCCATGAATCGGTCCCAGGCGGTGATGAACTCTTTGCCCTGCTCGGTCTGCTGGAACTTCGAACGCAATTCCTCCCAACTGCCATCCGACGTCACGAGGGTTTCCAGTTCCCCGTTCTCGTGGAGGAGCGCGGCCAGACGCCAGAGGTCGAGACCTGCCTGCGTGTCGGCGATCCCGCCCTGGGCGGCGAAGAGTCGGAAGGTGAGCGTCCAATTCTCGTCATTGAACCAATCGCGACAGGCCTTCTGCAGCGCGCCGAGGGCGACGAGGCCGGGGCCGAGGTAGAGCAGGTCCATGCCGCCAAGGCTTTCTTCGACAATGTGGCCGACGAGGCCGGCAAGTTCCTCCGTCGGCATGCTCGTGACGTCCATGTGAGACAAGGCGTCGCTCTGCGCGTGCATGGCGGCCTTGAAGGCTTCCCCTCGACTGGGGCGGTGCGCGATCAGCGTCCGCACGATACCCGGCCACGAGAGGATATAACGGGGCCAAGAAAAGCCCATATCGGGCAGGTCTTCCTCGCAGAGATCGTACTCGCCGAGATCGAACCGTTGTTGCTGCTCCCCGCCCAGCATGGCGCCCACGCGGGCCCACTTCTCCGGCCCGAAGTTCAGGGGTATCGCGGCCGCGAGGCCGGTATTGATGTTGAAGTACGACCTTCCGGCGACGAAGCCCACAACGTGGCTCCTCGTCAGGTCCGCGCCGAAAAGGCGAGCCAGCGATTGAAACAGCGGCAGGAACATGGGCACAATAATCGACTTGGTCATGGGCGTCATCACGTCCGGCAGGATCTCGCCCACGTTGAGATTCGTCCATACCTGCCGATCCTCCCAGGGCTTTGGCTCCGGAATGGCCGTGATGGGCCGAGACTGGAGGAACCAGATGGCGCCGTCGCGGACCGCCCACTCGATATCCTGCGGACAGCCGAGTCGTTTCTCGATGCGCCTCACGCTGCGGGCGAGTCGCTTCATCGATTTGGGGTCGAGTGAAGGCGTGTCGCCGGTTAGAGTCTGCCGGACCAGCTCCAGAGTCCGCTTTTGCAGACGAAATCGGTCGGGCCGGACGGCACCCGAGACGAGGGCCTCACCCAGACCCCGGCACGACTCGATCACGATCCGGCTGCGACTGCCTTTGACCGGGTCGAGACTGAACGCCACCCCCGCGGCGTCCGGCTCGATCTGCTGCTGCACGATCACCGCCATCTCGACCTGGCTGTGGTCGATGCCGTTTCGTCGGCGGTACTCGTACGCCCGCTCCGTCCACAACGACGCCCAGCATCGCGTAATCGCGCCGATGCATTCGTCGAGCGACCGCACGCCCAGGGTGGTTTCATACTGCCCGGCGAACGAATGCCCCGGCAGATCCTCCGCCGTCGCCGACGAGCGGACGCTCACGACAGAAGCAGCCAAGCGGTGGTATGCAGCCGCGATCTGCTCACGTGTGGAGTCCGTCACGGACGCATGGGCAATAAGCCCGCGAATCTCTTCGACCGGCACAGGCATCTCGTCCAGCCGTGCAGCAATCTGCGGACGAAGGCCGTTCGCGTCGAGATGCTCCGCAAACGCAGCCGTCGTTACGAAAAAGCATGCAGGGATTCTCATTCCGAGCCGTCGCAACGTGCAAAGGCTCGCCGCCTTCGGGCCGATCAGGCTCTTGCACAACTCCGGCGTCCGCCGGCTCAACCATCGGATTGCTTCTTCGGGCATATATGCGGCTCATCCGGCGCCCGCGTACTTCCTGATCCCTGCACGCCCGAAGCGGGCGTGTTGGGGAGATTATCTGCCACGGCAAGGTCAAGAATACCCTCGTCCTCTGGGATCTGCAACCAATCATGAAATGGCTGCCCCACGGGCACGGCGGCACCTCGATCCCCCAAGCCCGAGACCACTGAATGGCGACGTCGTGCGGCCCCCTTGCCATGCTATTGGCTCAAAGCGGAGAATCTCAGGGGTCTGGGGATGGAATCCCCAAGAGATCCCGAAGTACGCCAAAACCAGATGAGCCCGAACTTTCAAAGCGGCTCTCCCGCTTTTTCCTTGCTTGCCTCGACCCGTTTCGTGATATTGGATGAAGCGGCAACGAAACGGTTGGCGGTTCCGATATGTCGGGTGGCGCAGGATGGCGAAGGTCGAAGCGCAGTAGATGTCCCCAATAGTGACGACGTGCCAGGAACCAAGTGCAGCGTCTGCGGAATCACGGGCTTCTTGTTAGGAGCGTGCTTGTCTCGGAGTTTTCACACAACAAGAAGGCATCTCGAAGAGGCAGAGAGAGATGACTACTCGGATGCAGAGACAAGGGCCGCGTCCATCCGGCGGCTCAAGGAGCGGCTCTTCAAGAAACGGCTGACAAAAGGCATGACGAAGGAGTGTCGCAGAAGAAGAGGGGCTTTGCCGCCGATGCCCGCCGCCATGATGCCGATTCGTGTGCGCGACGAGTCGGATTTCGTCCACTATCCCGCCAGCGAGGAGGACGTCCGTTCCGTTTTGCGTGCCTTGCCACAAGGGGTGATCGACGGGTTGACGGGGATCGAGTTGTGCCTAGGCGAGAGAGATCAGTCACGGCACGGAGAGGAGGAATGGGCGCCTCCACTTGAATTGGACCCTTACGTGGGCCGACAGGGATACGAGATATTGCCCGGGGTATTCGCCGGCAGTGTGTTGGGAACCTATTCTCCAGGTCAGGCCAAGCTGCGAATCAACGCCTATGTGTGTCGACACGATGCGCTCGACCCAATCCCGGTCGGGTTCTTTCTGCGAATGGGCATGCTGATGACGCTCGTGCATGAGGTCGCCCACCACTACGATTTCTCCTCGCGAAGGGGGCGCGGACGGTGGCTGTCAGATGCCCGGGACAAGGTAGAAATATATGCCGAGCAAGTGCAACACGATTGGTTCAGCAAGTACGTAGTGCCTTGTCTGAGGAGACGCTACCCCGACCAATGGCAGGCATTCAACAGGTGGGTGCGAGAAAAGGTTGGCCTCGAATTGCCGGTTGAAGTCCTTCTGGGCGATCCGAGAGCCACGTCGCGAGGCAACGGCATTACGCTGCAGGCCATCTTCGATACCGGGCAGGCCTTTCAGGAATTCCTGACAACGGTACAGCAGGGAGCAAACCTGCAAAAGGCACGTCTGGACTTTGCCAGGGATCTGCACTATGCGGAGCACTACGAACCCGCCTTGCATATCATCGACCTGCTCATGCGTGCCAACAGAGACAACGTCGACGCCCTGGTCCTGCAGGCGGACATCTTCAATCATATGGGCCGGCATGAAGAAGCCTTGAACATCTCCAAGCAAGTGCTCCGGAGAGAACCGCGGTGGGCGACGGCTCTCGAAACGCAGGTAGACGCCTTGATGGGCCTCGGGGAATACCACAAAGGCATCCAAGGCATCGATAAACTCATGGGCATCATCGGCAAGGAGCCTTATGAAGTGGTGCGATGGAAAATAGAGAAAGCGGAAGCCTTGATTGAAGTGGGACAGCACACGGAAGCAGAAACGCTCCTTGCCTCTATCGAGGAAGTGGTCACCGGACGTCGGCTGTGGCGCCGGCGAATCGAGCGGTTGAGAAGGAAATGTCGCCACCGTCGCAGGGACTGAAGCTGTCAGGCACAAGTTCTCCGCATACTCACGCAGCTCCTTGCTGGAAAACAGCGTATTCACACATCCTGCCTCGCTTTCCCGTTGCTTGGAGTAGCAGGCTGGAGGCCCCAGGAGGAGATTGCCACGCTGGGCTCGCGATTGTCTGAGGGTAGAGTTCAGCCGTACGGCGGCTTCGGGCGTATCCGGCGTTTGGAGTTCCGCATTTATGCGGGTGGGACCGGTCTTCCCGCCTGAAGGCGGTACTGGGGCCCCGAACGCTGTGTATCGCGTTTGGGAACCCGCTGCGAACGTCAACCACCTCCCCGTCGGTATCCGCAAAGCGCTAAACGCAACGGTGGAACAATCGGCTATGCCCGTAATCGGCGGATGAACACCTCCTATTGATCCGGAAAGATGGAGGACGGAGTCCACCCTACCGCTGCCGCCCCGTCTCAGTGGTCTCCGTGCCTCCGTGGTGAAGATTCTTTCGGGGCGTTTTCTTAGTCCCGGGGGGGCTCAGGTGCTGGACCGGCTGCTGATGTACGAACGGCGGATCGAGAGCAGCCTGTGCCGGACGATGACGCAACTCCGCGAGTTGCGGGAATCGCGGGAGGCACGCGAGTCGCCGGACGCGGCGGAATTGGGTTCGTTTGGCGGAGAAGAAGTTCCACGTGGGAAGTGTCAAGTTTCAAGTGGCAGCTCTGACTTCACACTTCAGACTTCCCACTTGAAACTCGCGAAGCTGTCGTGCGAAACGAAGCCAATCTCGGGAGGCCCGCCGGTTCTCACGGCGAGGGCAGGTACGCAAGGACCCGAAGAGCGATACGGTTGACTTTTTGCCTTCAATTTCTTACTTTTGTGGTCTATGGCAGCCAATCTGACACCAGCTTATCGGGACGCGGACGAGCGGTTCCGCAACGCTACGACCAATGAGGAGAAGATCGCGGCGTTGGAGGAGATGATCGCCACCGTCCCGAAGCACAAGGGCACCGAGGGCCTCCAGGCGGACCTCAAACGCAAGCTCAGCCACTTCAAGGAGGCCGCGACCCAGCAGGCCAAGAAGTCCGGCGGTCACGTCGACATCTTCCACGTCCCGCGATCGGGGGCCGGACAGGTCGTCTTGCTGGGCCTGCCCAATACCGGCAAGAGCGCCATCCTGGCGGCTCTCACCAAAGCCAAGGTTACCGTCGCCGACTTCCCGTTTGCGACCCAGGTCCCGGTCCCGGGTATGCTCCGCTACGAGGACGTGCAGATCCAGCTCGTGGACATGCCCCCGATCACGGCCGACTACAGCGCCCCAGGACAAGTCGGGACCTATCGCAATGGCGACCTGATCGGCGTGGTGATCGACTTGTCCCAGGACGTGGAGGAGCAGGTCCTCGTGCTGCTCGACTACCTCGAATCCAAGAAGCTGCTGCTCGATGAGAGGACACCCGCCGTGGACGCTCAGGGCAACGCCCTGGCCAGGAAGGCGGTGTGCCTGTGTACCAAGGCGGACCTCGCGGCCGACGGCGCCTTCGAGCTGGTCAAGGGTTCGTGTGACAAGATGGCCGAGTTCCTCAGGCTCTCGACCCAGACGGGTGAGGGCTTTGACAAACTGGGCGAGATGCTGTTTCGCCAGTTGAACATCCTGCGGGTCTACGCCAAGCCGCCGGGCAAGCCGGCGGATATGAAGGACCCCTTCACGTTGCCCGTCGGCTCCACTGTCCAGGAAATGGCCAAGGCGATTCACCGTGAGCTGGCGGAGAAGCTCAAGAGCGCCCGCATCTGGGGCACCGGCGTCTACGACGGCCAGAGCGTTCACCTCACGCACGTCCTGCACGACAAGGATGTGGTCGAGCTGCACTTCGGATAGGAGCAGGGCTCATGACGAGAATGGTTGCATCGGGAGTGTTGATTGCCGCGTTTCTGGTCTCAGAACTGGTCGGCGGTGCTTCTGCAGGTTCAAGCGATGTTGTCACGTATCCGGCGCCGGCGGGGGACTTCCTGTCGAGCGACTACCAGGTCCAGGCGGGCGGGCAGAAGGTGGATGTTTATGGGGCTCGGGTGCTCGACCCGCCATTCGCAGGCAAGGAGTATGACTACGGCGGCGCGTACTCGTTCGCCAATTTCGATATGTCGGGACCGGTCGTGGTCCGCATCACGTCTGAGCGGTCGCTCCGCAACACCATCCTCCGCCCGCAGTCGGGTGCGGTCCGAATGACCATCGAGGACGACCACACTCTGAGTCTGACGCTGATTAGGCCGTGCAAGGTCAGCGTCGAGCCGGATGGCAGGAAGGGACCTCTGCTCTTGTTCGCCAATCCGCTCGAAACGAATGCTCCGAAGGAGGGGGATGCCAACGTTGTCTACTTCGGTCCCGGCGTACACAAACCCGAGAGGATCTCCCTGGGGACCGGCCAAACCCTGTACCTTGCCGGCGGAGCGGTCGTCAAGGCCGAAGTGCTGGTCCAAGGCGAGAACATCCGCATCTGTGGGCGGGGCATTCTCGATGGCTCCGACTGGGAATGGCGCAAGGGTCCCATCGGCAACCTGATCGCGATTCGCAACAGCCGCAACGTCGAGGTGGCCGGCGTCACGCTTCGCGGGTCGTCGCACTGGACGATCGTGCCGGTCCACAGCCGCAACGTGACGATCCGCAATGTGAAGCTCTGCAATTCCCGCGTCCAGAACGACGACGGGATCAACCCGTGCAATTCGCAGGACGTCCTCATCACGGACTGCTTCATCCGCAGCGACGACGACTGCGTCGCCCTCAAGGGTCTCGACTTCACCAGGGAGAACAGCAACGTCGAACGGATCACCGTGGAGAACTCGATCCTCTGGTGCGACCGGGCCCGCATCTTCCTGCTCGGGCACGAGAGCCGAGCGGCCTATATGCGGAACGTGACGCTGCGGAACCTCGACATCATCCATTTCACCATGACTCCCTTCCTCCTGGAGCCCGGCGAGGACATGCGGATGGAGGACATCCTCATCGAGGATATCCGCATCCACGGCGAGGGCCAGCGGGAGTTCGTCCGCCTGCGACCCGTCGTGAATCAGTACATGCACAAGAAGGTGCCCGGCTTCATCCGCAACGTGCGATTCCGCAACGTGACGCTGGAAGGTTCGCCCGGCGAGTACCTGGTCCAGATCCAGGGCGCCGACGCGGAACACAACGTGCGCGATGTCGCCCTCGATAACGTCACTGTCCTGGGCTCGCCACTGACGAGGGAGTCTCGCCACGTCCACATCGGCGAGCACACGGGCGACATCCGTTTCGATTCGGGAGCGGAACCGGAACCCCGATAGCATGCCTTGCTCCGATTCTCACCGATCCGGCGGGGCGCCGTGGAACTGCCTTGTGGGTGCATGACCGCAGTTGTGACCTCCCGCAGAGTGACGAGACGTTGGTGCGACTCTGTCATTCCTGCCACACTTGCCCTCGACCTGATCGGGGGGCCAAGCAGGAATCCAGGAACCGTGGCATGCGACCGGTCCCAGGGCGTGGATTCCCGCTCCTCTGAAAAATACCCCGTCACGCGGCCTCGTCGGCTTGCGGTGGGATCACTTTATATCCCAGGGATTCCAGCACCTTGCGATGATATCGTGCGACGCGAGCCGTGTTGAGCTT
>JAGOLX010000042.1 GCA_017993835.1 Phycisphaerae bacterium
ACCCCCGGTGGAGCCCCCTTCGTCTTAAGCCCGCTTGGAGCGGGGTCCTTGAAGCCGGCTTGAGCCGGAACCCTCGGCTTTAGCCGAAAAAACGAAGCCCTCGCCTTTAGGCGAGGGAGCATTCACTGCAGAAACACGGGTCCGAAAAGGAGATGAGATGGGAAGGAAGGAATTCGTTGTGGTTGTCGCGGGCCTTTGCCTGATTGTCGCCTTGTCGGCTGCTGCGGAGGATAATCTCCGCGTCCTGCCGGAAACGGTGGACGGCGGGCCGGCCGGCGAGATGATGTCTCGCTACCTGATGCGACAGGCGCAGCCGTTGTTCGAACAATGGAAGACGCGGTACGAGCAGTTGAAGACGCCCGATCAGATCGAGGCCTGTCAGCAGAACCTGCGCGAGCGATTCATCGAAGCCATCGGCGGTCTGCCGGCTCGGACGCCTCTGAATGCAAAAGTGACCGGCGTCGTCTCTCGCGAAGGGTACCACGTCGAGAAGGTCATCTTCGAGAGCCAGCCGAAGCACTACGTCACGGCGTTGCTCTTCCTGCCGGCCGGCGGCGGGCACCAGCCTCCCTTCCCGGGCGTCCTCGTGCCGTGCGGGCACGCCTCCGACGCCAAGGGCCACGAGGCCTACCAGACCATGGGTGCCCTGTTGGCCCTCCACGGCATGGCGGCCCTGGTCTTCGATCCCATCGACCAGGGCGAGCGCAGCCAGATGCCCTCGGCGCTGCCCAAGGTCTGGGGCACCGCGGCCCACACCACGCTGGGGGTCGGCAGCATCCTGCTGGGGCGCAACACCGCTCGCTTCGAGATCTGGGACGGGATGCGGGCCATCGACTATCTCCAGTCCCGGCCCGAGATCGACTCGAAGCGCATCGGCTGCACTGGCAACAGCGGCGGGGGTACGCAGACTTCCTACCTCATGGCGCTGGACGACCGGATCGTCGCGGCGGCCCCGAGCTGTTACATCACGAGTCTCCAGGCCCTGCTCTCGACCATCGGGCCGCAGGACGCGGAGCAGAACATCTTCGGTCAACTGGCGTTCGGCATGGACCACGCGGACTACCTGATGATGCGAGCGCCGACCGCGATCCTGATCTGCGCCGCGACGAAGGACTTCTTCGACATCCAGGGGACCTGGACCTCGTTTCGATACGCCAAGCGCCTGTACACCCGCCTGGAATTCGCCGAGCGGATCGGCCTGCTGGAAAACGACGCGGAGCACAACTACAACCGGACGCAGCGCCAGGGCGTTGTGCGGTGGATGTCACGATGGCTGCTGGGCAAGGACGAGCCGATTGTCGAGCCGAACATCGTCCTGCTCAGCGCCGCGGAGGTCCGCTGCACGCCCGACGGCCAGGTGATGAACCTGGAGGGAGCCCGCTCGACGTACGATTTCAATCGGGACTGCGAGAGAGAGCTGGCGGCTCATCGAAAGCAGCTTTGGTCGACGACGCCCCGCGCGGAACTGCTGGGGCAGATCCGACGACTCGCAGGCGTGCGAGCCCTTGCCGAACTTCCCGAGCCGCGGGTGGTGGAAATGCGAGAGATCGTCGAGCGGGACGCTCTGAGCATCCAGAAGGTCGCGGTCACGCTGGAGGAAGGTCTGTACCTGCCGGCGTTGGTGTTCCGCCCGCGTGGAGAGTCTGTGGGCAATGACGTGCTGTACGTCCATGAGAGCGGCAAAGAGGCCGACGCCGGACCGGGCGGCCCGATCGAGAAGCTGGTCGAAGCCGGCCGCGTGGTCATTGCGGTGGACCTGGGCGGCCTCGGCGAAACGCAATCGAAAAACGGCTGGGGCGGCGACCTGTTCGGACCCGACGTCAAAGACGTGCTCACCGCCTATCTGCTGGGCCGGTCCTACGTGGGGATGCGGGCGGAGGATATCGTGACATGCGCGCGGCTGATCGGGCAGCGGTCCGACAGGCCGGTCGATCTGGTCGCGGTCGGGCACGTGTGCGTGCCCGCCCTGCACGCGGCGACGCTGGAGCCCGAGCTTTTCGACTCGGTCCGCTTGGTCCGCGGGCTTGTCTCGTGGTCGAACGTGATCGAGATGGGCCAGTCCCGCGGTCAACTGGTGAACATCGTCCATGGGGCGCTGGGCCTGTATGACCTGCCCGACCTGGCGAGACTGCTCGGGGACCGGCTCAAGATTGAGCAGCCGCTCAACGCCCTCGGCGAAGCCATGTGAGGATCTGCTACTGGAACACGGCGAGGACGGACCACGTGCCGACGACCAGGAAGGCGGCGAAGGCGGTCCACAGGAGTGCATCCCACAGCGGGCCCGGTCGCAGGGCGGGATCGCTCCGACGGTAGCGGAAGAACAGGGCCGTGCCGCCCAACAGGGGCAGCATGATCGACTGGCAGATCCCACACGCGATGATCATCGCGGCGGGCGCTCGCACGAAGACGTACAGGAGCAGGGCGATGGCTGGCCAGACCACGCTGATTCTGCGCGTCCATGTCGCTCGGGCGGCCTCGGAGCCGTCGGTCAGGCCGTACTGGCCCAGGCCGTCCGCGACCATTCGCGAGTTGCCCGCGGCCGCGACGAACAGCGTCGAGTACAGCACCGCGAACGCCCCGCACAGGAAGACCGGATATGCCCACGAGCCGAAGACTGGGACGTACATCGCGGCCAGCGTTCGCACCATGTCCCGTCCTTCGGGGTTGATCCCGATGCGTCCCAGCACCGCGGCCCCCAGCAGGTAGAACGCCAGCGTCGCGAACGTGTAGATCACCATGGAGGTCCAGGCATCGACGTGCAGGACGCGAATCCAGCCGCGCGCCCGCTCGACCCACGCGGCGGAGCCGTCGCGCGGTCCCGCGTATCGGGCATACCCTTTCTCCAGGCACCAGTAGGGGTAGATGAGCAGCTCGGACGCGCCGACCCCGATGATGCCGAAGGCGCCGAGCGCGGTGCGAACGGGATTGCCGCCGGCCGGACCCGAAGGGGGCAGGTGAAAGCTCAGTCCGCCCGCCAGCTCCTTGGCTGAGACCGCCCATTCGGGTCTCATCTGGAGAGCGACCAGGGTGAGGATCGTCACGAGAGTGAAGGTGGCCACGAGAGCAGTCGAGACGAATTGAATAACCCGGTATCTTCCCACGTACAGCAGCAGCGAAGTCGCGCCGGCCAGGACCGCGGCCCAGAGGTACGTGTCACAGGGTTCGCGTCGCGCGGCGATCTGGTCGACGAGATCCGCGATGTCCTGCCGCAGTGGGACGACGCGAGAATCGTCGCTCTGCTTTGCTTCGAGCAGCTTGAGCTGGATTCGGTCCCGCGTGAGCTGGTCCTGGAGGCGGTTGTACTCGGCGCCGGACGCGGTCAAGGGACAGCCGATGGCGAGGGTCTGACCAACGCCGCCGAGGATGCCGCCTTGCTGGAAGACGATCAGGACCGTCATGACGGTCCAATAGACCACGAGCCAGTTGGCGCCCGGGCGCAGGCGTGGGCCGGGGACCTCGTTGATTGCGTTCAGCGGCGTCTGACCCCAGGTGATCGTGTGCCGCGCGAACTCGATCTGCGTGGAGACCTTGATGACGCACCCGATGAGGACCAGCCACAGCAGGCAGAAGCCCGCTTCGGCGCCAGTCTTCGTCGTGGCGATCAGCTCGCCCGATCCGACGATGGAGCCGGCGATGATCATGCCGGGACCGAGCCTTGCGAGGGTACTAAGGAGGCCCCGCGGCGCCGCCTGAACATCGCCGCCGTGCACGAAGGGCTCGGGATTGAGCCCTTCGCGTCCGCTGCGGTCCGTAGGCCCGTGCACGGTCATTCCTGACTACCGGCAAAGGCCTTATGCCTTCGCCGCCTCGGGGGCCGGCGTCGCCTTCTTGAGCACGTCGTCCCGGAAAAGGAACCAGAACGCCGCCATCAGGACCGCGCTCATGGCAATGAGAATCAGCCAGACGGGATTCCAGTCCACCCTGTGCACGCTTCCGTTCGTGTAGAGCTGGATGGCTTTGCCGTCGAACATGGCCGTCACGTGAGTGCCTGGGACCTTCCCGTTCCCGTCTATCTCACGGGGCAACATCGTCTTCTGAGCTATGATGCTGGCGCCCGCTTTCCAATAGAGTCTGTCTTTCTCCACGCCCAGGACCATTGCGTTGTCGCCCTCGCCAACCGCGAACAAGGTCCCCGAAATAGGCTCTTTGCCCTCCGGCAGACTCACCACTGCCGAAAAGGTCATTGTGCCTTCGATTCTCTTGTCCGACAGCGAGGACGGACTTGTTCCCGCCGCCAGCAATCCGTCTTCGAGCTTCACCGGCTCGGAAGCGGCCTCGGTGAGTTTCTTGGCCTCTTCGGGCTTTCCGAGATCTCGCTTCGCGAGAACGCCCACCTCAGCGGCGGAGAGCGACCGCCCATAGAGGCTGACATTGGACACGTTCGCATTCGCAATCGTGGGCACTGTGGAGGGCAGCGTCGTAGGGGCTTTGTAGCCGGCTGCCACAGGCAGGCTCGTGGTGGCGTAGCGGTCGATGAGCTTGTTGCTGACGAACGTGCCGAGGAGCATGCCGACGCCGAACAGGAGCAGCCCGACCAGCCCCTGTGCCTGGGCCTTGATCTCCGGCGGGGCCTTCTTGTCCACGTACACCTGCCCGCCGACGATGAGGAAGCCGAAAATCGCGCCGTGTACGAGAATGGGGATGTAATAGAGCCACGTCTGATCGAGCATGCCGCCGGCCAGGAACCCCAGATAACGAACCAGCAGCGTTCCGAGACCCGCGGTGATCGCCCACTTGGCGCCGTAGCGCGTCAGCGCGATCGGGACCAGAAGCATGATCAGCATCTCTGCGACCTGGCCCCAGCTCATGACTGCCGTTACTTGCGTGAAACCTTGGCTCATGAGGAATTGCGATGCGAATGAGAAGTACATCGTGAAGGGGATCATCGCGATCATGGAGATGAGCATGAAGAAAGCGAAGTTGCCGCTCTTGAGAAGGCCCATCGCCCGCAGGCCCAAAACGTCGACGACCGAGGCGGGCTTGCCCTTGGACGGCGGGGGCGTGTTGGGCAGCGTCATGTTCAGCACAGCCGCGACGAAGGCTGTGCCCGCGCCGCAGAACAGCGGGATATTCGTACCGTCGATCCTCGTGTCATTGAAGAGCTTGGCGGCTATGAGACCGAACAACCCCGCTGCCGCCCAGCCAATCGATCCGAACACCCGAATCTGGGGGAATTTCTCCGAGGGGGCGTGCGCCATAGCCACTGCGCTGGTCAGGCTCCAGGTGGGCATGTAGCAGATCATCGCCAGCAGCAGGAATATGAACAACGCGACCGGGCTGCCTACCATCGCCGCAAGGAAGAGCAGGACTGCGCAGGCGAAGTTCATCGCCATCAACACCTTTTGACTGGCGAAGTGGCGATCCGCGATCATGCAGAAGATCGGCGAGACCAGGCTGCCGAGGGGCATGCTGCCGAGGATCAGAGCTTTCAGAGTGCCTGTGACGCCGATCTTGTCGAGGTAGCCGGCCAGTTGCACGAACCAGACGGCGAAGAGCATGTACTGCAGGAACATCATGGCGCTCAGGCGGATTCGGACGTTCAAAGGCATGGCGTTCATTCGTATCTCCTTGAAATAGGACCGGCCGCGGACCCGGCGCTGTCGCGCACCGTCGCGAGTCCCGGCCGGACGCGGGCAATCATACCGGCAGTCAGGGTCTTTTGCCAGCAAGAAACTGCCGCCTCCGTTGACGCGCGCCGGCCGGCCCATTAGCATGACACTACACAACCGCGAATCGAAAGGGTGACTATGAGCAGGTTGCTATCGCTGTCGCTGATCCTGGTGTTCTTCCCTGTTGTCCAGATGTCTGTGTCGTCCGCCGATGACGCGAGCCGCATCCAGCCGTGGTCCGAGAACCCCCGCTACTGGCAGTACAAAGGCCGGCCCATCCTGCTGCTCGGCGGCAGCAAGGACGACAATCTGTTCCAGATCCCCGACCTCAAGGAGCATCTCGACGAGATTCGCACCGCCGGCGGAAACTACATCCGCAACACGATGAGCGACCGGCAGGACAAAGGCTTCGAGGTCTATCCATTCGCTCAGCGCCCCGACGGCAAGTACGACCTCGACCAGTGGAACGACGAGTACTGGCGGCGCTTCGAGAACATGCTCCGCTGGACCGCAGAGCGGGACATCATCGTGCAGATCGAGGTCTGGGACCGTTTCGACTACTCGACGAAGAACTGGGAACCCCATCCGTACAACCCGAAGAACAACGTCAACTACACCTACGAGCAGTCGGGCTTCGCAGAGCACTACCCCGACCACGCGGGTACGAACAAGCAGCCGTTCTTCTTCACCACGCCGGACCAGCGGGACAATGCGGTCGTCTTCAAGCACCAGCAGCGATTCGTGGACAAGATGCTGTCCTATTCGCTCCGGTACGATCACGTCCTCTACTGCATGGACAACGAGACCTCCGCCCAGGAGCAATGGGGCGCCTATTGGGCCGGCCACATCCGCCGTCGCGCCGTGGAGGCAGGCAAGAAGGTCTGCATCACCGAGATGTGGGACGCGTGGGACCTGAAATCCGACGAGCACAAGCGGACGCTCGACCATCCCGAACGGTACGACTTCGCGGATGTCTCGCAGAACAACCAGAAGAAAGGCCAGGAACACTGGGACAACTTCCAGTGGGTGCGAGCCCATATCGCGGGGCAGCCGCGACCGCTCAACACGGTGAAGACCTACGGCGCCGACGGCGGTCGTTTCGGCAACAATCGCGACGGCTTGGAGCGGTTCTGGCGACATGTCATTGGCGGGGCGGCCTCTGCGCGGTTCCATCGGCCTGATTCCGGGCTGGGCCTCTCCGCGCCGGCGATTGCCGCCATTCGGGCCGCCCGTGAGCTGGAATCGCTCGTCAAACCATGGGAGGTCGAGCCCGCGAACCACCTGCTCAGCGACCGTGCGGAAAACGAAGCCTACGCAGCCGCTCGTCCCGGCGCGGCCTACGCACTGTATTTCACCGATGGCGGCTCCGTCGGCCTGGACCTCAGAGATGCGCCGGGTCGTTTCGATGTCCGCTGGATCGACATCGCGACCGGGCAATGGGCCAAGCGGGAGAATGTCGAGGGCGGCGCCGTTGTCACGCTCCAAGCCCCCCGGCAGGGCCATTGGGCCGCGGCCATCGTACGGGCCGCATCTGCATCCGTCGCCGATTCCAGCCCGGATGCATCCACCGCCCGCATGCGACTGCTCGTCGAGACTGATGCGGGCGGCGACCCGGATGACGAGCAATCACTGGTCAGATTTCTTCTCTACGCCAACGAGTGGGACATCGAGGGAATCATTGCGAACCGGCCGGCGACGCGTCGCCCGGAGAACAAGAATCCCGAGGATACGGGCCTGGGCATTGTCCGGCGGCTGCTCGACGCCTACGGCCGATGCCGGCCGAACCTCGTGCAGCACGATCCAAGGTATCCGGAGAAGCAGTCTCTCTGGCGATGCACCGTTCCCGGCTGCAACGATACGGACGAAGCCGTGAATCTGATCCTCGCCGCGGTGGACCGGGACGATCCGCGTCCGCTCTGGTACTCGGACTGGGGCACTGACAGCGGCGCTGCCGTGAACAACCTCAGGCGAGCTCTCGACCGCGTCCTCCGCGAGCGGGGTCCGGAGGGCTATGCCCGATTCAAATCAAAGCTGCGCCTGTCATCCTACAACAAGTTCGCCGAACACACGACGACCGTCGCACCGCCATTTCCAATCTGGGTGAACACGTTCGAGCCCCCGCTCGAGGGCAAGCGATGGTACCATCGCTTTTCCGCTCTCACCTTCCATGCGGGTGGATTCGATCTGGTGCGCGACGTGCTCACCGATCATGGCCCGCTTGGTGCGCTCTACCCGACGAACACGACGCACTCGGGCAAAGAAGGCGACACGATGACGTTCCTCTACCTGGTTCCCACGGGGATGAACGATCCGAACGAGCCATCCTGGGGCAGTTGGGCCGGGCGCTACGGTCCGAATGAGAGCTTCCCCGGCGCCCGATACTACTGGGCCAATCAGATCGACGCGTGGGATGGCGCCAGCAGCCGTGACAACACGCTCGCTCGCTGGGCGGCAGACCTGCAGAATGACTTCCGCGTGAGGCTGGACTGGTGTGTGAAGCCGCCGCGCGAGGCGAACCACGCCCCGCAGGCTGTCGTGAACGACATCGGCGGCAAGGAGATCCTGCGGATCACCGCCCGGCCGGGGCAAGAGGTTGCGCTCAACGCCGCTTCTTCGCACGACCCCGACGGCGACGCGCTCACCTACGAATGGTTCGTCTATCGCGAGGCCGGCACGTATGAGGGCGAAGCGACGATGGCGAACGTCTCGTCGCCGCTGGCCGTCCTGCGTGTTCCCTCCGACGCCGGCGGCCGGGTTATTCATGTCGTCTTGGCCTTGCGTGACAAGGGGATTCCGCCGCTGGCGGCCTACCGGCGGGTCATTGTACAGGTTGCCCGGGAACAGGATCAACGTGGATGAGAAGGAGAAAGATGGTGAAACGCAGCCAGCGAGTGGCCATTTGGATAGTGGTCTGCCTGATGTCGTCTCTGCAAGGGATCGTGACGGCGGCAATGCCTGCGGCCGGTCCTTTGCGGGTTCATCCGCACAACCCGCGATATTTCACCGATGGGACCGAGAACGCCGACGGTTCGCTGAAGGCGGTCTACCTCACCGGCTCGCACACCTGGAACAACCTCGTCGATATGGACAAGGCGGATCCGCCCACCCCCTTCGATTTCGAGGGATACCTGGACTTTCTCCAAGGACACGGGCACAACTTCATTCGCCTGTGGACGTGGGACTCGGTGACGTGGGACACCCGGGCCAACGGCAAGCTCGGCAAGGACTTCGTCCACCACGTCGCTCCGTTGCCTTGGGCGAGAACCGGGCCCGAAGAAGACGAATCGGGCCTATATTCTGCAACGAAATCTCTTGGCTCGATTTCGTTGAAGAATGGAGGAGCCGAATCGACCGACGCGCGTCCGGGATTTGGGAGGGAAAAATCGAAGACGGAGATTTTTCCCTCCCAAAGTAGGCCCGATTCGTCTTTTTCGGACTCGGGCAATGCCTTGGACGGCAAACCGAAGTTCGACCTCACGAAGTTCAGCCCAGAGTACTTCGACCGTCTGCGGGCGCGGGTCCGCGCCGCGGGTGACCGGGGGATCTACGTCTCCGTGATGTTGTTCGAGGGCTGGGGACTTCGCCATGGCAACCGCAGGTCGGGCACGCCTGACGGCTGGGCCTATCGCGGACACCCCTTTCATCCGGGCAACAACATCAACGGCATCACGGGCGACCTGAACGGCGACGGCAACGTCCTGGAGATCCATTCCCTGGCCAGTCCTGCGATTACGGCATTGCAGGCGGCCTACATCCGCAAGGTCGTCGATACGGTCAACGACCTGGACAACGTGCTCTTCGAGGTCATCAACGAGGGCGGCGAGAAGGAATGGGACTGGTGGGTCGTCAAGACCATCCAGGACTACGAGCGGACGAAGCCCAAGCAGCACCCGGTCGGTCTGACCGGCCACGGCGGCGAGAAGACCGACAGCATGCTCGCCAGCAACGCCGACTGGATCTCGCCGGGCGGGCAGGACGGCTACCGCGACCCCGCGCCCGCCTGGGACGGCAGGAAGGTCAGCCTGCTCGACACCGATCACATCTGGGGCGTGGGCGGCAACCATGCCTGGGTCTGGCGGAGTCTCCTCCGCGGGCATAACCCCATCTTCATGGACCCCTACGACGGCTCGTTGCTTGGGAATCGGTTCGATCCGAAGTTCGAGCTGCTCCGTCGGAACATGGGCTACACACGGCGATATGCCCAGAGGGTGAACCTGGCCGCGATGACGCCGCGATCCGAACTCGCGTCGACGCAATTCTGCCTCGCCGATCCGGGCAAAGAGTACCTGGTCTACCTCCCCGACGGCGGCGATGTCACCGTGGATCTCGGCGCCGTCTCGGGCGAGCTGTTCGTCGAGTGGTTCAACCCTCGCACCGGTGAGACCGCAGAGGGCCCCCGCGTCGCCGGCGGCCAGAAACGCACGTTCAACCCGCCTTTCGCGGGCGACGCAGTCCTTTATCTGAGGTCTGCCGGACCGGGTGCAACCGCGCGCCCGGAGTCATGAGTCCCAGCTATCGAAGGAGGTCCCCGTGAGATCGATTCTTGTGTGCCGTGCGCCGGTCGTGCGAGCGGCTGTCTCGGTGCTGTGCCTCGTGCTCGGAATGGCGAGCGCGTGCAGGAGCATGGACACATCCTCGCGGGCGGCGGACCGTGTGTCTCTCGCGGGACCGTGGCGGTTCGCGCTCGACCGCCAGGACGAAGGCGTCGCGCAGCAGTGGTTCACGCGGGACCTGACGGATCGCATCGAACTGCCCGGCGCACTGCAACAGCAGGGTTACGGCGACCCCATCGGGACGGACACGCCCTGGGTGGCCAAGCTGATCGACGTGCAGTGGCATACGAAGGAGAAGTACCGCCCGTACACCGAGCCGGGCAAGGTGCTGGTTCCGTTCTTCCTCCAGCCCGAGCGTCACTACGTCGGTCCCGCGTGGTACCAACGCGACTTCTCCATCGCCGACAAATGGCAGGGTCGCAGGATCGTTCTGACACTCGAGCGGGCCCACTGGGAGACGCAGGTCTGGGTGGACGACAGACCGGCGGGCGGCAATCGAAGTCTCGGCGCGCCCCATGTCTACGATCTGGGAACGCACCTGACGCCGGGACAGCACCGTCTGACGATCCGCGTGGACAATCGGATGATCGTCGACGTGGGCGCCGACGCCCACAGCATCAGCGACGAGACGCAGACGTGCTGGAACGGGATCGTCGGTCGCATCGAGCTGGCCGCGACGTCGCCCGTCTGGCTGGCCCAGGTTCAGGCCCATCCGAAGGTCGCGACGAAGTCGGTGCTCCTTAAGGTCCGCTTGGGCAACGCGACCGGCCAGGCCGGCCAGGGGACGCTGACGGCAGGCGGTCGCAGTCAACCCGTGACCTGGGGCGCCGACGGCGGGCAAGCCCAGATCGAGGTGAGCCTGGGCGCCGAGGCCCGCCTGTGGGACGAGTTCGATCCGGCGCTGCACCAGGTCACGGTCTCCCTCACGGCCCCCGGCGTGGACGACTCCGCGTGCGTGACCTTCGGCCTTCGCGAGGTCGGGACCGAGGGGCTCTACCTGACGATGAACGGCAAACGGTTCCTGGCTCGCGGCGTGCTCGAATGCGCGGTCTTTCCCCTGACCGCGTATCCGCCGACCGATGTGGACTCCTGGCGGCGGATCATCCGCATCTGCAAAGATCACGGCCTGAACCACATGCGATTCCATTCGTGGTGCCCGCCGGAAGCTGCATTCGTCGCCGCGGATGAGTTGGGATTCTACTTGCAGCCGGAATGCGGGATTTGGGCCCGCGCCGGCACCCGCCTGGGCTACGGCGACCCTGCGGACAAGTGGCTGTACGAAGAAACCGACGCGATTCTCGATGCCTATGGCAATCATCCGTCGTTCGTGTTCATGGCGCACGGCAACGAGCCCTCGGCCAAGACCGAGTTCCTCGCGGCCTGGGTCCGGTACGTGAAGGAAAAGGACCCCCGGCGGCTCTATACGAGCGCCACCGGCTGGGGCCCGACCGAGGAGAACCAGTACGACGCGGCGCTGGCGGTGGGCGGTCGCCAGGGCCGGCGCATCCGCGGCGATACCGGCTGGCGCGGCGCGGACTACCGCGAAGGGATCGCGCCGACGAAGGTCCCGATCATCGGGCACGAGATCGGGCAGTTCTGTTCCTATCCGAACTTCGACGAGATCGCCAAGTACACCGGGGCGCTCAAGCCGGGCAATCTCATGATCTTCCGCGATTTCGCCCGTGCCGGCGGCATCCTGGAACAGAACCGCGAGCTCGCCCACGCGTCGGGCAAGCTCCAGGTCCTGTGCTACAAAGAGGAAATCGAAGCGGCCCTGCGAACCCGAGGGCAAGCGGGTTTCCAGTTGCTCGATCTGCACGACTTCCCCGGCCAGGGCACCGCGCTGGTGGGCGTGCTGGATGCGTTCTGGGATTCCAAGGGCTATGTGACACCTGCGGAGTATCGTCGCTTCTGCAATACGACCGTGCCGCTGGTTCGTCTGGCCAGGCGGGTCTTCACCACCGCTGAGACGTTGGAGGCGGACGCCGAGATCACGCACTTCGGTCCGGCGCCCCTGGAGAGTGCGTCGCCCTACTGGAGACTCGTCGATGCCGGCGGCAACGTCGTCGCCTGCGGGGACTTCCCGACCTTGACGATCCCGCTCGACAGCGCGACCCCGCTGGGTCGGCTGCGGATCGACTTCTCGAAGCTCGATGCGCCGAAGGAGTATCGCATCGTCGTCGGTATCGAGGGCACGCCCTTCGAGAACGACTGGTTGATCTGGCTCTATCCGTCCGACGTGGATGTGACAGCGCCCCAGGGTGTGTTGGTGACCACCCGCCTCGACGACGCGACGAAGGCGGAACTGGAGAAGGGCGCGACCGTCGTGCTGTTCCCCGAGCGGATCGGGCGGGCGCATCCGCCCGTCTCCTTCACGCCCATCTTCTGGAACAACCAGCTCTTTCCGAACGAGCGGCGCCAGACGCTGGGACTGCTCTGCGATCCGAAGCACCCCGTCCTGGCGCGATTCCCCACGCGCGAGCACAGCGATTGGCAGTGGGAGGACATCGTGCGAGGATCGCGGGCGTTCGACTGCGCGGCCCTGCCTGCCGAGGTGCGCCCGCTCATCCGGGTCATCGACGATTGGAACACCGGGCGCAAGCTGGCGCTGGCGTTCGAGTGCCGGATCGGTCCGGGGAAACTGCTCGTCTGCGGCGCGGATCTCTCGAAGACAGGGACTCGCTCGCCGGCGGCAAGGCAGTTATACTCTAGTCTGCTGGCCTATGTGTCGGGTCCGGGCTTCCAGCCGGGAGTGACGCTGACGGCCGATCAGGTGCAGGCGCTGCTGGACCAGGAGACCCCGGCCAAACGCGCGCCGCAGAGCGACAAGCCGTTGACCGAGCTGACGCCCGACATCTGAGTTTCGAAACACGTACGCGAAGAAGGAGATTGTATGAGAAGGTGTGTCACAATTGTTGTCTGTGTCTGCATGACTCTGGCGCTGGCCGCGGCTTCCAATGCCGAGATCAAGGTTATCGCGGACCGCCAGCCGAGCGATGCGGCGTCCGCCGGTTTTCGCTTTGCGAATATCCCCTCTCCCTCCCAGAACGACGCGGCTATGAAAGCTGCGTTCACCCTCGTCGATGGCCGGGCCGACCGCAACGGCGGCGCCCTCGACGTGCTCCACGACGGCAGAGTCCCCACCGAAGCTGATCAACCCTCCGCGAACTTCTTCTTCAATGCGGGCACGGACGGCGGCAGGCTACTCGTAGACCTCGGGAGCGTCATCGAGATCAAGCAGGTGAACACGTACTCCTGGCACCCGGGCTCGCGCGGCCCGCAGGTGTACGGACTGTATGCTTCCGATGGCGCCGCGGACGGTTTCAACGCCCAGGCGAAGAAGGGGACTGACCCGGCGACGTGCGGATGGATACTGCTCGCGCAAGTCAATGCCCGCCCCCAGCAGGGCGATGTCGGCGGGCAGTACGGCGTCTGCATCTGTGATTCCGCCGGCGTGCTCGGCAAGTATCGGTATCTGTTGTTCGATGTCTCGCGTACGGCGGGCGATGATCCTTTTGGCAATACGTTCTTCAGCGAGATCGACGTCGTCGATTCCGTCACGGCGCCCGTTCCGATTGCCACAGCCGAGCAGGCGGGCGGCGCAGAGGTCGTCGAGGCCGAAGGCGGCAAATATCGCATCACCATCGACACCAGCGAGACGCCCGACCTGACCGCGTGGGCACACAAGGAACTGGCGCCGGTCGTGCAGCAGTGGTATCCGAAGATCGTTGCCATGCTGTCCAGCGAGGGATACGAGGCGCCGACGCAGGTCAACATCACGTTCAGCGCGAACATGCAGGGCGTTGCCGCCACCGGCGGGACGCGAGTCCGCTGCGCCGCGGCGTGGTTCCGTCAGAACCTGCAGGGCGAAGCCAGGGGCGCGGTTGTCCACGAGCTGGTGCACGTCGTCCAGAACTACGGGCTCGCGCGGCGGAACAATCCGAACGCGACGCGAACTCCCGGCTGGGTGGTCGAGGGAATCGCCGACTACATCCGCTGGTTCCTGTACGAGCCCCAGACCCGCGGCGCGGAGATCACCGCCCGCAGTATCGACCGCGCCCGATACGACGGCAACTACCGCGTCAGCGGCAACTTCCTCAACTGGATTGTCGGGACCTGCGACAAGGACATCGTGACGAAGCTCAACGCCGCCGCTCGCGAGGGCAGGTACAGCGAGGATTTGTGGAAGGAGGCCACCGGGCGCACGCTACAGGAACTGGGCGACGAGTGGAAGACGTACCTCCAGAAGAAGATCGCGGCCGAGGCCGAGGAAACCGCCAGAATGAACAAGCTCACGCCGGAGGAGGAAGCCGCCGGCTGGAAGCTGCTGTTCAACGGCGCGGACCTCACCGGCTGGCACAACTTCCGTCGGGAGGACATCCGTCCCGGCTGGCAGATCAAGGACGGCGTCCTCACCTGTGCCGACCCCCACAACGCAGGCGATCTGTGCACGAGCGATCAGTACGACTGGTTCGAGCTGCAGATCGAGTACAACATTTCCGCGGGCGGCAACAGCGGGATCATGTACCACGTGACGAATGAGGGACAAGCCGCGTGGGCGACCGGGCCGGAGTTCCAGCTCGAAGACAACGCAGCGGCGGCCGACCCGGTTCGCTGCGGATGGCTCTACGCCCTGTACCAGCCGCCGACTGACCCGAGCACGGGCAAGCTGCTCGATGCGACCAAGCCCGCAGGCCAGTGGAACGAGATTCGCCTGCTCATCACCCCGACGAGGTGCGCGCACGTCATCAACGGCGTGACCTACTTCGAGTACGTCCTGGGCAGCGAGGATTTCCAGCAGCGGGTGGCCGCGAGCAAGTTCTCGCGAATGCCCCTGTTCGCCAAGTCGAACAAAGGCTTCATCGCCCTCCAGGGCGATCACGGGCAGGTCTCGTTCCGCAACATCAAGATCCGGCCGATCCAGTCCGTGGCTCGTGGCGATCGGCCTGAGGCAGGCAAATCCGAAATCCGAGACTCGAAATCCGAAACAAATCCAAAGGGCTGAAATTCAAATGACCGAAACGCTGTCGCTGCATCGGGTGGTCCGTTTTGAATTTCAGGTTTTGGTCATTCGTGCTTGTTTCGGATTTCGGAGTTCGAATTTCGTGCTTCTATCTTCGCCGCCATCCGCGTCCGCTGATGACGCCGTCGGCTCGACGATTGATCTCGTCGGAGATGTTCATGTCGCGGACCTTCTGGGCGAGGCTTCTTGCGGCCTCCCGGTCCGTCATAGTCAAACGCCCGGCCAGATCGACCAGCGCCATGCCCGCCTCGGCCTTCAACGTCTCACTCTTGAGAAGCTCCTGGAGTCGGTCGATTGCCTTCGGACCGGGCAGCGTACCGAGAGTCGCGATGGCCTGTCTTCGTTCGTCGTCGCGACGGGCGCGATCCAGCACCGCCAGACACAGCGTGGTTCGATCCTTCAGCGGGGCCGACTGGCTCGCGCCGATCAATCGCAACGCGCCGCGGACCGCCAGGACGTAGTGGGTCAGCGAGGTCTCGGTCCTGGAGGCGATGACGGCCAGCGTCTCGGCGGCCTCGAACTCGGGCCAGTTGCCGAGCGTTCGGATCCCGGCCTCGCGAAGCGCGTCGTCCGCCGACTGCGCCGCGTCGCACACCGCGGCCAGGGCGGCGGTCCCGCCCAACGCATCGAGGCAGCTCAGCATGGCGATCCGAGTTTCCGCGTCGGCCGTCTTCATCTTGCTGAGGACCGCTTCGGCCGTTGCGTCCTTGTCCTTGGCGACCGCCAGGGCCGCCCGCAGGGCCGCGACGCCGCTCTCGCGAACGGCAGGGCTCTTTGTCTTGGCCACCAGATCGGTCAGGGCCGCGACATCGACCGTATCGGCGACGTCGACGAGAGCGCCGAACGCCGCACGCGAGATCGGCTCGTCCGCATCGGCGGCGTAGCCCAGCAGGCTTTCCGCTGCCCCGGATACGCGTCGCTTGCCCAGCAGGCCGATCGCTACAGCGCGGGTATTGACCTCGCCCGAGGCGGCAAATGCGGAGATCGTTTCATCCACGCGGGGGCCCGCCATCAGGGCCAAGTCTTCGCGTGCGGCCTTCTGAGCCGCACCGGAATCGGCGACCGCGATCTGGAGCAGCGCCTCGGCCCCTTCGTCGGTCCCGATCTTCGTCAGGGTCTCGATAGCCGCCAGACGCACGGAGCCATCGCTGCTGTTCAGAACGCGGATGGCCGGCTTGACCGTGGACAAATCGCCGCGGTCGCAGACCAGGCCGAGGACCTGCACCTGCGACTGTGGGTCCAGATCGAGCAGCAGAGCAACCAGCGCATGCATGGGGGCCTTGCTCCCGACGTTTCTCGCGGCCTGAACCACCGCAGCGCGGACCTTCGGGTCCCTGTCCTGCATCAGCTCGCGAATCCGGGTGGCAAATCCCTCCGGGTTGCACGTCATCAATCCGGTAATCGCGGCGGCGCGGATGCTGAACGGGTTCACGTCCACTGATTTCTCTGCGGTCTGCGTGGCGCAGTCGTAGAGGGTTCCGTAGATCGTTGCAGCGCCTGCGAGATCATTGTGCCGAGCCATCTCCTGGGCGACGTCGATCAGGCCCTGGGCGGCTTTCATGTGAATCGGGCTCAGCGGCGTGTCAACGACGCCCAGCAGGGCCTGCACACTGTCCTGGCCTCCAATTCGCGAGAGGGCGGTCACAGCCGCCGCCGCGACCTTCCGATCCGGATCGCTGAGAGCCTTGGAGAGCGACTGGACCGCGGTTCGATCCCCGCGAGATCCGAGCGAACTGACCAGTCCGATTTTCCACTTCGCGTCCCTGGCCTCGCTCAGAGCTCCCAGCAGAGCGTTTGTTGCACTCGCGTCGGGGTTCTTCTCCAAGGCCCGGCGGGCATAGTCCCGCAGATGTTCGTCCGGGTCCGTCATCAGTTTCGCCAGGCAAGGGATGGATTCGCCTTTGCCGATTCGCTCGATCTGCAGGACGATCCAATGGCGGACCGTGGTCTCGATCGCGGACTGCTCGACGGTCTTGACCAGCGCCTTCGCGAGGGTCTCCCGCTCGGCCTGGGCGCCGGGACGGGCCGCGTGAGAGCCCATGTCCTGGAGCATGATCTGATACTTGTAACGCGAGCCGACATCCTGCGCCGACATCAACGGGAGCAGGTAATCGATGGCCGTCTGATAGGCTTGGGCCAGTTGCGTCGCGTCGCGAGCGGGGGCCTCGGCCTTGCCGGACAGTTGTTTGACGAGGTCCTCACCGCTTTGGGCGAACGCGGGCGACGCCACTACGAACAGGGCAACCGTCGCCATCGCGGTAACTGATATCTTCAAGAGGCTGCGTGTCATTGTGTGGTTCCTCTTCAAAGTGCATTCCTGTCTGATCGGGATTACAACACGTAGGGCGCCCGGCGAGGGCGGTCGTACCAGCGCTCGGCCGCGGGATCGTCGAGGATCTTTTCCTCCACCGGGTCCCACTGGATCGGTCGGCCCAGGCGCTCGGCGATGCCGCTGAGATGGCAGATCGTCGCGGTGCGATGGCCGATCTCCACCGGGCAGATCGTCGGTTTGCGAGTGCGGATGCCCTCGATCCAGTTCCCGTCGTGGTCCTTGGAGTCGTAGAGGTGGATTTCGCTCGGCAGCAGCGGAGCGTGCGCCAATTCCGCGGGTTTCGTGTCGATCCTCGCGCCGCGACTGACCAGCACTTCGCCCTCGGTGCCGATGAACTGGATCATGTGGCCGCGTTCGACGGGGTGATCGCGGAGGACCTTCGTGCCGTCGGCGTAGTAGTGGGTCTGCCACTGGTAGCCGCCCCAACCCTTGGGGACGAACTTCACCGGGCCCGAGTCGTCCATGCCCAGGGCCCACTGGATGATGTCGAAGTGGTGGGCGCCCCAGTCGCCATTCTTGCGCGAGCCGTACTCCCAGAATCGTCGCCATCCGCCGCCGTAGTCGCCTTTGACGCGCTCCGCATTGTATGGATACCACGGCGTGGGACCCAGCCAGCGGTCATAGTCGAATCCATCGGGGATTGGCTCCTCGGGCAACGTCATCGGCGGTGCGAACTGGCCCAGACTCGTGTAGATCGTGTGTACCTTGCCGATCCACCCGTTGCGGACGATCTCGCAAGCCTTGCGGAAAGCCCACTCCGACCGTTGCTGCGAGCCGACCTGGAAGACCGTGCCGTACTGCTTGCAGGCGTCGCTCATCAGGCGGCCCTCGCGGATCGTGAGCGTCATGGGCTTCTGGCAGAAGACGTCCTTGCCCGCCTTGATGGCCGCCAGCGAGCACATCGCGTGCCAGTGGTCGGGCGTCACGATCACTACCGCGTCGATGTCGGGCCGGGCGCAGAGTTCCTCGTATTCCAGATACGCGGCGCAGCCTTTGTACGTCCCGCCGGCGGTCCGTTCGGCGTAGGTCCTCTCGGCCCGGGCCCTGGCGTTCTCGCGCTTGGCGCGGTCCACGTCGCAAACGGCGAGCACCTGCACCTCCCTGCGATTGAGCATCCCGCTGAAGTGACCGCCCATCTGCAGGCCCATGCCGATCAGGCCCATCGTGATGCGATTGCTGGGCGCTGCGGCCCCCAGGACGGTCGAGGGCACGATGGCCGGTCCCGCTGCAACGGCGCCGACCGCCGCCGCGGACGCGAACAGAAAGTCGCGACGGCTTATGCTCTGGTTCTTCGTCATCGATCAGGTCTCCTACTTGCGATTGACTCTTTCGATCCTGAACGGATTTGCAGTCTCCACTGTATCCCGTTCGCCGGCCGTTGTCCACATCAGCCTGCGACGACAATCTGCCCAAGAGATCAGCGAGTGACGCTGGATGTCTCAGCCTGCTCGTAGACCCTCGCGATTTCTCGCAGGAGCGATTCCAGCTTTCCATAGTACTCGGTCTCTGGGAATTGGGCCTTTGCGTCGCGCAGCTCCAGGATCTGCAGTTCGAGCCGGTCCCGCCAGGCCCGCAGCTCGGGCGGCATGGCTGTCTCGGTCACGCTGGGGACCAGGTGAAACTGATGGGCGCGGTAGCCGTCGAGCGTGGTGTCGTTGCGGGCCTTCTGTATCGGCCGGATACCGCGAAACCACTCCGCGGGCGTGCCCAGCCCGTCGCCATTGTCGTCGAGTAGTGCGTGTTCGGTCGCAAGCCGGCCATTGGCGGTGTAGAACGCCGCGACGTTGTGCGAAGCGGTGAGCCAGGCTTCCAGCACAGAGGTCTGGCCGTCCTTGTCGAGATCGGCCTGCGGCTGGGCTACCGCCTCCGCCAGGTACTGGCCGAATCGCGCGTAGTTGTGTTCGAATCCGCTCTTGGTGGCGGTGACCACGACCCGTCCGGGCGCCGACAACTCCTTCAGGAACGGCGCGCTCGCGGAGGTGGAATCGACAATGGCGAGGGGCCGCTCGATTGGTTTGAGCCATTCTGCCAGATCGCTCGCAGTGACGTCCGGCCCGCGGAGATTGAATCGAGCGGTCTTGCCGTCATACGTGCCGTGACCGATCAGGACGAGCCACAATGGTGCGGTTGTTTGCTGAGATTGCACCGCCAGCGTCGTGCGGATTCTCTCGCGATCCTGGTACTCGCCCTCGTCCTCCAAACCGATGCCGATGAATCCGGCGCTGCCTTTGGCACACGCCTGTTGCCAGAGGCCCGCCCACCGCGCGAATTCGGGCGCGTACTCCGGCGCGCCGGCCGCGCCCACGACGACGATCACGGTCTGCTTCCGGTCGGCGGCCGAACCGGTGGGCAGAGCCCACCCTACCGCTTGCGCGATCACCAGCGAGGTCAACAGGGTCTTCATGGCAGTCCCTTCCAACGACGAATCGCCCACTCGCCGATGAAGCAGCCGATCGCCAGCAGGAACAGGGCAGGCAATACTCCCGGCACGTCCCACAACGGCCTGACCCATACCTCGCTGACCGGCGCCTTCCGCGAGGGCAAGTCGCGAGCGAACCGGTCCAGCTCATCCAGTTCGACGATGCGGCCGCCGGTCTGTTTTGCGATCTTCTCGAGCAATGCCCGATTGCCCTGGATGGACTGGAACTCTCGGCCCTCCAGATCGACCGCCCAGCCGGTCTCCGCTCCGCCCAGCAGCGTGCCTGTCGCGTCGGCCGCCGCGACCCGTGCGAAGTGGCCGCCATTGGCATGCGGGACATAAGTGGCCTCGAACAGGCCGCTCTCCGTCGCCGAGGGGGTCGCCGTCAGTCGGACCTCCCGGCCGTTGGGGTCGAGCACCGTCATCGAGATCGACACGTTGTCCGCCGGCTCGAAGGCCCTGTTGCGGACGCGGGCCTGGAGCACGACCGGCTGGTTCGTCTCGTCGAGTTGCTGCTTGGCCTGGAGCGAGACCTGGGCGGGCACGTCCGCAATCAGCCATCGCAGCGTTTGGCGCCAGAATTTGTCCATATCCTCGTGCGCCCGCGGATTCCGCATGCCCCAGCGCCAGACGTCGCCGACGACCAGAGCCGCGGAGCGTCCGTTGCCGATCTGCTGTACGACCAGGCCGGGGAGTTGCCGAGTGTCGTTCACGTCGATGGCCGCCACGACCCTCGCGCCCGGCTTGACTGCGCGGATGCGATGGACCACTTGGAACTCCGGCATCTCCGCAAGGCGCTGCTTCTCCTCTTGCTCGTTGTCCCGCAGCCTGGCCCACGGCTGGAGCCAGCCCTCGCGGGTCAGGTCCAGTCGCGTCCCGCCGGTCGAGCCCGGCGGCATCGGGTCCAGGTAGACCGGGAGGATGCTGCCGATGGGTGTTCGCTGGAAACCGCCCTTCTGGAAGGACTCCGCGCCGCCGAGCATGAAGAGGCCGCCGCCGCGATCCGTGACGTACCGACGGACCAGGTCCATCTGGTCCCGCGTGAAGAACGCCGACTCGACGTCGTCGAGAATGATCGCGTGGTACTCGAACAGATCCTCCGGCGTCCTGGGGAATCCCTCGCGAAGTTCCGTCCCGTCCCGTGTATTCAATCGCACGAGGACGGGCTGATCGTACTGCTCGGCCTGCTCCCGGTCCTGCACGTCGAACCCGCGGTACAGCGGATTGGTCGTCTCGCCGGAATGGCCTCGCCAATCGTACTTCGGCTCTCGCCTGGCGACCCGAACCAGCGCGACGAGCTGCACCTGCTCATCCTCTTCGACGGCTCTCTTGAGGAACTTCAGTTCCCAGTTCGGACGCCCGGCCACGTAGAGAATTCGGTAGGGCCCCTTGCCGCGATCCACGACGATCGTGCGAGCGTTGTTGCCGACGGTCGCCTCCGACGAATCGTCGGACGCATCGGTGACGTGAAGCTGATAGAACAGGACCCCGATCTTGTCCGGACGCAGGCGGAACCGGAAGCTCTGTTTCGCTTCGCTGCGCCCGACCCTCCACGATTGCTGCTCGACCGGATTGTCTCCGGCGTCGAGCAGCTCGACCGCGACGCTGCGCCCTGCGAATCCGATGGCCTCCACGTCCGCCAGGATTGTCACGGGTGCGTCCTCGAACGAGGTCTGACTGACTGTGACGTTGCCCACCGCCAGGTCCCTCGGCGGCTGGTCCCGCCCGATCACGATCGGATAGACCGGCGGCAGACCCGCCAGATCGGGAAGTTGCCCGCCCACGTCCGTCGTACAGCCGTCGGTCAACAGGAGCACGCCCGCCAGCGGTCGGCCTTCGTATCGCGCAGCCAGCGTCCGCAGAGCGGCGCCCAACAGCGTGGCGGTCCCGTCGAACGTCAGATCGGCGAAATCGGGCGTGCGGCGCAATCGGGAATCGAACAGGTACTGACGAATCTGGAATGTCCCGGACAGGGCGGCCAGCCAGGTGTCCTTCCCGGTCTGCAGCGTGTCCGCGAGGATCTGGGCGCGGGTCCGGTCCGCGCCGTCGTCGCGGATCGTCATGCCGCGACTGTTGTCCGCGACGACCGCCAGCACGTTGGCGCCCGTCGTCGCGTGCCGGCCGCTCCATATCGGCTCGACCAGGCACAGCGCAATCGCCAGGATGCCGAGCAGCTTCAGACCGAAGGCGATCCGCTGGGCGGCGCCGGCGCCCGGATTGCGCCGGTAGGACCAGGCCAGCAGGATCAGCGCCGCCGCGACGAGCGCCGCAGGCCAGAGCCAGTCGCTCGATGGAATCGCAATGGTCGCAAGGCGCATCATCGGTCCTCTTGCCCAAGGTTCTCGAAATACGACCGGACCCTGTCGGCGAAGCGGTCCGGAACCGGGTCGCGATCGATGGGGACCAGCGCCTTGTCCGACTGGAGCTGGGCCAACTTTTCGTTCACTCGCTGGCGCAGCTCGGCCAGCGGCTCCATGATCTGGCTGCGGACCAAGTCCCATTGCGGTTCTGTGCCGTGCCGTTTGAATTCCGCCCGCACGGTTCTGGCGCGATCCCAGACGGTGGCCGCCTCGTCGCGAAGCTCCCGCTCGGGGAGCATGTCCTCGACGTCCCGCAGTCGGTCCGCCCACTCGATGAAGTCCTCGCCGGTGAACGGGCCGCGCGCGCCTTGGTCGTCCCACTCTCCCGGTTCGGTCTGCCAGGCGCCAGCGCCGGTGGGATCGCTTCGCTCGCCGGTTTCATCGCGGGTCCTGCCGCCGCGAGCTTGTCCCTGTGTATCGGCAGTGTGTGTCGGGTCCGTTTGCGTCTCGGATTGAGCGTTGGCCTGTCGCGGGCCGTTTGCGCCCGCCGGCTCGTTCGTATCGCTCGCTTGGCGGTTCCCTCCGCCAGCGGCGCGGGCGACCTCGTCGTTCACATCCCGGATCAGTTCGTCGAGCTGCTGTCTGGCCAGGCGGAGCGACTCGGCTTCATCGCCGAGCACGCTCTCCGCGGCCTCTTCGACGCCCCGGCGCAGTCCGTCGATGCCATCGCTCGCCCGTCGCTCGATCTCCCGCGCCTGGGGGAGGAAGTCACGCCGGAGCAGTTCGCCCGTCGTCTGGAGCGTCCTGTCCAGGTTCTCCGTGCTCGCCTCGCGCAGCGTGTCGTACAGCCTGCGGGACAGCAGCGGCTCGGAGGCCTCCGCCTGTTCGCTCGTCGTCTTCATCTGATCGGTCAGCTCCTCCATGGTCTTTCTCTGTTCCTCGACGCGGTCCGCCAACTCCCGGCTCGCCTCGGCGCCGGCGAGCGATTTCTGCCTCGCGTCGATTTGCTGCTGCATCTCGTCGGCGATCTGGTTCTGTTGCTCGTCGAGCTGGCGGGCCTGGTCGCGCATGTCCCGCATCGCATCGGTGAATTGGCTGGAGGTCCGGCGCTGGAACTCGTCGCGCATCTGCTCGAGCTGTCGCCCGGCTCGTGCGGCGGATGTGATGGCCCGCGAGACCATGCCCTCCTCGAGCGCTTCCGTCGATTCGCGAATCCCGGCGCGGGAGTCATTGAGTTGCTCGCGGGCGTCTGCCATTCGCTGGCGGTTCTGCGGACTCTCCATCCGCTGCTGGAGGTCGTCCACGTCGCGAAGCGCCTCCATCTGCTCGTCCCGCAGCCGCTTCAACTGCTGCATCGCTTCTTCCCGGTCCTGCGGATTCTGCGCCTGGCGAAGGGCGGCCTCCGCTTCGCGGAGCCGGTCGCTCATCTCGTTCTGTCGGCGGGCCAGATCGCGGAGTCGGTTGAGGACCTGGACATCCTCCTGCCGCTCCGTCCGCTGGGACTGAGCGGTCCGCTGTGTTTCGTAGCGGTCCTCGCGCTGCGTCAGCTCCATCTGCTGCAACTGCTGCTGGAACTGCGCGGAATTGGCGCTGGCCCGGCTCGAATTGCTCCGGCTGCGGGCGATCTGGTGCTCGCGTTCGCGAAGCTTGAGCAACTCCTGATACGCCAACTGTTCCGCAGCCAGCGCGCCGGTCAGTTCGCTCGTGGTGTCGGACTGGCCGGCGTTGGCGAGGTGGTCCAGGGATTTCTGCATATGCTCCGTCGCCGCGCGAAGGGACTGGATCGCCGTAGGGTCCTCGGCTTGCGTCATCGCCTCGCCCGCCTGCTCCAGAGCGTCCGCCTGCGACTGGCGCACGACGTCCAGGTCGTCCTTGTGGTCGGCGACTCCGCCGGAGCGGTCCGCCTGCTGCTTGATATTCCAGGTGGCGGTGATGATCTGCTTTTGCAGTTGGGCAAGCTGCTCGCCCGAACGCTGCTGATCCTGGCCCTGCTGATTCTGCTGCTCGTCCTGGTTCTGCTCGTTTTGGAAGGACTGGCTCTCGCGGAAGATCTCTTCGAAAGGACGGACCTCGGCGAAGTAGATGTCACTGACGGTTCTGCGAGAAGCGCCGTCGGGTCCGATGTCGTCGGCCCAGAAGTAGTAGGTGAGCAACTGGTCCGGCTGGGCCTGGAGGTCCTCCATCGCCAGCAGGTGCCCGATCTGTGCCTTGGCGGCGCTGGGCTCCGGGTCCATCACGACGTCCCGGCTCTGTTCGCCCGCGAGTGTGTACGACAGTCCCGTGGCA
This sequence comes from Phycisphaerae bacterium, assembly GCA_017993835.1. Lineage (GTDB taxonomy): Bacteria > Planctomycetota > Phycisphaerae > Sedimentisphaerales > Anaerobacaceae > PLanc-01. The sequence continues at coordinate 24,523 of JAGOLX010000042.1, forward strand.
GTGATGCCGTAATCGTCCTGGACCGCGGCCTCCAGACGGATCTCCTCCAGCGGCGAGGCCGCGATGTCGCGATTGGGGAACACCGGCTTGATCTCGGCCGGCAGGTTCTTGTGTACGTCGAGCACAAATCGCGGCGGCATCTTGTTCGTACGGCCCTGGGCGTCCGCCAGGTGCAGCTCGTACCGCTCGCTCTGCGACGCGGTGATGGACGTGGTGAGCACGTTCGGGTCCGCGCCATCGACGGCTAGTGCCAATGCGATCCCCGTCTTGGGACTGAGTCGAGCGGAGACCACGGGCTTGTTCAGAGTGAACCGGAGCGTGATCTTCGAGCCCTCGACCACTGCGATCTGGCGTGTGTCCTCGATGGTCTTCTCGGGCAGCTTCGTATAGGACGGGTACTCGATCTTCGCGTCGGCGCGGAGGAGCTCGGGGCTCTGATACACGCGGATCGTGTAGTCTCGCGTGCGTCGGCCCTCGTATTCCAGGCGGTACTTCGCGTCGGATCGGATGTCCTGGAGGATGCCGCCGAAGACGGGGTCGTCCAGGCTCCGCGTCAGCGGGATTCGCTGTGGGTCCTGGTCCTGCGGCGCGAAGACCAGATCCACGCTCGCGGGCAGATGTCCCTCGAATCGCCCGAGGATCACAACGGGCGATCCCTCCTCGATCTCCGCGTCTCCCGGGCTTACCGAGACGCTGGAGTCCAGCGCCGCCAGGATGCCCTTGTCGCTGCGCAGCACCAGGGACGTGGACGGCGCCGCCTGCAGCAGGACAAAGAGCAGGAAGCCCATCGCTGCAACGCGGGCCAGATTCGCGAGGAAGAGCCGCCCGGCGGAGATGCTCTCCTGCCAGTCGTGGCCGATGGCGTGTGCGATGGCGTCCGCGATGACTCGTCTCTGGAGGTAACCCCATTGGCCGTCGGGTCCTTCGGGCTTCTGCTCGACCGCGGCCAGCAGCAGCGCCTCCAGGTCGGGATTCTGCTGCTCGACGGCCCGTGCGAGGGCGCGATAGTCCGGCTGAAGCCGACGGGACGTGATGATCGCCCAGACGGTTGCCAGGACGGTCCCGACGAGCAGGGCGACAATCGCCCACGGCGACCTCCAACCCCAGAGCCAGGCGATCCCCGTCAAGACGACGCCGGCCAGCCCGGCGACGAGCCAACAGGCGGTCATCCGCCACGCCAGGGACACATGCTTGCGACGGTCCACGACGGGCTGCATCTGTCTGCGAAGGGCTTCTTCAATCATGGTGCTTCTCCGTAGCATGGCCATCCAGGCCATGTCCCCACGGGCTGGAAGCCCGTGCTACTGTATCGCTCGGACGGATGAGCCATCCGCCCAGCCAGATCTCGATCAAGATCAGTGCCAACGCGGCGACCAGGACCCAGCGCCACAGCTTCTGCTCGGATTCCATTTGCGCGAAGCTGCTGCGTTGCGTTGTCTGCCCGGCCGGCTGGGGTGTGACATCGGAGACGGGCTTCATCGCGATGCCCATCCTCTCGAGATCCTCGATGGGCAGGGGCTCCGTGCGACTCTCGGCAGGGGGCAGATTGACGGCGAAGGCCCGACCGGTCGTCACGGATTCGATTGTATAGAGACCCGGAAGGTCCGTCTGCGTGAAGACCTCTTCCGTGGGGTCGATATCCGCGACGGCGCCGTCCGGCCTGCGGATCCGCCGGGCGGCGGGCCCGATGTGGACCGAGTCCCCTGCGAAGTATTGCGACTGACGTTCCGCGAGGTGGCCGCCGTGCTCGAGAATCGAGTACAGCAGCGGGACGAACTTCGACGACAACGCCAGATCGCTGTCCGAGGGATGCCAGCCGCTCGTCCAGACCAGCAGCGACCCTTCGCCCACGCTGACCTCGAACCACGCGGGGTCGCCACTGTCGAAACGAGCCAGCACTCGGACCTGCGGATGATCGGTCAGGTCGACGCAGCGGTACTTCCAGAAGTGGATCCGCGTGAAATCGCCGAATCGCGGTTCGGAGAACGACGCCAGCAGCGGGTGTTTGAAATCGATGGAGTCGAGCATGGCGTATCGCACCCCCTCGGCTTCTCGGCAGTCGAGATCGCTGATTCCCGACAAACTCGAGAGGGTCGTGGCTGCTTCCGCGGATCGCATCACGAGCAGGGCCGCGCCGCCGGAGCCGAGATACCGGCGCAGCGGCGCGGTGCTCTCCGGCGTGGGCGAGTTGGCGACGATCACCAGACTCGCGGCGGTGACATCCGTCTCATTCAAGACCTGGTCCGATGCTCGGCGCAGGACCTCCACAGGCGAGGCATTCGCAGTTCCGAAGGCCTGGCGGACGTAGTAGAGCATCGCGTCGGTGTCGTTTGGATCGTCGTTGCCGATATAGAGGATGTTCACCGGCTGCTCCCACGGTGCGGCGATGTACAGCGTGTTGTCGAAATCGTGATCGTCGCCGGTCAGGACGAGCTTGGTCGCGGTCGAAGAGTCGGGCTTGGGCGGCGCCTGGACCATGATCGATCGGCCGGCGGGCACGTAGACCTCCATTGGACCGTTCGTAGCGACGCCGTCAGGCGTTTCCGGATATGCTCTCACGGGCACACTATGAACAGGATTTCCCTCCTCGGCCCAGCGAAGCTGAAACCGATTCTCCGTTGCGTCGGCGGAGTTGGTGATGCGGATGCTCGGGGGATCGCTTTGCCGAGTGGCCGTCAGCGGATCGCGTGTCGTCACCCATTGCAGGGACGCATTGGTTGTGCCCTCGCACAGGACTGCTCTGATCGCCAGTTCAGTCCGCTCGGGCCATTCGTAGGCGGGCAGCGCCGTCAGATCGCTGCCCTGCTGCAGGTCGCCGATCAGCACGACCCGGCGTGCTCGCGACGTCTGTTGTTCCTCGTCGGTTTCATCGTCCTCGATTGCCTCGGCGGCTGCGATCAGCGCCTGGCCCAGATTCGTCGCCCCCCAGCCGGGAGATCTGCCCGTCAGGCTCTGAATCGTGACCGACAGGCGCTGCGACGCGTCCATCTTGCTCCACTGCTCGAAGCTCACCATCATCCGTGTTTCTCGGTCGAAGGTCATCACGCACGCGCGGTCGGTCGGGCCCATGTCCGCAAGGACAGAGCGGGCTTCCTGCACGGCCCGTTCCCACATGCCGGCCCGGCGCATCGAGGCGCTCGTGTCGATCAAAACCACGGCCCGCGTTCCGGGCCGGGCTTCTGCCGCCGCGATGGGTTTCCGCAGGAAAGGCCTCGCAAAGGCGAACGCCAGCAGGCACAGGATCAGGCATCGCAGGATGAGCAAGGGGATATGCTCCAGGCGACGGCGGTTCCTCAACCGCGGCGTCGTGGTCCGCAGGAACATCAGCGAGCTGAACGTCACGCGATTGCGCGTGTGCCGGCGGATCATGTGCAGCACAATGGGCAGCGTAACCGCCGCGATTCCGGCCAGGATCAGCGGGTACAGAAAGCTCATATCCGCCTCCCGCCGCCAGGGGCGCGGACACGTCGGACCTGCTTGCGGATTCGCATTCGATGTTGGAGGAACTCCAGGAGTGCGGTGTCGAACGGGCGGTCCGTCGCGAACAGGTGATAATCGATGCCGAGCCGGACACAGATGGCATTGGCGCTGTGGAGATGCTGGGTCAGCATGTGTTTGTAGCTTTTCTGCACGGCGGGGGGATCGATGTACAGGTCCCGTCCGCTCTCGACATCCTGGAACAAGGCCGGCGAGTCAAAATCGAAATGGATCTCCGCCGGGTCGAGGATGTGGAAGAGCACGACATCGTGGCCGCCGGTGCGGAGGCAGCCGAGATCCCGTTCGAGCCGGTCGATCGAGGTCAGCAGGTCGGAGATCAGGACGATCATGCCCCGTCGGGTCAGCATTTGGGCGATGCGTTGCAGCGGGGCGCCGAGGTCCGTGGCCTTGCCTCGCGGCTGCGCGTCCAGGGCGGTCATGAGTCGTCGCAGGTAGCTGGGCCGGTTCCGCGGCGGCATGTACTCCCGGATTCGGTCATCGAACGTCGCCAGTCCGACGGCGTCGCCCTGCGTGAAGAGGAAATAAGCCAGCGTGGCGCCCAGCGTGCCGGCGTACTGGGACTTCGTGTAGCCGCCGGAGCCGTAGCCCATCGACCGGCTGTGGTCGATCAGCAGGTGACAGCGGAGATTCGTCTCATCCTCGAACTTCTTGATGTAGTACCGGTCGCTGCGTGCGAAGACCCGCCAGTCGATGTGACGCGGATCGTCGCCGGCAGTGTACTGGCGATACTCGGTGAACTCGGCGGAGAAACCATGATAGGGACTGCGATGGATCCCTTTCCAGAACCCCTCGACGACCGCCTTGGCGCGGAGCTCCATCGACCGGATCTTCATGAGAGTGGCCGGGTCGATCATGCCGCCGAGGATCTGTGACTGCGATGGAATCATTTGCCTTTTTCCCGCAGAGCGGGACGTTTCATCTCGTCTCCTTCACCGACTTGAGCAGGCGGTCGGTGAGACTGTCTACGGATGCGCCCTCGGCCTCGGCGCGGTAGTTGATGAGCACGCGATGCCGCAGCACGGGAGCGGCGAGGGTCCTGATGTCCTCGAAACTCACGTGCGAACGGCCGAAGAGCAGGGCGCGGGCCTTGGCGCCGAGCACCATGTACTGCGAGGCCCGCAGGCCGGCGCCCCAGGTGACCCACTCGTTCACGAATTCCAACGGGTTGTCCGGATGGGGACGCGACGCCGCGGCCAGTCGCACCGCGTACCGCACGACATCCTCGGCAATCGGGACCTTGCGCACGACGGAGCGGAACCGGAGCAGGTCCTCGCCGCTGAAGACGCGAGAGATGGGCTCGGGATCGGTCGTCGTGGTTTGCCGAACGACTGCGACCTCGTCGTCCTGCGACAGGTAGTCGATGAAGACGTTGAACATGAAGCGGTCGAGCTGGGCCTCCGGCAGGGGGTACGTGCCCTCCATTTCGATGGGGTTCTGCGTCGCGAAGACGAAGAACGGCTCGCTGAGCTTGTAGCAGACGCCGGCCGCGGTCACGTGGTGCTCCTGCATCGCTTCGAGCATGGCAGCCTGCGTCTTGGGCGGCGTGCGGTTGATCTCGTCGGCCAGGATCATGTTGGCGAAGATCGGACCCTTGACGAACGTCATTCGTCGCTCGTGGTCGGTTTCCTGGAGGATCTCGGTGCCCGTGATGTCGGCGGGCATCAGGTCCGGCGTGAACTGAATCCGCTGGAATTTCAGGTCGAACAGTTCCGCCAGCGACTTGACCAGCAACGTCTTGGCCAGGCCCGGCGCGCCGGTGAGCAGGCAATGTCCTCCCGAGAGCACCGCGATCAAAAGATGCTCGATCACGTCCTGCTGGCCCACGATCACCTTCGAGAGCTCGGCGCCGATCCGCTCTCTTGCTCCCTTGATCTGCTCAACCGCCTGTCGCTCCGACTCGTACGCTTCGTTGCTCAATGGACTGGTCCTTTTCAATGCGTCATTGCATAGAACACGATGTTGATCCCTAGGGGATACGCTTTCTTCTCCGAGAACTCGTGAAAGTACCATTCGTTTTCGCCTTCGCGTTCCCAGCCGTCGCCGAGGTCGGTGTTGTGACAGATGATGACCATCATCCGTCCCTTGTCGTCGAAGATGCCCCTGTAATGGACCTCCTGGGCGTCCGCGCGTTCCCACGTGATGCCCTGACTTCGACCGCGCAGAGCAGCATCGATGTTCGGGATCTGGGGCTTCTCCTTCAGATCGAAGACCGCGTGGAAGATCGGATGCGACAGGGGCAGCTCAATTGGCTCGCGGTCGGGGAACACCCGCTTGATCTCGTTGTAGAAGTTGTACCACTCGTCTTCGCCCCAGAAGTCGTCGACCATGAGGAATCCGCCGTTGAGGAGGTATCGGCGCAGGGCGTCGACCTCGGCTTCGTCAAAGACGAGCCGACCGGGCTCGAGCAGGTAGATGAACGGGTAGTTCACGAGTTCGGGGTCCGTCAATTCCAGAACTTCCGGGGCCGGATTGACCTGCATCGCGGTCAACTGGTGCAGGCGCCAGGAGAAGTTCAGATCGCTGTCGGGGTAGTCCGTCGCCCAACTGCCTCCGCCGGGACCATAACCCCACCCGCCTCCGCGTCTGCCCCCGCCTCCTCGCCCGCCGTAACCCGACGAATACTGAATTCGCACGAACGTGAACACGTCCTTCGAGAACTCCTTGTCCGGTTCCCAATCGGGCACGTCGCCGCGGTCGATGCTGTCGTAGTATCTCTGTGCCAGAGTCGCGGCCGAAGCCACGGCCAGGACTGCGATCAGGATGCCAAACCAGCGTGACTTCATCATCGGGATGCCCCCTGGGCGGTCGGTGTTTCGTTCTCGGGGAGCGCCAGCAGCAATCGGTGGCCCTCGCGGAATCGCGGCGCGTCCGCCAGCGCTTCGAGGATGTGTCTCCTGGCGGCGGCAGGGTCCCGCGTCTGCAAAAGCCTCGCGAGTCGGTAGTGGACATCCACCGGGTCCGCGGGATCGAGCAGCAGGAGTCGGCGCCAGGCGTCGATGGCGGATTCATCCCGGCCGAGTTCCTCGCTCGCCTGGCCCAGTTGCCGGTAGACCGCCGACAGCATGGGGTGGACCGCCAGGTACCTGCGACCGTTCTCCGCGACCTGCTCCCAGTTCTTCTGCTCGACGCCGATTTCCATGAGCCGGCTGTACGCGTCAGCAGCGTCCGCCGACAGCTTCGCCAGTGTCGCGAGCGTCTGAGTCTCCTGCGGTGTCTCGCCCAGGTTGCGATGCGCCTGGGCCAGGAGTTCGTATGCGTTGCCCTCGCCGACGTAGTCGGGATACAGCGAAATCAACTTCTGAAGCGGGGCTTTCGCCTGCTCCCATTCCTGGTCTGCGATCAGGCGGTGAGCGTGCAGGTTCAGTGCCCAGAAGCTGTTCGGATGCTCACCAAGATAATCGGCCACCGCCTGTGGGTCCGCGGGATCGACCTGTTCCCGCGAGGGCTCGTCCCAGTCCACAGTCGTCGCCAGCTTCTCGGCCCGCTCGCGGGCGAAGGCATCGAACTCCTTCTCGATTGTCTCCAGCGGCCCGGCGTGCCTGGCAATCGCGGTGTTGATCTCTCCGCCCCGCGCCAGATCCGTGAGGATGGCCTTGACCGACCCGAAGCCGAATCGCTCGACGAGGAACTCGATCACGAGAGCGGACTGGTAGTACGCGAATTGCAGGTGCACCGGGCTGGCGGGACTCATGAAGGCGGTGCTGAGCCTGCCGACCGGAGTCAGTTCGCCGGCCAGGATCATCCGACGATACGTCGGGTTCATCTTCTGGCCCCACGTCGGGTCCCGCTGCAATTCCTCATAGACGGAGATCCCCTCGCTGAACCAGCGGGGCATTTTGTTGTTCGTGAGGCTCAGCGTCACGACGTGGGCGAATTCGTGCCAGAGGGTGGCCTGCCAGTTCGTGTGCCTCTGCGGCTGCGGGCTGGTTGCGGTGATGACGTTGCCGAAGCAGACGCCGAGGAAGCCGTCGCCGCCGGGCATGCCGAACGTGCGGACCGCGAAATCCTGCTGATTGGGAAACAGCTCGACAGTGATGGGACCGTCCGGCTTGAAGTCATAGCGTCTGCACAGTTCCGCCTTGGCCTGCCGGAGCAGTTCCATCACCTGATCGCCGTAGACGGACGCTTCGTGGTCCTCCATTTTCAGGACGAGCCCATCGGCGGTCAGCGTGCGGAATTTCGTGAGTGTGTCGCGAAGGTGGACGAGGTTGTAAGCCTCGACGTTGTAGGGGTCTTTCTTGTTCACCTCGTCGGCGAGGACCCAGCCCTGTCCCTCGTCGCCCAGTCGCAGGAGGTCCTGGGCCAGTTGGATTCTGGCGGGCAGGTAGTCCGGCGCCGCCTGGATCGCACGGCGCTGGGACGCGGCGCCCTCGGTGAACCGGTAATTCTGGGAGAGCTTTCGCCCGATCAAGTAGTCCACCTCGGGGTTGTCGGGCCAGAACTTCAGTGCGCTGGCGCGGCAGCTCTCGACGGCGTTCGGGTCGTTGCCCAGGTGGGCAAGGACGGCTCGATACGCCCAGACCTGGGGATGCCAGGGATTGACGGCCAGCGCGCGGTCGAGGGTCTTGGCCGCGGCTTCGTAGGTCTCGCAGTCGATCTGGTGCTCCGCGAGCAGAATCAGGGACGGCGCATGCCTTGGATTTACGATCAGGGCCGCGTCCAGGGCCGCAAGCATCTCGCTCCGGTCGCTGTAGTAATAGGCCTGCGCCAAGCCGTGCTGGACATCCGGATCATTGCCGAATCGCTTGAGCGCCTCGTGGTACTGGTTGGCCGCCAGCTCGAAATCCTGTTTCGCCAGCGCCAACTCGCCCGTGGCCAGATACGCCTCGCGGCAGTTCGGGTCGCTCTTCATGGCGTAATTGTAGAAGTGCTCCAGGACCAGGCGTGGCTCGGCGTTGAGCAGCAGGAGGGATTGGCCCAACGCCACGGCTTCGCCGCTGTTCATGTACTCGATCCGTCGGTAGGAGCCGATCCGGGCGATGGTCGACAGGATGGCGGCGGCCTGACGGGCCTGGGCGTTATGCTGGTATGCCATGTGCGCCAGTCGCAGCAGGCGGAGGTCGGCGCGGGATTCCATGAGGGCCTTGTCTGCGTACTCAGCGGCTTCCTTGTACTGGCCCATTGCGAGCATGGACTCCAGTTCCAGGATCCGCCAATCCGACTGGTACGCGCCCTCGCTGACGGCCTGACGTGCGGCTTCGAGGCACTCGGCGTATTGGCCGGTCCGAAGCTGTTCGCGACAGGCGTCGAGCCCTGCCGCAGCGGCAGTCTGGGCCGCTCCGCCGGTCAAAGCCAGCCAGGCCATGATCCGGAGGAATCGACCGCGATCTGACGTATGTGAGAACCAGCGAGCCATTGTTTCCCCATCCGCGCAATTACCCATCGTGGACGATGACCCATCGGGTCGTGAGACGCCGACGAGCCATACGCCCGGTGCCTATTGTAGTTCATGCGCCAACGGACCAGAAAGAGCAATAGTAAGACGGTCGGACACAGATTCCCATTGCAGCGGATGTGCCCCTTTCCTTTTTGGCCTGCAATATCACTCGGATGTCGGGCGTCTTACTAGCCGACACGAGCGTGGACCCGGACTATCGCTCCCGGCGTGGGAGCCTGCCGATCGCGCGCACATATCTATTCGTGGAGGATAGCACCATGAAAGAACGATCCATTCTTGTCGTTGGCATCCTGTTGACGGCGGCCCTGACGTGGACCGCGATGGCACAGCCCCCCCAAGGCGGTGGATTCGGCCGGATGCGCGAGATGCGTCTGAACGCGTTGAACGCGATCCAGGAGCAGCTCACCAAGCTCAAGACCATGATGGAGCAGGCCCCGCAGGGCATGCAGGGTAGGAACCCGCAGGACATGACCGAGGAAGAGCGTACCAAAATGCGCGAGGAATTCACCAAGAGGCGCGAGGAGCAACGGGCGGCTATGGCCGAGATGTCCAAGCAGATGGACGCACTGAAGGATCCCAGGCAGTTGATGACCGAGCAGGAGGAGGCTCTGGCGCCTTTGAAGGACCTCCTGGCGTCCGCGCAGGCGGAGAAGGCAACTGCGACCGCCGCCAAGATCGAGAAGCTGATCGCGGATCGTCAGAAGCAGTTCCAGGACAAGATGACCGCGATGGGCTTCAGCCCGGAGATGCTGGAACGGATGATGCAGAGGCGCCCGCCGCAGTAATCGCCGAGGACTGGTGTCTGGGGTCTCGGGGACTGGTTCAACGGCCCTTGCTTGCGGAAATGTGCCGTCAAGGTACAATAATCCGCAAGGAAGGGCCCGTTTTGTTTTTTGAGGAGCAAGGTATGGATCGCCAAAGGCGCATCGCAGGGATCGTGGCATTCGTCGCCGTTCCATTCTTCATTGCAGGGTGTACGTCTGAGCGGCGTCGTGCGTTCCCGCTTGCCGATGCCGGACCCTCGCTCAGTCTCGAAGGCCGACAGATCGCGAGTTTCAACCTCGACTGGAGGTTCGCCAAGGGCGGTCAAGTGGGGGCCGAGAACGTGGACTTCGACGATTCCGCCTGGCAGGCGGTCCGATTGCCTCACGACTGGGCCATCGCCGGGCCGTTCAATCCGAGCGAGAATGGCTACGCCAGCAAGCTCCCGTGGAAGGGCGAGGGCTGGTATCGCAAGGCCTTCACACTGGACAAGGCCGCCGAGGGCTCCCGCGTCTACTTCGACTTCGACGGCGTGATGGCCTTCCCCAAGGTCTATGTGAACGGTCAACTGGCCGGGCAGTGGGACTATGGTTACATGTCGTTCCGCGTCGACGCCACGCCGCACGTCAAATTCGGCCAGAGCAATCTCATCGCGGTCCACGTGGATACGCGCAACCACGGCACACGCTGGTATCCCGGCGCGGGTATCTATCGCAAGGTGACGATGACGATCTGCAAACCGGTACATGTGGCGCATTGGGGCACATACATAACGACTCCGAGCGTTGGCGACTCCTCCGCCACCGTCCGGGTCCGCTCGACCATCGAGAACCACCTCGATACGGAGGCTCAGGGGGTCGTCGAGGTGACTGTCTGCGATCCGGCGGGCAACGCCGTGGCCACGGGTCTCAAGGAATCGCAGATCGTCATTCCTGCGGGAGGCGCGAGCGATTTCGATCAATCCTTCACGCTCCAGAACCCCCAGCGATGGGACATCGCCAGCCCGAAGCTGTATGCCGCCAAGGTGGTCGTCCGAGTGGGGGACAAGGTCATGGACAGCGACATCGCCCGGTTCGGCGTTCGGACCTTCGAGTTCACCGCTAATGACGGGTTCCACCTCAACGGTCGTCGGGTGCAGCTCTTTGGCGTGAACCTGCACCACGACCACGGCCCGCTCGGCGCCGCCTTCTACACCCGCGCCATGGAGCGCCAACTGGAGATCATGAAGGACATGGGAGTCAACTCCCTCCGCACGAGCCACAACCCGCCGTCGCCGGAGGTGCTGGATCTGTGCGACCGGATGGGCATCGTCGTTTGGGACGAGGCCTTCGACAAGTGGGATGGGACCGCCGACCGCGTCCGCGACGAGCCCCCACTGGAGCAGTATGGCGAGAAACAAATCCGCAACCTGGTCATGCGGGATCGCAACCATCCCTGCGTCGTGGTCTGGTCCATCGGCAACGAGCTTGGCGGCGGGGGCCGCAGCGGCATCACACCCGAGCGGGTCAAGTTCATGAGCGATTTCGTCCGCAAGTACGATCCGACCCGCCCGGTCGGCATGGGCTGCCACATCCCCGGCCTGGCGGAGCAGCCGAATTTCGACGCCCTGGACCTGACCGGCTGGAACTACCTCCGGCGGTATGCCACCTATCGCGAGCGATACCCCGACAAGCCCATCGTCTACAGCGAGTCCGCGTCGGCCCTCAGCACTCGGGGCTTCTACGAGCTGCCGCTGCCCAATCGCAAGAACGAGTACTCCAAGCAGCTCCAGGTGAACTCCTACGATCTGAACGCCGCCGATTGGTCGGACATCCCGGACCGCGAGTTCAAGCTGATGAAGGACGACGCCTTCGTCGCGGGCGAGATGGTCTGGACCGGCTTCGACTACCTCGGCGAGCCCACGCCCTTCAGCCAGGAGGCGAAGAGTTCCTACTTCGGCATCGTGGACCTCGCGGGCATCCCCAAGGACCGATTCTATCTCTACCGCAGCTATTGGCGGCCGGATGCGACCACCGTGCACATCCTGCCGCACTGGAACTGGCCCGACCGCGTCGGCCGGAACGTCCCGGTCTTCGTCTACACCAACGGCGATTCCGCGGAACTGTTCCTCAACGGCAAGTCCCTCGGCCGGCGGCAGAAGGGCGTCGTCCCCGAAGGCCCGCCCAACTACGCCCAGGGCAAGCCAGCCACTACAAGCTCCAGCCAGACGGAGCATCCGGCCCAGCACGCCGACGACGCCGACAAGGACTCCCGCTGGTGCGCCTCCTCGGGGGATGCGAGGCAATGGTGGCAGGTGGACCTGGGCGAGGCGCGGACCATCCGCTACCTGGCCATCGAGTTCGAGCGGGAGGAGAAGAACTATGGCTACGAGGTCAAGGTCTCGGACGACGGCGTGACCTGGCGGACGATTGTGACCAAGAGCACGAGCAGAAACCCCCGCTGGGGCGGTCCCACCCAGATCTTCCACGACGTGGACGCGCAAGGCCGCTACGTTCGCATCGAGTTCACCACGACGCAGGACGGCGCCTGGGCCAGCATCCGCGAATTCGCGGCGTATCCGGAGCATGCCGAATCAGACTATTACGAATCCACTTACACCTATCGCCTTCGCTGGAACGAGGTCGTCTACCAGCCGGGCGAGGTGAAGGCAGTGGCCTACAAGGATGGCAAGCGGATCGGCGAGGCCGTCATGCGCACCGCCGGCGACCCGGCGGCGATTCGCCTGACGCCCGACCGCGCGAAGCTGGTCGCTTCCGGTGAAGACCTCTGCTATATCCTCGTCGAGGCCCTCGACGGCAAGGGCACGCTCTGCCCGCTGGCCGACAATCTCGTCCGGTTCAAGGTCGAGGGTCCCGCCGAGATCGCGGGCGTCGGCAATGGCAACCCGCTGTCGCTGGAGCCGTTCCAGGCGGACTGTCGCAAGCTCTTCTTCGGGAAGGCCATGCTGATCCTGCGGACCCAGCCCGGCCAAGCCGGCCAGGTGAAGGTAGTTGCCTCCAGCGACGGCCTGACGACGGCCCAGACAACAGCGCTCGTAGTGACGCCGTAGGGCGTCCTTTGCTCTGTTATTCCTGCGAACGCAGGAATCCAGGAACTCCAGGATGGCGAAGCGTCCCATGATGTGGATTCCTGCCTTCGCGGGAATGGCAATCCATAGGTGGGCCGCGTGCCCTTGGCGGCGTCTTGCCGTGGTGATGTGTTTGTTCAACGGATCGAAGGAGAGAACATGAGAAGAGGTCTGGTTCCCATCGTCTTGTCATCTGTGTTCCTTGCCGGTTCAGTGTGGGCGGCCGATTCGGGCATCCGTCTGAATTCACTGGGTTTCCTGCCGCAACTGCCCAAGAAGGCGACAATCCTCGCGCCGTGCTCCGACTTCGCGGTCAAGAACGTCGCGACGGGCGAGACGATCTTCACCGGCAAGGCCGGCGGGCCGGTCCACCAGGACGACGTGAGCCAGGATGCCTGGGTCGCGGATTTCTCCTCGGTGACTGCCGGGGGCAGATTCTGTCTGGATGTGCCCGGTGTAGGCCGGTCGCCGGAATTCGAGATCGGCGATGCAGTCTACGACTTCCCCTTCCGCACGGCCATGCGGGCCTTCTACCTGTGGCGCTGCGGCGCCGCGGTCCGCGGCGAGCACGATGGCCAGGTCTATTCGCACGCCGCCTGCCACCTGGAGGACGGCTGGCAGGATTACATCGGGATCGAGAACGCCCGCAGGGACGGCGTCGGCGGCTGGCACGACGCCGGCGACTACGGCAAGTACGTCGTCAACGCGGGCATCACCGTCGGGTGCCTGTTCTTCGCCTGGGACCACTTCCAGGACCGACTCAAGGACGTGTCCCTCGGTCTGCCCGACACTGCGCCGGGCCTTCCGGATTTCCTCCAGGAGCTCAAGTGGGAGACGGACTGGCTCCTGAAGATGCCGTACCCGGACGGCTCGGGCAAGGTCTCGCACAAGTTGACTCGCGTGCGGTTCTCCGGCTTCATCATGCCCGAGACGGACTCCGAGAAGCGATTCTTCACCGACTGGAGCACGGCGGCCACCGCGGATTTTGTCGCGATGATGGCGATGGCGGCTCGCTACTTCAAGCCCTATGACGCGACCTACGCGCAGCGATGCCTGGACGCGGCGCAGAGGAGCCACGACCTCCTCAGGAACACGCCGGAGAAGCGGTTCGAACAGGGCGAGTTCCGCACCGGCGACTACCAGACGGGCGACTCGGACGACCGCCTGTGGGCCGCCGCGGAGATGTGGGAGACGACGGGCAATCCCGATTGTCTGAAGGACTTCGAGTCCCTGGCCGTCATTCCGCCGCGGACCTTCGGCCGAAGGCCGGGTTCCGCTCCGCTCGGCAAGATCGACGAGGACTGGGATTGGGGCAACGTGCGAAACCTCGGCATGTTCACGTACGCGCTCTCCAAGCGCCAGGGCCGCGATCCCAACCTCGTGGAGCAGGTGCGTCGTGACACGCTGGCGGTCGCCGATTCGTTGGTCGCCAAGGCCAGACAGGATATCTACGGCCGGCCTCTGGCGGGCCGGTATTACTGGGGCTGCAACGGGACCGTCGCCCGGCAGGCGCTGAACCTCCAGGTGGCCCATCGGCTTTCGCCCAATCCCGAGTATGTGGGCGCCGCGCTGGACGCGGTGGCGCATCTGCTCGGACGCAACTACTACAATCGCTCCTATGTCACAGGCCTGGGCCGTCAGCCGCCGATGCGGCCGCACGACCGTCGCTGCGGCGCCGACGGGATCGACGCCCCCTGGCCCGGCTACGTCATCGGAGGCGGCCAGTCCGCCACCGGCTGGCACGATGACCAGGAGGATTACAGGACGAACGAGATCGCCATCAACTGGCAGGCCGGACTGGTCTACGCACTGGCGGGTTTCACCAGCGGTCGGACCCCGCAATAGCGGCGCCGGGCAATGGCAGGGTGCGTGCCGCGCACCGTTTCCTCTGCATATCGCGAGGTGATCGAGCATGGTGTACAGAGTGGTTGAGCCGGATGAGATGCCTGCGATGGATCAGCCGCGGATTGCCGATCCGCCCGAGCGCGTCGCGTCAGTCGATGCACTGCGGGGTCTGGTGATCCTGCTGATGATCTTCGTGAACGACGTTGCAGGGGTCGGACGGGCGCCCTCTTGGCTCAGGCACGTCAGCGCCGATGCGGACGCGATGACGCTGCCGGACATCGTCTTCCCCGCGTTCCTGTTCATCGCGGGGATGTCGATCCCGCTGTCCCTTCAGCGTGCAGCCGCCTCCGGCCGAACGCTGATCCATCTCCTGGGCAGAGTGCTGAGCCGGACCTTCGCCTTGCTCGTGATGGGCGTGATGATGGTCAATGGCGAAGAGCACAACCCCTGGTATCGGGGTCTTTGGGGGCTCCTCGCTTACCTGGCCATGATCCTGGCGTTCACCGCGGTGCCGCGCGATCCCGGCCCGCGGCGCAGAGTGCTGCTCATCACCTGGCTGATCGGCGTCGTCTCGCTGATCGTGCTGGCACTGGCCTATCGCACGCCCGGCGGCAGGCCCATGATCCTCGGGCCGCTGTTGGTCCAGGATGACACGGTCTGGCTTCGCCACTCGTGGTGGGGGATTCTGGGCCTGATCGGCTGGTCGTACCTGGCCGCGGCGCTGGTTTACCTCGTCTTCGGCCGGCGCCGCGAATGGCTGATTGGCGTCACTGCGCTGATGGCCCTGCTCTATGTTGCCGAGCACAAGGGGCTGTTCTATCGCGTCGAATCGCGGGCCTGGCTCGCCTGGGCGGCGCCGGCGCTGGGACAGATCGAGCAGGTCGCCAATTGGGTGAATTCCCACGTGTCCTTCGGCGATTCGCTGGCGTCGATCTGCATGGCCGGCTGCTGCCTGGGCTCCATCCTCGCGCCGCGCTCGGACCTGCGAACGCACGGCGAACGCCTGCGCTGGGCGCTCGTGTTCGGACTGGGACTGCTCGTCGCTGGGTTGCTCTTCGATCCGTTGTTCGGGATCAACAAGATCGAGGCGACGCCCGCCTGGTGCTTCTACTGTTCGTTCCTGACGCTGCTCGTTTGGGCGGTTCTCTACTGGATCATGGACGTGCGCGGGCATCGCGCGTGGAGCGTGATCGTCCGCCTGGCCGGGGCCAATCCGCTGCTGGCCTACATGCTGCACCCCGTGCTCTATCTGGCCGCCGGGGTTGCGGAGATTTCCATCGACTTCTACAAGAGTTCCGACCTGCCCTTGCTCGTGAACATTCTCGGCTGCCTCGCGATGGCATTGGTCGTGGTCGGCATCACCGGCCTGTTCACCCGTCTGGGCGTTCGAGTGAAAGCGTAGGGGTCGCATGAAAGTCGTCGTCGCAATGGATTCGTTCAAGGGTTCGCTGACTGCGGCTCGGGCCTGTGACATCGTCGCCGAGACGATTCGCTCGACGGTCCCGGACGCGGTCGTCGTCAGCAAACCGATGGCCGACGGCGGCGAGGGCACTGCAACGACCCTGATGGCTGCCGCGAATGGACAGTGGATCGAGGTCGAAGTGATGGGTCCGCTGCCCGAGATGCGGGTGGCTGGCGGGTTCGCCTGGTTGCCCGAGACGCGTACCGCGGTCGTGGAAATGGCGGTCGCCAGCGGCCTGCCCCTGCTCCGCCCGGACCAGTACAATCCTCTCAAGACCACGACCTACGGCACAGGCCAGCTCATCCAAGCCGCGATGGAGCACGGCGCAGAGCAAATCCTGCTCGCCATTGGGGGCAGTGCCACAGTCGATGGCGGCGTCGGAGCCGCCATGGCTCTCGGTTGGCGATGTCTGGATGGGGGCGGCCGGGATATAGGCCTGGGCGGCGGTGCATTGTCCGAAATCCGCGAGATCCTCCCGCCGACGAGCGAAGCCCGTGCCCCGAAAGACGAGCGACGAGCGACGAGTGGCGAGCGACGCCTTGACCGCGGCCTCTGGCCGGCGGTCAAGGTCCTCTGCGACGTGGACAATCCGCTGTGCGGCGAGCACGGCGCCGCCCGCGTTTACGGCCCGCAGAAGGGCGCGACGCAAGAAATGGCTGAGACACTGGATGCCCACCTGTCACACCTGGCGCAACTCGTGAAGGACCAGCTCGGCCTGAGCATCAAGGACCTACCCGGCGCAGGAGCGGCGGGGGGCTTAGCCGCGGGAGCGGTCACATTTCTCGACGCCCGCTTAGTCAGTGGCGTCGACGAAGTGATCGCACAGAACGGCTTGCGAGAGGAACTCGCCGACGCGGATTGGGTCATCACAGGCGAGGGCAAGTTCGATCATCAATCGCTGCGAGGCAAAGTCGTCTCCGGCGTGGCCCGAGCCGCCCGCGAAGCGGGTGCGAAGGTCGCGGTCATTGCAGGCCAGGTCCGATTGTCTCGCGAGGTCTACACCCAAGCCGGGATCGAGATTGCTGTCCCCTGCATGACAGGCTCGATGACTCCCGACCACGCTATCGCCCACGCGGAAGGACTCGTCGTCGAGGCCGCCCGGCGCCTCGCCGACGAACATCTGGTGACGTGACGCTGGAGGTAGAGTCCCGGGTGCATGACCCTATCTGCTCGCGTGCAATAGGGGTTCACGGAAGCCCCGGAATGTCATTCCCGCGCAACGCCTGCCCTCGACCCGATCGGGGGCGGGAATCCACTTTCTGGGACACGTCGCGTGTCACGGTTCCTGGATTCCTGCTTGCCTTGGAGCGGCCTTCGGCCGCAACCCAAGCGTAGGTTCATCGGGTCTTGAGTCCGTTCGTGTCTCTTGGGGGCGCCGCCCCCAAACCCCCGGCATTTGACGCCTTGGGCCAATAGCATGGGAAACGGGAGCGCCGGACTCGCCCCTCGACACGCCTGCCCATCATGCTGCTGCCGGAAAGCGAAAAATGCCGGGGGGCCGGGGGCAGCGCCCCCGGTCTTACGGTGCGGTCCCGACATCAGGCAGGCGACGAGGCGAGGACCGGATCAGGCCAAAATGCTTGGCAAGAAGACAAGATGTTGCGCCACTGCAGTGCAGGAATAACGGACTCGGCGCAACGTTTCGTCACTCTGCGGGAGGTCGCGACTACGATCATGCACCGCAGAGTCCCGGCCTGCGCTACCTGTCATGGCCAGGTAGCGCCGCCGGCCCAGGGTGCAGCCCGTCGAGCCGGGTCATGGGCCCGAGCCTTTCGTCGGGTGCTGCACAGGTCCCAGCCTCTGACGGTGGCAGAGCCTAGAACACCATGGCGTAGGATGTCGGATCGTAGACCAGCACCCGGAGCAGATCAAACCCCGCGGGGATTTCGACGGCGCCGGCACGGTCGAAATCCAGAGAGATGTTGCCCTCGACATAGGTGGGGCTGTCCGAATAGCTGATTATCGTCCCCTTGACTGTGGCGCTAGCGTTGGCGGAAAAGTACAGGCTGCCGGCCGCAATCACGCCGTTCACCGACGCGAAGTTCCCCGTGAACGACACGTCGCAACTCGGCGCGAGGATCGACGAGCCCTGCTCGTTACGGATTGCGTCGAACTGTGGGTCCAGAGGATATGGGCCTGACTCGAAATTACGTTCGAAGCTGATCCGATTCGTACCCGAACCGACCGTGTTTCCATCCGCGACAATTACGCCTGCCATAGCCACGTTCTGTGTGAACCTCACGATGTTCGGGGTCTCGATCAACAGGACACCCTGGATGATCACATTGCCGAGGAAGGTCGGATTCGTGCCGGCGCGGATGGTCGCGTTGGTCAATGTCATGCCGCCGGCCAGACTGGTGGTCGAGTCGATCACCGGTCCGGTGGCGTACGGTCTGAACCTCGCCGTGTCCGCCACCGGGAATTCCACCGGATCGGCGCCGATGGTGACGTGCTCGTCGATGGCGGTCTGTCCAAGGTCGCCCGCGATTTGCACATCGCCGCCGAAGCTCACGTTTGCCGAGGGATTGCCGATGTCGATATCGCCGTCGAAGTTGGCGTTGCCGCCGACCTCGAGCGCCACAAGGCTACCGCTGCTCTCGACATAGACGTCCGCCTCCCAGTTCTGCGTGGCCCCAGTGATGGTGGGATTCTGCGGGAAGCGAATAGCGCCCTTGGTTGCAATGCCGTAATTGAAGATCGGGAATCGATATGGCTCGATGTTAAACTGCACTGCCACGGTCCGCGATGCGATTCCGCTGGCGCCTGTCGCAGCGACCCGCAGGATGGCGGGATTGTTCGTGGTCGTCGACCATGTGCCCGTGAATACTTGTGCCGTCGCAGACTGGAGCGTTACCGGCCCGATGGATCCACTACTGCTGACCGGGAAATTCGTAATGGCGTTTTCCTGCAGGTCGCTTTGCACGTCTGCGATGACCGAGCTGAGATACTGCGAGGGCGGCGTCGAGCTGGGAACCCTGACTCGATCCAGCCAGTATCGAGATACCTCCAACCCGGACTCGGCATTCGCAAATGCCTGGTGTGTCCGCTGGTAATTGCGGGAAACCTGGAGATTCGCAGCAGAAACGCTGGCCAACGCGACGGCCATTGCGGAAACGACCACCAGGACGATCATGCAGGTGACCAGTGCATGACCTTTTCGAAAGGTACGGAAGACCATGGGATGTGCCTTATGAATTACGGTTTCGACTCAATAGGCATGTGTGTTACGTGTACTTCATGTGTCGGTGGACAGCTAAACCATAACAAATGCCGCTGTGCATCCAAGCAGAAATCAGCAAGAATTGCATTCTGACTGGCAGGCCTTGCGTGCCGCATCGTCCGAAAATCTCGCAGAGATCAAAGTACCCAATCACATACGGGTATTTGTGAGTTTGGTCAGGGTTCAGAGAGCGGTCCCCTTCGGATCGAGCGGAGTGCAAATCTTGCTCAGGGAAGGCGCGTTCGATGTTGTGCCTTCGATCTGGCAGAGGGTCACCACGGCACGACGCAATCGTTTCTTCTCGCTCGATGTCCCTACAGCTTCTTGTAGACCTCCAGGGCCTCTTCTGCGGCCTGGCGGGCGGTGGTTGCGTCCTGGTCGTTGTAGAACTTCGGGTTCGTGGCCAGCCAGTGGAGCGTGCCTTCGACGTACTTCCGCAAGTAATCAATCGAAGCCTGCTCGCGGACCTTGGCGCCTTCCTTCAAGAAGTAGACCGGGTCGGTGTGCGCGAAGACGGGCAGGTCACGCGGGAGAATGCGATTCCTCAGGTCCGGATGGTCGATCACACGTGCGGCCAGCCAACAGCTCTGCGTCAGTTCGACTGTCGCTTCGACTTCCAGCGAGTAGACACCGTCCTTGGGCGGGTCGGATCGGATGAGCGGGACCGTCTTGTGACCGACCTTTTGCCCGTTGAGCACGATGTCGAGTGTGTTGATCGGCAGGATCGAGCGGGCTGTCGCGCGGGCCTTGACTGTCTTCGTCCCCTGGAACTGGATCACGTCGCCTGCCTGATGGCCGTCGACGTCGAACTCCAGGATCGGGGTGTTCGTGACGAAGCCTCGACCCGCTTTGACCGCAGCGAGCCAGGAGTCGTAGGTGGGCGGGCCGTCCGTTCGGGCGTAGACGCGATTGCTGCCGAGCGGGATTTCCTCCTCGAATTTGTCGGTGCCCGCGGCGATGGGCAGGCGAAAGCCCGCGTTGAGGAACTGGTACCAGAGGTCCATCGTCCGCATGACCGGGAATTCCGCCATGGAGAAGCCGGAATCCTCCCACGGGCCCCAGTGGTTGGGGAACTGCGTCGGGTCGTTCCACGTCACCAGCTCGATCCCGTCCACGAGGCCCAGCGCGACGCCGATGGGCAGTTCCGCGCCGGGCAGCGAACAGACGTGCGACCAGAAGACGACGCCGTTCTGCTCGCGGGTCGCGCGGAGGGCTCTCATCAGGTCCCAGTGCGGGTGGCTCTTCCAGTGTTCGAGCGTGCCGCCGTGGTCGGGGTAGCCTGGAACCAGGGTCTTGATGCCCATCAACGTCAGATGTCCCATCTGCCACTCGCGGACCTCCTGGCCCACGTAGATCTCGCAGCCCGGCGTCGAATTCGTATCGAGCTTGCCAGTGAAGTGCTTGTTCGTGGCGAGGGAGTACTCCTTGTCCGCCATGTGAAGGAGGGTCAGCGCGTTGAGGTCCTCCGCGAGCATCTGCGCGTGCGCCTCCTTCGGGATCGGCAGATGGGCGTGGATGTCGCCATTGGCGTAGCCTTTGCTGCGCATGTCGATCCAGCGATGGAGGCGAAAGGTCTTGCGGATCGTCTTGTCCGATGCGCCGCCCTCCACCGTCGCGGACAGCGGTCGGGTCTCGAATCCGCGTCGGATCTCAATCGACGCACCGCCTGCCGGGACCTCAAGTGCGAACGAGCCGTTGACATAGCACCATCGCTTGCCCAGGTACAGGACGTGCTCGTGTTTTCCCTCGACGTCGATGAACTTGCCCTGCGAGTCCGTGATCGCGACGCGTGCGGCCAACGGCTCGCCTGTCGTGTCATCAACGACGCTTGCCTCCAGACGAACCGTGGCGTCCGCCGACTGGGCGCGGCAGCCGGGGCCGAACCAGAGCCCGCCCGTCATCAGACACAGCCATGCGATGCGGCCGGGGAGCATCCGCACGAATGTTCGCAGTCTCCGCTGTCCGTGACAATCCGCTTCATGCAACGTCATCATGTGGTTTCTCCCTTTTCTCGTGACTCTTGGCGATCCCCGACACGCCTGGCCCGCCGCGATCAGGGCTTCACCGGCAGCTCGCCCTGGATCGAGCGGATGTGGACATCCTGCTGCGGGAAGGCGATCTCGATGCCTTCCCTGCGGAAGACCTCGTCGATCGCGCAGTTTACGCCGTGCCAGACGGGCACGTAATTCTCCATGCCGCAGAAGTACGCGCGGAGCTCGAAGTCCAGACTGCTGGCCCCGAAACCCTTGAAGATAACCACCGGCGACGGGCTCTTCAGCACCAGCGGATTCGCTGCGGCCACCTCATAGAGCAGACGTTCCGCCTTGCGGATGTCGGAGCCGTAAGCGATGCCCACCGGGAATTCCCGTCGGACTACCGCGTCGGAGAGCGTCCAGTTGATGAGCGTGCCTGTAATGAACTCCTTGTTGGGCATGATGAGTTCCCGCTCGTCCACCATCCGGATCGTCGTGGCGCGGATCTTGATCTTGGCGACTCGGCCCGTCACGTCGCGGACGGTGACGATGTCGTCGACGCGGATGGGCTGCTCGAAGAGAATGATCAGGCCGCTGATGAAATTGGCGAAGATCTCCTGCAGGCCGAAGCCCAGTCCGACGGTCATGGCCGCGATGAGCCACTGGATTTTGGACCAGCCGATGCCGATCTCGGAGAAGGCAATGACCACGCCGATGATGACCAGCAGGTATCGGCAGATCGTAATGGTCGCGAACCGCACGCCGCGATCGATGGGCAGCCGCCGCAGGATCATGATCTCCAGCAACCCGGGCGCGTTCCTCGCGACGATCCCCGTCAGGATGACGACCACCAGGGCCATGGCCAGTGCGCCGAGCGTGATTTGCTCCTGGTTGCTCAGCGTCCACAGCGGATACCGCCCGACCCGGGCCAGCGCGGGCAGCACGTTGCCCCAGAGATACCACACGCCCAGCAGCAGGGTCGCGGTCGTGACCCCGTCGATCAGCTTGCGGGTCTGCTGTGAGATCTGGAAGATCGTCGCCTGGGTCGCGGTCTCGGAAGTCTCCGCGGGACGGGCGCCGCCTTTCTCCTCCTGCAGGATCTGCTCGAGATTGGCCTCCCGGCGCTTCCGTCGTTCGAAGAGAGCCAGGTGGCGCTGGGCGATCGTCAGCCAGCGGATGAACATGGCGCGGACCAGCAGGAGCACGACGACCAGGAAGATGGTATCGACGAGTTTTCCCATGAGGTAGCGGGCGCCGTGGAAGTAGCCCATGACCGCCATGCCCGCCAACGCGATGGGCAGCAGGAAGGCGGCGGGGAACCACAGGTAGCGGAGCTGGTTCACCCAGCCGTTGCGTCGGGGTCTGAGATACCCCTCCAGCAGCGGCGACGTGGGGCGCAGCACGACGAACAGAAACGCGGCCAGGCCAAGGTCCGCCGCGATGAAGAGCGGCCGGCCGGCGGTCGTGTACCAATCCTGGCTGACCTGCTGGGCCCGAATCGTTTCGAGCGTGAAGACCACCGGGGTGGCCGCGATGAGGAACCACCGCAGATGTCGTCTCAGGAACGCCAGGGGTTCTCGCCGCAGGCGGAAGTGCGCCTCGGCCAGGCCCTGGGGCATGACCAGATGGATCAGGAAACCCAACATGAGCATGACGTACGCTGCTCTGAGCAGGCCCCAACGCACCGCGCGGGCGAACTCCTCGTCCGGGGCGGCGGCCCCCAGGAGCCACGAAACCATCGCCACGATCACCGGTCCGGTCGCCGACAGCAGAACCGTCAGGATCAGGACCTTCACCGTCAGAAGGAAGCTGTCCGTGCGGACCTGGCGGATCTGCTCCGCGATCTCGCGGATCCGTCGATGGATGCTGGGACGGGAGACCAGCGTCGCGATCGCCAGGCCCAGGACCAGCAGGTAGGGCAGCGGCTGGCGCCGGAAGTCCTGCCACAGGCAGGCGATGGTCCGCGACCAGTTCGTCGGCGAGACGATCCAGTGCAGGACGCGGAAGCCCTCCGCGGCGTCGGACACGCGGAGCGTCCGTCGGCTCGTCACCCACAGGAGGTTCGCGTCGATGTAGCTGCTGAACTCGCTCACGAGACGGACGAACTCGCGTTCCTGCGTGTCGAGCGTGGCCAGTCTCGTCGAGTAGTCGAGGTACAGGTCGGAGAGGGTCTTGAGGGTCTGGCGCCGCGCCTGGAGGGCGTCGAGAAGCTCCTTGCGGACCGCGGACCGTTCCGGCTCGCCGAGCACGGGTCGGACCGCGCCGAGCAGGCTGTCCGCGTGCTGCTCCACGTTGGTCAGCGCGGACCACGCGCTGTCGTACTCGATCCACTTGACCTGGGCGTCGTTCGTCCGAGTCGCCCGACTGCTCATCTTTCGTCGGTTCTCCGCGATGTTCGGCAGCTTGCTCCGCTTGGCGAAGAGGCGCAGGCCCATGACGTCCGTCACGCCGCCGGCCTTCTCGATCTGCTGCTGCGTCTCTTTGAAGTCCTTCTGCTGCCCCGCCAACTGCTCGTTCACGGTCGTCGCGTACTGGGCGACCTCGTCGATCAGGGCGGTCAGTTGAGCCTGTTCCTTCGCCAGTTGGGCGTTGTATTCCGCGGCGCTCTGAATCACCGGGTGGGCGTACTTGGTCGCCTTCGTAGCCTCGATCGCCTTGGCCTGGGCATCCTGGGCCGCCTGCTGGCGCAGCTCGCTGACCTTCTGCTGCCAGAACTCGACCTGCTTCTGGGCGGTCGCGAGCCGGCGGGCGGCCATGTCCCGCTGGGCCGCCAGCAGCTCGCTCGTCGCATCGTACGACAGGATCTCGTCGGTGTTGGCGTCGAGACGCGCCTGCAACGCGCTGTGCTCGAGCTGCAGGAGCGTCTGTGTGCCCTGGCTCAAGGCCGGGACTTGGATCGCTTCCGCCTCGGCCAGCTTCGTCTTGATCTCCTCCAGGCGCTGGCGGGCTGCGTTCGTCTCTTCCGGGATCTTCGTCCGGCGCTCAGCTCTCTTCTTCGGCTCGGCTTCGAGGTTCTCCGACGTCCGTCTGGCCTCCTCAAGGGCCGCATTCGCCTGTGTGAGCGACTGCTCCGCCTGAGTCAGCGTCAGGTCCGCGGGCGCCGCGATGCCCGTCTCTGGCGCCGCCTGCTCCAACGATTCACGCAGGCTCTTGAGCTTCTCCGGGGCCCCCTTGACCGCGTCGTTGTACTGCTTGCGACGGGCCTTCAGCTCGGTGGCGAGTTGCAGTTGGGCGACAGCCTTGTCGTAAACCTCCGCCAGCCTGGTCTTGACCTCGTCGGCCAGATCGGGCGATTCCGCGGCCTGCTTCTTGCGGGCCTGGAGGGTCTCGACGGTGATCTCGACCGCGGGAGCCGAGGTGCCGGTATCCATCAAGGCGCTTCGAGCCGCGGCGTTCGGCTCCGCGCCGGCCGGCGAGGGCGCCGTCGCCTGTGCCGACGCATTGGGCTCGCCTGCGCCTGTGGGCAGCGTCTGCGCTTCCTGCCCCCACGCCGGTTGGCCGAGCAACCCGGCGCACAGCAGCACGACCGCGACAGCAGCCGCCCGCCGGGCGCCTGTCGCCTGGAACATCCTGGTTCTCATGTCGATCATCGACAGAACACGATAATCGACCCCGCCCCCGAAGCCAAATGGAAAGTGCGTGAAGCACTGTTGGCGAAGCGGACACAACAACTATGTTCCTGGAGAATCGAGCGGACAACACGCTCGCTGCGACGAACGAAGCCGGAATGCCCTCGCTCCCCCAAAACAGCGGGGCCTGCACCAGAACGGTGCAGGCCCCGCGACCTTTGCGTGCATTCAACAACTCGGACGCGATCACTTCCCCTGGCTGAAGAGGAAGTCGGCCTCGCCGACCGTGAGCGCCTTGTTGTAGACGCGGAACTCGTGAATCTGCCCGAGCCACTCGGGATCGCCGGTGTAGCCGCCCTTGGCCAGATACGCGAAGTTCGTGCTCACGGCGCTGAGCTTGTTGGCGGCCGAGAGGGTGGCCGGACCGTAGAGCACGCCATCCTGATAGAGCGTGACGCTCGTCCCGTCGATCGTGACCACCACGAAGTGGGGTTGTCCGTCATCGATCTCGGGTCCGTTGACGCCGGTCTCAGCGCCCCAGGGGGCGTCGACGTTGCCGCAGGAGATGCCCGCCCGGCTCACATTGTCGCCTCGCGCGGGGGTGTAGAAGATCCCGTTCGAGCCATAGCCGTTGAGCGAGTCGCCGAAGTAGCAGATCATGTGGTAGCCCGTGTTGGCACCCGCCTGAGGGGTGAACCAGGCGACGATGCTGAACGCTTCGTAGGTGTTGACGGCGATATCGGCGCCCGACATCTCCATCCACTGATCCTGGGCGGTCGTGAGCAGGGCGCCGTCAGCAACCGTTGCGCCGCCGACCAGCGTGCCGTTGACCCCGCCGACGCTGTCGGTGGTGGTGCCGTCATCGAAGGTGTACAGGTGCTTCAGGTTGTCCGTGCCCGGGTCCTTGACCGTCAGTCCGGCCAAGTAGAGGGCCTCGCCGGGGGTCAGGGCCTTGTTGTAGATGCGGAACTCCTGAATGGCGCCGAGCCATTCGGGATCGCCGGTGTAGCCGCCCTTGGCCAGGTAGGCGAAGTTGGTGCTGATGGCGCTGATCTTGTTGGCCTCGGAGAGGACGGCGCTGCCGCACAGCTCGCCGTCGAGGTAGTACGCGATCTTTGTGGCGTTGATCGTGACGACTGCCAGGTGCGGCTTGCCGTCATCGTATTCGGTCCCGTTGACGCCGGTCTCGGCGGACCAGGGAGCCGACGTGTCGCCGCAGGAGATGGCGCCCCGACTGACATTGTCGCCGCGGGCCGGCGAGAAGAACAAGCCGTTCGAGCCGTAGCCGCCGACCGAGTCGCCGAAGTAGGCCAGCATGTGGTAACCCGTGTTGGCGCCGGCGGTCGGAGTGTACCAGGCGACGATGCTCGCCTCTTCGTAGGTGTTCATCGCGATGACGCTGCCGGGCATTTCCATCCACTGATCCTGGGCGGTGGTCACCAGGGCGCCGTCGACAACGGCAGCGCCGCCGACCAGAGTGCCGTTGGCGTCGCCGACGCTGTCGTTGGCGGTGCCGTCGTCAAAGGTGTACAGGTGCTTCAGGTTGTCCGTGCCGGGGTCTCTCGCGACCGCGGTGGTGTCGAAGCTCTGGACGACGCTTTCCCAGCGAGCGGGATCCTCGGCGTCGTTGACCTCGACGACCTTCCAGAAATACAGGTTGCCCAGATCCACCTCGAGGGTGCAAGTGGGCTCGGTGGTCGTGGCGACCAGCGGGAGGTTGGCGGCATCGGTGCCCAGGTAGACCTCATGCGTTGCGGCCTCGCGACCCGGACGCCAGCTCAGAGTCACCGGGCTGGCTACATCCGTCGCCTCGTTCGCCGGAGTCAGATCCGTCGGGCTGACCGGGATGTAGGTGAAGCGAACCTCGCTCAGACCGTACTGCGTCAGGACGTCGCCCCAGTTGCTGTTGATCGTCAGTTTCACGAACTTGGCCGCGGTGCCGGCAAACGCCACGGTGGTGTCGGCTGTGCAGCCCTCTGCGCCGGGGGCCTGAACGAACTCGAAGTCGCCCAGGTTCTCCCACGTGCTGCCGTCCATGGAGTACTGGATCGTCACGCTCCTGGCGCCGTAGCCGATGAAGCCCTCCGATTCCGTGTTGGAGTTCCAGACGAACATCTCATCGAGTTTGTAGAGGCCGTCGAACTCATACTGAATCCAGGTCGGCTGCTCGCCGGTCTTGCTGCTGAGCCACATGTCGGTTTCCAGCACGCCGTGCTGGTCTGCGGCGTCGAGGCCGGAGCCGTCGATGGTCTTCTCGGGTCCCATCGTGTCGTCCTTCGAGCTCGATGCGGTGGCCGTGATGCTGGCGCTGCCAAGCGTGTAGGCGTAAGGCTCGATGGTAAAGGACCAGACGTTGCCCTTGTAGGGTGTGAAGCCGGGGCCCGCGCCGATCTCGTCGACACGCCAGTAGTAGGTCGTACCGAATTCGAGCCGGCCGGCGTTGTACACTGTGTCGGCCTGACCGCTGCTGACCAGCACGCCCAGCGGATTGGCGGTGTCGGCGGCCGTGACGTCCTCTGCGGAGGTTCCAAAGTAGACGTCATGTGTCTGGGCAACCTGTCCGGCGGTCCAGCTCAGCGTTGCGTCGGGCAGCACGTACGTCTCCAGGTCTGCAGGACTCGGGGCGCTGGCCAGACCGTACCCGGTCCCGCCCACCATGACGTTCTTGATCTCATCCTGTGTCAGGAAGCGATCGTAGATTCGCAGTTCATCGACGTCACCCTTGTAGTAAGCGTCCGCCGAATACTGGGACTTGGCGATCCAGTTCTGGGTCGTGACGCCCATGTCCTTCGGCAGCAGGGTCGTTGCGCCACTGACAACGGGCATTCCATCGAGGTACATCGTCATCGTCATGGTCGCGCTGTCCATAGCAACGGCCAGATGGTGCCAACCGGTCGGCAGGGTCGCCGGCGCGGTCAGGATCTGCTCACCCACGGAGGCGGTCCGGATGGCGAACCTTGGCGAGCTCGTCCCGCCCCGGTTGGCCGACAGGAACGCGTAAGTCGACGTTCCCGATCCGAAGTCGATGATGCGCTGCCAATCGCCGCCGCTGCCGGCCCAGTTGGCCCACAGCGTGAACGTGGTGCTCTCGAGCGTGCTCAGCAACGACCCGATCGGCAGGGTGACGTAGTCATCCGTGCCGTCGAACGACAGTGCGCCGTCGAACTTGCCGGTGGTCCATGCCGCGTCGCCGGTGATCGTGCCGTGGTTGGCGTTCTCCGAAGAGTCGGCGACCGCGGTGCCGGCCGCGTCGTCCAACTTGTACCAGGCGACCGGTTCGATCGAGTACCCGTTCATGATGGCCTGAATCTCTTCTGCCGCCAAAGCGCGATTGTACACGCGGGCGTCATCGACCGTGCCCGTGAAGTACTGGGCGGCTGCGGCCGCGTGACGCCCGAGTTTCAGGGTGTTGTTCTCGTTGCCTGCCGCGCCGCTCGGCGAGCTGTTCGTCGCGGCCAACTGGCCGTTCGTATACGCCTTGAGGTCCTCGCCGTCATAGGTCCCGGTGAGGTAATACCACGTATCGGCCTCCAGGGCGCCGAAATTGGCGCCGTACCAGCCGCCGCTGGTGCTCATGCCGACCGCCGCACGGAACGAATCCTGGGTATGGTTCCAGTTGATCTGGAAGTTGGCCTCCCGGTGAACGGGTCCGCTCGGCGTGGTCGCCGCCGGCGCCGCCGGGCTCTTCACCCATGCGCTGACGGTCCAGGCGGCCAGGTTCTGGGCGAGTCCAGTGTCCACATAATCATCGCCGTCGAATTCCAGGGCGGTGCCGGCCCAGCCGGTCACCCACTCCGGGTCGCCGTAGAACGTCCCGTCGTGTGCATTCCCGCTGGCGTCCCCGGCCACGGTGCCGCTGCCCTCGTCGAGC
Source organism: Phycisphaerae bacterium (assembly GCA_017993835.1). Lineage (GTDB taxonomy): Bacteria > Planctomycetota > Phycisphaerae > Sedimentisphaerales > Anaerobacaceae > PLanc-01. The sequence continues at coordinate 53,188 of JAGOLX010000042.1, forward strand.
GGCCACCAGCCCACGAGGCCCTCATCCGCCTGTACGGTCGCCGCCGCGATGGCAACGGTCGCCAGAGAGAGAAGAGCCACTCTCCAATACGTTTGTTTGCTGCACATAAACTGTCCTCCTACTTCGATTGTGTCTGTTTTTCCAGGATTGAGCCGGGCCTCCAGCGAGACCCGGCGCGGTCCTGGACGGTTCTATCGATCACCCGCGAGGTAACGCACCTCAGCTTCGGACAAAGCGCGATTGTAGATTCGGAACTCGTCGAGCGAGCCCGTGAAGAAGGCGTCGCCCTCCCACTGCGAA
>JAGOLX010000093.1 GCA_017993835.1 Phycisphaerae bacterium
TTGCCGTATCGCTTTGGACATGCAGCGTGACCTGCAAGCTCCCGCCCGCTATCAAACCACCGCCACTCTCCATCAACAACGCCGTGAGACAGGATAGAAATGCTCTGCAACGTTGCTACAGTCTCAACAATTACATGGCTTATCCGGTCTTTGCGCACTTCCGCGGTCCGACAGTGCCCTGTGACCGGGGACGGCGTCCCCGGACCTCTGGTATTTTGCGCTTTACGCCAGCAGCATGGGAACGGCTACGCAGTACCCGTGTCCACTCTAAGATGGTTGGCGATGGGGCGACATGTGGTCCGTTCGGAGTTCCGCGTTTACGCGGTCTTGAGCCGCCTGAAGGCGGAACTCCGAACGATGTCCGTGGTCTTCGCGCACCATCTGAGGATGGACGCCGTAGGGGGCAATGGTGCGTGGTACGCACCCTACGCGATCTCGAAGGTCGCATATCCCGATGTTCATGCCATTGGCCCAGAGCGGCAAATGCCGGGGGGCGGGGGGGCAGCGCCCCTATGGCAAAGGCACGTACGTCGCAGGCCTGTTCGTAGTGACGTCATGAGGCGTTATCTTCCGAACGCACGGAAGATATGCCCTTACGGGCACACTACAAGCTGCTCTGCCATCTCACAGGTTCATGGGCAGGCCGCGGTCGCGGAGGTGTTCTTTCATCTGCGTGATGGTGTAGTTGCCGAAGTGAGTGATCGAGGCCATGAGGACCGCGTCGGCGCCGCCCTTGACCACGGCGTCGTAGAGGTGGTCGAGGGTGCCCGCGCCGCCGGAGGCGATGACCGGGATGTTCACCGCGTCGGAGACCGCCTTGTTCAATTCGTTGTCATAGCCGGCCAGCGTCCCGTCGGCGTCCATGCTGGTCAGCAGGATCTCGCCCGCGCCCAGCTCTTCGCCTCGCACCGCCCACTCGACGACGTCGACGTCCGTGGGCTCGGAGCCCGCCTTGACGCAGACTTGCCAGTGGCCCGGCCGTGTTTTCGAGCGTCGGGCGTCGATGGCCAGGACGACGCACTGGTTTCCGAACCGCTTGGCGGCCTCCGCGATCAGGTTCGGATTCTTCACGGCGGCGGTGTTGACGGAAGCCTTCTCTGCTCCGCTTCGCAGCAGTTCATCGATCTGCTCGATGGTTCGGATACCGCCGCCAACGGTGAAGGGGATGAAGACGTTCTCCGCCACTCGACGGACCATGTCCACGATGGTCTTGCGGGATCGGATCGTTGCCGTGATGTCCAGAAAGACCAGCTCGTCAGCGCCGCTGTCGCTGTAGCGGGCGCCCAGCTCGACCGGGTCGCCCGCGTCGCGGAGGTTCACAAAGTTCACGCCCTTGACGACGCGATTGTCCTTCACGTCCAGGCATGGGATGATTCGTTTTGTCAGCATATTTGTCCTGCGTCGTACGTGTCGCGTGGGGCGTCTCGCAGGACGCATCACGCATGACGCGCGACGTCGTAGAAGTTCTTGAGCACCTGCAAGCCCTGCGTGCTGCTCTTCTCCGGGTGGAATTGCACGCCATAGATGTTGCCCTTTTGGACCGACGCGGTCAGCGGCGAGCCGTAGTCCACGATCGCAGTTCGGGCCCGCTTGTCGGTGACTTGGGCGTAGTACGAGTGGGCGAAGTAGAAATGCTTCGCCGGGCCCAGTCCTGCGAACAGGTCCATATCCTTCGGCAGTTCCACCAGGTTCCAGCCCATGTGGGGTACCGTCTGTTCCGGCGGGACAGGCACGACGCGCCCCTGGACTAATCCCAGCCCTTTATGCGGACCATACTCCAGGCTTTCGTCGAACAGCAACTGGTGTCCGACGCAGATCCCGAGGATGGGCTTTCCCGCGGCGGCGGCCTGCTTGACCGGCTCAGCGGCATCGCCCAGGGCCTCCATGGCGTACCCGAAGGCCGCCACGCCGGGAAGGACCAAGCCCGAAGCCTTCGCGATCTTCGCCGGGTCCCGGCTCAGCTCGGCCTCGCAGCCGATGTGCCGGAAGGCGTTGCACACGCTCTTGACGTTGCCCACGTTATAGTCGATCACCACGATCATTCGGAGGGTTCTACCGCGCGGCATGGGGACCGTCAAATGAGAATATGTGATAGGTGTTGTAAGCGGAAATGATTGGACACCTCTGCTCGATCGACGTGTAATCGCTTTGCTTCTATAGCTTGACCGCGGGGCTTGTTGCAGCTTTTTCTGTATAGTTCGAGCTTCCGATGGCCGATTCAATGGTACCCAGCGTACTCGGATTAGGAAGGTGTCTATGTGCGGCATTGTCGCCTATTTGGGAAAGAAGGCTGCTCAGCCCATTCTCGTCGAAGGTCTCAAGCGGCTTGAGTATCGGGGTTATGACTCCGCGGGCATCGCGCTGTTGCGAGAGGGCGGTATCTACGTCAGGAAGACCAGCGGCCGGATCAGTGCCCTGGAGCAGGTTCTGGACGGGCCTCGCAGCACCGATGTCCTGGGCATCGGGCACACCCGTTGGGCGACGCACGGCGCGCCGAATACGACGAACGCCCATCCCCACGTGGATTCCACAGGCAAGATCGCCGTCGTACACAACGGGATCATCGAGAACTACAGCACGCTGAAGACCTGGCTTCGGAGCGAGGGGGTCGCATTCGTCAGTCAGACCGACACGGAGGTCATCTCCAACCTGATCGGCTATCTCTACCGCCGCAAGGATGCGACGGATGCCTGCGGGGAGCAGAACCGGTTCGAGTGGGCGGTCCAGCAGGCCCTGCAGAAACTGCACGGCACGTTCGGCGTCGCGATCGTGTGTTCCGATTTCCCGGATCTGCTCATCGGCGCCAAACGGGGTAGTCCGCTGATTCTGGGCGTCGGCGCCGGCGAGTACGTCCTGGCCTCGGACGCCGCGGCCATCGTCGAACACACCACGCGGGCCATCTACCTCTCCGATAACGAGATGGTCACGATCGGCCCGAGCGGGTTCTACACCAAGACCCTCAACAATGTGGTCGTCGCCAAGGACACCAAGGAGATCGAGTTCTCGCTCGACCAGATCGAGCTGGGCGGCTTCGAGCACCACATGCTCAAGGAGATCTTCGAGCAGCCCAATTCGCTCAGTACCTGCATGGGCGGACGTCTGGACCGCCAGTGCGACAAGATCAAGCTGGGCGGCATCCGGGACTATCTGCGCCAGTTGACGCAGGCCCGGCACGTCATCTTCACCGCCTGCGGGACCGCGTTCCACGCCGGCCTGGTGGGCGAGTTCCTCCTGGAGCACCTGGCCCGCATCCCGGCGGAGACCGAGTACGCCAGCGAGTTCCGATACCGCAACCCGATCATCGGGGAGGGGACCATCGTCATCGCGATCAGCCAGTCCGGCGAGACTGCCGACACGCTGGCCGCCGTCGAGCAGGCCAAGGAACGCGGCGCCACCGTCCTGGGAATCGTCAACGTGGTGGGCTCCACCATCGCCCGAACGACGGACGCAGGCATCTACCTGCACGTCGGGCCCGAGATCGGCGTCGCGAGCACCAAGGCGTTCACCGCCCAGGCTGCGGTCCTGAGCATGCTGGCCATCGAGCTGGGTCGCAGACGGCACCTCAGCAGCGACGACGCGGCCCGGTACATCGACGAACTGTCGCAGATCCCCGAGAAGATCGGCTCGATCCTGGCGCAGTCGGACCACATCCGCGAGATCGCGGCGGCCAACATCGACAAGGAGAACTGGCTGTTCCTGGGTCGGGGATTCAATTACCCGGTAGCGCTCGAGGGGGCCCTGAAACTCAAGGAAATCAGCTACATTCACGCGGAAGGCCTCCCCGCGGCGGAGATGAAGCACGGGCCCATCGCCCTGATCGCGGACGGGATGCCTGCGGTCTTCCTCGCGACCGCCGGGCCGCAGTACGACAAGATCATCGGCAACATCGAAGAGGTCCGCGCCCGCGGCGGCACGATCATCGTCGTCGCCACCGAGGGCAACGAGGAGATTCACGACCGCGCCGACCACCTGATCACGATCCCCGATGCGCCGGAGCTGTTCCAGCCCATGCTCTCGGTCATCCCGCTGCAACTGCTGGCCTACCACGCCGCGGTGCTGAGAGGTCACGACGTGGACAAGCCCCGCAATCTCGCCAAGAGCGTGACAGTCGAGTGATTTGCCGTTGATGTGCGATAGGAGGGCAAGGATGCCGCATTCCAGCATATTCCGTGCATGGCCCGTTTGTCATCCTGACCGAAGCGAAGGACCTGGCTCGCGAACTGGAAACGTCTCTGGTGACTCTCTGTCCGAAGGCCGGATGCTTCACTGCGTTCAGCATGACAAGGCCGGAGGGCGAGCCCTCGTCCCACACGGTTTCACACTCATCGAGCTGCTGGTCGTGATCGCGGTGATCTCACTGCTGCTCGCGGTCCTCATTCCGTCGCTGAACAAGGCCCGTTCCGCAGCCCGACGGGTCGTCTGCTCCCACAACCTCAAGCAGGTGGGCCTGGCGGTGGATATGTACACAGGCGACTCCGACGGCTACTACCCCTGTGCCCAGGACCCGGTCTCGACGAACCCGACCTACTGGCTCTGGATGGGTCGCGGCTGGCGCAAATGGGTGCAGTCGTATCTGAGCACGATCGTCGATGTGAACACGCCTTCCGTCCTGCTGTGCCCGGCGGACAAGACCGACCCTGCCAAGTACGAGTCCACCAGCTACTCGTACTCGATGGCCTTCTACCACAGTTCCGAGCAAATCGATGCGATGAATGACAGGAGCCAGACGTACAGCGATCCGCAGCCGTCGATTCGGCAGGGCAAGAGCGATGTCGCCTGTCCCTCCGCCAAGATCCTCATCGGCGAGTGGATGAGCAACCACGAGCCGATCGAGTCGGATCTCGGCTGGTGGTCCTGGGAGGGCACAAGGCTTTTTCTGTTCGCTGATGGCCAGGTCACGTTCCTCGAGGCCAAGGACATCCGCGAAGCGCATGACGGTTTGCCCGACGCGAATCTGACGGTCCGCGGCGTCAAAGGCCGCGACTACATTCCGTAATCCCTTTGGCCTATCCTGCGAACCGCTCGATTGATTATTTCTACTAAAGGCCCTTGACAGGTCCACTACTATGGGGCTATCCTGTAGTTGTTCGTCCTGTGGACAGCGGATTCACGGATGATCCGTTGTCGTGGAGGTCTTGCCCGCGGTAGGGAGCGGTCCAAGGCTGCATTCCAGAACAGGCTCCGATCTGATTAGGGAGGACTGCAATACACCTGTTTACTCCTCCCCGACCCGTTTTTCCGAGGCCCAGTGCTTTCTCCAGACAGATTCGCCGGCCCCCAAAGGGCTGTCTTTTATAGTGCGAGTTCTTGACTAAGAAACGCCTGTATTCTGTGTGGAGGATGGAGAAATGTGGCCTCGAACGAATCGGACCGTGTCGTTACTGGTGTTGGCGAGTTTCCTCTTTGCTGTGGGTTCTGGAGCATTGGCGCGACCCACCTTGCCTTCTACAAGCGGATCGACCGCCACCTTCACGGGCGATCAGTCCTACGGGATCTTCAGTGGCGTCGATGCAGCCACCCCGCCGTACACGACCTTCACAATCCACGATCTCACGACGGACATCACGCCTGCGACAGGCACCCCTGGTGTGAGTCTGTTCTGCACATCCGCCAAGGGTACCAACGGCAGCGGAGGTTTTCTCTGGGAGTGGGAGACCGGCGACAACGGGGGGGCCGGGCAAGCCGGCTACGATCTGAGCGTTATATACCGTGGCGGAGACGATGGGATCAGCACATCGGGTCTGTTTGCCTATGGCATTGGCGTCCGGAGCTATGCAGGAGAGGGGGGAGACGCTGGCGACGTGTGGGGGATTGCGCACGCCGAAGCCGGGAACGGCGGTCGGGGTGGCACGGGCGGCGCGGCGATCGTCTGCAGCGACGCCGCATGGCCCTCCGGCGCGGGCAGTGTCATCCTCTACAGCCCAAGCACCATCGAAACCACCGGCTGGTTGTCCCCAGGAATCTACGCGCTGAGCCAAGGTGGCGACGGCGGGGCCGGCGGCGACGCCGAGGCTGGGGGGTATGGAGAAGGCGGAAATGGTGGCAAAGGGGGCAGTGGAGGACCGGTGATGGTCCTCAACAACAGTCGGATCGTTACTACGGGTTTGTGGTCCGCTGGGATCTCTGCCAACAGCCTGGGAGCTAACGGCGGGTCCGCCGGGTATGGGGACGGGATTGTCGGTGCAGGAGGTTCGGCGGTGGGCGGGGGCTCGGGCGGCACCGTCAGCGTCACCGACTTCGGTTATATACACACCACCGGCATCTTTTCCTGCGGCATCTTTGCGCAGAGTGTCGGCGGCTTCGCCGGCAGTTCCGGCAGCGGCGGGGGCATCTTGGGCTGGGGCGGCAGCGGAGACAGCGCCGGCGATGGCGGCCAAGTGGTTGTCGAAGTCTCGTCGTACGGCGGGTTCATCCACACGGAAGGGTTCGGGGCCCCTGCTGTCTTTGCCCAGAGCGTCGGCGGTGGCGGCGGCAGTGCCGGGACCTCCGGCGGACTGCTCTCCCTGGGCGGGAGTGGTTCCTCCGGTGGCAATGGCGGGGAGGTCTGCATCTCGAACGGCGGTTTCCTGCGAACCCAGGGCAATTTCTCTTGCGGGATCCTCGCCCAGAGCATCGGCGGCGGCGGCGGTGACGGTGGCGACTCTGGTGGACTCGTCACCATCGGGGGCAGCGCAAACAGCAGTGGTGATGGGGACGCCGTCATCGTGAACAACAATGAAGGGGTCATCATCACCACCGGCAGTAACTCGCACAGCATTCTCGCTCAGAGCATCGGTGGCGGTGGCGGCAGCGCAGGCGATTCGTACAGCCTGGTTGCCATCGGCGGCGCAGGAGCCGCCGGAGGCGATGGCGGTACGGTCACCGTCAACAATGGCAGCCGCGCCTCGCTCAGCACTTCCGGAAATTATTCTCGCGGGATCATGGCGCAGAGCATCGGTGGCGGCGGCGGTTCCAGCGGGAGCTCGTATGGGCTCGTCACCATCGGTGGCAGCGGCTCCGGCGTCAGCAACGGGGGCGCCGTGACGATTGCCAGCAACTGCTCCATCAGCACCTGGGGCAACGACGCAGATGCCATCTTCGCTCAGAGCATCGGCGGTGGCGGGGGCGATTGCAGCTACGCCTACGGCGGACTGGTCTTTGGCGGCAGCGGCTTGGGCGGCGGCAACGGGGGGACCGTCACCATCCAGAATGGGGGGATCCTCGTTACGCGAGGCGCCAACGCCGCAGCGATCAGCGCCCAGAGCATCGGCGGTGGCGGCGGTTCCGGCGGGGGGATGGGCGCCCTCTTCACCTACGGGGCCACCGGCGGCGGCGGCGCCAGCGGCAACGGCGGCACGGTCAACATCAGCAATACCGGAGCCATCTGGACCAAAGGGAGCTACTCGAATGGCATCTTCGCCCAAAGCATTGGCGGCGCAGGCGGGTGCGGGAACGTATCGGATGCTATCGTGTTCTCGCTCGGCGGCGGCGGCAACAGCGGTGGCAGCGGCGGCACGGTCACAGTCGCAAACAGCGGCAACGTGGAAACTTCCGGCTGCGATTCCAGCGCCGTATTGGCCCAGAGCGTCGGCGGCGGTGGCGGCGCCGGCGGCAGCGCCAACTCCTACAATGTCGTCGAGGCTTTCGGCCTGGGTGGCGCCAGTGAAGCCGGCGGCAACGGTGGGCAGGTCCACGTCAGCAGCCAGAATGGCTCTATCCTCACGAAAGGGGATCTCTCGCACGGAATCCATGCCCAGAGCATCGGCGGCGGCGGCGGTACCGGCGGTAGCGTTTCCAACTTCACGGTTGGATTCGAGGTTTCCGTAGACTGTGGGCTCGGTGGATGCGGTGGCGCCGGTGGCACCGGCGCCGCGGTGGACATCACCAGCGACAGCGGGATCACGACTCTGGGCCAACACGCTCACGGCCTCTTCGCCCAGAGCATTGGCGGCGGCGGCGGCTCCGGCGGCAGCGTCACCAACTGGAACGTGACGATTGGCGGCTTCGTTCAGGATCTTCCCAGTCTGCACGTCGGAATGACGATGGGAGGCGCCGCCGGCGATGGCGGCGACAGCGGTGTGGTCAGCGTCAACAGCACGGGCAACATCAGCACGTCAGGCTTCCGTTCCTACGGCATCCTCGCCCAGAGTGTAGGCGGCGGCGGCGGCGACGGCGGCAACAGCATGACCGGCGCGATTGCCTTCTCGAGTTATGATGCCTGCGAGGCCATCGGTGGTGTCGGCGGCCAGGGGGGCAATGGAAACACAGTGTCGGTAGACAGCAGCGGTCGCACGGCGACGACCGGCGATTTCGCCTACGGCATCCTGGCCCAGAGCATTGGCGGCGGCGGCGGTTCCGGCGGGAACAGCACGACGTTGCAGATCAGCCCGAGCGTGTTCAATCCCGCGGACATTGTCAGCCCCCTGCCATCGAGCATCAGTTTGTCCATCGGGGGCGCCGCCGGCGGGGGCGGCAACGGCGGGCTCGTCAGTATCAGCAATGCAGGCGAGGTTGCGACAGCCGGTGGTTTTGCCCACGGCATCCTGGCCCAGAGCATTGGCGGCGGCGGCGGCTCCGGCGGCGACGCCACCGCGATCGAGGCAGATTTGCTCGCCGATCCAATAGACCTCCTTGACTGTGTCGGCTCCATCAAGACGCAGTCCAACCTCACGCTGGGCGGTTCCGGCGGCACCGGTGGCAGCGGCGCCGCGGTCCTTGTGCAGAACGAAGGCAACATCGCGACACAGGGCCACTTCGCCAACGGAATTCTGGCCCAGAGCATCGGTGGCGGCGGCGGAACGAGCGGTTCCATCATCATCGACGAATACAGTCTGATCGGACTGGCGGAGTCCTCTGTACGTTTGCAGGGTGTCAGCTCTGGCGACGGTGACGGCGCCGATGTGACTGTGGACAATACCGCCGATATCACCACCGAGGGGGTCTTCTCGCATGGAATTCTGGCCCAGAGCATCGGCGGCGGCGGCGGCTACGCCGGGATCAGCGAAGAACTGGGTATCGGCTCGCTGGCGTTAGGCTTCAGAAGCCAGGGCGTGTTCATGGACGACACAGGTCTCGGCATAGGTTTTGCCGGCAGCACGGGCGGCGACGGCTCGGCCGGCACCGTCAGCGTCACTCACACAGGCAGCATCACGACGCTCGGGGATATGTCCCACGGCATCCTCGCGCAGAGCGTGGCGGGACATGATGGGACAGCCAGCCCAGTCACGGTTACGCTCGCCAGCGACATCACGACCTACGGCGTAGACTCGGACGGCATCCATGCCCAGAGCCTCGGCGGCTACGGCTACGCCAGCGGCAACATCTCCATCAGCATTGGCGGCACGGTCCAAGGCGGATCGGGCGCCGGCGTGGGAGTGAACATCGACGGTGGAGCCAACAACACCCTCACCAACGCCGGCAGCATTTCCTCGCTCAGCGGCACCGCGATCCTTGGCAGCGTCGGCCATGACATCGTCATCAACAACGGCATCGTGACCGGCTCGGTTCTTCTCGCCGCAGGCGCGAATGCCTTCGACAACCATGCCGGCGCCAGATTCGACTCGGGCGCTCGGATCGAACTGGGGACGGGCAATGCGCTGACCAACGCCGGAGTCCTCTCGCCCGGCGGCCTGGGGGCCATTGTCGACACGACCCTGATCGGCGACCTCGTCTTGTCGTCCTCCAGCGTTCTGGAGATCGAGATCGGCGGCCTGACGCCTGGGTCTTTCGATTCTCTGAGCGTCACGGGCGATGTCATGGCCGGCCTGGCGGGCAGTATGATGGCCGGTCCACTGGGTGAAGTGGGCCTCCTGGATCTTGCCCCCGCGATGGGCAGCGTCAACTTCTCGTTCCTGTCGGGTTTCGACGTTGCCTCGGAGCTTGGCCTGGGAGAGAGTGCGGCCTTCGAGTTCCTCACTGTCGGTTCGGAAGTGGACTGGACCGCGATGGCTTTCACCTTCTCGGGCGGCCCTTCGGATCTCCAGTACAGCGTGTTCTGGCAAGACGGCGGACTGCTTCTCCAGGTGATCCACGGGACCACCGCGATTCCCGCGCCGGGTGCTCTGCTGCTCACGGGCCTCGGCCTCGGCCTTCTCGGTTGGAGACGTATGAGGACGAGCCCTTGATCTGATAGGCTGTACGGCGCTCGGTGTTCTCTTCGTAGGGTGCGTGCCGCGCACCGTTCGACTACCTCGTGCGGGCGACGGCGAACGCCGCTCTCTGTCCTTCCTTGATTTGGACGGGGCTCGCAAAGACGCAGGAGCCGTAGCCGGTCAGATCGAACTTTGAAATCGTCAGGTCCCCATGCAGAACTGACAGGTCTGCCTTCGCGCGCTTGCCGGAACGTTTGATTGCGCAGGTGCCCCAGGCGTAGCCATTGGACCAGAACCACTCGCCCGGCTCGGGGGCGAAGGTCATCGACCGGTCCACGCCGGAGTAGTGGAAGCCGGTGAGCGCCAGGACCGCCGCCCAACTGGCCATCGCGCGGGCGTAGTGGTGCCCGCACTCGGCCTCGTCGAAGGGACTGCGCTTTCGCCCGTCGTATCGGTCGCGGATGTTCTTGATGCATTTCAATCCTTGTTCCGTCTGGTTCTCGTACAGCATTCCGACCGCGGCGGCGTACTCGAAGCCCGTCATGACCTCGGTGAAGTAGGGGAACGGGTTGCTCGGCCGGTCCTTTGGATAGCTGGCCATCAGCAGGATGGACTCGTCGCCCAGCGCGAAGCTCCTCATGCAATTGAAGTGGGCGTAGAGGTTGTCCCTGTAGTTGTACTTCATGATGCTGGCGAGCGTGGTGCGGACGTGCTCGGGGTCCACGAGGTAGCCCAGGCCGCAGACGTGGGCCGTGTACTGGCCGACGAGCTGGTCCACAAGGCAGCCGGCGCCGAGCTGATAGTCCGGCTTGGTAATGTCCTTGGCGCCCATGCCGACCAGCAAGGGGGCGGCGATCTGTGACTCGTCCGTCGGCGGGCGGATCTGATGTTCGTAGTATTCGCCGTTGAAGAGGTTGGCGTCGATCCATTTGCCGCCCCGTTCGAAGAGATCGTGACAGGTCGCGGCGAATTCGTTGTCCCCGACGTAGCGGGCCATTTCCTCGGCCGCTCGCAGCGCCCCGAGATACCAGATGCCCATCTGGGGATTCGGGCCGTAGTATTCCACATCCATCGTGTTGTGCTGGCAGCCTTCCATGACGCCGTCCTTGTCCGCGTCCCAGCCGCCGGGAATCCAGCAGAATTCGACCGCCTTCTTCACGTGCGGCCAGAGCGTCCGGAGCTTTTTGTCGTCGCCCGAGAGCTGCCAGTCGCGATACATCTTCATGATACAGCCCATCTGCCCGTCGGCGGCCGCCTTGCCGAACTCCTTCGCCCGCTCCAGCGGCAGGTGTGCGCGGAAGCTCATCATGCCCTCGTCGTTCGTCGCCTGGGCGAACTCGACCTCGCGCATCATCATCGCCAGGCTGCCGAAGAGCAGTGCGGTCGCATGTTCATAGTTCCAGACGTGCGTGCAGGAGCCGTGACAGCAGCCGCTGCGATTGCCACAGCCCTCGAAACCGTAGAATCGCCCGTCCTCGGTGCGGAAACAGGTCTGCGTCCGCAGCGTGCTGAGATTGAACAGTGCGGCCTCTTTGACCACGTTCGGCAGATCGCTGCCGCAGAACGCGCGGACGAACCGCAATGTCCTGTCCTCCAACTCGCCCACGCGCGGCGCGACCTTCTCCGCGACGTCCCAGGCGTCCTTGTACTGCGTCGTGTAGTAGTTGCCGATCCGGTCCTGCTCGTTGTTCTTGGGCGTCCAAGTCATGCGGTTGGGGAAATGCCAGGTGAGCAGAAAGACCACCGGCGCCGTCTGTTTTGGCGCCAGCTCGACGCTCACGGCCAACGACGCCATCGGCGTATCCTCTTTGCCGGCCTGTCGCTCGTCGAGCCTGCCGTCGGCGCTGAAGTCGTCCCAGAAGTCCAGGCTCACGCTGCCCCAGCCGCCGGAAGCCCATGTCGCGCGGTGAGTGACCTCGCCCTGCGTCGGAGTCGTCAGGGCCATCGTTCCCCAGTGGGGCGCCCTGGGTACGACTCCCTCGGAGTCCATGAAAATGCCGCGAACGCGCTGGCCCTCGCGGTACTGATTGCGATTGGCTTTGCCGCCCGCGGCGATGAGGTCCCCCTGGTAGTCTTTCGCCTGGCCTGAGGCGTCGTTGCCGATGAAGTTCGGGATGTTCCCGCAGACCGAGACCTGGAGGGTCTGATTGGTCTTGTTCCGGACCACGTACCGCAGGATCGCCACCGGGATGCCGCTCGTGT
>JAGOLX010000094.1 GCA_017993835.1 Phycisphaerae bacterium
TACGTCGCTCGAACGAACTTCGCAGGAGCGAAATAGGACGATGGAATTGGGCCGTTTCGAGAGATGGATGTCCCGCTGCAAAACAGCAGACAGCCGAAGGCCGGAATATCGCCGGATTTCAGGCGAGGAGAATTTCGGCTCGGGGAGAGTATTTTTGTACTTGACAGGAACCCTATATGGATGACCCCCGATCTTCCCCTAAATCCGAATGTGACCCCATGATTTCCCCCCCCGCGAGTCAATGCAGTCTGAATTCGAACTCCTGTGTTTGATTTGGCTTCCAGGGCCAGGACGCGCAACGCAGGACGAATCCCTCTGCGGTTTTGCCGTATTCAAAAGCGCCACCGCCACAGGGATCCTTCGGCAGACCAGCCGGGATAGCGTCGGGCAGGTGTCCCGTTTCCGACTGCACTTGATAAAGAGTCAACGCGACAAGAAGAGCATTCTCCCTGGCGGTTGCCACAAGGTGCATGCGATAATATGCAGCCGCGATACTTCTGCCATTCACGAGAAGGGAAACGGGATCGCCCGCCGCCATCTTCTCGTTCAGTTGATCGTCGAGTTGCGACAACTGAGCGTAAACCTCTTTACACGATAGACTGCCTCCCAGGGTCTTGCTGGCAGCCGTCACGAACTCATCATAGGACCGAACCGCACATCGAAGCATCTCCTCAGGGGTCAGATCCGCCACGCGGTTCTCGACACCGCTGTCTTTCACTTGGCTCAGGACGCGCTCTCTCGCTGCGACCAACTCCTGCGGCTGCTTCTGCAGAAACCACCGTTGGGTATCCCCGAAGCCCTTCAGAGCCTGTTCGAGACGCCATGGAACTCCGCTTGTGGACGCCAACTCATTTCTCAGCCATGCGAGAGTATTCGGATCAGGCGGCATTCTCCCCACAACAGAATGCATGGTGCGCAGGGCCCACTCATCGACTCCTTCTGCGTTCGCATACATTATGTACGTTGCATCACCGATGTGCGAGGCAAAACGGCGCATCGCAAGGCAAACCTCAAGCGCCGCCCGATATTGGCCGTCAGCGGCCAAGATACGTGCATCCGCCTCCAGTAGCCGCCCGAGGTGCAGTAGTGTCCATAACATGCCATAGTCGAACTTATGACCAGGTAGTACTCCCCAATCACAGGCTGAAACCCGCGTGCCAGCGAGGACAAGTGCAATCGCATCGCGGCAACGCCAGTGACCGACTGCTTCCCTAATAGTTTCATTGGGCTCGGCACCCTGTCGCACGCTCTCCACTGCCCCGAAGAGACCCTCCAGGGTCGCCCTCTGCATGCCATTCTCCTCCAATATGAGGGCGTCAGGGCCAAGATAGCAGAAGCAGGCTTGGCAATACAACAGTGCGGCATTGTTCGAGTCCGCCACTGGTTGTGCTGCTCGTCCCGATACACAACATATCAACATCATGCAAGCACAACACCTAGTCATCTTGTTCCTCTCTATCAAGTCATGGTTGTCATCGTTTTCATACACCGTCGCAACGAGTGAGTGTTCGCACAATCACGCCGGGTCGTCCTCGGACGTGGAGGTCTTTGGCTTGGCCTCCTCGATAACCCCCGCTATCCAATCCGGAGTTAGTTGGAGCAGCCATTTCATTGGGCCACTAGCCTTCATCGGAATCAGTGGACTATCTGAGTTTGGAAACTCCATGTATGGATATAGGTTTCCCTCGGTCCCCATTGGCAATAGTGCCCTAATGGTGGTGACTCCGGCGCGGTACGCCGCATCAGGAGTGTCATAGCCACCGCCCCGAACCCAAGGATGCTTAGGTCTGTCAGAATGTGAAAGGACCCCATCCACCTCATACCACCCAGGGCCCTTCCACAGGTCCTTTTCGGTGAAGCGAGGAGGGTCCACATCATCAAATTTCTTGTTGTGGTTCAGATCGTTGTAGTCCTTGAGCTCCACGTACACATGACAACGATACGTTGTGCTCAGAGTCCTTTCTATGGCATGCAACTTCTCAAGGACTGCTGCACCGACTATCCCTATACCAGACCGCGTGACTGCACTTTCTGCGGCACCCCAGATCCCCACGGCCCCGCACACACCACCAAGGCAGTTGTGCTGCCACTCTCCGAATGTGACAACCATTCTTCCTGTAGGTACGTAGTCGTTGCCGCTCGGATCGATGCAGCCTATGGGGTCGTTGCCACAGTAGCGATATAGGTTCATGCCTGCATCGTAGCCGATGGGATCGGTCTGGAGGAATCTGCCGATCTCGGGGTGGTAGTAGCGGGCGCGATAGTAGTAGAGGCCCGTGTCCTTGTCGAACTCCCGACCGGTGAACATGAAGCGGTTGGGATGGTTCGCGTCGCTAGCGGCCACCTGGCCGTAGACGCTGTACTCGTAGAGCTGGACGATGCCGCCGTTCGGGTCCGTCATCGCCACCACGCTGCCCAACGCGTCGTAGTGGTAGTACTGCGTGCCGGCGTAGGTCCCGCTGCTCTCGATCAGGCAGATCGGCTCGTCGATGCACGGGCCGTGGACGTACTTGCGGAGCAGCGCGTCGTTCGCGTCGTACTCCGCGATGATGTGGTTGCCATCGTAGAGGAACTTCAATTCCGTCGTGCCATCGACCTTCTTCTCGATCCTCCGGCCGGAGAGGTCGTAGACGTACTCGATCTCGTTCCAGTCGTTCGCGTCGGGCATCGTGCCTGACCAGCGGACGTAATCCACCCAGACGCAGTCCGAGCCGGAAGAACCGCTGCTGTCCTTGCTGTACTTCCAGCGGATCGTGTGCGTGCCCGAGCCACTGACCGCCCAGGGGCCCGACTCGATCCAGTGGTCGTCGATACTCCCGCTGTGCCCAAACCGGTATGAGCCGTCGATGAACAGGGCAAACTCGTCGCCCGACTCGCACGACCGCTTGTACCGGAACCGCAGGTAGCCCGAGCCGGTCACCGTCGTCTGGAGCCAGGTCGATTCGTCGTCGTCGATATCCCCGCTCTGGACCGCGTCGCCGTCGTAGTAGTACTCCTCGGTCTGGAGGAACCAGGGGGCATTGCTGTCCGTGGTGAACGTCAGGTCGATGTCCACAGCCACCGACACCGGGCCATCGATGTTCATGACCGTCGTCAGGCGGTTCTCGGGGTCGTAGCTGTCGGGGCAGTCCGCTTCCGTGGACTTCAGCAGGTCGCCTCCGCGCATTCCACAGCGTGCTCTTGGGCCCATGTCGTGTCCGCCGGGGTCGCACACCTCTGCATCTGTTTCGCTCATCTCGGTCTCTCCACAGTCACGCAACGGACCTGGCGCACGCCCGCGACGGTCCCAGGTTCGTTCCGCAATGTCTTGCCAGCAGCATTGTAGGGGGACAAGGCGAGAGTGGCAAGGAAGAAAGGGGGAAAAGGCGTCGGGAAGTCGATAGTCCTCGGTTCCCGGTGGTCGCGAGGTCCATCGTGCGGCGGGGGGGCGTCAAGCGTCGTGCGTCAAGAGCCTGGATTCCCGCTTCGCGGGAATGACAGATCAGGAGACCTTTGCGGCTCTGCGCGAGTAGATTCGTCTTTCTTCGTGGGGTCTTCGTGCCCTTCGTGGTTTCACTGATTGGACAAGCGGTGTGCGGAGCACACCCTACCGCTGCCGCCAAGTCCGGCACCCCTTTTTGCCTCTGTGGTCCTCTGCGGGCTCTGCGGTGAGAAAGAAGGATGGATTCCCGCTTCCGCGGGAATGACAGGCCGGAGGACCTCTGCGGCCTCAGCGTCTCTACGCGAGTAGATTCGTCTTTCTTCGTGGGGTCTTCGTGCCCTTCGTGGTTTCAATGATTGGACAAGCGGTGTGCGGAGCACACCCTACCGCTGCCGCCAAGTCCGGCACCCCTTTTTGCCTCTGTGGTCCTCTGCGGGCCCTGCGGTGAGAAAGAAGGGTGGATTCCCGCGTTCGCGGGAATGACAAGAAGGGATTGCCGCGTTGCGCTCGCCATGACGGAGTCGAATCGGCGTTCATCAGCGTCTATCGGCGGTTGATGGTTCGTCGTGCGTCGTGCGGGGTCCTCCGACCTTCTGATCCACTGACCTTGACACCCTCTTTCATCTCTGTGTCCTCTGTGCCTCCGTGGTGAAGAACGCCTGGATTTCCGCTTGCACTATCTGGTGGGCCGATGCGGTGGTATAATCCTGGCCATGCGATGCTCGTGGATCGTGAAGCAGCGCGTGGATCGGCCAGGACGGACGAAGGGGTGCGGATTTCTCCGGCCTTCTGACGTTCTGACCTTCCTGGCTTCTGGCTTCAGGCCGGCTGCGGCCGGAGTGGCATAAAGGGACACGGACAACATGGACAAGCAACCTGCCGAGAGGCACCTCTGGTGGCAGACAGGGGTCGTCTATCAGATCTATCCGCTCTCGTTCATGGACAGCAATAGGGATGGGTATGGCGACCTGGCGGGGATTTCGAGCAAGCTCGACTACCTCCGATGGCTGGGCGTCGATGCGATCTGGATCTCGCCGATCTATCCGTCGCCCCTGGCGGACTGGGGGTACGACGTCAGCGACTACACCGGGATTCATCCGCTGTGCGGGACGATGGCGGACTTCGATGCGCTGTTGGCGAGCTGTCACGAGCGAGGAATGAAGCTCATTCTCGACTTCGTGCCCAACCACACGTCGGACCAGCATCCGTGGTTCGTCGAGTCGCGGTCTTCGCGGGACAATCCCAAGCGCGATTGGTACCTGTGGAAGGACCCGGGTCGGGACGGGGGGCCGCCCAACAACTGGCTGAGCGTGTTCGGCGGGCCGGCCTGGACGCGGGACGAGGCGACCGGACAATACTACCTGCACAGCTTTCTGAAGGAGCAGCCGGACCTGAACTGGCGGAACCCCGAGGTGCAGGCGGCCATGCTCGACGTGATGCACTTCTGGCTCGACAAGGGCGTGGACGGGTTCCGCGTGGACGCCCTGTGGCACGTGATAAAGGATTCCCAATATCGAGATAATCCGCTGGACCCCGACTACGTCGAGGGCGAGATGCCTTCGTACGCGAAGCTGTTGCCGGCGTATTCGGGCGGGCAGCCGGAACTGCACGAGATCGTTGGCTTGATGCGGCACGCCGTGGACCAGTATAAGGACCGCGTGCTGATCGGCGAGATGTACCTGCCGGTCGAGGAGCTGATGGGGTATTATGGACGGCAGCGGGACGCGGGACTGCACCTGCCGTACAATTTCCAGTTGATCGTGCTGCCGTGGAGGGCGGTGGAGATCTTCGCGGGCGTGAACCGGTACGAGGCGTCGCTGCCGGCGTTTGCGTGGCCGAACTGGGTGCTGGGCAACCACGACAAGCCACGGATTGCGACGCGGGTGGGCGTCGAGCAGGCGAGGATCGCGGCGATGCTGCTGCTGACGCTGCGCGGGACGCCGACGATCTACGCCGGGGACGAGATCGGGATGCAGGATGTGCCGGTGCCGCCGGAGCGGCAGCGCGACCCGGCGGGCAAGCTGCTGGGCTCGGACAAGTTCGGGCGGGACCCGCAGCGGACGCCGATGCAGTGGACTGCCGAGCCGGGGGCGGGGTTCACGACGGGCGAGCCCTGGCTGCCGGTGGGCGGGGACGCGGGACGGGTGAACGTCGAGCGGGAGCGGGAGGAGAAGGACTCGATGCTGGCGTTCTATCGGCGGTTGATCGAGTTGCGCCGGCGCGAGCCCGCCCTGCAGATCGGCAGCTACGTGCCGGCCGGACAGAAGGGGAACCTGTTCGCGTTCGTGCGGGAACTGGGGGATGCATGCTTTCTGATCGCGGCGAACCTGGGCGCGATGCGGGCCCGCGTGGCGGTCCCGCGACATCTGGACGTGACGGGCGAGGTCGTGCTCGGCACCGATCCCAAGCGGGTCGGAGGAAGCATCGGCGAGTACATCAACCTCGGGCCGAATGAAGGACTCATCGCCCGGGTCAAGCCCTCCGATTGACCCAGCCGCGAGCAGAGGAACCCGCAGACGGCGCCGGCCGTGCCGGACGGAACACCATACCGCCAATACTCCTTACACGCGGGTCTGCGGCTTCTCGCCTGCAGCTTTCCTGTGATTTGACCGTTGACATCGCCCTTGCTGTTGTCAATAATCACACCGCAGGAACTATTCCAACGCCGAAGTGGCGGAACTGGCAGACGCGCAGGATTCAAAATCCTGTCCCCGCAAGGGGGTGAGGGTTCGATTCCCTCCTTCGGCATTCAGGCAGTTGTGGGGGCTGTGTGGGAGAGCGGAGGAGAAACGCGATTCCTTGTGCAGTCGCCTCGTTGGGGGCTCTGGTTCCGGGTTCCGTGCGAGAGTCGCATTTGAGCAGCCCGGCGGCGAGGTCAGCAGGACATCCACCAGACAGAGTCCTTGGCGGGGATTCGCAGCCCACACGGACAAGTCCGGCGTTCCCTTGCTCGTCCGATATTGTCATACCTGGCTGTATGGGGCGTTCGACCCGCGGAATGCCGGCAGCCGCGGGTATCCACCCTGCGGACTTCTCGCTGAACGAACTTGCTTGGCCACGCTTGACACGCGACGGCCAAACTGGTATAATGCAGCATGATAGATGAACCGGAGGAGCGGCCGAAATGGGTTCGGTTGCCCGATGATTCTGCCGAGCACACAGCCAGGCCAGTCGTCTCGTGAGTGCCGTACGAGGCGGGTCGCCTGAGACTCGGGAGAACATATGCACCCTGATCGTACGCGTTTGTGGAGACGCCAACCCCGGGGGGCATGAAATTGACCGCCGGGACGCAATGGACGAATCGTTGGCCCTCATTCAAGTTACAAGGGGGATCGTACTATGACTCGCAGCTTCATCCTGTTTTCACTCGTCGCCCTCGTCGCCAGCCGCATGGCCACCGGACTTTCCGCCGTCGCCCGAGCCGACGACTCGACCGCCGCTGCGGTTGTCCAGGACAACTTCGACGACAACAAGCGGAGTAGCCTGTGGAACGTCTTCGGCAGCGCCACCGGCGCCGCGGTCACGGAGACCAACAAGCGCCTGCAGTTCACCACCTCCGCCGATGCCAACGAGACCTTCGTCGGCTACGTCAGCAACAAATGGTGGCTCGACCCGGGTTCGGACTTCCGAATGAAGGCGAGCCTGTACTTTGACGTCGGCAGCGGCGGCAACGGCAGCGGCTGGGTGGCGTTGGGGTTCACCCCGAATTCCGGCGGCCCGGCGGATCGCTACGTCATGGTCGGCATCGGGCGTTCCCGCAGCTTTCTGAACTACTGGTGGGAACTCAACGACGACTGGAACGCCATGGACTTCGCCGGCCGGACCCTCACCAACGTCACGTTCTACGTCACCTATGATGCCGCCAGCGACGTCCTCCACATCAGCGACACCGGCTACGGCGCCGAGGGCGCCTGGCAGAGTATGCCCGACTTCCTGGCCACCTATTACGGCGACGTCCCGCTCTACGTCTTCCTCGGCGTCACCACGCAGAACCTGGCCATCCCGGCCGGCAAAGTCTATCTCGACGACTTCGAGGTCGCCAAAGGCAACATCGGATCGCCCTACGACGACGGGGATAATGACGACGACGATGACAACACGCCCATCGTGGCGGAGGTCGAAGCCACGGTCGCGATGATTCCGTCCACCATCAAGCGCAAGAGCACCACGACCAAGGTCACCGCGGTCATCGCACTGCCCAAGGACATCACCCTGGCGGATTGGGATGAGGACGATCTGCCGACCCTCTTGCCCGGCAAGATCACCGCCAGCGCCCAGAAGGCCTTCCTCTGGGTCGACAAGACCGTCCGGGTCATGGCTTCGTTCAGCAAGTCCGATCTCCTCGACGCGGTCACCACCGACGGCGAGACGGAGCTCTACATCTCCGGCACCCTCGCCGATGGGCGGACCTACGCCGGCAGTTGCACCGTTACCATCAAGTGACAGCCGCTCCCGACGGACATCCACCACAGAGGCACGGAGGCCACAGAGAGGACTGTGACAGACGCGGATGTGACCCTGTCATTCCCGCGAACGCGGGAATCCAGATACTCTTCACCACAGAGACACAGAGGACACTGAGCGAGGAGGAAGGTGGGAAGGTGAGAGGGTCGGAGGACCCCGCACGACGCACGACGAACCATCAACCGCTGATAGACGCTGATGAACGCCGATTCGACTCCGTCATGGCGAGCGCAACGCGGCAATCCCCTCTTGTCATTCCCGCGACCGCGGGAATCCATCCTTCTTTCTCACCGCAGAGCCCGCAGAGGACCACAGAGGCAAGAAGGGGTGCCGGACTTGGCGGCAGCGGTAGGGTGTGCTCCGCACACCGCTTGTCCAATCACTGAAACCACGAAGAGCACCAGGCGACACAAAGGGTGTAGGGTGGGTTCTCAACCCACGCGTTCCATCTTCGACACGGATTCACACAGATGAACGCGGATGGGACTCTGTCATTGCGAGCGAACGCGCGGCAATCTCTCCTTGTCATTCCCGCGGAAGCGGGAATCCAGGCTGCTGACGCATAACGCTTCACGCACGACGGATCATTTGCCACAGATCCACACCGATGCACACAGATGGAGTACCGCTTGTGATAATCGATCCCTGCACGGTACATGGCAGAACCTCCTTGTCTGATGAACCCCTATCGCCGCTATTGTAGCGGCCGGGAGGTTCTGCCTTTCATGGTAGTTGACCCCGCCTGCCCCCAGACGCCTTAAAGCGTAAACGAAGGGCTGACCCGAATGGCACTTCCATAGCCTGCAACTCATGGGCCGATAAGAGTTTAGAAGAACAGGCCTCCAAGCCGAAGAGATTGTTGTTATGGCAATCAATTCGCAAGGAGGTCTGTCATGGACAAGTATATCCGGCCGCAACAGAATTGCCAAGTCCGGCGCATTCGCCGGTGTCGCCAACGCGTGGTGGAAGATCGCGACTTGTGCTTTCGCCAACTCCTGCCCGAGGAGCAAGTGGAAGCGGCCCTGGAGCGTCATCACGTCCGCTATCGCGAACGCCTCTACACGCCGCTGTTGACGCTCTGGACGTTCCTGTATCAAGTGCTGGCCTCCGATCCGTCCTGCCGGGCCGCGGTGGCACGCCTCCTTGCCTTTCTATGCGTCCAGGGAGAGGACGGGGGTAGTGCCAAGACCGCCCCTTATTGCAAGGCACGCCAGCGTCTACCCGAGACGCTCCTCGCCGACCTGGCCCGCAGTAGTGGCTCGCAGTTACAGCGTCAGGTTCGGCCCTCGGCGTTGCTGGGGGGCCGGTCGATCCAGATTGCCGATGGGACGACGGTCAGCATGTCGGACACGCCGGCCAATCAAAAAGCCTACCCGCAGCAGCCGGGACAAAAGGAAGGTCTGGGCTTTCCCATTCTCCGTCTGGTGGGCCTGATCAGCCTGTCGTGTGGCGCGGTACTGGATGTGGCCATGGCCCGCTACAGCGGCAAACGGACCGGCGAGACGTCTTTGTTCCGTCGGCTGTTGAATCGGCTGGCGAAGGGAGACGTTTTGCTGGCCGATGCGATGTTTTCCAACTACTGGACCATCGCCTTGTTGCTGGAGCGAGAGGTCGACCTGGTCAGTCGCCATGACGGCAAACGCAAGATGGACTTTCGCCAAGGCCGGCGTCTGGGCTGTTACGACCACATCGTCGAGTGGCAGAAGCCGAAGCGGCCGCCGTGGATGAACCTGCGGCTCTACCGCCGTTTGCCCGAGACCCTGTCGATCCGCGAGTTGAAGGTCGAGGTGCGGCAGAAGGGCTTTCGCTGCCGCCGGCTGTATCTGGTCACGACCTTGCTGGATCCCCGGTGCTATAGCGTCGCGGATCTGGCGATGGCGTTTCGGGCCTGCTGGCATGCGGAACTGGACCTCCGCTCGATCAAACAGGTCATGCAGATGGACGTGCTGCGTTGCAAGAGTCCGGCCATGGTCCGCAAGGAGATCTGGATGCACCTGCTCGCCTACAACTTGATTCGCACCCTGATGGCGCGTGCCGCCGAAGACGCCGGCCTCTGCCCTCGGGACCTCAGTTTCAAAGGCACGCTGCAAACCCTGGTGACGTTTGCCGCCGCCGGCTGGTCGTGCCCTCATCGAACCGCCTCCCTTTACGCCGCCGTCCTACGGGCCGTGGCCACCCATCGCGTCAACAATCGGCCGGACCGTGTCGAACCGCGCGCTGTCAAAAGGCGACCGAAGAAGATCGCCTATCTCACCGAACCCCGGTCCATCGCCAAAGCCCGCTTGCTCCGGAGAGCGTAGCCTTATGGAAGTGCCATTCAGGGCTGACCCTCGAAGTCCCTCCACTACAACATCCATTTGCCTGTGTTCTTCCGACTCTGCACGGCCCTGCGTTGCTGAGTGAGTCGACTCGGAAGCCGGAGTTCGGATGCTCCGGTCCGCCGCCACCGTTTACGGCACAAATGTGCCAGCGAGAATCAACATGAGGCAACAAACAATCGGGAACGACGACGACAACGCCAGCGACATCGCCGAACTCGCTCTACACCCGTCGCTGTATCAGAATCCGCCGACAATCAGCCTCCGGTGTTCGCTTGTTTAAGGACTAGCTAATTCTATTTCTTTCCACTTTTCTTAGTCCTAATAATCCAATTAAACCAGAACTAAGGAGCCATACAGCACCCGGAATAGGAACAGTAGATACTTCCGGAAACCGTACATTGTCAAAGCCAGCAACTGCCGAACCAGCTGAGTTTGCTATCCTGGTGAACTCAATGCTATGAATACCGGAACCCTCTAACCTGGTACTAAAGATGCTCTGTAAATGATTTGGTCCAACAGGAGGAATATAGGCTGTATCAACAATTGAACCATCAAGAGATCTAGCTACGATATTGAGGCCTGCAAAAAAACCTCGACCATCATAAAGACCAAGGTTGTCGAACTCAAAAAAAGAAGTCGTGGCAGGTCTTGAAGAGTTAAGTGGATCTACAAAATGTAATGAAGTAAAATCCCCCGTAAGAACTGCATAATTGGCACCACTTGGGACTACGATTGCACTATATAGTTCATCTTGAACCCTAGAGCTGTAGGTATCAAAAATGATACCCTCTGATAGGAATGCATCACCGATTCGCGACATATCCGGCAAGGAATCGAAATTAATTGTGGTTATAACCGGACCTGCCCATGCGGGTACAATACCTGTCATCAAACAAAACAAACATGCTAAAAACAAATTCATCCAAGAGTTCTTCATAATCTATTACCTCCTCAATCGTTTGTTTATGGCCAAACGAGGCCCGCGGCTGAGTGGCGGGCCGCAGAAAACGACGTTTTGGGAGGCCCGTCCACTCAAGACGCGTGTTCGACCACCGCAGGCGGGCGGACACGCGGCCTTCCTGCCGCGGGCCTCGTTCGATCCGGCCGCTTGCGGTCGGATCGAACAAGTCATTGTATTATTCCGCAGAATACCACTATTGATTGTGCCTGACAAGCAGAATCCGGCCCTCTACAAAGAAAAACTGGCTGTATAACGCCGCCGTTCAGGCGCGACTGTAAGCCGTCGCCTGCAACGGCTTGTTCGCAGCCCCTGTGCCTCGACGACCCGAGTGCCGGCAGTGTAGTCGTGAACACACCGGCGCTCCTTGCCGAAAATGAACAAGGCGTTCACGAGGACTGCCAGGCTGCCAAAGACTGGGATCTGGGAAACGAACCCAAGGGAAAGGCGGGGAAAGGCCGGGGTCGTCCATATAGGGTTCCTGTCAAGTACAAAAATCCTCCCTCCGAGCCGAAATTCTTCTCGCCTGTAAATCCGACGATATTTCGGCTTTTGGCTGTCTGCTGTTTTGCAGCGTGACATCACTCTCGAAACGTCCAGGTCCTATCGTCCTGTTTCGCTCCTGCGCAGTTCGTTCGATTCACGCT
>JAGOLX010000009.1 GCA_017993835.1 Phycisphaerae bacterium
CCGCTGATCGACACGCACGAGCATCTGCCGGAGGAGAAGGAGCGTCTGGAGGCGGCATCGCGCCCTCGCGGCGAAGCGGACGACTGGAGCTTGCTGCTGAGCCATTACCTGGACTCCGACCTGGCTGTGGCGGGAATGTCGGGAGAGACGTACGACCGATTCTTCTCAGCGCAGACCGACCCGGCGGACAAGTGGAAGCTCCTGGCGCCGTACTGGCCCGCGGTGAAGAACACCGGTTACGGCCAGGCGGTCCGAATCGCGATGCGCCGGCTCTACGACGTGGACGACCTGTCCGCCGACACGGTCAAGAAGGTGCAGGCGGGCTTCGAAAAGACCTGCCGGGCGGGATTCTATCGGCGCATCCTGTGCGAGATGGGCAAGATCGAGTCGTGCCAGGTGAATAACCTGGGCGAGCCGTTCCGCGAGACCGAGATGCCCGCGCTGCTGATGCAGGACCTCAGCATTCTGGGCATGTATGCAGGTCCGAATCTCGACGCGTACGCCAAGCCTGCGGAGATCGAGGTCGGCTCGCTGGCGGACTGGCACCGTGTCATGGACTGGTGGTTCGCCAAGTACGGCAAGTACGCGGTTGCGGTCAAATCCCAGGATGCATACCACCGGGACATCGACTACGAGCAGGTCCCCGCGGAGAAGGTCGAAGCGATCTTCAAGAAGCGCCTTGCCAAGGAGTCCCTGACCGGCGCGGAAAAAAAGAGTCTCGAAGACCACCTGTTCTGGCAGGCGGTGCAGAGGGCGACCGAGCACAAGCTGCCGGTGAAACTGCACACAGGGTACTACGCAGGCCACAACTACATGCCGCTTGGCCGGCTCCAGCACAACGCCGGCTCGGTGACGGACCTGTGCCGCAGGGCCCACGAGACGCGGTTCGTCTTCATGCACATCTGCTATCCATACTACGAGGAACTGCTCGCGGCCGCCAAGCACTACGCCAACGCCTACGTCGATATGTGCTGGGCCTGGATCATCAATCCGGTGGCGGCCAAGGACTTCCTGAAGAAGTCCCTGGTCACCGCCCCGGCCAACAAGATCCTCACTTTCGGCGGCGACTATATCCCGGTCGAACCGGTTTTGGGGCACGCGACGATGGCTCGACAGGGCATCGCGCTGGCTCTGAGCGAGCTGGTGGAAGAAGGCTGGCTGAGCCTGTCGGACGCGATGGACCTGATCGACCCGATCATGCACGGAAACGCCCGGACGATCTTCAACCTCGCCGAGAAGACCCGCGTTCTGCAGAATGTACCTTGGACCTGACGACCCGCGAAGAGTTGTGCACCATTACTGAAGACCACGAAACAGAGCCGCGATCTCCGAGAATGGGTGCCCAGTACTTTCGGTAATTACCTTCGAGAAATAGAACATCTTTCGCGACAGCGCGATGGCGATGATCCCGTCCTCTTGTTCAGAGGGCACGTGGACAGCAATTGGCTTCTTGACTGCACGTTGGCCAGGTCGCTCCTGAAGAGCGAGGCCTTTCCACCGAATCGATGCCCCCGCTCTCTGCAGTTCCATACGCAGGTAGTGGATACCCTATTGACGAAATTCGAGAAGTTCTGCGAGGCAAGTCAGAAAGTCACCAGCGACAAGCCTTCCGATGGAACCGACGAATTGTCTGGGCGGATGAAGATGTTCCAGCAATACGAAGAAGAGGATGTAATCCCACCCAAAGGGACATTCCTTGTTGACTGGACACTTGACCCGAATGTGGCGCTCTACTGTGCCACATATGATGGAAAGGGCAGTTACCGTCATTGCCGTCAGACCCCTGGTGCGGTGTGGGTCTGCGACCCTGTGGCCACAGGGAAAGTGCTACAGATCCAAACGGTTGCGGATCTCCTCATGTTGATGCAGAATGACAACTTCCGCCTCGATGCGGAACATACCCTTCCCCTCATCCTCCATCCGCAGACGCAGAGACCAATGGCCCGCGCCCTCGTGCAAAAGCCCGTGTATGTCTCCCAAATAGATTTCAGATACGACCTGGCGGATAATTGGGGTTCCATCGAAGATCATGGTGGCTCATCCGTGTCCAAGAAGCTCATGCTTAGGCCGCTCCAAGAAAGCAGGAACCCACGCCGCCGGAGATGCCAGATCGCATGGTCCGTGGGTATCCAACCGGACGATCGTGACATAGCCGGTTACGGACGACGCTCGAACGAATGCCGGCCGGGGGGCACGCCGTCGATTGCGACAAAATCGCCGTCCAGGGTGCCTGTGACGATCTTGCCGTCCATTCGGATGTCGCGGTTGCCGCTCCCGAGACGAGGCAGATACAGGATCGCCTCGACATTGGCCGGGAGCGCCACGTTCAGCACGAACGACTTGCCTGACTCCGAGACTACGTCAGCATGGATCGTGCCGCGGATGGTGGACAGGTCCAGGCTGGCGGTTCTGATACTGCCGACCTGCGGCTTGATTCGCACCTTGGCGAACCCCGGCGAAAGGGGCTGTACTCCCATCAGGCATCGCGGGATGATGTTCGCGGGGGCGGCGCCCCAGGCGTGGTTCCAGTCCTGATTTGGCTTGTACTTGTTGTCCCAGGCTTCCAGCGTGATCGTCGTGCCAACGTTGTAGATCATGTGCGGCCAACTGCGATCCGTCTTGCGGTCCGTCATGAGCTGCAGGGCGAAATCATCCTCACCGGCTTCGTAGAGGGCTTCGAGCAGGTACTGGGAGCCATAGACGCTGCAAACCATCCCCCGGCTCTTGATGAAGTCCGCAACCGATGTCACATATTCCGGCGGCACGAGTCCGAAGGCCAGCGGGAACATATTCGCGTGCAGGGCGCTGTGCGTGCTGCCTTCGCCATCGACGTAGATGCCCTCGGTCCTGTCGAGCAGTCTGTCGTTGAAGGACCGCCTGACTTTGTCCGCTGCCTGGGTGAAGTGGGTCGCATCGTCCGTCCTGCCGATTGCCTGGGCGATCCGGCTCATCAGGACCAGCGCGCGGTAGTGAAACGCATTCACGACGGTGTTGATCGGCTTGAACTCGAAGTCGTCCGTCTCGCCGTAACCGCCCTGGAGGCCGAGGATGTTCCCGTGTGGCCAGTCCACGATGTCACGCAGGTTGCCGTTGAGGTGGATTGACGCGAGCACGTCCTTCGTGACCAGGCCGGTCTGTGTGCTGATCAGGCCGTCCTCGCGGGCAAGAGCCAGGAGCGTCTTGGCCTTCAGATCGTCGTAGAAGTGCGAGAGGGAGTCGGCGTCGCCCGTGTAGAGGTAGTCGGCCCAGGCCATGAAGACCGAGTGCAGGCTCCACTCCGTCGGCCAGGTCGGGTGCGTGATGAGGTACTCGTGCGTGTAGCGGGCCATCGTGTACTCGCGGTCCACGCAGTAGTGGCAGAGCTGGTTGATGTAGGCGTCGCCCTCATAGGGGATTCGCTCGCGGTCGCCATCGACGTACACGCCGCAGAAGCTCGTCGCCTTGATGCTGTACTTGCAGAGTTCCCACACGTCGTTGAGCACAGGATCGGAGCACGTGAAATAGGATGCCGAGTCGTCGAAAGGGTAGTGAACCGCGAGTTGGCGAATCGACAGTGCGTCGATCTCGCAAGGGCTGTTCACAATCTCGCAGTAGCGGAAGGGCATTACCTCGCCCACGGCTTGCGGCATCCTGACGGCCTGGGGTCCGGTATTTCGCTTGTCCGGCGCGATGGCCACCCGGTACGTCCGCTTGCCTTGGTCCGGCGTCAGAGTCATCATCCGGTACCGTCGGGAGCCGCCGGGATTGCGGTCGATGGCGTCGGCGCCCGCGGGGACCTCGCCCAGATGCACTTCGACCTGCCGACCTGCCTCGGGGCTCGTCAGGGTCAGTTCGACGGTGCCGAAGGCTGCCTTGCCGAAATCGATGAAGTAGCTACTGTCGGTCTTCTTGACGACTCTGGTCGGCTGGATTGCCGTCGTGACGAGCGGATATCGCGTCGTCTCGTAGGGAGCGTTCAGCTCGCCCGTGCGGAACATCTGTGCTTGCGAGAAGGGACCAGCCTGGCCGTCCGCGTTCCAGGTTCGCACCTTCCAGAAATACGCGGCGTTGGGCGAGAGGGGTTTGCCGCCGTACTCGACGCCGGCGGATCGGGCGGACGCGATTCTGCCGCTGTCCCAGAGATCGCCTTCGTCCCGGTCGAGATTCGTCCGATTCGACGCCAAGAGGATCTGATAAGCCGTCTGCCTGCCTCCCTGGTCCGCGGCGCCCACGATCCAACTGAAGTCGGGAGTGGAGTCGCCGATCGAAGCCAGCTCTGGGCGGGCCATCAACTCGCACATCAGTCCGCCGGGGGCTGCCGGTCCCTGGGCGACGGCGGTTGCACCGAGGAGCAGAATCGCGAGCACGGGTCCCGCCGGCAGCGCTCTGACTGCATCAAAGTCCCAGATTGTGTTCGTTCTTGTGTTGTTCATAATCCCGGTTCCTATTGGCGACGATGCATTGGACCGACTCTGTCGTCCTGAGCGCAGCAAAGGATCTGGCCCGCGAACGGGAGAGGCGTCCTATTCGTCGCCCAGATGCTTCGGCTTCGCCTCAGCATGACAAGCTAACAGGCCCTGTCAGAGGATTCCGTCACCCCTGTCGGCGCGACCACACGGTTTTCGGCTTGCGTCCTGGCCGCGTGGCAGCCATAATACGGTCTGGAGTTCGAATGTTCAATCACGTCAGGCTGGCAAAACGACTGGTTTGCGAGGTTTCGCCGCGTCCGCTGCTCAAGGCGATGGCGTTCGGCGTCAAGGGCGTCTGCGCGGTCCGGCGTTTCGATCGGCGTCTCGAACAGGACAAGCAGTTTCCCGCTTTCATGATGATCTCCGTCACGAACCGCTGCAATCTGCGGTGCCAGGGTTGCTGGGTCACGGCGACGCCGCCGACGGATATGGAACCCGCGATGCTCGAGCGGATCATCCGCGAGTGTCAAAGCCAGGGCGGACGCTTCTTCGGCATCCTTGGGGGTGAGCCCCTGCTGCACGACGGCCTGCTCGACGTGCTGGCCAAGTTCCCAGGCGAGTACTTTCAGCTCTTCACGAACGGGCATAGGCTCGATGCCCGCGTCGCGAAGCGATTGCGAAGTCTGGGCAACGTGACCCCCTTGATTAGCATCGAGGGCCTGGAGACGGTGGCCGACGAGCGGCGGGGGGCTCGCGATGTGGCCGCCAAGAGCCTGGAGGCCATCGACCACTGCCGGCGACAGAAGCTCCTGACCGGCGTCGCCACCAGCGTGTGCCGGTCCAACTTCGATCAGGTGGTCCGGCGGGAGTTCCTGATGGACATGGTCGCTCGGGGCGTGCAGTATGCGTGGTACTACATCTATCGCCCGGTCGGGCCGAACCCGACGCCGGAGCTGTGTCTGACGAGCGACCAGATTCGCCAGTTGCGCCGGTTCCTCGTCGATGCCAGGATGTGGGCGCCGATCATCGTCGTGGATACCTACTGGGACGCGGACGGCAGGGCGGTCTGTCCCGCCGCGACCGGGATCAGCTACCACATCATGCCCGCCGGTTGGGTCGAACCGTGCCCGATCATTCAGTGCAGTTGCGACCGGGTCGATTCGGATGCGCCGCTCGTCGATCGCGTGGAAGCGTCGGGCTATCTGAGGCGCTTCCGCTCGCTGGCGGCCGGTCGGACGCGAGGCTGCATCCTGATGGAAGACCCGGCGTTGTTCCGCCGGTTTGCCGTCGAGGAGAAGGCGGTCGATTCCAGCGGGCGGGAACGGGTCTTCGACGAACTGGCGGCCATGCGGCGTTGTCCGAGCCATGACATGGGCGACGACGCCATACCGGAACGCAGTGCCCTGTACCGGTTCGCAAAGAAGCACTGGTTCTTCGGCTTCGGGGCCTACGGATAACGGTTTCTGCTTGAGGGTTCTGTCATTCCTGCGCACGCAGGAATCCAGGAATCATGGGACTGGGTGCGACCGAGTGAGTGGATTCCCGCTTGCGCGGGAATGACAATCCAAGGGGGAGAGACACGGGCTGGGGTCCATCCTCGCGCGGACCTGGCGGGGAATCCGAGCACGCCCTGGCATTCGAGCCTATCAAGTTGCTGTTTGTTTCGAGGCGGGGTAATCTGGTATAATCATACAAGGAATTTGGTGTCGTTGTGTCTGATCGAGAGTGCCGATGCCCAGGGAAGGAGAGGAACAAGGAGATTCGAACATGGAGCATGTCACGCCGGACCACAAGGATGCACGGCGCAGGCGATTGCGACGCTTGGTCGTGGTGTTCTGTGTCGTGGGTTTGGCGACTGCGAGTGCCGTCTTCTTGTTGAAACTCGCAGGACCCAAGTTCTACAGGGCGGTCACCTTGCCCTTGTACGGCGGCCAGCCTTTCCGTCCATTCGCCATGAACGATCACGGTCAGATCGTGGGCCTTGTGACAAGGGCGGCAGGCGGATCGGGCGTCGCTCTCTGGGATCGCGAACAGGGAATGCGGGAATTGGGAATCGCCTGCGACGACGGTCCGTTGTCGATCAACAATCTCGGTCAGATCGCGGGAGTCATGATCGATCCGAACGGGGGGACGCGGGCCTTTCGGTGGGATCCCCAGGCAGGCCTGACTCCACTCGGTCAACAGGGATGTCGCGCCTTCGCCATCAACAACCGTGGACAGGTGGTGGGCGATTCCGGCATCAACACGGGGCAGTGCCACGCGCACATCTGGGAGAGGACGGGCGACGTGCGGGATCTGAACCCGCCGGATGCGTGGGGAAGCCTGGCCCAACACGTCAACGATTCCTCACAGGTTCTTGGCCTCTTCGGGCTTGAAGGCCGCCCATGCCTCTGGGACCTGGCGGACCCCAACTCCCCGGATTGGATGGCTTTGCCGGACGAGGGCGACCCCTACTACAGCGACTTGAACAACGGTGGGTACGTGCTGTGCGAGATGTTTCGCCCGGTTCCGGCGGAGGTGTCCGGCGCGTGGCCTCAGAAGTACGCCGTGCTCTGGCACAAGGACCGGGACCTGACCTGGCTCTTCCCGCTGGCGGATACGGACTGCGGTCTTGTCCATCTGAACGATGCGAACCAGGTCGTCTATTTCGAGACCCACCGCCCGCGCCTTACAAATTGGTTTCCGCGGTGGTTTCCTCCCTCCGAACGCCTCTTTCTTTGGGACCCGGTCCGCGGCAGCATGTCCCTGGATGGATACCTGAACCTGAGCAGAGGGGACAACTTCCTGTCTAGAGACTTGAACAACAAAGGATGCCTCGTAGGGGTCGTGATGTCCGCCAAGGGCAACCAAAAACGCGCCGTCCTCCTGGAGCCAATCCCGGGCAAGTGGCGAAAATGATCGCATGGAACGGAGGGGGAATATGGTAGAATGAGGTAGGGAATGCAGATCTCATGGGCAACGTGAATGGCCGGAGAATCGAAAGGGTGGGTCCAGATGAATACGGAGGATATGAGACACGACAGCGATGCGCGTCGCAGGTGGCTGCGACGTCCGGTCATGTGGCTTTGCGTCGTGGGACTGACAGCCGCGATTGTTATTGTCCTATTGGCTGGGACGATGCCTGCGTACTATGGAGTGGTGACTCTCCCGTCATACGGAGGAAAGCCCTTCCATCCCCATGCGATAAACGACCACAACCAGATCGTAGGTCGTGTGACCACCGCAGGCGGCAAGTCGGGTGTCGCTCTCTGGGATCGCGAACACGGAATACGAGAGCTGGGAATAGTCGCTGGCGAAGGTCCTCTCATGATTAACAACCGTGGCCAAGTTGCAGGACCTGCGGTTGATCCCAATGGTGGGACGAGGGTCTTTCTCTGGGATCCCCAGACGGGTCTGACCCTGCTCGGCCAGCGCGGCAGTCGCGCCGTTGCGATCAACAACCGAGGGCAGGTGGCAGGCGATTCCGGCATGGAGCCCGGGCCGCCACATGCGATTCTGTGGGAGGGCGCGAATGGCATGAGGGACCTGAACCCGCCTGACTCGCAGGGAAGCATAGCACTGCACCTCAACGATTCCGGGCAGATCCTTGGCAGCGGCTCCTTCGGGGCGAGGGGCCTCACGCAGCGATGTTTCTGGGATTTGGCCGATCCCAATTTCATGGACTGGATGTCTTTCCCGGACAAGACCCACGGGTATCGTGATTTGAACAATGGCGGGTATGTGCTGGACGAGGAGTTCCGCCCGGAAGAGCGTCCCGGCATGTGGCCGCAGAGGTACGCGATGCTCTGGCACAAGGACCGAGAGCCGACTTGGCTCTTCCCGCTGGTGGATCTCGACGCGCATGTCGCCATTTTGAATGACGTGAATCAGGTTGTCTACTACGAGAAGCATCGCCCGAGGCTCTCGAAGTGGTTTCCCCACTGGTTCCCTCCCTGCCAACGTCCATTCCTCTGGGACCCGGTCCACGGCAGCATATCTCTCGAAAGGGGTTTGCGCCTGGGCAAGGCGGACGATTTCGCGGTCTGCGATCTGAACAACGAAGGGTGCATCGTGGGCGTTGTGTCGTCCGCCAAGGGCCGCCAAAAACGCGTCATCCTCCTCGATCCGATCGCCCGCAAGTGGCGAAAATGACCGGAAGCCGCAGCACTGGCGTACCCCGTCCGCGTTCCCACGAGAAATTGAGGAAGCCCGGTTGCGTGCTGCGCCAAGTTACTATATTATCACCGATTCATTAAATGAATAAGACAGGTATTGGCAATCGGCCCACTTACCCGGTGGGCAGGACAGAAAGGTTGCTGGATGGATAAATACGTTTGCATACACGGGCACTTCTATCAACCGCCGAGGGAGAACCCGTGGCTGGAATACGTCGAGCTGCAGGATTCGGCCTATCCGTATCACGACTGGAACGCGAGAATCACGGAAGAATGTTACAGGCAAAACGCCGTATCGAGGATTTTGGGACCCGACCGGCGGATCATTGAGATCGTCAGCAATTACGAGAGCATCAGTTTCGATTTCGGCCCGACGCTGATGTACTGGCTGGAATCGCACGCCCCGGACGTGTATGAAATGGTCCTGGACGCCGACCGGCGCAGCCAGCAGCGGTTCTCCGGCCACGGCTGTGCGGTCGCCCAGGGGTACAACCACATGGTGATGCCCCTGGCGAATGCGAAAGACAAGCAGACCCAGACCTTCTGGGGCGTCGAGGATTTCAAAATGCGGTTCGGCAGGGCCCCGGAGGGGATGTGGCTGCCCGAGACCGCGGTGGATCTGGCCACGCTCGAGATCCTGGTCGATCACGGGATCAAGTTCACGATCCTGGCGCCTCGCCAGGCCAAGCGGGTTCGCCGGCTCACCGGGGCGCGCCGCTGGCGGGACGTGAACGAGGGGGATCTGGACACGACAGTGCCGTACCTCTGCAACCTGCCCTCCGGACGGCAGATCGCCATATTTTTCTACAATGGTCCGGTCTCGCACGGCATCGCCTACGGCGGACTGCTCCATAGCGGCGAGAACTTCGCCATGCGGATGGTCAATTCCTTCCCGAACGACGGCGAACAGGCCCGCCTGGTGCATGTGGCCACCGATGGCGAGTCCTTCGGCCACCACCATCATCACGGCGACATGGCGCTGGCCTACTGCCTGCACCATATCGACGCGAGTCGCATGGCCCGGATCACGATCTATGCGGAGTACCTGGAGAGATATCCGCCGGACAACGAAGTGGAGATCTGGGAGAACAGCTCCTGGAGCTGTGCGCACGGCGTCGAACGATGGCGCAGCAACTGCGGGTGCGCCGCCGACCAGGGCCGTTCGGGCCAGCAGCAGTGGCGGGCGCCCCTGCGCGAGGCCATGGACTGGCTCCGCGACCGCATGGTGTCCGTGTACCAGGACCGGATGTCCGCCTACAACGCCGACCCCTGGCGGGTCCGCAACGAGTACATCCGAGTCGTCAACGACCGATGCGCGAAGAACGTGAACGGCTTCATCACGGAAATGGCCGGTCGGGAACTGGCGCAGCACGACAAAGTGACCTTCCTGAAGCTGCTCGAGATGCAGCGCAACGCCATGCTCATGTACACGAGCTGCGGTTGGTTCTTCGACAACATCTCGGGCATCGAGACGGTGCAGGTGATGATGTACGCCTCGCGGGCGATGCAGTTGTGCCACGAGGTGCAGAACTGGAACCTGGAGCCGGACTTCAAGAACATGCTGGAGAACGCGCCGACGAATCGCCGGCCGTTCGCCAACGGCAGAGAGGTGTACGAGGCCTACGTCGAGCCGGCCCGGGTGGATCTGCACCGCGTCGGGGCGCACTTCGCGCTGAGCTCCGTGTTCGAGGAGTCGTCGGAAGAGAAACGGGCGATCTACTGCTACACCGCGACGATCGAGGATTTCGAGCACGTCGAGGCCGGCGTCCAGGTCCTCACGATGAATCGCGCGACGATCCGCTCGAACATCACGCTGGAGGAGTACGCGGTCGATTCCGCAGTGCTCTATCTGGGCGATCACCACCTGTTCGCCTCGGTCCAGGGGCGCATGCCGGGCGAGCAGTTCAACCGGATTCGCCAGGAGCTGGTCAAGGCCTTCCGCAAGGGCGACAGCAACGAGGTTATGCGCCTGATGAACGTGGCCTTCGACAGCAAGAACTACTCGCTGACCCACCTGTTCAAAGACCAGCAGCGACAGATCCTCAACGGGCTGCTCGAAAGCACGTGGGAGGAGATCGAGAGTTCGTTCCGGCACATCTACGAGCACAACTACGCGATCATGGCGATGATCCGGAACATGAACATGCCGTTGCCGAAGGCCCTGTCGGCGCCGGCCGAGTTCATCCTGAACGAGGACATCTGCTCCGCGATCCAGGCGGACCGCATCGACCTGAACCGGCTGCGGGATCTCGCGGACGAGGCGGAGCGCCTGTCGTTGACGCTGGATCGGGAGCGACTGAGCTTCGAGGCCAGCCACAAGATCAATAATATGGCCAGCATCTGGGAGGGCTCGCCGGAGGATATCGACCTGCTGTGGTCGATGGAGAAGGGCCTGGAGATCCTCCGCGTGCTCACGCCGGACATGGACTTGCAGCACGCCCAGAACGTGTTCTTCACGATCTCGCGGAGCAAATACCCCGAGATGAAGCGAAAGGCCGCTGCGGCGGACGAGAAGGCCGCGAGCTGGGTCGAGCATTTCGGGCACTTGGCCCAGCGTCTCGGACTGGCGATACCCTAAGGCATTTACTATTTGCGATTTACGATTTACAATTTGCGGCAGCCCTGTGGCGTGTTCTCGTTCTGGTGGGATCGTCCGGGCTGGTGGAAAATCGTAAATAGTAAATCATAAATAGGAAATCTGCCTGTGCTCACACGACGATCCAGCGGCATTCTGATGCATGTCACGTCCCTGCCCGCGAAGTATGGGGTGGGGGACTTCGGCCCCGCGGCGTACCAGTTCGCCGACTTCCTCCAGGCGGCGGGCCAGAACTATTGGCAGATGCTCCCGTTGAATCACACGACGGCCAAGACGGGCTACTCGCCTTACAACTGCTTCTCGGCCTTCGCGGGCCACTCGCTGCTGATCAGTCCGGACCTGCTGTGCGAGGACGGCCTGCTGCGCCGGGCGGAACTCTCGGATTTGCCGGCGTTTCCCGCCGAGACGGTGGACTACGACAGGGCGGCCGCGTGCAAGGGCCCGCTGTTCGACGCGGCCTTCGCGCGGTTCCAGAGCCGCGCCAAGCCGGCAGACTACGAGGAGTTCCTTCACCGCCACCATGCGTGGCTGGAACCCTATGCCCTCTTTGTGGCCCTGCGCAAGCGGTTCCGGAATCGGCTCTGGTGCGACTGGCCGGCGGCCCTGCGGGATGGCAAGGGCCGGGCCCTGGAGGCGGCCGGCAGCGAATTGCGCGAGCCGATCGAACGGGAGCGCTTCCTGCAGTACGTCTTCTACCGGCAGTATCTCCGTCTGAAGCGGTACTGCAACGAGCGGGGCATCCAGGTGGCCGGCGATATCCCGATCTACGTCGCCCACGACAGCGCCGACGTCTGGTCGCATCCGGACCTGTTCAAGCTGACGCGGGACAAGAGACCGCGTCTGGTGGCGGGCGTGCCGCCGGACTACTTCAGCAAAACCGGCCAGCTCTGGGGCAATCCCGTCTACAACTGGGACCGGCTCGAAGAGACC
This sequence comes from Phycisphaerae bacterium, assembly GCA_017993835.1. Taxonomy (GTDB): domain Bacteria; phylum Planctomycetota; class Phycisphaerae; order Sedimentisphaerales; family Anaerobacaceae; genus PLanc-01. Next base: position 12,069 of record JAGOLX010000009.1, read on the forward strand.
CGCTTCGACTGGTGGATTCGCCGGCTCAAGCACAATCTGACGTTGTTCGACTTCGTCCGGGTCGATCACTTCCGCGGCTTCGTCGATTTCTGGGAAGTGCCTGCCGGTCACAAGACCGCGATTCGCGGGCGGTGGGCACAGGCGCCGCACGCGCAGTTCTTCCGCGAACTGTTCCGCCAGATCCCGTTCGCCGCGATCTTCGCGGAGGACCTGGGCTTCATCACGGCCGACGTGAGGGAGGTCGTATCGACGTACGGATTCCCGCGGATGGCGGTGCTGCAGTTCGCGTTCGACGGGGACCCCGCCCGCAACGTGCACATGCCGCACAACTACAGCGAGAACTTGATCGTCTACACGGGCACCCACGACAACAACACGACGCGAGGCTGGTTCGAGAAGGACCTCGCGAAAGCGACCCGGCAAAGGCTGTTCGACTACCTTGGGCGCAAGGTCCCGGCCTCCGACGTCTCGTGGGAGCTGATGCGGATCGCGATGGCCTCGGTGGCGAAGATCGCCATCGTTCCGATGCAGGACGTGCTCGGACTGGGCTCCGCGGCCCGGATGAACTTCCCCGCCAAATCGCAGGGCAACTGGCGATGGCGGATGCGCTCGGGCCAGACCACGTCCCTAGTGGCCGAGCGGCTGCGGAAACTCACGGTAGCCTACGCGCGAGCGTGACAGAAGCGACCGGCCGGATCACTCGATCTGGATGGGCACGGAGGTCTCCGCGGGCGGCAGTTGCCTTCGGAACACGACAATCCCCAGCGGGGGAAGCGTCGCCGAGAGCGTGTAGTCGAATTTCCCGTAGAAGGATGTTTGCATGGCCTCGACGCCGCCTTTGTTGCCTTGGCCGCTGCCGCAGTATTCCTGTGCGTCGCTGTTGAGGATCTCCTGCCAGAATCCGCCGCGAGGGACCCCGATCCGGTAGTTGGGTCGGACCACCGGCGTGAAGTTGCAGGCGACGGCCAGGAAGGTGTCCGCCGCCCGGTTCTTGCGGATATAGGTAATCACGCTGTCATCCGCGTCGCAATAGTCGATCCACTCGAAGCCCTGGCCGTGGAAGTCCGTCTCGTACAGGGCCGGCTCGTTGCGGTACAGGTGGTTGAGGTCGCGGACCCACTGCTGGATGGCCGCGTGCTTCGGATCGTCGAGCAGGTGCCAGTCGAGACTGTGGTCGTGCTGCCACTCCGCGTACTGGGCGAACTCGCCGCCCATGAACAGGAGCTTCTTGCCCGGATGGGTGTACATGTAGCCCAGGAGCAGGCGGAGATTGGCACGCTTCTGCCAGTCGTCGCCCGGCATCTTGTTATAGAGCGAGCACTTGCCGTGAACGACTTCGTCGTGCGACAGCGGCAGGATGAAGTTCTCGGAGAACGCGTACACGCTGGAGAATGTCAGACTGCCCTGGTGGAATTTCCGATAGATGCAGTCCTTTGTGAAATACTCGAGGGTGTCGTGCATCCAGCCCATGTTCCACTTCATGCCGAAGCCGAGTCCGCCGGTCTCGACGGGCTTGGTCACCATGGGCCAGGCCGTCGATTCCTCCGCGATCGACTGGATGTGCGGAAAATCGCGATAGACCATTTCGTTGAAGCGCCGGAGGAAGTTGATGGCCTCGATGTTCTCCCGACCGCCGTACTGGTTGGGAATCCACTCGCCTTCCTTGCGGGAGTAGTCCAGGTACAGCATGGAGGCGACCGCGTCGACCCGCAGGGCGTCCGCGTGGTACTTGTCGAGCCAGAACATGGCACTGCTGATGAGATAGGAGCGGACTTCGTGCCGGCCGTAGTTGAACACGGCGCTTTTCCAGTCCGGGTGGAAGCCCAGACGCGGATCGCAATGCTCGTAGAGGTGCGTGCCGTCGAAGTAGCCCAGGCCGTACTCGTCGGTGGGGAAATGCGACGGGACCCAGTCAAGGATCACACCGATCCCGTTGCGATGCAGGTAGTCGATGAGGTACATCAGGTCCTGCGGAGACCCATACCGGCTCGTCGGCGCGAAGTAGCCCAACGTCTGATAACCCCACGACGGGTAGAACGGATGCTCCATGACCGGCAGGAACTCCACGTGCGTGAAGCCCATGTCCTTTACGTATCTGGCGAGCGGCTCGGCGATTTCGTTGTAGCTGAGCAGCCGGCCCGGATTGCCGGGGTCGCGCCGCCAGGAGCCCAGATGGACCTCGTAGATGCTCACCGGCGAATGGAGCGAATTGCGCTGGGCCTGTTGCTGAATCCAGGCGTCATCGCCCCAGCGATACTCCAGGTCCCAGACCATCGACGCCGTCCGAGGCGGCGTCTCCCAGAAGAAGGCGAACGGATCGCCCTTGTCTACGGAGTAGTGGTTGTGACTCGAGACGATGTGGTACTTGTATAGAGCGCCTCTGCCGAGGTCGGGGATAAAGCCTTCCCAGATTCCCGAATTATCCCATCTTGCCGAGAGCGGGTGCCTCTGCGGATTCCACTGGTTGAAGTCGCCGACGACGGAGACTCTCCTGGCGTTCGGCGCCCAGACGGCGAACTGCGTCCCTCGCACGCCGTCCTTCTCCACGACATGAGCGCCCATCTTCTCGTAGAGCCGGAAGTGATTGCCTTCCTTGTATAGGTAGATGTCGTGATCCGTCAGCAGGCTGGCGTCTGTCAGCACCAGGTTCTGATCCTTCATGAAGCCTCCATGCACCGTCTTGAAACACCGCGAGGGACCTGCAAAGCGCAAAAGAGACGCTTTGCGCCCGACGCGTCATGTCTTGAGCATCTGCTCGATCGCGCGGACGGGAATCATCAGCCATTCCGGGCGATTCTTCGACTCACAGCCCAATTCGTAGACTGCCTTTTCCAGCAGGAACACCCGAAGCACAGCCTTGCATTCGTCCATCGCCGCCGGCACCACCGGACTGCCGGACACTGTCTTGAGGTACGCGTGCAGGAAGACCCCGCTGACGTAGCCGTACCACAGGTCCGCCCAGCGGCTCAGACGGTCGATGTCGGCTCCCAACTTGGCGGCCCGGAGAATCAGGTTGCCAGAGGCCGCGTAGTGAAACGACCGAATCATCGCGGCGACATCGCGCAGCGCCGGCTGCTTGAGCCGTCGCTCCGTCATCGGACGCGCCGGCTCACCTTCGAAATCGATGATAACAAAATCCTTGCCCGTGTAAAGAACTCGCCCAAGATGATAATCGCCATGTGTACGGATCTTCACCGTCGCGATCTTCTTCTGGACGATGGGAGCCAGTTGACCCAGGAGAGTCTTCTTGGCCGCGATGATTCGGCAAACACACTCCTTGGCCGCAGGGTCCAGGGTGTTGAGGGTGCTCTCGATCTCGCCAAACACCTTCAGAACGAGCCCCCGAATCGATTGATACAGGGATTTCTGGTAGAGTAGAGAGAATGGCTCTGCCGCGACGTCGGGGCTCTGGAAAAGAGACGCCATTGCCAGATGGAGCTCTCCCGTCCGACGGCCGAGCAGGGCGATCCTCTCGATGCACACCGGTCCGATGAAGTCCAGCACTGCGACGTCAATGGTCTCGGGATCGATTGGGCCGAGGCCGTCCGGCGCTGCCGGGGGCATCCCCAGCTTGCCCTCGAGAACTAGAGCATGGCCGTACGATCGGTCGAGGTTGTCCAGCGTGAAGGACCATGCGTCCCCCTGGTTGGGCACGTACTGCAACAGCAGGGCCAGGCTGACGGCGCCCCCGGGTTGTCGTTGCCAGTCGATCGAGCCGGCATAGGCCGGGGCATTCGGGAACCGCGTCTCCTCCGTGAGGTGGTGCAGCAGCTCGCCATCCGGGTTCATCCCGTGCTCGACGCGGCGGTAGAGTTTCAGGAAGAACGTGTCTTGGCAGGTGACTGCGGTGTTGGACCGCTCGGCCCTCATTACGTGGGACGCCAGAGGCAACGATTTGCCCGCTAGGATCGCTGCGAACCGGTCGCCACGGCGGACAACGAGGTGGCCTCCATCCATCTTCCGGCTTCGTCCGCGAGCGATGATTTCGACGAGGGCCTGGTGGAGATCTTCGCTGACCGCCGCGTCGTAGAGGATTCCGTCCCGGTCCCTCAGGTGCAGTCGTGCGATGACGGTTTCCGGGGATTCCTGCTCGATCCGCGTCTGCGCGTCCTGGGAGGCGAAGCCGATGGGAACGACGTAGAGGCTCTTCTCCGCATTGTCGTGGATGACCTCGAGCAGGAGGATGTGGACCGGCTCATCGCGGGTTGCGACGATCATGCGGCCGGCAATTCGCGCGGTGCGAAGGACCTTGCCGCCGAACCATCGTGCATTGCGGATGTACTCCTGCAACGCTGTCAGGATCTGCGGCATGGCTTCGCTGTCCAGGATCTCTTCCCATTTCGCGCCGGCGTGCAGGTCCGGCCCGCGTTGAGCCTCGATGTGGATCGATGCAGTGGGCGGCTGCAATACGAACCAGTAGAAGGCGTGCGGCGTCAACGTCACGGGATAGGGCGCCTCGGTGATGCGACCGAACGCATTGTCGCTGAAGATCTCCTTTGCCCAGAAGCCCTTGTAGGCGGGCATCTGGATGTTCACGGCCTGGCAGTACCGCGACAGGTTGGCGACGACCAGAATGTGCTCCTCGCCATGCCTGCGGAGGAACGTGAGCACCTTGCTGTTGTCGGAGGGGACGAACTCCATGCTTCCGCGTCCGAACGCCTTGAATCGCTTTCGCATGGAGATAATCCGTCGCATGAACCACAGCAGCGAGGACAGGTTGCGACTCTGATTCTGAACGTTCGTAGTCGTGAAATGGTATTGGGGATCGATGATGACGGGCAGATGGAGCTGCTGAGGGTTCGCTGTGGAGAACCCCGCGTTCATGTCCGCAGACCACTGCATGGGCGTGCGCACGCCGTCGCGGTCGCCGAGGTGGTAGTTGTCGCCCATGCCGATCTCGTCGCCGTAATACAGGATCGGGGTGCCGGGCAGCGACAACAGCAGGCTGTTGAGCAGTTCGATCCGGCGCCGGCTGCTGTCCAACAGGGGCGCCAGGCGCCGGCGAATCCCCACGTTGATCCGGGCTCGCGGGTCTTGGGCGTAGGCGTTGTACATGTAGTCCCGCTCCTGGTCCGTCACCATCTCAAGCGTCAGCTCGTCGTGATTGCGCAGGAACATGCCCCACTGGCAGTTGGCCGGGATGTTGAGGCTCTGGTCGAGGATGTCGATGATTGGGAAACGATCCTCCATACGCATGGCCATGAACAGACGCGGCATGATAGGGAAGTGGAAGGCCATGTGGCACTCGTCTCCCTGGCCGAAATAGGCGGCCGCGTCCTCGGGCCACTGGTTGGCCTCGGCCAGGAGCATCCGATCTTTGAACTTCCTGTCCACATGGGTCCTCAGGTCCCTGAGAAAGGCGTGGGTCTCAGGCAGATTCTCGCAGTTGGTGCCTTCCCGTTCGAACAGGTAGGGCACGGCGTCCAGCCGCATTCCGTCGACGCCCAGGTTGAACCAGTAATCCAGGACGCGGAGGATCTCGCGGCGGACCTGCGGCGCATCGTAGTTCAAGTCGGGCTGATGGCCGTAGAATCGGTGCCAGTAGTAAGCCTGCGCGACGGGGTCCCAGGCCCAATTCGAGGTCTCGGAATCTGTGAAGATGATCCTGGCATCGCGGTACCTGGCGGTCGTGTCGCTCCAGACGTAGAAACCCCGCCGGATCGACCCCGGCTCCGACCGTCTGGATCGCTGGAACCACGCGTGCTGATTCGACGTGTGGTTGATGACGAGCTCGGTGATCACGCGGATGCCCCGCTTGTGGGCCTCGCGGAGAAAGCGCTTGAAGTCGGCGAGCGTCCCATAATCCGGATTGATCCCGCGATAGTCGGCAATGTCATAGCCGTCATCCAGCAACGGGGACGGATAGAAGGGCAGCAGCCACAGGGCCGTAACGCCCAGTTCCTGGAGGTAATCCATCTTCTGGATCGCGCCGGGAAAGTCCCCGATGCCGTCGCCGTTGCTGTCGAAGAAGGACTTGATGTGCAGCTCGTAGATGATCGCGTCTTTGTACCAGAGGAGTTCGTCGGTTTGTCTCTGTTGGTCGGCCAACTGTCGTAACCTCCCCTATCCGAGCGCATCCGGGTTGTTCGGCTCCGAAGTTCCCCTTCTCTGGGTCCTCAACGGGCGGACCTCAGCGGACCTTTCTCGCGAGCATACCAAATACGGTCCCGGCCCGCAAAGGTTTTGACAGATTCGCTCGGGCCCCGGCGCAGGGGGATTTCGTGTCGGCCCGTTGCCACGACCGCCGATGCGCGGTACAACCTCCCACGTGTACGCAGCAGGATCGGTCGGGTGAAATGTGGGAGGATCTACGGATGGCGTCGCATTCACGAGACAGGAGAGTACAAATCGCATGGATGGTTGGCGCGCTCGCGATTCTCGGTCAGACCGGGACGGATGCTGCTGCCGAGGAATGCCGGTTCGAAGCGGCAGCCAAACAGCGGGTTATCGTCTTGACGGACATCACAAACGAGCCGGATGACGAGGAATCCATGGTCCGCTTCCTGGTCTACGCCAACGAGTACGATGTGGAAGGCTTGATCGCGACGACCTCCGTATGGTTGAGAGACAAGGTCCGACCCGACAAGATCCGCGAGCGAGTGGAAGCCTACGGCCAGGTCCGCGAGAACCTGTTGAAGCATGCTCCTGATTACCCGCCTGCTGAAGCCCTCCTGAACCTCATCAAGGCTGGCCTGCCTGAGTTCGGGATGCAGGGCGTTGGTCCCGGCAAGCAGTCGGAGGGCTCGCGTCACATCATCGAGGTCGTGGACCGGGCGGACGAGCGACCCGTGTGGATCTGTGTCTGGGGTGGAGCCAACTGTCTGGCACAAGCCCTGTGGGACGTGAAGAGCACTCGCAGCGAGGGCCAACTCGACGCCTTCGTCTCGAAGCTCCGCGTCTACACCATCTCCGATCAGGATGACGCGGGTCGGTGGATGCGCGCGACCTTCGCGAGGCTCTTCTACATCGTCACGCCCAGCAGCGTGGACAACCGGGAGTACTATCGGGCCACCTGGACGGGTATTTCAGGAGATCGGAGATACCAAAACGGTCCGATGCACCGGTTCGAACTGGTGGACAATCCCTGGCTCCAGGCCAACATCATCGAGGGCCACGGGCCCCTGGGCGCCCTGTATCCTCGATTCGTCTACATCATGGAAGGAGACACACCATCGTTTCTGGGCTTGATCGACAACGGTTTGGGCAGCTCCATGAGCCCTTCCCACGGGGGATGGGGCGGGCGCTATGTCCTCCATCCGTGCTACGGGGAGATCCGCCCGATCTGGACGAATGTGAACGACGCCCGCGACACGGTCGTGGCCGAGAATGGCGTCGCGTGCACGTCGGCGCAGGCGACGATTTGGCGATGGCGGGAGGCCTATCAGCACGATTTCGCGGCCCGCATGGATTGGTGCGTGGCAGACGCCTACGAGAAGGCGAATCACAATCCCGCGGCCGTTGTGCGGGGCGACAAGACCAAGGCCGTGGTCAACCTGACGGTGCGCCCCGGTCAGATCGTTACTTTGGACGCCTCTGGGAGCTACGACCCCGATGGCGACGAGATCTCCTGTCGGTGGTTTGTCTATGCGGAAGCCGGCACGTACCGGGGCACGGTGGAAATCGAGCGGCCTGCCATGGCGTTGGCGCGGGTGGCCGTACCGAAGACTGACGTTGCCCGGACGATTCATGTGATTCTGGAGGTCCGGGACAACGGGATTCCATCTCTCTTCAGCTATCGTCGTGTGATTCTCTGCGTCCAACCCTAGCGGACTCAGTCCTATAACTCAGGTCAGGACTGAAGTCGACCCGGTTTGTGGCCGATATGCCGATGTGTCCCAAGTGCAGGGGTGGATTCATGTTACGAGATTATTGGGGACCGTCACCTGTGGCAAGAGCGTTCTCTCTCACTGAGTTGGTGATCGTGGTCGCGATCCTGGGGATCATGGCGGCGATCGTACTCCCCTATTTCAATGGGGAGGCGACGCAGGCCAAAAGCGCAGCAGTCAAGGACAACCTGCGTGTTCTCCGGGAGGCGATCGAATTGTACACCACCAAGCATGGCGGGGTCGCACCGGGGTACACCGGCGGCAGTCCCAGCGGCACGCCGGACGCGGACTGCTTTGTCCAGCAACTCATCGTCGAGGAAGAGTGCCTGCGACGGATGCCGGAGAATCCGTTCAACGATCTCGCCACAATTCTGATGGTCGCCGACGGCGACGCTTTTCCTTCGCCCGCTACAGGCGACTATGGATGGATCTACCAGCCGGCCACAAGAACTCTGCGCATCGACTGGCCCGGCTGCGACTTGGACGACGTCCCGTACTTGGATTATTGACCTTGCTGCCGACGCCTCGTCGTGTCTCAGGGCCTTCATCCGCTTGTTCTCATCCGAGTTCCCGGCTATACTCCGCTTTTGCCTGTACCGTTAGGAATGCTTTGCCCATGGGTAAACTCAAGGAATCTGCACGGATGCTGGTGCCGACCGCGACGGTCTTCTTTTCCGCCGGCTGCATCCTGGTGCTGGGGTTGACTGCCTCCCGACTGGTCGCACGGGATCTGGGGTCGTCCCTGTACACCTGGACTTCTCTGTTGGCCGTTGCGCTGGCGGGAGTCTCCGGCGGCGCCTATCTCGGCGGGCGGATCGCGGATCGCCACGATGCCCGGCGGGCCTTGGCGGTTCTGTTCGGACTGGCCTCCGCTGCCTGTGTGGGCATTGTCGTTGTGAACAATGCCATCGGCGACTGGGCCTGGCTGTGGCGCCTGGGCTGGCCGGCTCATGTCTTGCTTCATGTGCTCCTGGTCTTTCTCGTGCCTTCCATACTCCTGGGCGTCGTCGGACCCGTAGCGGTCAAGATGGCCCTCGACCAGGGCCGCCCGGCCGGTCGCACGATCGGCGTTCTGTGCGCCTGGGCGGCCGCAGGCTGTATCGTCGGGACCCTTCTCGCGGGCTTCTACCTGATTCCGGTGTTCAGCACCCCTGCGATCATCTGGGGCATTGCTGCGGTGCTGTTGGCCGCGGGCGTTCTGTACTGGGTCAGTTGCTGGGTGATGTACCTGTGGGCGATGATCTTTGCCGCCCTGATCACGATGGGCATGGCGCCGGCCGATTGGGCACAGGACTCCGGCACCGCCGCCAGGCTCAGAAGGCCCGCCGACCCGAACGTGATCTACGAGGATGAAACCGCCTGCCGGCACATCGCAGTGCGACAGACCTCCAGGCGTCCCGACCGTCGGGTCCTCCTGCACGACCCGTTCGCTCGAAGCGAAACGATCTGTGGCGATGAGACCTATCTGCAATCATTCCACACGAGGGTTTATGCCGCTTTGACGCAGGGGCTCCACAGGGACGACAAAGCCCCCTCGATGATGGTCGTCGGGGCAGGGGGATACGTGTTCCCGCGATATCTCCGGGCCGCATGGCCGGGCAGTTCCGTGGAAGTGATCGAGGATGACCCCGGCGTGACGGCTGCTGCGGCCGCTGCGCTCGGCCTGGATAGGAACACCCCCATCCGGACCGTCTGCCAGGACGCCCGATGTCACGTCGAGCAGCTTGTGTGGGAGGGGGGCGAGAAGGGGCCGCAACGCCGCTACGATTTCATCTACATGGACGCCCTTGACGGATACGCCGTGCCGTTCCAGCTTCTGACGCGGGAGTTCAACGACAAGATTGCCCGCCTGCTGGACGACGACGGCGCATACCTGCTCCGCCTGACCGACGTCCAGGACAACGGGCGGCTCCTGGGCGCGGTCGTCAACACGGTCAAGCAGACGTTCCCGCACGTATATGTCATTACCGTGCAGGCTGGTCTGCCCTTGCTGCGGGACCCGTTCGTGGTCGTCGCGACGAGGCGGCGAATTGATCCTCGCGAAATCCTCAGCAGCTCCAACAGGCGCCTGGAGTTCCGGCTTGTGGACGATGCGGAACTGGACCGCGCGACAGAACAGAGCGGCTGCATCATCCTCACGGATGACTTCGCGCCGGTCGAGCAGTTATCGTCGCCGGTCGTGCGGCGCGGCGCCGCCGAGATCCTCGCACACAAACGCCTTCGCGAAGCGGCCTCGCTCCAGGCAAGCCGCAAATGCGAGCAGAGCGTCGCGAAGTATCGAGAGGTCATCCGTCTCGATCCTTCACTGGCCGTCGATGCGTACAGGGAGATTGGCCTGATTCACCTGGATCGAGGGCAGTCGGAGCAGGCTATCGCGGCCTTCCAGGACGCCATCAAGGCCCACGCTGAAACGGGGGGCCGGCCCGCAGCCGTCGGTGAGGTCCACGTGCACCTCGGTGTTTTTCTGGATCGGATGGGCAGATCCCAGCAGTCCAGGGAGCATCTGGCGCGGGCCGTCGAGTGGTTCCGGATCGAGCTGGCGGAGAATCCGGGTTTCGTCGTCGTCTGGGACTGGCTGGGGGAGTCGCTGGCCATGACGGGCGATTTCAAGGAGGCGTCCGACGCGTTCGAGCGAGCGCTGAACCTGGAGCCGTCGAACCCCGAGCACTATCGCAAGCTGGCCCGTGCGCTGGAGCGACAGAAGCGTTATAGCGAGGCGATTGCCGTCGCGAAGAAGCACATCCAGCTCATGCAAGAGAAGGGCGACCGCGACATGGCCAACCAGCTCCGCGACTACCTGAACCTCCTCGAATACAACAGGGTCAAGCAGCGTCGGTGAACTGCCACCGCTTATTCGTATGGTCCGAGGAACCGCTCCCCATTGAAGTGGACAAGATGGGTAGGCGACTCAGCGATCCAGACTTCGGTCTCCCACGAGATCTCATCGAGGTACCTGACCATGGTTCGTCGATCCGCGAAGGCCGTCACATAGACCAACCCCGCCTTCGAGGTGGTGAACAACTCACTCAATTCCTTCCGGCGTTTCGGATTGACGGGGCCATGGCTGGTCACGGCCTCAATCAGCACGAGCCAGTTCTTTGACGTGAAATGGACGACCACGTCGGGCATCTTGCCGTGCCCACCGACGCCAAGTAATCCGGCAACCGCGCGACCCATTCTGATGTCCCAAACACGCGGAGAATCTCCAATGCCGACGGTTCGATCTGGTAGACGGCCTTCGGACTGTTCGTGGGCCTCGATGGCTCGTCCGGATTTGCTGCGACCAGGCCGGCTTGCACAAACTGATGAACGGAGTGTCGGCGGACAGTCTCTCGAGTGTTTGGAGCATAATGCCTTCCGTAGTGGTTGGCGAAGAACTCCATCATCGGAGTAATACCCATCAATGGGGCGCAAGCATCCGACCAACGGTCATTGGGTTTCAGATCGAGCAACGAGAGCAGGGTCAAGGCGGACCGCTCGTTCAACTGAGCGCGAGGAAGCCCCAGTTCTCGAAGAGCCTGGATAGCCTCCAGAATTCTCCTTGTAGTCGTGGTGCTGGAACGTCTACTCATGCTTTGTGCATGCCCTCTCCATTGCGGCGTCTATTCTCTCCTGGTTCGGCAGACTCGTCTTCATTTCTCGGCTGAGTTGAATCATCTGTTCTCGGGACGGGTATCGCATCTTGCGCAGGTCCGCGGCGTTCACTTGCGTATGGCCACTGAACAGGCGAAAGTAGCGATCCAGCAAGGAGGAATTCAGGAAGACCACGAGCCCTCGCGCCAAGTCCGGGGACAACCCTCGTCCTTGGGAATGGAAGTAGTTGAGGTGGTTCTCGAAGCCGACCAAGGGGGCGTCAATCCGTGTTGGGTCGTAGACCGCGCCCACAATCCGACGGGGTTCCTCTTTTGCTGTGAATCGTTTGGCGAGAACGTAGTAGCCGGCGGGAACAAACAACTCCTGCGTTTGCTTGGAGCAAACGATGGCATTCGGCTTCTTTGCGCCGGGGATGGGCCAGCGCACGAATCCGTTCTCGAAATGACACGGGTACACAAGCGGTGCGGTACCGGCCTCCGGATCTTGCCGAAGGAATCCGCGGGCGCGGAAATCGACCACGCGTCCCGTGGACACCTCCAAACCCAAGTCGGCGAGGGTCGTAGTGAACCGCGACATGTGCTCCATCACCTGTTTGCCCTCATCCTCCTCAATCAGGTGAATGAACGCGTCAGGGTCATCCGGGACAACCACGTCCCGGAATGGGGTATCTCGCGCCGGCGTCTTGCCGAAAACGGGGCCTCTCGATACCGATATCCTGACTGTCGGTTTCTGGGGTTCATTTCGAATGCCGTGGAAGATGACGTTCTCCTGTAGGACACAATCGTCGGCAAACGCTTCTTTTCTCGATCCGAACGTGTGAATATGCCGGAGATCGATGAGTCCCAAAAGAGCTTTGCGGAAGCGACGGAAGTAGGGGCCATTACAGAAACTGCGCGGTGTGATGGCCACAATCTCGCCGCCCGGTCGTATGAAGTGAGCAGCCAGCCACACGAATGCTGAATAGAGGTTCGACGTCTCCATGCCAGCCGAACTCAGCATCCGGCGTGTCGGAGTCGCTCCGTTGATCTTCTTGTAGGGGGGATTGAGAATCGCGTGGGTACAGCCGTCGCCCGCCGGTGAAAACAAGTTGTCACGGACCTGGGCAACTGCGGCAGAAATGAAGTCCTCACGACGCACCGCCCCCTGAAAGGCCACACCTGCTCGTCCGCACAGTTCCCGACACAGTTCCATCGTGTTCTTCAGGTGCGGTATGATGTTTGGATCGGTCTCGTAGGCGACAACATCGATGGACTCGGGGCGATGAGGCCTGGAGAGTAAGTGCTCCGTCAGGGCTGCGAAGAGCGTGCCGGTTCCCGCGCCGGGGTCGAGAATCCTTGCAGTCGCCACGTCCTTCTCGAACAGTGATGCCATGAACCTCGCGATCGGCGCAGGCGTCAGGAACTGCCCGATTGCCGAACGCACTGCCCGCGAGGTGGCCTTGCTGAACGCCTGCTGCGTCTTTTCTATGTGCGACAAGGCATCTGCTTGGGCCAATGTGGAGAGCCCGCCGGGCTCAACTGCCTCACTTTCATCCATGTTCCTTCGCCTGACCATCAAAATCATAGTAACCTGTGCCTCAGATCCACGCAAACGCAAAAAGCTCCGTCATGTGCCCCTCAACTCCACTGTCCGAGCTTCGGCGAAACCCTCCGCCAGCGCAGATGATGGAGGGCTGTTCCTCCACATGTTCTGTGGTTTCCCTGGAAAATCCTTGCGTGGGGTGGCGAAAACCCTGTAACATGGGCGCAAGAAATGCGTCTTTACTGCGAGAGTGCCGTCCGCGAGGGCGGGTGTGCGCTTTGGTTGTCTTTCCCTGTTTGGGAGGCGCGATCATGAGAGTGCGGATTCAGACGGGAATTGTGCAAGTCTTTGTTCTCGCGACTGTTATGGCCACAACGGCCTGGGCTCAGGGCGAGCAGTGGCTCCAATACCGCTCGGCTCGGGAGGCCCGCCAGATCGTCGGTGATGTGGGGTATGTCTACCGCCAGCTCGTCACTGCGAAGCCGGAGGGGGTCAAGCTGCCCGAATTCAAGGCTTCGCAGGTTTGGTTCCTGGACTGGAAGACGCCGATGACAGCTTCGGGCACCGTCTGGCTGGTCTTCGACAAGAGCAGTCCGAGCGGCCAGTACGACCGGCTGTACATCGACGGCAACGCCAACGGCGACCTGTCGGATGATTCGGTGCTCGAGCCGTACCAGCAGGATGGCAGCAGATGCCTCTTCGGACCGGTGAAGGTCGTCTTCGACACCGCCGACGGCCCGATTACCTACCATTTGTCCATCGACTTCCGCGCATACAATTCGCAGCAGACCTATTGCCTGCTGTACTCGGCCGGATGGTACGAAGGCCCGGTCACGCTCGACGGCGTCAAGAAACACTGCACGCTGATCGACTACAACGTCAACGGGGTCTTCAACGACAAGTCCGTCGATGCCGAGCAGTGCGACCGCATTCGGATCGGCGAGGCCGGCGGGCGCGATACCCGCTACGTCGGCAACTTCATCGAGGTGGGGGACAAGCTGTATCGGCCCGAGATCGCCAAGGACGGCGCGTTCGTCATTCTGACGGAGGCCAAGGACGTGGCGTTCAGCACGGTCCGTGTGGCGGAGAACATCACGTCCCTCGGCGCCGGGGGCGTCAACGGCCTGTTCCTCTGCAAGCCGGACAAGGGGGTCGTGAAGCTGCCGATCGGCGACTATCGGATCGAACACTGGAGCATCACGAGGAATGACGACAAGGGAGGCCGCTGGGAATTGCGGGCTGATTCCTCCGCTTCGAGCACGGCCTTCACGGTCGCGACCGACGGGCAGAAGGAACTCCCGTTCGGCGAGCCGATCTACTCGGTGGCCGAGTACACGCAGAGCGGCTCATTCTACAACTTCCGGCAGAGCCTCGAAGGTCGTCATGGGGAGCGGATCACGCTGACCCGCAACGGATCGCAGCCGGCGGCGCCGAAGTTGCGAATCCGCAGTCGCGACGGAGCTTACGATCGGGCGCTAAGCTTCGAGTATGGGTGAGGCGGCACCTGCTCGCTCCGGTGGCCGGAGCCCAAAGATGTCAGCAAACCGTTCATCGCAACCGTCGAGTTGACCGGTCCGTTCAGGATTCTGGCTCGGCAGGTGTGGATCAAGGGGGACGACCGCAGAGCGCCCACGACAGGCGGCGAGATCCCGTCCAAGGCTGTCCAGGCCAGCAGCAGTGACGAAGGATCCGATGTCGCCAATCTGACCAATCACAGCGGCCTGGCCAACCGCGATGCGGATGGGCTCGAAGAGCACAGCGTGAATCCCGCCCATATGTGGCGCTGTGCCAAGGGCGATGCCAATCGCTGGATCGAGTTCGATCTCGGCCAGGTCCAATCGGTCGGCGTGATCTGCCTGTTCAACTACAATGACGGTTGGCTCACGAGCCGTGGCGTCGGCAAGATGGATATCTCCGTCTGGACGCAGGAAGCCGGCTGGCAGAAGATCCGCGACGATCTGCCCATCGAGCAGGCTCAGGGCAGCGACGACTATGACGAGCCCATGTTCGTGAAGCTCGATGGAGTCAAGGCGCAGAAGGTCCGCTTCGACGATCTCGCGAGTTCCGGCGATCCTGACTTCGTCGGTCTGAGCGAGGTTCAGTTCTTCCGGCCTCGCGGTCCGCAGGCAAGCCGACCCGGACCGTCGGATGGCGCGACGGGCGTGGCGGCCGGTGTTCTGGAGTTGACTTGGATTGCCGGCGAGGGCGCGCAGACCCACCGAGTCTACCTGGGCACGAGTCCCGACGCCCTTGCGTCGCTCGGCAGAATCGACCGTGTCGGCGCCAAGGTCTCGCAACTGGACCATAACAAGAAGTACTTCTGGCGTATTGACGAGGTCCTCGCGGATGGCTCCGTCGCAGGCGGCCAGGTGTGGAACTTCAGCACGGGCGGTTTCGAAGCCTGGTGGAAGCTGGACGAGGCGGACGGGACGAGGATCGCGGACAGCTCGGGCAATGGGCGCGATGCCACGATTCACGGGAATCCCGTCTGGCAACCTGCGGGCGGCCGGGTCCGCGGTGCGTTGCAGTTCGACGGTGTGGACGACTTCGCGGACACCGGCTGGACGCCCAACCTGCCGGTTTGGACTGTGGCCGCATGGGTCAAGAGTCCTGCGGCGCCGACCAGGCCGGTGGCAAGCGGCCCGGTGCACGCCGAGAGGAATTTCCAGATCAACTGGAACCACGGCAGCGACGGGTGGCTTGGCGCCGTCGGGATCTGCGTTGCGGGCGAGTGGTATTCCGCGCCCTTCGGCGACTTGCAGGCCGACACCTGGTATCACCTCGCGGGCACCTATGACGGCGAGAACCTGAAAGCCTACCGGGATGGCGTCCTGATCACGGACAATTCCAATCCCTCGGGCAGTCCCGACGTGGAATCTGCGACACTGATATTCGGCAGGCACGCCACGGCGGAAAATGCCTTTTTCGCAGGCACGATTGACGAGGTCTGCATCTTTGCCTATGCCCTGGACGCCGACGAGGTGAAAATCCTCGCCTCCGGAAAGGAGCCGTCGGCGGTGGCCGGGCACGTGGCGCCGGGGACGCCGCACCTGTTGCAGGCGACGCTGGCGGAGCCGACCCAGCCCGCACCCCAGACGCCATCTGCGGCGCAGGCCCAAGCCGCGACGCAGACTTCGCCTGTCGATTCGACCGCCAGCGGTCCCGTTTCTGCGAAACCGGATGATCCGCCGCGAGCGTCGCTCCGCGTGGGCGTCAGCCTGATTTCGATCGTGGTCATTCTCGCAGTGGTGGGCGCGATCGTGTGGGTTTCGACCGTGGGCGGGCGGAGAGTGGTGTAGTTTGGCACTGATGTGGGCTGTCTGCCGTTTCTGTATTGCCAGAGGAATCAGTATGCGCACGAAGAACCTCCTGGTGCTTTCGTTGGTTACGTTCTCCTTGCTGGTCCTGAGCGGCGCGGTCCTCGCCAACGAGAGTTCCGTCCCGGGAGTCCCCCAGATCTCCTTCAAGGGCAGGGTGCTCGACCACCAGGGCCAACCCCTCTCGGACGTGAAGGTGGCATTGTACGAGTTGCGGTTTGCGCGGGGTGAGGATTTGCCCAGAGCGGAACTTGTCCGAGAGGCGACGACCGGGTCGGACGGCGCATTTGGGTTCACGCGCGACAAGGAGTCGCCGGGCGAGAGGCAGGGTTCGATTGTCGCCTGGAAGAAAGGGCTGGCTTTGGGCTGGACTGTCTGGGAGATGCAGGAGGGCGACCAGCAGTCCGACATCATGCTGGGCGAGCCCAGGGAACTGTCGGGCGTTATCGTCGATGAAGGCGGCACGCCCATCATCGACGCGGAGGTCTCCATTGCGATCTCGATCGTCGGGACGCCACAGGACCGCAGGTACATAACGTATTTCGTGGCACCTCACCTGCTGACGGTCAGGACCGACAGCGCGGGACGTTTTGTCTTTCCGAATCTTCCGGGGGAGGCGACGTGCGAACTGCTTGCCAGCAAGCCCGGGCGGGCGACCACCTGCACCCTCGACCCCACAAACAATCGCGGTGAGAAGTTCCAGTTCTCCCCAGGCCAGAGCGGCATCAGAGTCACTCTGCCCGTCGAGTCGAGGATCGAGGGGATGGTGATCGAGAAGGCCGGCGGTAAGCCCATCGCGGGCGTGACCGTCACTGCCCAGCCTGCCCAGCGGGGTTTTCCGTTCACCATCGAGCCCGGTACGTCGGCCCAGGATGGCACGTTCTTCATGGGCGGCCTGTCGACGGACAGTTACACGCTGCAACTGGCGTCCCGCGAGGACAAGGTCGCGGAATGGGTGGCCGAGCCGGTGAGAGTGAGTCTCAAGGCGGGGGAGACGGTACGCGATGTCCGCCTGGCCCTCTCGAAAGGGGCCTTCGTCGAGGTCGCCGTCAAGGAACAGGCCGGCGGCAAGCCCGTCGGGCAGGTCAACATCAATGTCCATGACCCAGCGAGCGGCCAACGATTCAGCGGAGTGACCGACGAGAACGGGTCTGTCCGCATCCGCCTTCCCGCGGGCAGCTATCAGATCAACAGTCTCTACAAGGAAGGGTACACTCGTTCCGAGGAGAGTGTCGAGTTCACCGTTGCCGATGGCCAGACGAAGCAGGTCGAACTAACGCTCAGCGGCCTGCCGTCCGTCCGCGGCGTGGTGTGCGACGATGCGGGCCAGCCACTGGGGGGCGCGACCGTGCAGATCCTCCCCGGCGGGTGGGGCAAGGACGTGGTCTCCGATGCCGGAGGGAAATTTGAAGCCAGTTGGGACCCGCAGGGGCGGTCTTCAGACAGGACGGTCTTCTACATCCTTGGACGGCATGTGGATCGCAATCTCGCTGTAGCCCAGCCTGTGGAGGAGCAGGGCACGCAGATCACGCTGAAGCTCCAGCCGGCCGCCACGCTGGCAGGGCGGGTCGTGGACCCCAATGGCAAGGGGATCGAGAACGCCCAGTTGCTCGTCATGCTCCGCGCCTCCAGTTGGGGCGCATCCTTCCTGCCGCGCAATAGCAGTGTCCGGACGAATGCCCAGGGACAGTTCGAGGTGAGTGCGATCCCGCCGGAACAGCGGTACAACCTCACTGCCATGGCAGACGGTTACGGCCAGACGCAGAACAACCTCAATGAGGATCAGGTCGTCGCCGGTCGGGTCCAGACGGGAACGTTCACGCTGCCTGTCGCGAATCTGTCCGTGTCGGGCGTCGTCGTCGATTCGGAGGGCGAGCCGGTATCCGGCGCCAGTGTCTACTGCTATGGTGGCAACCAGGACAACCAGCCGAACCGCAATGTCCAGACAAGCGCGGACGGCAAGTTCACTCTCGATCGCGTCTGCGCCGGACGCATTAGCATCAGCGCCAACACGCAGAGCGGCGGCGCCTACCTCCGCGGCTCGGTCCAGACCGAGGGCGGCGCCAAGGACGTGCAGATCGTTGTAAGCGAACGAAGTTCGGCCACCCGATATGTTCCACGATCGCCGACCAGGCTGATCGGCAAGCCCCTGCCCGATTTGAAGAGCGTGGGGATCGATCTGCCTGCCGACGCGAACGACCGCATGATGCTGGTGTGCCTGTGGGACATGAACCAGAGACCCTCGCGTCACTGCATTGGGGAGATGATCCGTCGAGCTGCGGCGCTGAGCGAAAAGGGTGTGACGATCGTCGCGGTCCACGCCGCCAAGGCCGAAGAGGGGGCTCTGGAGAAATGGGTCGAGCAGAACAAGCCCCCGTTCCCGGTGGGATGCTTCACCGGCGACATTGAGAAGACGCTTCTCGATTGGGGAGCGGCCTCGCTGCCCCATCTGATCTTGACCGACAGGAAGCACACGGTCGTTGCGGAAGGCTTCGGCTTGTCCGAGGAACTGGACCGGAAGGTCGAACAGGCATTGGCACGCTGACGGCCGGCGGCTAGGCATTTCCCCTAATTGACGTCTCCCGCTCGCGAGGATAGAAAGAACGAATCGATGAGCCGCAGGCTGGTTGGGCGCTTTCGCGACGTTCCGGTTCGGCGGATCTCCGTGAGACTACCCGAATGTCCAAGTCCTGCAGCGATGTCAAGACCGTAGACGTCTGGGGGAGCGCAGCCATGGAATCGGTCATGGAGAAGCACATGTTCTCGCCGCAGGAATGGGTCGAGATGAAGCAGGACCTCGCCTTGCCGCCCCGGCAGGCGGATGTCGTCGAGCATCTGCTCATGGGGCACTCCGACAAGCAGATTGCCCGGGACTTGGGCATGTCCGTGCCGACGGTGCGGACGCACCTGTGCCGGCTCTTCTCGCGTCTCGGTGTTCAGGACCGATGTGAGCTGATCGTGTACGTCTACGCCCGTTTCCGCGAGAAGTGCCAGGCCTATGGCTGTCCTCGCGCCTTCCAGTAGGCAAGTCCGGTCTTTCTCCCTGCCGCCTCCGCAGAACGACGCGAGGGGACGCGCGATTCCCCTGTCCTTCACCGCGGGCCGTCTGGACCGTGGAGTCGCCCGCCTGTAGAATGAACCCGAGTGCCGATTCCCGTGAGAGGCCCGTTCCCGGTTTGGAAGAAGGACGCACAAGCAGAGATGGAGACGACCGAGCACAACCGACCGCCGCGAGTCTTGCTGGCGGACGACCAGATCAGCATGCTCAAGGCTCTTCGCCTGTTGCTCAAGGGCGAGGGTTACGAGATCGAGACGGTCGCCTCGGCGCCGGCGATTGTCGAAGCAATCGGGCGACAGGACTTCGACGTGGTCTTGATGGACCTCAACTACGTGCGAGGCAGCACCTCCGGCCAAGAGGGTCTGGATCTGCTCTCGAAGATCCAGCAGATCGACAGCACGTTGCCCGTCGTGGTGATGACCGCCTGGGGCAGCGTGGAGCTTGCGGTCGAGGCGATGCGCCGGGGGGCCAGGGACTTTCTGACCAAGCCGTGGAAGAACGAACGTCTGCTGGCCATCCTGCGGACCCAGGTGGAACTGGGGCGGGCGCTGCGCAGAGGACGCCAGCTCGAACAGGAGAACCTCCTGCTGCGCGGCGAGGACCGCCCCTCCTTCATCGCCGAGTCCCGAGCGATGCAGCCGGTGCTCGATGTGATTGCCCGCGTCGGGCCTTCCCATGCCAACGTCCTCATCACCGGCGAGAACGGCGTCGGCAAAGGTGTTGTCGCCCAGGCCGTTCACGGTGCCTCCATGAGAAAGGACAAGCCCTTGGTCAGCGTGAACACCGCGAGCATTCCGGCCACGCTGTTCGAGAGCGAGCTGTTCGGCCACGTGGCCGGCGCGTTCACGGACGCCCGGTCCGACCGCATCGGGCGGTTCAAGCTGGCCGACGGCGGGACCCTGTTCCTCGACGAGATCGCCAGCATTCCCGCGAACCTGCAATCGAAGCTGCTTCGCGTGCTGGAGAGCGGGGAGTTCGAGCCGGTGGGGTCGTCGAAGACCCACCGCGTGGACGTGCGGATTCTCTCGGCGACCAACGCCAATCTCGCGGACGAGGTGGCGGCCTCGCGGTTCCGTCAGGACCTCCTGTACCGGCTCAAGACGGTCGAGATTCGCATCCCGCCGCTGCGGGAGCGGAGGGAAGACATCCCGCTGCTGGCGGCGCACTTCTTGCAGAGACACGCGGGACGCTACCGCAAGAACCTGACGGGCTTCGACCCCGCGTCGCTGCAGGTGCTCCTGGACTACCCCTGGCCCGGCAATGTCCGCGAACTCGATCACACCGTCGAGCGGGCGGTGTTGATGTCGCGCGGCGCCGTCGTGCAGGCCAGCAATCTTGGGATCGAGCCGAGACGCGAGGCGGGACCGGCCATCGAGAATATGACCCTCGATCAGGTCGAACAGGTGATGATCCGCAGCGCGCTGTCCCGCTTTCAGGGCGACGTCAGCAAGGCGGCCGACGCGCTCGGCCTGAGTCGCGGGGCCCTCTACCGACGACTGGAGAAGCACGGGATCGAATGAAGTACGAGCGTCGCATTCTGGTCCTGGGTTTCGCGGCGGGACTGCCCGGCGTCGTTACATCGCTGGTTCTGCTGTGCTGGCTTGACTTTGCGGTTGGGACCCGCGTGACGCTGGTGGTTCTGATCGTCTTTGCCTGGCTGGCCACGGTCCTGGCTCTGCACCGTCGGGTCGCGTTTCCCCTGCGGACCTTGTCCAACCTCCTCGGGGCCATCCGCGAAGGCGACTACTCCCTGCGAGCGCGGGGCGCACGGCTGGACGACGCGATGGGCGAACTGGTCTGGGAGGCGAACGCATTGGCCCAATCGCTTCGCGAGCAGCGACTCCACGCCATCGAGGCGACGGCCCTGCTCCGCAAGATCCTCGCCGAGGTCGATGTCGTGCTGTTCGGCTTCGACAGCGAGGGCCGCCTGCACCTGGTCAACGACAGCGGCAAGCGTCTGCTCGGAGGGACGGACGAAGAGCTTCTGGGGCGTCGGGCCCAGGAACTGGGTCTGGCCGAGTGCCTGGCGGGTGAGACGCCTCGTGTGGTGGATGTCTCTTTCCCCGGTGCCGCCGGGCGATGGGAACTGCGGCGAGGCAGCTACCGCGAGAAGGGGGCGTCCCACAACCTGATTCTCCTGTCCGATCTGACGCGGACCTTGCACGAGGAGGAGCGACGGGCCTGGAAGCGCCTGATCCGCACCGTCCGTCACGAGGTGAACAACTCGCTGACTCCGATCCAGTCGGTGGCGGACAGCCTGCGGGTGTTGATCGGCCGCAAGCCCCTCGCCGACGACTGGGAGGCGGACCTCAAGGGGGGCCTGGAGCTGATCTCCGAGCGGGCGGAGGCCCTCGACCGGTTCATCGGCGCTTACTCCCGCCTGATGCACCTTCCGCAGCCGAGCTTCGCCCAGGTGGACGTCGCCCAACTGCTCCGACGGGTCGCGGGTTTGGAGACGCGGATGGGAGTCACCATCATGGCCGGTCGCGACATCCAGATCCGAGGCGACCGCGACCAACTGGAGCAACTGCTCATCAACGTGATCTCCAACGCGGTCGAAGCGAGCCTGCAAAGCCGACCGCAGGGCGACGGAACCGTCAGCATCGGCTGGCAGGCCGACGACCAGGCGGTTCAGATTCACATCGATGACGATGGGCCGGGACTGGCCGAGGGCGTGGATGTCTTCGTGCCGTTCTACACGACGAAGGACCGAGGCTCCGGCATCGGTCTGACCCTGAGTCGCCAGATCGCAGAAGCTCACGGCGGCACCCTGACGCTCGAAAACCACGCAGCCCAGCCCGGCTGCCGCGCCTGCCTGCGATTGCCACTCGGTAATTGACGTCTGCTACCGACCGAGGTTCTCGGGTGTCACCTGCACCCCTTCGCGGCGGGCGACTTCGATGATGGGCGTTACGGTATCCTCTTCCCATTGGCGCTCTCCGCATGGGATTGGTTCAATCCGGCTATCTGTGCGGGCCGCCACGCGCCACAGGCAGTTGACGGCCTCTCGTGAGAATGCACCGTCGAATGTGGAAGACACGACGAGCAGATCGATGTCGCTCCACTCGTGGGGATGGCCTGATGCATGAGAACCGAAGAGTATCCCCATGCGAGGCAGAATGCCCTGATCTGCGAGATTCCGCAGGTATCGTCGGACCACCTCTATAACTGACTGATCAGCCATGCCAGAACCTCCTGAGACCTCGCCATGTATTCCATCGCCTCCTGGGGGCTGGGTGGGGGCGTTTGAGATTCGGGATAACGTCCCTCTAGGTTGAACTGGTTCAGGTCGGCCAGGACATCGGCCTGACGATTGTCCGGCGTCACACCCGCCAGTTTGCTCAGACGGGTCAAATTGTGGATTCGAGGCGGTACGTCCTGCGTATGCCGGCAGACAAGCGCCTTCAGCACTTTCTCGAGAGCCAGATGTGCAAAGAACAGACCATGTCGGCTCTTGCCGTCTTTGACTAATCTGACAGCGACATCCCAATCCTCAGCAGAGCCCTGACGCCAATACTCAATTTGTTTCTCAACGTCCATCATGATCGAGTATTCTATCGGAACAGGTATGGTTCATCAACATTCTGACGAAGACAGGTATAGGAGCGGCGGATGAGAGCACTGCGCCGGGACGTCGGGGACGGCGTCTGCCAAAGGCTGAGAGATCTTGGATTCGACGCTGTGGTGGCGTTCGTACTCCTCGCGAATACGGGGATGGAGCGGGTATTCGGCGAGGGGAGTGTGCTGCCGGGACAGGCGCAGGGGTGGCAGGCCGCGGTGCTGGACGCGCAGGACCAAGCCGCATCGCTCGACCCAAGGAGCGACGCGTTCTCCGCGGCGGTGGAGGAGTTGTCGGCCCGGATGGAACGCGAATTCCCCATGTGCTGGGACTGGTGCCTGCAGGACGTGGGGTCGAACTTCGAGTGTTGGCTGTCCCAGGCCGCGATGCGGACCGCGATCGAGAGGGCGACTGCCAACGCGCTGGACGAGCTTGGCGAGGCCGGTCAGGATCTCCGAAGCGAACTCGACCGCCTCGCGAACGATCTGTCGCCCGCTGATCCGAGTCGCTGGCTTGCGCTGTACGTACGTGCCTGCGAACTCCGGCGCGAGGTTCGTCTGCGGGATCTGCGCCGGCAGTATCCGCACTGGATCTTCACGAAGCATCACATCCTGGGCGGATCGCACTACGCCTACACGGAAGGGCAGTCCGACGCCCAGCACGAACGCCAGTTCGATCCCGGTGCGTCCCTGTGCCGGCTCGACCTCGATGGCGACGAAATCCGCGTGCAGACGCTCATTGAGGATACCGACGGCGTGATTCGCGATCCGGATGTCTCGTGGGACGGTCGGCGCGTGCTCTTCGCCTGGAAGAAGTCCGACCGCGAGGATGACTACCATCTCTACGAGATGACTGTCGCGGACGGCGAAGTGAGACAGTTGACCCGCGGCCTGGGCTTCGCCGACTACGAGGGCGTCTATCTGCCAAATGATGACATCCTGTTCAACTCGACCCGCTGTGTCCAGACGGTGGACTGCTGGTGGACGGAGGTCAGCAACCTGTACACGTGCGGCCCGGACGGCCGATATCTGCGCCGGCTCAGCTTCGACCAGGTCCACGACAACTACCCGACGGTGATGCCCGACGGGCGGGTAGTCTACACCCGCTGGGAATACAGCGACCGGGGCCAGCTCTTCGTGCAGGGCCTGTTCCAGATGAACCCCGACGGCACCGCCCAGACCGAACTCTACGGCAACGACTCCTGGTTTCCGACCTCGCTGCTGCACGCCCGCGGCATCCCGGGCACCCACAAGGTGGTTGCGACCTTCTCTGGTCACCACACGCAGCAGGTGGGCAAGCTCGGGATCGTGGACCCCGCCAAGGGCCGACAGGAGAACAGCGGCACGCAGTTGATCGCCCCGGTCCGCGAGACGCCTGCCGAGCGGATCGACTTCTACGGCCAGGACGGCGAGCTGTTCCAGTATCCCTATCCGCTCTCGGAGTCGCAGTTCGTGGTGGCGTACACACCCTTGGGCTGGTCCCGCTCGCCCACTCGCTTCAAGCTGTACTGGATCGCGGCGGATGGCCGGCGGGAGCTGTTGGCTGCCGATCCGGACATCTCGTGCGGCCAGCCCGTGCCGCTGGCCGCGAGGCCCAGGCCGCCTATCCGCCCGAGTCTGGTGGATTATCGTCAGACCTCCGGCACGTGCTACCTCCAAGATATCTACGTGGGTCCGGGTCTGGCCGGCATCCCTCGCGGCACGGTGAAGAGACTGCGAGCGATTGCGCTCGCGTATCGTGCCGCGGGTGTCGGCTGGAGCTATAACGCGGGGCCGGCGGGCGATGCCCTGGTCTGCACGCCCGTATCTATCGGCAACGGGAGCTGGGATGCCAAGACGGTTCTCGGCGAGGCGACCGTCCATGCCGACGGCTCGGCGTTCTTCACGTTGCCGGCGCGGACCCCGATCTACTTCCAGGCCATCGACGAGCGAGGCTATGCGGTCCAGACGATGCGGAGCTGGCTGACCCTGCAGCCGGGAGAGGCGGTTTCGTGCGTCGGGTGTCACGAGTCGAAGAACGACGCGCCGCCGGGAGTCGGGGCCGGACCCAGCCTGGCACTGAAGGCCGGACCCCGGGAGCTGGCTCCTTTCCACGACCCGACTCGAGGGTTCAGCTTCGCTCGCGAGATCCAGCCCATCCTGGATCACCATTGCGTCAGTTGTCACAATGAGCCTCGCAAGGGGGATTACGCCCGCCGTTCGCCGGTGAAGACTGGCGTCTCCGGGGACAAGAGCACCGCCTTCAGCCTGCTGGGCACGCCTGTGGTGGAGAACCTGGCGAAGCGGCGGTGGAGCGAGAGCTACCTGGTCCTTGTCGGGGCTGCCGAAAGGACCCTGGAGAACAATCCATACCTGGCGGGCGTGTCGGATGACCTCGTGAACTGGATCAGCGCCCAGTCGGCGCCGACGATGTTGCCGCCGTATGACGCCGGAGCGGCCCGCAGCCGCCTGCTCTCGCTCCTCGTCGAGGGCCATTACGATGTGAAACTCGCAAGGGAGGAGGTCGAGCGGATCGCCTGTTGGATCGACTTGCAGGTTCCCTTCTGCGGCGACTACGAGGAAGCAAACACATGGGACGCCGGGGACAGGGACAAGTACCATCACTTCCTGGAGAAGCGTCGCCGCATGGAAGAGCTGGAGCGACAAAATATTGCAGAGTGGCTCAAGTAGCACGGGCATCTTGCCCGTGAGGAGCCTCAGTAGCATGGGTGTCCCGCCCATGTCTTCAAGATCACAGGCACGATGCCCGTGATACTCCCGGCCGGGACGGCCGTGCTACGCAAGTGTCCGGAATCGGGCGCGCCGGTCCAAAAGCGGACACTTGCGGAAGCTCCGGCCCTCGGCGTGATGTCCCCCGAGGGGTCGTTTCCCGGCACGCTGTTTGCATCGCCTTGGGTGCGAAGAAGGTGCAGATAGGAGTAACCATGGGAACGTTGCTGCAGGACATCTGTTATGGCCTGCGAATGCTGAGGAAATCACCGGGCTTCACTGTGATTGCCCTGGTCACTCTGGCCCTCGGCATCGGGGCCAACACCATCATGTTCAGCCTGTCCGACCTGCTGCTGTTGCGGCCGCGGAACGTGCAAGACGCTGAGCAGTTGGCGTGTTGCGAGACGCGGGACGCCGTCTTCGGGGGCATTCCCTATTCCGGCTATCTCAGCCTCCGCGACAGCGGGCTGGCCTTCAGTGAGGTCATGGCCCAGGCCGACGATCCGCGGCCTGTCACCCTGGTTCACGGTGACTCGGTCACCCAGGAGCGCGCGACGTTCGTCTCGGCGAACTACTTCCCATTTCTGGGAGCCGCCCCGGCGCGGGGACGGGGTTTCCTGCCGGCGGAGGAGCGGGTGGGCGGTGCTCCCGTCGTGGTCCTGAGCCATCGGCTCTGGCGTCGGCTCGGCGCCGATCCGACGCTCGTCGGCGAGGTGTTGAGCGTCAACGGCGTCCGCTGCGAGGTTGTCGGGGTGGCGCCGGAGGGCTTCACCGGCGTCGCCCTCATCGGGCCCGACCTTTGGCTGCCGCTGGGGAGCTATCTCCCGGTGGCCGAGCTGGCCCGAGGGGCGACGCGACACCCGAACGCCTCGCCGGATCG
Organism: Phycisphaerae bacterium; assembly: GCA_017993835.1. Lineage (GTDB taxonomy): Bacteria > Planctomycetota > Phycisphaerae > Sedimentisphaerales > Anaerobacaceae > PLanc-01. Next base: position 38,532 of record JAGOLX010000009.1, read on the forward strand.
CGACTATCCCTGGCTCCACGTCCTGGGACGGCTTCAGCCGGGATCGAGCATGTCGGTCGCCCAGGCCCAACTGCAAGCGCTGGTCCCGCGCTTCAAAGCGGAGTACCCCAGACAATGGCGGGAGAACACTTCGCTCGCCCTCCGTCGGCCGGGGCGGTTCCTCATCGATATCGACATCGAACAGGAGCGGCTGTCGACGGCCATCTTCAGTGCGATCCTGATGGCCGCGTCCGCCATTATCCTGGGCATCGCCTGCCTGAACCTGGCGAACATGCTGGTGGTTCAGGGGACCGGTCGCCAGCGGGAGATTGCCGTCCGGATGGCGATGGGCGGGGGCCGGTTGCGGATCATTCGACAGTTGCTCATCGAGTCTTCCTTATTGGCGCTGCTGGGAGGGGCCTTGGGTGTTCTGCTGGCCTTCTGGGGCGTGAAAGTCCTCAACGCATGCATCGCCACCGTGCAGGACGCCGAACTGAGAAGTTTCACGCCCGGACTCAACGGGCGTGTGCTCGTCGCGACCCTGGGTTTCTGTCTGCTCGCCACGCTGTCATTCGGCTTGCGACCGGCCCTGTACCTGTCCAGACGTGACATCGCCGGGGAGATGAAGGCCTCGGGCGGCAGCGTGCTCGGCGCGGGTCGGAGGAGGCGGGGCAGTCTCTCGGTGGGCGGGCAGATTGCTCTGGCCGTGGTGCTGGTGATGAGCGCGACCCTGCTGACGCGGAGCGCCCTGCAATGGGCACGTCCCGATCCGGGGTTCAACCTGCACGACAAGCTGGTCATCCAGGTCGATCCGCTCTCCGCCGGGTACGACCCGACCCGGAGCGTCCAGGCCTGCGAAGCCCTGGCCGACCATCTGGCGTCCCTGCCGGAGGTGAAGGCCGTGGGGACGTCCCCTCGATTTTTCTTCGGTGGTCGCGGCCCGATGTCCATCTACGAGTACACGCCGGGGGCCCAAGAGGACGGGTCGAGAAAACACCTTGCCCGGTGGGCCGCCGTGACCGATGTCGGTCGCGATTACTTCACGGCGCTGGAGATTCCTCTGCTGCAGGGACGTCTGTTCGACCGCCTGGACAGCGCTCCCGGCGCCGAGAAGGTGGTGATCATCGACGAATACCTGGCGCGGAGACTCCGGCCCGACGGCAACGCGCTCGGCTGTTTCATCCAGTCCGGATTCAACACGGATTACTCGGACCCCCGCCGGGTGGTCGGGATCGTCGCCAATGTGCCGGGCATCGGCGAGCGGGAGGTCTTTGCCCAAACCTATACGCCGGCCGAATCCGACCAGTTGTCCCCGTACCTCTATCTCCACGTCCGGGACGGCGGGTCGGCGGCTCTGACGCAGCGGGTCTGCGATGCCGTCCATCAGGTCGACGCACGGCTACCGATCCTCTCGGTGGCCACGCTGGCCCAAAGGCATCGCGACGACGCCTCGCTCTGGTTCGCACGATTCGGCGCCCGGCTGGCGTCGGCCGCCGGGGCGGCCGCCCTGTTCCTCGCGGCGCTGGGCATCTACGCGATCAAGGCCTACCTGGTCGCCTCACGCACGTCGGAGATCGGCGTCCGCAAGGCCCTCGGCGCCACCCAGGGGAGCATCGCGGGCATGGTCCTGCGCGAGGGGCTGGCGTCGACGGTCGTGGGACTGCTTGTCGGCCTGTTGTTGGGATCGGGCGTGGCCACGGTATCCGCCAGCCTCCTTTACGGCGTGAGCCCCGTCGATCCGGTCAGCATCCTGGTGACGGCGGCGCTGTTGGGCGTCGCCTCGCTGTTGGCCGGCTATCTCCCGGCTCGCCGGGCGGCGCGGGTGGATCCGATGATGGCGTTGCGATGCGAATAGCAGTAGGCCGTTGTCCCCAGAATGCGTGCCCATGCGCGGCGCTGCGCCCGGATTTGGGCGCGACAATCGCAGAAGCGGACAAATCAAAGGACGCCGTCGTCACGCCGTGCGTCCCAAGCATCTTGTTCTCTGGCACGCTGATTGCTGAGGATGAGTCATGGACATACCGCGAAAATCGGCAAAACGGATGAAACTGATTCGACGGGGTCTGATCGCGATGACCGGGTTGATCGTGATCGCTGTGATTACGGTCGTGGTCTCACGACTGGAACCTGCAGCTCCCTCCGTGGACCGCAGGACCCTCTGGCTGGACAAGGCCAAACGAGGTCCCATGCTCCGCCAGGTGCGAGGCGTTGGGACGCTCGTATCCGAAGATATCCTCTGGGTGCCGGCGGGCGTGGCAGGGCGGGTCGTGCGGATCCTCGTCGAGCCGGGCGCCGTCGTCGAGCCGAACACCGTGCTCCTGGAACTGCACAATCCCGAACTGGAGCTGGAATTGTTCAACGCGGAGTCGGAATGGAAGATGGCCCTGGCCCGGCAGACCGTACAGAAGGCGGAGCTCCAGGGCCAGTTGCTGCAGACGGAGGGGAGTGTCGCCGGGCATCAGGCGAGCTACGATGAAGCGGTGCTCCAGGCGGAAGTGGACCAGAAGGAATATGAGAACGATCTGATCTCCGAGCAGCAGATCAAGCTCTCCAAAGCCAGAGTCGAGCAGAGGAAGAGGGTCCTGGAGATCAACAAGCAGTGTCTGGAGATGTCCCGCTATCAGACGATCCCCGCTCAACTGGCGGAGACGGATGCGACCGTGCTCAAGGCCAAATCGTTGTATGAGCTGAAGAAGGCCCAGGTTGAGTCTCTTCGCGTTCGAGCCGGCACGGCGGGGGTTCTGGCCCAGGTCAAAGAGAAGATCGAGCCGGGACAATCGGTTTCCCCGAGCACGATCGTCGCCAAGATCACCAATCCGAAAAAGCTCAAGGCGCAGTTGAAGGTCCCCGAGGCGCAGGCCCGCGACCTGCTCCTGGGCCTGCCGGCGGAGGTGGACACGCACCACGGGACGGTCATGGGTAAGGTTTCCCGGATCGACCCGACGGTTATGGAGGGCAACGTGACGGTCGATGTCTCGCTCGATGGCGAGCTGCCCCTCGGGGCCCGGCCGGACCTGTCCGTCGTCGGCACGGTTGAGATCGAGCGGCTGGATGATGTCCTGAGCGTGGGCCGGCCGGTCTATGCCTCCACGGAAGGGGCCACCGAGCTGTTCAAGGTCGTCGAGGACGGCCGGTTCGCGGTGCGGAGCCGTGTCCAATTCGGCCGAAGCTCCGTCAGCACGATCGAGATTCTTGACGGCCTCCAGGTGGGCGACGAGATTATCCTGAGCGACATGTCCCAGTGGGACGGTCAGGACCGGATCAGACTGAAGTGAGAAACTCGAATATCGAAACTCGAAATTCAAAACAAGCACGAATGATCGAAACCCAGATGTTCCAAACGGACCATCGGGCGGGCGACAGTGTTTCCGCCATTTGGATTGCGTGCTCAGGATCTGTTTCGGATTTCGCGCTTCGAATTTCGGCTTTGTTCTTTGTATTGGACTTCTGAATAGGAACTGACATATGACACAATCGAACGGCGGACTGATTCGTGTGGAGGGTCTGCACAAGGTCTTTGTGACCGAGGAAGTGGAGACGCACGCCCTGGCGGGCATTCACCTGTCCGTGGCCCAGGGCGAGTACGTCTCCATCGCCGGGCCTTCCGGCTGCGGCAAGTCCACCCTCATGGCGATCCTGGGCCTGCTGGATTCGCCGACCGAGGGCGAATACTGGCTCGACGGCGAATCGGTCGCGAACCTCTCCGCGTCGCAGCGGGCCCGCATCCGCAACCGGCAGGTCGGCTTCATTTTCCAGAGTTTCAACCTGATCGGCGATCTGACGGTCTACGAGAACGTGGAGCTGCCGCTGACCTATCGGGGCATGCCCTCCGCGGAACGCAAGCAACGAACGCAAGAAGCCCTGGAGCGGGTCGGGATGTCCCATCGCATGAAGCATTACCCCGCCCAACTCTCTGGCGGCCAGCAGCAGAGGGTGGCGGTCGCCCGCGCGGTGGTGGGGCGACCGTCCATCCTGCTGGCCGACGAGCCGACCGGGAACCTCGACTCGAACAACAGCGACGCGGTCATGGGCCTGCTGGGCGAGTTGCATCGCGACGGCGCGACGATCTGCATGGTGACGCACGACCCGCGCTACGCTCGCCACGCACAGCGGACGGTCCATCTCTTCGACGGGCGGATCGTGGAGGAAGAAGAGGCTGCCCGCAAGCAGCAGGAAGCCGCGGAACTCAAGCAGAGCGGTTTCGAGGTGGTGTGATGACAACACTCTGGCAGGATGTTCGTTATGCCTCCCGCATGTTCCTCAAGGCCCCGGGCTTTGCCGTGATGGTCCTGGGGATTCTGGCAGTCGGCATGGGCGGCAGCATGATGATCTTCAGCATCTACAACGAGATGAATCTGCGGCCGTTCCCCGTGCCCGATCAGGAACGGCTCGCGGACCTGGACGAGCGGGCGCCCGAGTGGAACCTGGAATACACCGGCATGGCATACCGGGACTTCCACGATTGGCGCCGGTTGAATCAGACGTTCGACTGCATGACCGTGTGGGAACACATGGGATGGAACCTCTCGCTGGACGGCCGCACCGAGCGGGTCGACGGTGTCCGCGTGACACACGACTACTTTGATGTCTTGCAGATCAGACCCGTCTTGGGCCGGCGCTTCGTCGAAGAGGATGACCGGCCGGGCGCTGCCCGCGTGGCCATCCTCAGCGCCAATCTCTGGCAACAGATGTACGGCGAGGCCGCGGACGTCATCGGCCGTTCACTACGTCTCGACGGCGAACCGCACACGATCGTGGGCGTGCTGCCGCGTGACACGGCGTTCCCGGTGCGAACCGACTTGTGGGTGCCGCTGGCCCTGGACCCGGCTTCACCCGGCGGCTGGTATCTGCGGGGGATTGGAAAGCTCAAGGCCGGAGTGGGGCTCGCCGGCGCGCAGGCCGATTTGGAGCACGTCCATCGGGGAATGATCGACGAGCGACCTGTCAACAAGAGCACGATCCCGCGGCTGACCCCGCTGCGGGTTCGATTCATGGGAGAGTCTCGACACGTCACGTCCCTGCTGCTGGCGGCGGCGGGCATGGTCCTGCTGCTGGCGTGCTGCAACATCGCCGGGATGATGTTGGCCCGCGGTATGACGCGAAGCAAGGAACTGGCGGTTCGTCTTGCCCTGGGGGCTCCACGCAGCCGCATCGTTCGTCAGGTGCTCACGGAGACTCTCGTGCTGTGTATCCCCGGCGCTCTCCTGGGCGCACTGCTGAGCCGCGTTGGCCTGGGGTTCCTGCTGCGGAGTGTGTCGGAGCACTTGGCGCCGTGGATGACGTTCGCCCTGGACGGGCGGGTGATTGCATTCTGCGCCGGGGTTGTCGGTCTGGCGACGATCTTGTCGGGTATCATCCCCGCGATACACGCCGCCTCCGGTGGGAACGCCGACACGACTCTGCGGGCGACCGCCTCGCGATCCACTGTGTCGCTGCCCGGACGGCGCAGCCTCAGTGGGATTGTGGCGGGGGAAATTGCGCTGGCCATGACCCTTTCGGTGGGTGCGGTCCTGTTGCTCCAGGCGTTTTGGAAGGTCTGTCGGGTGGAACCCGGGTTTCGGACGCAGGGGATCCTGACCTATCGGATCAGTCTGCCCCTCGATCAGTACAAGGACCACAGCTCGCGACAGGCGTTCTTCGAGAGCCATCTGGAGCGAATTCGGGCGTTGCCGCCCGTCCAGCGGGCCTCGTTCTCCGATCTCAGCCCACTGGCCGGGCACAGCGGCAACTTCCTCGATGTCGAAGGTGTCACGCGAGCCCCCGGCGAGATCAACCCGGTCGTCCTCACGCAAATCGTGACGACTGACTACTTCGAGACTTTGGGGATCGAGTTGCTGGTCGGTCGGCCCTTCAGTGCGGAGGACTGCGTCCCGGATGCCGAACGGACGGCCATTGTCAGCGAGATGTTCGCAAAGCGGTTCGCCTCGAACGAGGCTGCGCTGGGCAAGCGAATTGCATTCCAGGGGTCCGACAAGTGGATGCGCGTGATCGCAGTCGCGAAGGACGTTCGGCACTACGGGCTGGATCAGGCCATACGTCCGGCGGTCTATCTGCCTGCGAGCGATCCCCGTTCTTCCATGGCGGCCACCGTGCGCACCACGGGCGATCCGCTGGCCCTCGTGCCGGCGGTGCGCGAGATCGTCCGGTCCGCCGATCCGATGCTGTCCGTCCATGACGTTCAGACCCTGTGCGATCGCGTGCATGACTCCCTGTGGATCCGGCGCACCTATTCCTGGTTGATCGGCGTATTTGCGGCCGTGGCGGCGATCATGGCCGTGGGCGGGGTCTACGGCATGATGAGCTACTCCGTGAGTCGGAGAATCCGGGAGACGGGCATTCGCCTGGCCCTGGGAGCAGGAACCGGCGACATCATCCGACACCTCCTTGCCCAGGGCGGTCGCGTCATCGGCGTCGGTCTGGCTGCGGGGCTGGTTGGCGCGATGGTCATGGGACGGCTTCTATCCCGACTCTTGTTTGGTGTCAGCATGGTGGATCTCAGGGCCATGCTCGGGGTCATCGCGCTGCTTCTGTTCGTCACGTTGTTGGCCTGCTACGTCCCTGCCCGGCGGGCGGCGAAGATCGATCCGATGGTGGCGCTGCGATGTGAATGAGACAGAGGGTATATCAACAACCGATGACCTGGAATTGGAGATTGAAGAACGTGGCTATGATTCAACTGAGAAACATCGAGAAGTGCTATGAAACCCGCGCGGGCAAGAACTACGTCCTGCGACAGATCAACCTGGACATCGAGGAGGGCGACTTCGTCACGTTCATGGGACCCTCCGCGGCGGGCAAGACCACGCTACTGAACATCCTCGGCATGCTCGACGGCGACTGGCAAGGGGAGTACTGCCTCTTCGAGCACGCGATCCACAAGCTCAAGCCCAAGGAGCGACTGGCCCTGAACAAGCAGTACATCGGCTTCGTGTTCCAGAACTTCAACCTGCTCGACACGCTGACGGTCTACGAGAACCTGGACATCCCTCTGTCCTATCGAAATGTCAAAGGCTCCGAGCGGGCGTCCATCGTCTGCGACACGCTCGACCGCTTCGGGATCGTGGGCAAGAAGGACCTGTTCCCCAGCCAGCTCTCCGGCGGCCAGCAGCAGCTCGTCGGCGTCGCCCGCGCCGTGATCGCCAACCCCAAGCTCCTCTTGGCCGACGAGCCGACCGGCAACCTGCACTCCTCGCAGGGCGACGAGATCATGAACCTGTTCAAGAGGCTCAACAGCGAGGGCACGACGATCATCCAGGTCACGCACAACGAGAAGTACGCCGCCTACGGCAAGCGAATCATCCGACTCAAAGACGGCTGGATGGAGAAGGAATGAGTCGTCAGTTCACGGTGGACAGTTGGCAGCAAGGGCCGACGTCTGGGAACTGAGAACCGAGAACCGGAGGTCATGCGATGAGAACGATTGGGCAGGACATTCGTCGAGGATTCCGAATGGAGGGCAAGGATCTCGCTGTTGCCGCCATGGCTGCGTGCATGCTCCTGCTGCACAGCCTCGCCGCAGGGGCACAGCCCAGGATGGCGTTTTGGGATTCGCCGCGGTGTGGAGCCAACTTCTTCAATCAGGTTGAACTCAAGGAACGTCTGACGGCGGCTCGCCAGGCCGGGGTGGAATTCGTCCGTCTGGCTCCGAACAAATGGCTCAATGGCCGCCCGGAATCCCGACGCGGCGATCTCCTGCTGGGTCGTCCGGAGGCATTCACAACTCTGGATGCGAACGATCTCGCGTTGCTGATTCGCGTCCTGGACGATGCGCAAGCAGCGGATCTCAAGGTCGTTCTCACCATGCTCAGTCTGCCGGGCAGCCGCTGGAGACAGCACAATGGCGGTGTCCAGGAATTCTCGCTGTGGCAGGACTTCGCCTGGCAGCAGCGCGCGATCGAATGTTGGCGTCAACTTGCGACGGCACTCAAGGATCATCCTGCCGTGGTGGGCTACAATCTGCTGAACGAACCTTGTCCCGAGCGGGCCACCCGACCACGTCTGGGGGACTGGTACACCGGCGACTATGAAGCCTGGCAGGCCAAGGCGAGGAATACTCCCGCCGACCTGTCCCTGTTCTACGCAAAGGCGGTGCAGGCTATTCGCAAGACCGACCGCGAGACGCCCATCGTTCTCGACATCGGCTTCTACGCGACGCCGTGGGCCTTCAAGGTGTTCGAGCCCGTGAACGACGCCAATACGCTCTACTCGTTTCATCTCTACGAGCCGTACGCCTTCACCAGCCGCCAGAACAAGGGCCGTTTCGTGTATCCAGGAATGATCCCGACTGGCGAATGCGATGAGCCGCCTGTGGAGCAATGGGATCAAGCACGCATGGAGTCGTTCCTGGAACCGGTCAGACAATGGCAGGCGCGTTGGCAGATCCCGGCCAAGCGAGTTCTCGTGGGCGAGGTGGGGGTGTGTCGGCTCAACGAAGGCGCCGCCCGCTATCTGGATGACGCGTTGACGATCTTCTCCGAGCAGGGCTGGCACTGGGCCTTCTATTCGTTTCGCGAGGACAACTGGGATCTCATGGACTACGAGCTGGGCACAGGCAAACCCACCGCGGCCTATTGGCAGGCCATTGAGGCCGGCCGGATGCCCGGCCCCGACGTCTATTGTGGCAGTGCGATCTTCGACATGATTCAGCGGCATCTTCGCGCCGGAACTGGAGTAGTGCGATGACGACCTTATGGCAAGACCTCAGGTACGGCGTGCGTGGGCTGGGCAGGAATCCTGGCTTCATGTCGCTGGCCGTGCTGACGCTGGCGCTCGGAATCGGAGCCAATACCGGGATCTTCACGATCTTCGAGCAGGTACTCCTGCGGTCGCTTCCCGTCAAAGACCCCGAAGCCCTGGTCCTCGTTGAGACCGAAGGTAGACACATTGGTTCCCGGTGGGGGGATGCCACGATGCTCTCCTACCTCCGGTTCAAGGATTACCAAGAGACGACGGCTCTGTTTGCAGGGGTCTTGTGCCGCCGGGGAGAGACGGCGGTCTTGGATGACGGGCGCAGAACCGAACGGGTGGAGATCGAGCTGGCTTCGGCAAGCTACTTCGACGTGCTGGGTGTGCCGCCCGCTCTGGGGCGCACGTTCATCGCCGAGGATGAGGCTCTGTCGGGCGGCAATGCGGTGGTCGTGTTGAGCCATGAGTTCTGGCGGACGCGTTTTGGTGAGGATCCATCCGTCCTCGGCAGAACGCTGCTCGTCAACCGTGTTCCGGTGGTCGTGGTTGGCGTCGCTGCATCGGGTTTCAAGGGGCTCAGCCTGGATGCACAGCCCGGACTGTTCCTCCCTGTCACGATGATGAGACAGATATCGCCAGCGTGGCGTCCGCTGGACGACCGAAAAAACGCGTGGGTGCAGATCTTCTGTCGACTCCGGAAGGGTCTGTCTCGCGAGCAGGCCGCCGTGGCCGTCCAGGCTCGCCATGCGGAGATCGTCGAAACGGAGATCCGAAGCCCCGGGTTCGAGGGCTTGTCGGACTCGGACCGCGAGCAGTTTCGCCAATCACGGGCGGTCCTGCTGCCGGCGGGCCGGGGTGTCTCGGGCTTGTCGTCCCGCCTGGGGGCCACACTGCGGTTGCTCATGGGGCTGGCCGCGTTGATTCTCTTGGCCGCCTCCGCGAGCGTGTCGAGCCTGCTGGTCGCGCGGGCCGCGAGCCGTCAGAAGGAGGTCACAGTACGACTGGCGATTGGAGCAGGACGTTGGCGCATCTTCCGCCAACTCCTGGCGGAGACCTTGTTGCTGGCGATTGCGGGCGGAATAGCGGCTCTGGCGGTCGCCTTGTGGACCACTCGTGCCATTCTGTTGTTTGCCCCAGAGTCGATGAAAACGGTCGTTTCCCCCTCGCTGAACGGACGGATGCTGACCTTCAACCTTGTTGTTTCAGGGGTGGCGGCACTTCTGTTCGGCCTGTTCCCCGCCTGGTGGGCGGCACGAACCGATCTGGCTTCCACGCTCAAGGAACAGACGGTAGCCGTGCTGGGCGGCTCCCGCGCGCGTTTGCGCCGGGTCCTCATCGTTGTACAGGTGACTCTGTCACTGGTTCTCCTCATTGGCTCAGGATTGTCTCTTCGCAGTCTTTCAGCGTTGTATCGCGTGGACCCCGGCTTCCGCACCACGAACCTGATTTCCTTTCACCTGGATCTGCAGTTGACCGGATACGACTGGCCGCGTGCCTTGGCGTTCTACCTGCAGTTGCAGACGCAACTGCGGTCCGTGCCAGGGGTCGAGTCGATCGCCGTGGCTCAGACGTCGCTTCTGGGTCGGGTTCAGAACTACAACAGAGTCGTTGTCGAGGGGTATCCATCCGGGGAAGATGAGGAGCCGAGCGTGTGCTGCGATACCATTTCGCATGACTACTGCAAAACTCTGGGCATCCCGTTGAGACTGGGCCGCGACTTCGACGAACACGATGAGTTGTCGGGGGCGAAGCAGGCGGTGCTTGTCAACGAGGCCTTTGTGCACAGGTTCTTCGAAGGCCGTGATCCCATTGGCTCCCACCTGGGCTTTCGCTGGAGTGCGGACGCACAGCCGGACCGAGAAATCGTCGGCGTGGTAGGTGATTCCCGGATCACCGGCCCTCGCGGTGTCGCGGAACCGCAAGTGTACGTGCCCTATCCGCAGATCGATCTGGCCGCCGCGACGATCTACGTGCGGACGAATCTCGGCTCCGCGCAGGTCTTCCGTGCCGTTCACGAGCAGGTGCGCAGGCTCGATTCAGGCATCCCCATCGTGGATATGATGACGATGGAGGATCGCTTGGACCGCGTCCTTGCCAACGAGCGGTTGCTTGGTCTTCTATCGAGTTTGTTCGGGGTTTTGGCTACGGCCCTGGCGCTGGTGGGCCTGTACGCCGTGACCGCGTATAGCGTGACGCGTCGGGTGCAGGAGATCGGGATTCGTGTGGCTCTGGGGGCACAGCGATGGAATGTGTTGGTTCTGGTCCTACGGGAAGGACTGGTTTTGACCGGCCTGGGCATCGGGGCTGGTTTCGTCGTCGCGGTACCGCTGACACGGATACTGCGCAGCCAGCTCTTCGAGATCACGCCGACCGACCCGGTGACATTCGCATCGGCGGCGTTCTCGTTGGGTATAGTCGCACTGCTGGCCTGCTATCTTCCCGCCCGGCGGGCGGCGAGGATCGATCCGATGGCGGCGCTCAGGCACGAGTAGGAGAAATCAATGAGAACGATCTGGCAGGACATTCGAAATGGCGTTCGGACGCTGGCGAGGAGTCCTGGATATGCGGCGGTGATAGTGTTCACGCTCTCACTGGGCGTTGGAGCGACTACGGCCATCTTCTCCGTGGTGAATGGGGTCTTGTTGCGTCCGTTGTCCTATCCGCAGTCTGATCGGCTCGTGTGCATCCAAGAACGCATTTCCAGCCTTGCGGACAAGTACCCCGTGCTGCCGGTCGGCGCACGCCATTTCATCGAGTGGCGGCAGCGCTGCACCTCGTTCGAGAGTCTATCGCTCATCGACAATGACTTCATGACCTTGACCGGCAGGGGCGACCCCGAGCGGCTGGATGCGCTGCGAGTCTCGGCGAATCTGTTCGAAACTCTGGGGGTCCGCCCGGTGATGGGCCGGGCCTTCGTTGCGGAGGAGGAAGAGGGGGCGAATCATGTCGCGATCATCAGTGACGGCCTGTGGCGGCGGACGTTCGGGGCCGATTCGTCGATCCTGGACGCGACGATCACATTGGATGGTCAGCCGTATACCGTGGTCGGCGTGTTGCCGGCTGCATTCCGATTTCCCAACGTCAATCCATGGGGAGCGGTTGAGATGCAGACCAGCACGCAGCCCGCGGTCTTCGTGCCGAAGGTCTTCAGATCGTGGGAGCGCGACACCTTGATAGGCGGGCTCAATTTCGCCGTGATCGCCCGACTCAAAGAGGGGATCGTTCCTGCACAGGCGACCGCCGAGCTGAATGCCATCGGAGCCCAGATCGTGGACATGGCGGGCCAGAAAGATATTGAACTGACCGCCATTGTCCAGCCGTTGAAAGACGCCTTGGTGCGAGACTCTCGTCTGGGCCTGTTCGTTGTCCTGGGTGCGATAGGGGCTCTCCTGTTCATCGCGTGTTTGAACCTGAGCATCCTAGGCCTGGTCCGGGCGGACCGACGCGCAATGGAGTCGGCTGTGCGAGCGGCTCTGGGCGCCACGCGGACGCGACTGCTGCGACAAGTGTTCACGGAAGCCCTTCTCATCGCGATTCCCGGGACGGCTCTCGGCATGGTGGTCGCGTCCGTGGGCGTGGAGACGCTCGTCCGAGTCATGCCGGCCGATCTGCCTCGCCTGGGCGAAGTGCACATCGATGCCGGGGCCCTGTTCTTCGCGATCGGATTGACCGGACTGACGACGATCCTGGCGGCTGTGTTGCCCGCGCTGCGCACGGCGAAGCACGAGGTCTTGTGCGTTCTGAAGGCAGGGGGGCGCACCGCGACAACTGATGTGCTCGCGTTCCACCTGCGCAAAGGGCTTGTCGTCGCGGAGGTGGGCTTGGCCGTCATGCTCCTGGCGACGGCCGGCCTGCTCCTGGGCAGTTTCGCTCGCGTGATGCGTGCAGACCGAGGATTCGATGCCCCGACGGTTCTGGCGGCGGACCTTGTGCCTCCTGCGGCAAAATACAGTCGCTGGGAAGCCAGACAGGCTTTCTACGACCGACTCCTCGAGCATCTGGCGTCATCGCCGGGGGTCCAGTCGGCGGCGATCATCAATACGCTGCCTCTGGAGGGCGAGAATTGGGTGAGCACGGCATGCCTGCCGGGCGATACCCGACCGGAGTGGGAACGCCCCATGCCCAACGTGCGATTCGCCAGTGCGGATTACTTCCGAACGATGGGCATTGCGCTGTTGGAGGGACGGACGTTTCAGCAGACGGATCGGTCGAGGAAGGTGGCGGTCCTTTCTGCCCGGCTGGCGCGGGCACTGTGGCCGGGACAGGAAAGCGTGGTCGGGCGAAAGTTCCTGCACGGGGATCTAGGCGAGTACGAGGTCATCGGCGTGGTCCAGGACGTCCGTGCCAACGTCGACAAGGAGGCTGTGGCGGTGATCTACGTCCCCTACTGGAATGAAGCGATGGATTGTGCGGTCGTTGTGGTCGGCACGACGCGAGATCCGCTCTTGGTCACCGGTGTGGTTCGTGCCGCCATTCACAGTGTGGACTCCGACGTGCCGATTGCCGAGATGCGGACCATGCGTGAGGTCCTGGAGGAGTCCGTTTCCCAGCGGCGTTTCCAGATGGTCATGGCTTCTGCGTTTGCCCTGTGTGCCGTCTTCTTGGCGGGTCTTGGCATCTACAGCGTCGTCTCCTACACGGTGACGCGACGAACCAAGGAGATAGGAATCCGAGCGGCGTTCGGGGCTCGTTCCTCCGACCTGCGCTGGATGGTTCTGCGGCAGGGAATGAAACCCGTCCTGCTCGGCCTGATCTCGGGTATCTGTGGTGCTCTGATCTGTGGCCGGGTTCTCCAGAGTCTCTTGTATGAAGTGAAAGCGGACGACCCACGGATTCTTGCGGTGGTTGCGGGCGTGGTGATGTCGACCGCCCTGGCCGCCTGCTACATTCCTGCCCGGCGGGCGGCGAGGGTGGATCCGATGGTGGCGCTGAGGTGCGAGTAGAAGGAGTTGCACAATGACGACCTCATGGCAGGACGTTCGGTATGCCCTACGAATACTGAGCAAGTCGCCCGGTTTCACGGCCATCGCGCTGGTCACCCTGGCTATCGGCATCGGTGCCAACACGATCATGTTCAGCGTGGTCAACGGTCTGCTGTTGCTGCGACCTGCGAACGTGAAAGACCCCGATCGACTGGTCGGTTGCTGCGTGCGTCCGACGTACATGAGTTCGTTCTGGCATTCACAATATCTGGCCATGCGCGACGACAATCCGGTCTTCAGCGACCTCACAGGTTTCAGCGCGGACGAAGTGAACCTGCGATATGGAGAGGAGTCGAAACGAGCGGAAGGGTTCTTCGTTCCGAGCAACTACTTCTCGACCCTCGGCGCAGCGCCCCTGCTAGGGCGGGATTTTCTGGCGGGAGAGGATGAGCTGGATGCTCAGGCGGTTGCGGTGCTCGCCCATCAGTGCTGGGAACGATATGGCGCCGATCCGGACATCCTGGGAAAAGAGCTGTACGTGGATGGCTGGCCCTGCCGGGTTGTCGGCGTGATGCCGAAAGGGTTCACCGGCACGAGCCTGGTGGGTCCGGATGTCTGGCTCCCTCTCGGTGTTCGATACCAAACGGTGCCGGCCGACGATCGAATGAAGCGATGGCCCGAGCGGTTCGATCTGGACTGCAAATACCCTTTGATGAAGCTGATCGGTCGGCTCAAACCCGGCTTGGATCTGGACGCTGCCCAGGCACAATTGGCTCCTCTGGCGGCTCGCTGGTCTGTCAAAAGACCCCTGTATTTGGATCATCTGCCCAGGTTGTCGTTCGGGGTATCGGACGATCGACTTTGGCTGGTCGGTGTCTCGGCGTTCCTCCTGGGCGCGTCGTTGTTCATCCTGCTGATTGCCTGTCTGAACCTGGCCAACATGCATCTGGTCCAGGGGGCTTCGCGCCGGCGGGAACTGGCCATCCGCATGGCGATGGGCGGCAGCCGCTGGCGGGTCATGCGGCAATTGCTTGTCGAGTCTCTACTCTTGGCTGTTCTGGGGGGGACGGCCGGCCTGCTCCTGGCCTTCTGGGGCATGAGGGTTCTCAATGTCTCGCTGGGGACGCTCCGTCTGCCTGCGGCGGTGGGCCTGGCGCTGCAGGCGGGATTCGACCTTCGTGTGTTCGGCGCGACGCTGGCGTTTACCACGATCGCAGCGCTGCTATCCGGCTTGTGGCCTGCTGTTCGGCTTTCGCGACGTTGTGTAGCTGCTGACCTGAAAGAGGTGCGAGGCAGCGTGTTCCGATCTTCCGGCAGGACCCGGCGGGTGGTTCCTGCAGGGCTGTCGGTGGCTGGGCAGATCGCCTTGTCCGTCGTCCTGGTCCTCGGAGCGAGTCTCTTCGCGCACAGTGCCGTGAGGGCGGCTTACGTCACCCCTGGCTACAGTCTCGACGCCAAGCTGCTCATCAGCATGGACCTCGACGGAACTCGATCGGGCGATATGGAACGTCTGCAATTGTGTCAGCGTCTGATCGATCGCGTGTCGGCGCTGCCGGGCGTTCAGACCTGTGGCCTGTCGAACGTGGTTCCCTTCGGGGATTTCCATGGGATCGATTACGTTGCCCTCGTGGGTCAGGAGACGCCGGACGAGGATGACGATTTCGAGACCATGACGCGACGAGGGAAGAAGGTGCTCGCCCAAGCCGTCGCGGGCGACTACTTCCAGTCGGTGGGATTGCCTCTGTTGCAGGGTCGGTACTTCACGCCGTTGGAGTGCGATACGGGTGCGCCGGTTGTCATCGTCGACGAGATGCTGGCCCGCCAACTCCGACCCGACGGGGACGTTCTCGGCTGCCTGGTCTCCGGGGCTCGCGAGATCGTTGGCATCGTGCCGAGCGTCCGCCAGGGCGTGCTCAAGAAAGACAAGGAACCATATGTCTACAGACCCCTCGGGGCCAAGGTGAGTTCCGCTTTTCTCTGCGTCCGTCTGGCGAACACGACGCGGGCGGTCGAGACCTCGCTGCTCCAGCAGATCCCCAAGGAAATCCGCGCCGTCGATCCGCAGATCTCAGTGCTCTCAGCCGCGAGGCTGGCGGATCATCATCGCAATGGACCCGATATGTGGATTGTGGGCATGTTGGCGAAACTCTCCATCGCATCCGGGATTGTGGCCCTGTTTCTGGCGGGCTTGGGTATCTATGGCGTCAAGGGCTACATGGTGGCTTCCCGGACGCCGGAGATCGGTATTCGCATGGCTCTCGGCGCCACGAGCAGGGGGGTTCTTGCGATGGTTCTGTGCGACGGTGCGGTGCTGACAATCGTGGGGCTGGCCGTCGGTATGTCAGTGGCTCTAACCGTGACGCGCTTCGTACGCAGCGTCCTGTGCGGCGTGGACCCCATCGATCCGCTGAGCATCACCGCGACGGTGATCCTGCTGGCAGGGACCTCGCTGCTGGCCAGCTACGTCCCCGCTCGAAAGGCGGCGAAGACCGATCCCATGGTGGCATTGAGATGCGAATGACCAGGGTGCGTACCACGCACCATTTAACCATTGTATGAGGTGAACACAAGATGGTGTGCAGTGCACACCCTCCAGGGAGTTGCGTAATGGCGACGTTGTGGCAAGACATTCGATACGGCCTTCGCGGATTGGGTAGGAATCCCGGTTTCACGGCAGTTGTCGTAATCATTCTGGCGTTGGGAATCGGAGTCAACACGGCGATTTTCAGCGTAGTGAACGCCGTGATGCTGAGGCCCTTGCCTTATGAGGATTCGCACGAGTTGGTGTGGATCAGGCAGCCGGGTGTCGACGCGACCGAGAAGTTCAGTTACCGTCCGAACTTCCTCTATCTTCGGGAACACAGTAACGTGTTCGAATCAGTCGCCGGCTGTTGTGGTTGTCCGCTGTATGTCCACGGGATAGAGACTCCCCATCAAGTCGTGGGCTGCGACGCCACGGCCAATCTCTTCTCCCTGTTGGGTATCCAGCCGATACAGGGACGCGGATTCGGCCCGGAAGACGAGAAGCCTGAAAGTCCTCGCGTGGTGGTCGTCAGTCACGCCTTCTGGCGGGATCATCTGGGGGCGGACCCGAATGCGATCGGCCGGAATCTGAACCTCACCTCCTGGACGCGAAAAGCGGATTACGACGTCGACATGGTGTCCGAGATTCACACGATCGTCGGCGTGATGCCTCCCGGTTTCACCTTTCCCTTCGGCAAATCAGCGCAATTCTGGCGAGCGATGATCTTCCCCGAAGGTCCGGCGCAACCTTATGATTTCCCGGTCATCCCGTTAGCCCGTCTCAAGAAGGGTATCACGCCGGAGCAAGCCAGTGCGGACTTGGCGGTTCTGGCCGGTCGTCTCCGGCGCACCGAGTCTGCCGACGCCGCACCCAATATCGTTGAGGTATACCGATTTCTGGATGGACTCGTCCGCCATCATCGGAGGCTGCCGTTGCTGTTACTGGGGGCGGCGGGAGTCGTGTTGTTGATTGCATGTGCGAACGTTGCCAATCTGTTCCTGGCCCGTGCCACCGTGCGGCAGCGCGAGATGGCCATGCGCATGGCGCTCGGGGCTGGGCGCGGTCGCCTTATGCGCCAGATGCTCACCGAGAGCCTCCTGCTCAGTCTGGCGGCCGGTGTCCTGGGGCTGGTCCTGACGTTCTGCTCGGTCAAGGGGCTGGTGGCCCTGTGCCCGGCCGAAATCCCGCGTCTGCAGGAGACGAACGTCGACCTGCGGGTTCTCGGCTTCACCTTCGGTGTCTCGCTGCTGACGGCGCTGCTGCTCGGCCTGGTACCCGCCTGGAGGGCCTCCGACATCGGCGTTAACGAGACCCTCAAGCAAGGGATGGGACGCACTGCGGGCGGTCGACGATGGCGTCGTCTCCACGATGGCCTGGCGGTCAGTCAGGTGGGTCTCTCGCTGGTCTTGCTGATCGGCGCGGCCCTGTTGATTCGTACGCTGGTGGCGTTGCAGGCGGTCGATCTGGGATTCCAGCCGCAGAATCTGCTGATCGTGCATATCGAGCTTCCGTACGCGAAATACACCGAAGCCAACCAATGCAACAATTTCTTCGGCCCTCTCCTCGAACGAATCCGCACCCTTCCTTCTGTTCGTTCGGTGGGAAGTCGCGTCGACGACTATTGCGAGATCGACATCACCAGTTCATCCGGCGCCTACGAAAAGAACTTCACCCTCACCGGACCGACGGGGTCGGGACAACCCCGGTCCGCCCGCTGGATATCGGTGACGCCGGGCTTCTTCGATGCCGTGGGCATGCGCTGGCTCGCCGGGCGGGCGTTTGACGACCAGGCCCCAGACGCCATCGTGATTGACGAGACCCTTGCACGCGAGTGTTTCCCCGACAGCGATCCCCTGGGCCGGACTTTCGTGATGGACGATGGGTCTGGACGGCATGTCCACACCATTGTTGGGGTCGTGGATACGATTCGCAGCTTTGCCGCGCCCGAGCCGGCCATGGGGACCGTCTACGCACAAGGCACGGAGTACTTGAAATGGGCGACCGTCGTGGTGCGAACGGACGGCGACCCAATGCGTCTGGCGCCCGCCATTCGAGGGATCGTTTCCCGACTGGAAAAGGACAAGGTGATTGGTGAAATGGCGTCGATGGAGGCAACGCTGTCGGAGATGCTGGCGCCCCGGCGTTTTGTGATGATCCTGCTGGGGATCTTCGCGGGCACCGCGTTGGCTTTGGCGACGATTGGTATCTACGGCCTGCTGCAATACAGTACCGCCCGGCAAACGCACGATATCGGCATTCGCATGGCCCTGGGTGCGCGACGCGTCGATGTCGTTCGAGCAGTGCTGGGGCAGGGATTGAAGCTCATTCTCATCGGCGTCGTGGTCGGCATCGCCGGCGCGGTGGCGCTGACGCGCGTGTTATCCAGCTTTCTGTTCGACGTGACACCCACAGACCCGGTGACATTGGCATTCGTGTCATGTGTCCTGACGATCGTGGCACTGGTGGCCAGTCACGTCCCTGCCCGGCGGGCGGCCAAGATCGACCCGATGGTGACGCTGAGGCACGAGTAGAGGGGCGATCAGATTGATGGCGTTAGAGTGGGAGTATGCCGATGAATACGAGCAATGACGGACTCAGACGAATCGCAGGATTTCGATGCCTGGGTGTGTTGTTCTCTTTGGTTCTCGCAACGGCCGGCTGCGGGACGCCCCAGGTGCATCGCTCGCCTCAGTTGGCGGCGCTGGGGACGAAGCTGGATGCCATCGAAACGACGCAACTCGCGGAGCAGTCGAAGTCGCCCCCGGTGAGCATCGGGCAGGCGACGGAGAAGCTGGCGACGCAGATCGTCGAGCCGAACGAAGCGCAGCGAGTCGTCCGACTCTCGCTCGACGAGGTTCGCGCTGCGGCGCTGGCCAACAACCTGGATCTGAAGGTCGAGAGGATCGATCCTGCGATTGCCCAGCAGTCCTTGGATGCGGAGCGAGCGAAGTTCGAGTCGATCTTCTACGGCTCGGCGGGGTACAGTCGGAGCAAGTCGAAGGAGGGGGACACGGACTCCGCGAGGACCTACGAGGCAGGCGTTTCCACGCCATTGCAGACCGGCGGGACGATCACTGCGAGCCTGCCGGTGTCGGATTCCGACGGCGTCACCCAGGCGGCAGCCAGCGTCTCGGTCGTCCAGTCGCTGCTGAAGGGCGCCGGCACCCGCGCGAACCTGTACTCGATTCAGCTCGCGGCGCATCAGAAAGACCGCGTGGACGCCGCCACGAAACTGCGGGCAATCTCCATCCTGAGCACGGCGGACGTCTATTACTGGTATCTCTACGCGGCCCGCAAGGAACTGGACGTCAGTCGCGAGCAGTACAAGCTGACCCAAAACCAGTTGAAGAACGCCCGGCACAAGGTCGAAGCGGGGTCCGCGCCGAAGTACGAGATTATTCTGGCGGAGGCCGGTCTGGCGAGCTGTCTCGACAGCATGATCAGCGCGGAGACCTCGGTTCGGAACTGCGAACGAGACCTCAAACGCATCATGAATCGGGCGGACCTGCCTCTGGACGGGCAGATCGATCTGATTCCCACGACGGACCCGAACCCCCAGGGCCTGGATCTGGACAAGGAAGCCCTGGTCGCCGCGGCCCTGGCGAACCGAATGGAACTGGTGGACCTGGAGTATCAGTTGGCGGCGAACGAGATTGGCGTCGAGGTGGCGAAGAACGACCTGCTGCCGGAACTGGACCTGAGCTACCGGTTGTCCGCCGGGGGACAGGCCGCCGACGAGGAACGTGCCCTGGAGAACATCTTCGATGACAACTCGACGGATCACCGCGTTGGTCTCGCGGCCACGATCCCCTTGGGCAATCGGGCGGCCAAAGCCCGTCTGCGGGAGGCTCGCCTCGAACGGGTCCGGACCGCCCTCAACCGGGAGCTGCAGGAGCAGCAGATCCGCCAGGAGGTCTACGAGGCGGTCGATGGGCTCGAGCAGAACTGGCGGCGGATTCTCGCAGCCGAACAAGGTGTCGTTCGGGCCGACCGGTCCTATCGGGTCGAGCAGTTGCGATTCCAGTTGGGCCAACGGACCAGCGTCGAGGTCCTCGACGCCGCGTCGAATCTGGCCGATGCCCAATTGCGGAAGATCAGTGCCTTCGCGAGTTACGAGATCGCCCAGATCTACCTCGCCCGCGCGACGGGAACGCTTCTCGGTTACGGCCGCATCTGCCTGGAACCCTACGGCTCCGCGTTGCCATGAGGCAGTTGGCACCTACAGTCCTGTCCCTGGGCAAACCCCCTGTATTTGTCGCAAGGGGCGATAAAATCCTCCGAATGGAGTAGACACAGACGGGGACAGCGGTACAATTGTGATGTGGCTCGGCAGCGGGCCGGGCGAGTTCAGATGGAAGTGCCGGATCAGTATCAGTTCAACTTAAGGAGCGGATTATGAAAAGGTCCATTCTGACGGGTCTCATCGTGTTCCATTTCGTCTTGCTGGCCGCGCCGAACGCGTTCTCGTTGTGGGAGGAGACGCAGCTCACCTTCGACACGGATCGGAATCATCAGTTGGACAACAACCTGAACTGGTCTCCGGACTGCCGATGGATCGCGTATGACACGCGAGCCTTCTCAGGCGGGATCGGCAACACGCTGACGCTGGAGAAGGTCAATATCGTCAGCCAGGAGATCGTCACGATGTACACGGCGCCGAATCCGAATCCGACGAACGGGTTCGGACCGGGCACGTCGGCGGTGAGCTTCTTCCCGGCGGGGGACACGGTGATCGCGATTCGCGGGATCGACGACGTGCAGTACGCCGGGACCGCGCGTTTTGGCGCGATGGTCAGTCCGACGGACGGCAGCGCGGGCAGTTCGGACTACGTGATCTCGGACGCACGGGATGTGACGGAGCCGTTTACGCCTGGCGCTCTTCGCGGCGGGACGCATCGGCATGAGCCCAGCGGGGACGGGCAGTGGGTCGGTTTCACGTACAACGACAAGATCATGGAGGGTCTGGGCAAGAATCTCCGCACGATCGGTGTGACGAAGCTGGGCATCCCGGTTGACGTGGACGACGCATTGGGCAATCAGGACGGCGTGGGGTTCACGGTTCTGGTGGTGAAGGTCAAGCCGCAGGCGGAGATCACGCCGGGCAGCGATGATATCTTCCAGGGTTCGGAGGATGCGTGGGTTGGCGAGAAGGGGTATCAGAAGGCGGACGGGACGTGGCAGCGTGCTCGGGCCTTCATCGGCAAGACGGTGACGAGCGCGGGTGGGGCTCGCAACGAGGTGTACATCGTGGATATCCCGGAGGATATCACGGTGGCGGGTCCTGACGGTCCGCTGGAGGGTACCGCGACGACGTTCCCGATGCCGCCTTTGGGCACGGTGCAGCGGAGGTTGACATGGAGCGACACGGATTGCGGCGGGATCATTCGTTGCAGTCTGGACGGCTCTCGGATTGCATTCACGCGGGGCGGTCAGATCTGGTTGATCTCTCCACTGGGCGGCGATGCGGTGCAGGCGACGTCTCTGTCGGCGGGTGCGACGAAGCCGTGGTGGGACCCGTCCGGCGACTATATTTACTGCGTCTCGGACAATTCGATTTGGCGGACGAACGTGATGGCGGGTGATCCGCAGTTTGGGGTTTCGGAGCGGATCACGGATGCCTCGCTGTATCCGGGCAGTTCGCCCGATGCGCTGTGTGTCGCGCCCAACGGTCGGTGGGTCGCCTTCAACCGGAAGGTGCCCCGCCCAGATGGTGTGTCCGTCAACCAGATCTTTATCGCCGCCGCGCCCGCTACAGAGGAGACGCGGTTGACGTTCGATACGGACCGGAATCACCAGTTGGACAACAACCTGAACTGGTCTCCGGACTGCCGATGGATCGCGTATGACACGCGAGCCTTCTCGGGCGGGATCGGCAACACGCTGACGCTGGAGAAGGTCAATATCGTCAGCCAGGAGATCGTCACGATGTACACGGCGCCGAATCCGAATCCGACGAACGGGTTCGGACCGGGCACGTCGGCGGTGAGCTTCTTCCCGGCGGGGGACACGGTGATCGCGATTCGCGGGATCGACGACGTGCAGTACGCCGGGACCGCGCGTTTTGGCGCGATGGTCAGTCCGACGGACGGCAGCGCGGGCAGTTCGGACTACGTGATCTCGGACGCACGGGATGTGACGGAGCCGTTTACGCCTGGCGCTCTTCGCGGCGGGACGCATCGGCATGAGCCCAGCGGGGACGGGCAGTGGGTCGGTTTCACGTACAACGACAAGATCATGGAGGGTCTGGGCAAGAATCTCCGCACGATCGGTGTGACGAAGCTGGGCATCCCGGTTGACGTGGACGACGCATTGGGCAATCAGGACGGCGTGGGGTTCACGGTTCTGGTGGTGAAGGTCAAGCCGCAGGCGGAGATCACGCCGGGCAGCGATGATATCTTCCAGGGTTCGGAGGATGCGTGGGTTGGCGAGAAGGGGTATCAGAAGGCGGACGGGACGTGGCAGCGTGCTCGGGCCTTCATCGGCAAGACGGTGACGAGCGCGGGTGGGGCTCGCAACGAGGTGTACATCGTGGATATCCCGGAGGATATCACGGTGGCGGGTCCTGACGGTCCGCTGGAGGGTACCGCGACGACGTTCCCGATGCCGCCTTTGGGCACGGTGCAGCGGAGGTTGACATGGAGCGACACGGATTGCGGCGGGATCATTCGTTGCAGTCTGGACGGCTCTCGGATTGCATTCACGCGGGGCGGTCAGATCTGGTTGATCTCTCCACTGGGCGGCGATGCGGTGCAGGCGACGTCTCTGTCGGCGGGTGCGACGAAGCCGTGGTGGGACCCGTCCGGCGACTATATTTACTGCGTCTCGGACAATTCGATTTGGCGGACGAACGTGATGGCGGGTGATCCGCAGTTTGGGGTTTCGGAGCGGATCACGGATGCCTCGCTGTATCCGGGCAGTTCGCCGGATGCCCTGTGCGTCGCGCCCAATGGCCAGTGGGTCGCCTTCAACCGGAAGGTGAACCGCGCAGATGGCGTGTCCGTCAATCAGATCTTCATCGTCCCGATTCCGCTACCGTAGACTTTGAGGCCGGCGGATTCACCGGCGAGGCACAGAGAGCACGCGGAAATCAGCCGATCTCGACGATGTCGAGAGGCTGCGGTAGAAGCTCTTTGTGCCTCGCCGGGACAGGGGACGGAGGGACTTCAATCGTCAGGCAGCATCTGTCCAAGGAACGTATTCGCAGGCAAGCTCCCGACCAGGACGTTATGCCGGCCTCTGGCCGGCGACCGCGAGGACGAGGGCGTAGACCTTTGCTGCTCCGGCTTCTTTGAGGGTCTTGGCGCATTCGTTCAGCGTGGCGCCGCTGGTCTTGATGTCGTCGATGAGGCAGACGGACCTACCTGCGAATTCATGGCGATCACGGACGACAAACGCGTCCGCGACGTTTCTGGCCCTCGCTGCGGGTGTCGCAGCCTGCGGCTGAGGCCGGGTCCGGCGGATACGGACTAGGTCTGTACTCACCTTCGCACGCGGATGGCGGAGTCGGCGGGCGATGAGATTGGCTTGATTATAGCCTCGCAGAATCCGCCGGGTCCAGTGAAGGGGGACCGGGACGAACAGATCGACGTCGTCGTGAAAGCCGCTGCCCTCGAGCGCTGCCTGCGCCAAGGGCGCCAGCGTGGAGGCAAGCTCGCTGTGGTCGTGCTTGAAGGCCAGGATCATCCGCTGGAGGGTGTCAGTATACACGCCCGCGCGGGCGATCCCGTCGAAGTGGAACTCTTCCGACCGGCAGGCGCCACAAGCGCCGCCGACGAGGCCGTATCGACTGGCGTCCCGCCCGCAGCGGGGGCAGTAGTCGCCCGCCGTGCAGGTCAGAAGCTCGCTCCAACAGTCCCGGCAGAGCTCGTTGTCCTCGATGCATATGCCCCGGCCGCAGTCGCGGCAGACGGGCGGCCACAACAGATGGCTGACGCCTTGCCACGTCAGCGCGACGACTCGCCCGGCCCGGCCGACGACACCATGGACTCGCGGCAATCCCATGGTCGCCATCATACGCGAGAACCCAGACTCATTTCAAGTCGTAGAGGCCATTGTCGCAGGAGAGGAAGCCGATCCGTACGTCGCCTTTCGCATTGTGGGTGTCCAAGATCCCCTTGGCGGAAGAGTCGGTCCTGGTGTGGACCTCGGACCACGGGCCGGCGTGGCCGTCACAGAACGCGACGTTCGTCTGGCGAAGGTGGCGGTAGCCCTGGGCACCGGCATAGCGGGCCGAGTCGGGCAGGAGCGTGTCGCCTGCGTGAGAGAAGGGGGCTCGCATGTACTTGTTGGCCCCGCCGGCAGGGCACTGGCCGTCGCCAAACAAGGCGGTCTGGGCCGGACGACCCACGCTGGTAGTCTGCGCCGAATCCGCAGGCGACAACGTGTCGATCAACCCGATGTAGCTGGTGTTGTAGTTGTATCCTGTGTAGGGGTCGGCCATGGTGTTGCTGGCTCCTTTGAAGGCAGGGCATTGCTGGACCTTCTCGATGGTCCGGCCCGCCCACAGCAGGCCGGGCTCGGCGTGGATGGTCCCGGTCGTCCCCGACCATACCTTCCATGTGACGAAATCCCAGCAATAGGATCGCACGATGTCGCCTTCCTGCCGGTTGTAGTAGGCCAGCGGGTAGTGTTCGTCGTAGGTCGAAGCGTAGCCGTGGGCCGCGATGGCCATCTGTCGCAGATTGCTCAGGCAGGCCGTCTTCTGTGCCTGTTGGCGGGCCGTCTGGAGGGAGGGCAGCAGCAGGCCCAGAAGCAGAGCGGTCGTGGATACGACGACCAGCGTCTCCACCAGGGTGAAGCCTTCACGATGTGCATGCTGTCCCATCGTCTGCCCTATCCGCATCGTTCGAGGCATCGGCGGACCGGCTCATGGGACCGGCCCGCCGACGCCCACATTCTCTCTTGTGATTCCCCGGGGATGTCAGACCTTTCCCCAGGCGATCGTTCCCAGGTTACTGTTGACGATTCCGAGATCCGTCTCGTCCACGGTCCCATCGGCGTTGAGATCCGCAGCCGCCGGGACCGCCGGATCGCTGACGGACTTGCCCAGATTGGCGTTGACGATGTCCACGTCCTTCTGATCGACGCGGAAATCGCCGTTCACGTCGCCAACCGGCGCGGAGTGCCTGTAATCGCCCGGACAACTCACATCCGCGACGGCGTCGATCTCGGGGTTTATCCCTGCATGACCCAGGACATCATCGATCCGGACGTATTTGAACCACTTGAGCTGCGTGTCGGGATCGACGGGCAGGTCGAGCCGGGCTATGTCGTAGCCGGTCCCGCCGGCGGAGTCGCCATAGATCTGCGCTACGCGGGCCACCGAATGCCCGGTCAGATCCGCAAGGGTCAGGTTCGGATCGAGCGGCAGGGTCGGATTGGTCGCCTCGGCCCACCACAGATTCGTTTCGCCCACGGAAGTGTCCACATGGCAGGGGTCGTAGACTCGTCCGAGCGTGGGGGCGAAGCCGTCACAGAACGGGCCATCCTGGGCCTCGGCCGGGAGCCTGATGAAGTTGGCGTCGGTCGCCATGAAGTTCGGATCGGTGGTGAAGCTGTACCAGGTGATGCCGTCCTGGCTGACGGACACGACACCCGGCTCGCTGCTGGTCAGATTGCCCACGATGACGTCGGTGGGAGCGACGTTCTCCAGGAACTGCCCTCCGGCATTCTTCAGACAGGTGTTGCCGAAGACGATGAAATCGATCCCGTAGGGATTGTATGTGTCGTCGCGGACAGGATGATTGAAGGCCAGTGTGAGCGATCCGCCGTCCCCCAAGAAGACCAGTTCGTGGGAACGAAAGGCCGAGTAGACCGGCACGACCGGGACCGCTGCGCTGGCCGGAGCGAGCCATCCATCGCCGGTGGTATCGACGGCCGGGCGGCCCAGCGCAGCGTTGGGATCGTCGAAGGCCTTGCCGCTCAGGAAGTCGTTCATCATACCTTGCGGCCGGTAGTCGATCCAGGCGGTGGCGAAATCGTTGGCGTCATAGACGTACTGTCCATACCCGGACAGGAAGGGGATCTCCCATTGAGGTTTGGGCCCGTCGTCACGACCGTAGATCCAGGCATCGGCATCGCCGTGGCGAACGATTCGGTCGGATGCTCCTGTCCAGGAGGAGGCCCAGGCGTCCGTGCTGCCGATATTGTCGTTCCAGTAGTGCCACCACATCGCCCCTTCGACGTAGCCGACATTGTTGTGATCTTGATAGACGAAGCCCTCCACCGCGATGCCCCAATCGTAGTCCATTCGTACCGTGACGAGTTCCGTCTCCGCCTCGATGATATCGAGGAGTCCGATGCCGGTTGTTGTCTCCGACTCGGTCTGGCCGAAACGGACGAGGAACTCGATGCTGAAACCGTCCTGCCACTCGATGTAGACATTCGCTTTGTTGACGCCGGCGCCGACCTCGATGAGCTCTGCCGACGCGGTCGTTGTGACCGCCAGCAGGATGCCGAGGGCGAGCCATATTCCGCGTTTCATCTGTTTTCTCCAGTCTGAGTGCTGTTGTTTCGGCCAATCAGGCCGTATTGTCACTTTCCATCTTCCGGACTGCGTGAAGTCCGCCCATTTCTACGCAGGTGTCTTGATCGCTCGGAACATCCCAACCTCCTTTCGGATTGGCCCGCCCTTGTCGCGAGGGCCCGGCCCGCAGGCGCACAAAAAAAACGCCGTTCCAACGAATCGGAACGGCGTCTCATGCCTGCGTCTTGCACCAGAGCGGCTCAACATGCTTGCCCTGTGCCATCACACGTGCGTTCCAACTCGCGAGAACACAACAACTTGTGCATTCAACCACAGGCAGGTTTTCTGGCTTGCGTCCTACCGAGAGGCTCCTTCCCATTCGCAGGGCGAATAGTGGATTGGGCGTTCCCCCAGAAGTCAGAGGGCCCGGTGCCTCGGGGATTTCCGAATATTCCTCGGAACAGACGCTCACAGCGGCGCGACCGTCGCGGATTTTCACCGCGTTCCCATTTGCATATCCCGGAGCCAAAGCTCCGAGACCTGCAGTCGAATCACCTACTTGGCAAAGAACGAGAGCGATGCTAACGACGAGCAGGAGGGCTGTCAACAATGAAATCCGTCCCCAGAATCGGAGATTCATGCGGAATCCTGGTGGGAGGCGGGAGGGACCGCGATCCGGGCAGGCTCCTCCGACCTGCCCGGAATACGCGGCGAGACTGGTCAGAAGGTCAAGAGTTGAAGGCGTCCATCGATTTGTTGCTCTCGATCGGGATCCTCCGTTCAGGCGACGATTGGGCAGACTTCTTGCCGCTGTGAGCAATCTGATGGAACGTCTCGTGCGATTTCCCGAGACCTTTGCTGCGGGTCATGGTGTGCTCGGCGCTCTGGCGCCCGAAGTGGCGCGAGGAACCCTGCTGGCTTGCCTCGAATCCCTTCCGGCCTTGGCTGTGCTGTTGTGAATGACAGCCCCCAATCAGGGCAGCCAGCGTGCCGACCAGGTCGTTCATGGCCGATGCCTGGGCGGTGAGTTGCTCGGACGCGCTGGCCGACTCCTCCGCGTTGGCCGCGTTCTGCTGCGTGACCTTGTCCATCTGAGCGATCGCCGTATTGACCTGGTCGATCCCCTGGGCCTGTTCCTGCGAGGCGGCCGCGATCTCGCTGACCAGATCGGTGGTCTTGCCGACGCTCCGGACGATTTCGTCCAGAACCTTGGCGACCTCGCCGGCGATGCCGACGCCGTTGTTCGAGTTCTTGACCGATTCCTGGATCATGTTGGCGGTGTTCTTGGCGGCCTCGGCCGATCTCATGGCGAGATTGCGGACCTCCTCGGCGACCACGGCAAATCCCTTGCCCGCCTCGCCCGCTCGGGCGGCCTCGACTGCGGCGTTGAGGGCCAGCAGGTTGGTCTGGAAGGCGATCTCGTCGATGACCTTGATGATGTTCGCGGTTTCATCGGAGCTCTTCTGGATCTGCTGGATGGCCGCATTCATCCGAGACATGGCTTCCGTTCCAGTGCTTGCGGACTCCCTCGCCTCGGTGGAGAGCGAATTGGCCTTCTGGGCACTGTCGGCGTTCTGCTTGGTCATGGAGGCCATCTCTTCGAGGCTGCTGGAGGTTTCCTGGAGCCCCGCGGCCTGTTCGGTGGCGCCTTCCGCCAGCGACTGGGAGGCTGCTGAGACCTGTCCGGCGGCTGCGGCGACCTGCTCGGCGCCCGCCGAGAGGTCCGCAACGACCCGCGCGATCTTGCCGGTGATGCTGCGGGCCATGAGGAACCAGACGACGATCGCGGCGACCAGGGCCCCAAGCGAGACTCCCGCGAGAATCCGGTTGCTGGCAGCGCCGATGGCAATCACCTGATCCCTGGCCTCGTAGAACTCGTCGATGTAGGAACCGACGCCAATGATCCAATCCCAGGGCTCGAAGTAGACAAGCCGTGCGATCTTCTCGCGAGCGGTGGCATCGCCGTCGTTCTTCCAGGGATAGCGTTGTTCGCCGATTTCCCTTTCCTTCAGAGTAGTTGCTGTTGCACAGATCTTCTGAATGAACGGCGAACCGCCGGCATCCTTGGCCTCCCAGATGCACTCTCCGTCGCGTTTGCCGCCAGCGGAGATGACGTAGTTGCCCTTGGAGTCCAAGACATAGACGTACCCGGTCTTGCCGACCTTCGCGGCCATGATAGACGTGCGCAGCGAGGTGACACTCTCCTGGGGCACGCCGACGAAGAGCATGCCGACGACCTTCTTGTTCTGGTCGAGGATGGGCTCGTACGCCGTGATGTACCATCTGTTCACGACGAACGCCCGCCCCTGGTAGGTCTCACCCTGGAGCACGCGGGAGATCACGGAGTCCGGCTTGCCGTCCGGGTGGGTCTTCGGGATGTACGTCCCAATCGCCCGCGAGCCGTCCAGCTTCTGAACGTTGGTGCAGACGCGGAGCATGTCTCCTGCGTCATTCATCCTCTGGAAGATGGTGCAGGTCCCGCCGATGAGCTTCTGCGTCTCGTCCACGACCGGGGCCGTCGTGCTCATGTCGGAGACTTTTCCGAACCAGGTTTCGCCTGCCATCATCTTGGGCAACTCGACCCGCAGAGAGGTCTTCGATTCCTGGTTCACTGCCTCCCACGGCACAGTCTCCGGGGCGAAGTGGATATCGCCTGCGTGCAAAAGGACACGACGAGCCACATTGAGCGAGGACGTCACGTTGCTCTGCAGCATCTCCTGCTGAGCCTTGCACATTCCGTAGATGTTTTGCGCGATGTGATCGAGGTCGGCATAGGCCAGATCGGTGTTGCCCTTCTCCGCGACCTCCGTCATTCGTCCGTTCTGGGTGAAGATCACGACGGAGATGGCCACGAGCGGAATGGCTGTCACCAGGATGCCGATGGCCAACAGTTTGGTTTGCAGCTTCACGTTCTTGAGCATTGGGCTTTCCTTTCACCGGGGGTAATCAGCATGCCCTCTGGCACGCCGGCTCTTCAGAATGAGTAGATGAACGACAGTTGCGCCCGGATGTCGTCGGCGTCGCCGTCGCCGCTGTAATGCGTGTTCCAGCGGGACAGTTCGAAGCCCGCCTGGGCGTTCCTGGTCCATGAGTAGAGGACGTTTGCGAAGATGGAGGAATTCAGCGTTCTCGCTCCGGCGGCCACGTCGTCGGCATTCACGTCATCGACGCCGGCGCCCAGGTTGAACGCCCATTGGGACCAGGGTCCCAGAGACGCGGCGATCCAGCCGCCTTTGCTGCGGATCTCCTTCAGGGAGCCTGTGTTGACCCCCTGGTTGATCCCGCCGTAGTAGGCGTTGAGGTTCTCGCCGGAGAACAACTCGCCCAACAAGGTGAGTTTCTTGCACACAGGTATGGTCGCGTCCAGGCACACCATCCAGGTGTCAAAGTCCGTGTTTCTGCCGGTGGCGTCGAGGTCATACTCCTCCCGACCGCTGTGGCCGCCCAGACCGATGACCGTTGGCTTCGGACCAAGGAGCGGGAAGGCCACGCTGACGCGCCCCTGAGCGGTGGGAAGTCCTGCGTCCTCGCCGGTTTCCGAGTTGGCGGCATCGGTTCTTCCGATGGTCCGTGCGACGGCGGCCTCGAACTTCAACGACGTCTTCTCGTTGAGCGCGAGGCTCTTGGTCAGGCGGAACTGCGGCCGGCGGTAGCCGGTGTTGCCGGCATCCCACATCACGGAGTAGTTCAGCGTGTTCGGAGACAGAGGCGAGACCACGTCCCAGGTCTGGCCTGCGAGCAGGGAGAAGTCCGACTTGGGCCACAGCAGAGTCAGGTAGGCGTGGCGCATCTGGAGCTTGGCCTTGTTCTCGTCGGCGTAGTTGCCGAAGAAATCGATTTCGATCTTGCCCGACGCCTTCATCGTCTCGCTCTCGGGACCGCTGATGTTCAGACCCAGGCGAGTCTGGTTGGCCGTCAGGTTGAACTCGGCGTCGTTCTTCTTCGTGGCCTCCGAATCGACATACAGGACGAAATTGCCCGTGCTGGTCCGGGACGAGTCCCGTGAGGCGTCGCCCTTGACATATCCGTACAACTGGATGTCCAGGTTGGACCAGAGGCTCTTCTTCGCGGGCAGCTCTTTGGGGGCGGCAGGCTTGGCGTCCGATGCCGGCGTTGCAGCCTCTTTCTTGAGATCTGCCACCTGCTTCTCCAACTGCTCGATTCGGTCCTGCAGCGAGGGATCCTGCGTTGTGGCGCCCAGGCCGACGCGTGAGAGCCCCAGAAGGCCCAGGAGCCCCATGGCCGCCCAAATGTATGGTGACTTCCGATGTTCCATCACGATGTCCTTTCACTTGCGTCTGTAGTCTGATCTGCGGTTGCACTATCGATCTGGCCGCAGCCAAGGCCCTCCGGGCCGCCACCGAGGACGCGGTCGATATCCAGAAGAATTTTCACCGATTCTCCGACCTTGCCCATGCCCAGGATGAAGTCGGTGTTCACCGAGGCGCCGAACTGAGGTGCCTCCTCAATGTTGCCGCCGGGGATATCCAGCACCTCCTGGACGCGATCCACGACGATGCCTGTGCTGAACTTACGTCCGTTGTGCGCGATCTCGACGACGATGATGCAGGTTTCGTCCGTCACGTCCGCGGTGTCCATGCCGAACTTGGTCCTGAGATCGACGACCGGAATGACCTGCCCTCGGAGATTGATGACGCCCTTAACGTAGTGGGGCGTCTGCGGCAGCGCAGTGACCTGGATGTACCCGATGATCTCGCGGACCTTCAGGATCTCCAGGCCGTACTCCTCATGGGCCAGGGCGAAAGTCAGGTACTTGCCTTCCTTGTCCAAGATCACTCCGTTGCGGCCATCCATCTGTGGTGCGGTTGCAGCCATGACGAAGTCTCCTCAACATGTATTTCCAGGTGCAGCCAGTGACAGACCGAGCAAGTCGGGTCCGTCGGGAATTGCCACGCCCCCAATTGCAGTCGTCCGAGAGGACGGTGTCGTGTTCACCCGACCAGCAGTCGCCGTCCCGACGAGGAAGCGGCGTATGTAAAATCGGCATGCGGGCGTGCAAAGTTAAACAATATGAGGAAAAGTCACAAATAGTAGCCGCACTGAATTGTCAAGTTGGGCACGTACGTCCTGTAAACGGTCTTTCTTCGTTGACAAGGGGATAAGACGGCCCTATTCTTGCCACATTCCGTTTTGGCGTGCCTGTTGAGAGGTTTGCTGATGAACAGTGTCTACGACTTTCGGGTGATGCGTGTGTTGCGCCGGCAATTGGGTCTGACGCTCCATGAGGTGGCCCGTCGGGCCGGGCTGACCTATCCGACGGTTGAAGCCGTGGAGACGAACAAGACGCAGCCCTCGCTGAAGACCCTGGATGCTGTTGCCGGCGTACTGGGCCTGTCCGCCAGCGATCTGGTTCGGCTGGCGGAACGCCGTCTCGTGCAGCGGCGCAAGGCCGAACCCACGCACGACGTGCGCACTCGGCACAAGGACACGGGCAGCGAGAACTGCCGCATCGCAGAATTCGACAAGGGCAAGGTGATCCGGGTGACCGCGATGGCTGGACAGACCGTGCACGTCATGGGATTGCACGAGAATGTACACGAGTTCTGCTATGTGCTCAGCGGCGTTGTGGACCTTCGCGTGGAGGACAAGACGTACCGTCTGGGCCCGGACGAGACGATCCTCTTCGACGGACTTCTGGACCATTCCTATAACCAGTGCGAGGCGGGGGAGTACGTCACCGTCCATATCCCCAAGGACATCCGCGTGATCGAACGGTTGCTGGAAAGCCAGGTGGAATCGGCGAAGACGGAGTGACGGTCGCCTGGTCCTGAGATCCTCGTCGGAATGAATGAAGCCAGGCGGGCCATTCGATTCTGACCCGCCTGGCGTCTCTATCCTAAGACTGATCGTGGCCGTTACGTGTTGAAGTGGCCCATTTCCTCATCGTCGCTGAGCGGGATGGCCTTTTCCTTCGCAGGAGTTGCCGACTGCGTTGTCTTCTTTCGAGGCTTTCCCTCTGCGATGCTATGGAAGACGTGATCGGATTGCTGGAGTTTCGGCTCCTTGGTCCGTCGCACGGTCTTCTTGGTCTCGGTGCTCCGGGCAGCGCCGCCCACGAGGGAGACCAGATCCGCGACGACGTCGTTCATCGACTCCGCCTGCGAACTCAGTTCCTCGGAAGCGCTGGCGCTCTCTTCGGCGTTGGCCGCATTCTGCTGGGTGACCTTGTCCATCTGAGCGATGGCCGTGTTGACCTGGTCGATCCCCTGGGCCTGCTCCTGGCAGGCGGCAGCGATCTCGCTGACGAGGTCGGTGGTCTTGCCGACGCTCTGGACGATCTCCTCGAGGACCTTGCTGACCTCGGTGGCGATGTCCACGCCGTTCTTGGAGTTCTTGACGGATTCCTCGATCATGTTGGCAGTGTCCTTGGCCGCTTCCGCCGACCGCATGGCGAGATTGCGGACCTCTTCGGCGACCACGGCGAAGCCCTTGCCCGCTTCGCCCGCCCGGGCGGCCTCGACCGCGGCGTTGAGGGCCAGCAGGTTGGTCTGGAAGGCGATCTCGTCGATGACCTTGATGATCTTGGAGGTCTCGTCGGAGCTCTTCTGGATCTCGTGGATCGCCTCGTTCATCCGCTGCATGGACTCGGTGCCGGTGTTGGCGGAGGTGCGGGCCTCGGTGGCCAGGGTGTTCGCCTGCTGAGCGTTGTCCGCGTTCTGCTTGGTCATGGAGGCCATCTCTTCGAGACTGGACGAGGTTTCCTCGAGGCCGGCGGCCTGTTCCGTGGCGCCTTCCGCGAGGGACTGCGACGCGGCAGACACCTGGCTGGAGGCGGCGGCCACCTGCTCGGAGCCGCTCGTCAGTGCATCGATGATCCGTTTGATGGGCTTGATGATGCTCATGGTGATCAAGACCGCCAGGACGACGCCCAAGACGATGCCGGCGATGGCCATGGTGATCATCAGGGTATTGGTCTGGGCAACCGTACTCTCCATCTTGTTCTTCAGAGACGTCTGGAGGCGGTTGATGGTATCCACAATCGCCTTGGCGGCGGTTGCCATCTCGGCCAGTGCGGTTTCCCGTGCCACCATTCCATCGTGGTACTGGCGACCTGCGTCATCGTAACTGTTGATGTAGCCTGCGATGTTCTGGGCAACGACTTCGACCTTGGCGTCGCCCTTGACCAGAGTCGTCCAGGCCTCCACGCTGGTCTTCACCTTGGCCAGTTGCTTCTGGTAGTTGGCCCACTGCTCCTCCTTGTTGGTTGCCAGCAGGTAGACGGCACTGACCCGCAGGAGGAGGAACTCCTGGAAGACCTGCTCATCGAGCTGCGTGCCGATCTTGGTCCATCGGATGATGTCGTCGGCGTTCTTGGCCTCTTCGGCTGCCTTCCTCGCCGGCTCGATAACGTCGGTGATTACTGCGGAGACGGCCTTCGTCACGTCCCCACCGATTTTGCTCCAACTGGCGAACGCCGTGTCCCTCATCTTACGGGCGTCCTCCTGATGCACGAAAGACGTCAGATAGGGAGGCATCTTGCTGCTGGCCTCGGCGACGATCGCCCGGTCGCTGCTGGACAGCCCCTTGGTGTTCTCCAACTCCTGAAGCTTGGCGGTCAAGGCGGTGTAGGCGTCGTGCCACTTCTCCGCCGCGTTCTTCTCCTCATTGGCGGCCTTCTCGAATCCTTGAATGGTGAAGTCCTTGCGGAGGGATGCGCATTGATTCAGCCCTGCGAGGCAGTCATTGCCGGCCGTGTTCAGATTGGCATTGGTGGCTACGTTGGTCAGTCCATTCCACCCGACGAGGCCCAGCACGCCGGAGATGACGACCAGAACGCCAAACCCTATGCCCATTTTTGTCGCGAGTTTCATTTTCTTGAACATCTCTGTTCTCCTTGTATCTATTCTGTGAAGTCTTGCGGCCTACAGTAGCCTTGTCCTTGTGTCCCAGGCAAAGGGGTTGCCCGATGCCCGGGGGATTGGTCAGGATGTGGTGTCGCAGAAGGCGGCCAGATCGGTTCCGCCCAGGACGCGGTCGATGTCCAGCAGGATCTTGACGGAATCGCCGATCTTGCCCATGCCGAGGATGCAATCCGTGTTGACGCCCGAGCCGAAGTTCGGGGAGTCCTCGATGTTCTCATCGAGGACGTCCAGGACGTCGCGGACGCGGTCCACGACGATGCCGGTGTTGCACTTGCCGCTTCCCTGGCGGGTCTCCACGACAATGATACAGGTTTCGGAGGTCGTCTCGGTGCTGTCCATGACGAACTTGGCCCGCAGGTCGACGACAGGGATGACCTGTCCTCGGAGGTTGATGACGCCTTTGACATACCCCGGCGTCTGGGGAACCGCCGTGATGGGCATGTACCCGATGATCTCACGGACCTTGAGGATTTCCAGACCGAACTCCTCATGGCCCAGCGCGAACGTCAGGTACTTTCCGGCGGCTGCGCGCGTTCTTTCCACGGTCTGCATGTTTGATCCCTTTCACCATCACAAAGATGACATCTGTCCACGATGGACGAGTCCCGCGCGATGCGGAACAGGCGGGTCGACCGCCCGAGCGTGTTTCCACCCCACTGAGAGATGTGCCCATCCTTGGGTCTACTGCGATCCCATCCCCTGCTCTCTCTTGACTCGCGATTGCCACGCTGTCATTTACTGCACGCATAACATCGTTCTGTCTGAGGCCCCGGTTTCAGTCGGACGGACCGAGAAGATGGAACGGGAGGTATGCCGCCGCTGGGTTAGGAACGCCGCCGGTGGCGTTTTTGCATGCGGAAATGAGGGTGTGTGTGCCGATAAATAAAAAAGTCTTTACAGAGAGGCCGATCTTGTGTTTTACTAGATACGGGCCGAGTCAGGCCCGATAACTCGACGAATGGGGCGGCCACCCCGAGGTGCTTGGGAAGGAACTTGTGGTGAACAGCGACTACGACTTTCGGATCATTCGCGTCCTGCGGCGGCGACTGAACCTCACGTTGCAGGGACTGTCCGGCCGTGCCGGACTGACATATCCGACGGTCGAATCCGTGGAGACGAACAAGACAATGCCGTCCCTCAAGACCCTGGACGCCTTGGCCGGCGCGCTCCAGATCTCCACCAGTGACCTGTTGGGACTCTCCGAACGACGCCTGGTCCAGCGGCGTAAGGCCCAGGTCGAGGAGCGCAACCATGCAACGCGGTCCGACAAGGGACTGGAGCGGTGCAAAGTCGCCCGGTATGACAAGGGTAAACTGATTCGCGTCGCGGCCCTGGCGGGCGATCACGTTCACGTCATGGGGTTGCACGAAGACATTCACGAGTTTTGCTATGTCCTGAGCGGAGGCGTGGACCTCCGCATCGAAGACAGAACCTTTCGGCTCAATCCGGACGATACGATCCTGTTCGACGGGCTTCTCGACCACTCCTACACCCAAGTCGAGGCCGGCGAGTACGTCACCGTGCATATCCCCAAGGACATCCGCATCATCGAGAGACTGCTGGAGGCCAAAGGGGAGGATTCCGGCGAGGACGCGTAACCTCGACCCCGGGGGACGGGCTCGGCGGTTCTCAATGCGACGGCGCGTGCTCCGCACAGTCCGAGGCTGCCGGAAACCAATGCTTGGTCCTCAGGCAGATCCGCACCAGCATGAGCATCACGGGCACTTCGATGAGCACGCCGACCACGGTAGCCAGGGCAGCCCCGCTCGATAGGCCGAACAGGATCGTCGCAGTGGCGATGGCGACCTCGAAGTGGTTGGATGCTCCGATCATCGCGGACGGTGCGGCATCCTCGTAGGACAGCTTGAGTGCCTTCGACAGCACATAGCCCAGGCCGAAGATCAGCATCGTCTGGAGGAACAGCGGAATCGCGATCCAGAGGATCGTCAGGGGATCATTGAGAAGGGTCTGGCCTTTGAAAGAGAACAACAGGACCAGGGTTGCCAGCAGGGCGCAGATCGTGATGGGCGTCAGAATGTGCAGGAATCGCTCGCGGAACCACGCCTCGCCCCTGGCCGCAACGATCCATCTGCGCGAGAAGAAGCCGGCCACCAGCGGCAGTGCCACATAGATTGCGATGGATAGCAGCAGTGCCTGCCAGGGGACGGGGAGCTTCCCGACGCCCAGGAGAAACCCGCCCAGCGGCCCATAGAGGAACAGCATGGTTAGCGAGTTGATCGCGACCATGACGAGCGTGTGTGCGTCGTTGCCCCGGGCCAGGTAGCCCCAGACCAGGACCATGGCGGTGCAGGGGGCGACGCCCAGCAGGATGCAGCCGGCCAGATAGCTGCGCCACAGGGGGACCTGGAGCATCCTGATACCTCCGTTGTCGACGACGGTGCCCACGCCGTAGGTTGCCCCGACCTGCAGGTCCATACCGAAGGGCATTTTGACCAAGTCCACAGCGTCCGGCCCGATGAGCCCGTGGAACACGGTGCCCAGGAAGAACACCGCGATGGCGTACATTGTGAACGGCTTGATGGCCCAGTTGACGAACAGAGTCAGGCCGACCGGTTTGATGCTCTTGCCCGCTCTCAGCACGTTCGCGAAGTCGATCTTGACCATGATGGGATACATCATGAAGAACAGGCATGCCGCGATGGGGATCGACACGACCGGTGCGCCGCCGACGTAGATTGCCATGGCATCCAGTGACTTCGCGATTCCGGGAGCAGCCTTGCCAAGCCCGATGCCTGCGATGATGCTCATCGCGACCCATATCGTCAGATACCGTTCGAAAAAGCCGAGGCCTTTGGCGCGTGGCGCGACGGCAGTCTGTGCGGTCATATCATCGTGCCCTTTCCTGTGTGTCTGTAGCCGATTTCCCCCGTGTTCCGCAGCATGTGCCCGCCGGAGGGACGCATCCGTCGTCGGGCGAAGCGGTGCATCCCAGAAGTTTGTTCGCCAGATCCAGCACGGCGCGAGCGGGCGCCTCTTTCACCTTCTGCGCCATGGTCACGGCACAGGCCATATCCTCCTGCGAGACGCCGAGCTTGCGGGCCTGCGTGGAATGGTATTTGAAACAGCCCTCGCAGTTGGCTGCGATGGCCGCCCCGATGGCGACCAGTTCGCCGACCGCTGGCGTGTACAGTGACCCACCCGTCCCCGATGTCTGTCCGGCCTTCTTCCTGGCTGTGACTTCGAGGCTGGTGATGTAGTCGTTCGCCCTTGATCCCTGGGGCAGATGTTCGATGATCTTGCGGTAGAGCGGATCGTTCCAGTCGACCATGCCGTCCACATACCCCGGCTTAGGCGTCAGTACGATGTCCGCCAGACCGGCCGATTCGGCCATTTGGCGGGTCTCGTCCACGTGTACCGCTCCGGCGATGCAGCCGACGAGCGCCTCGACCATCTCCCGGACTCCCTCGGGGAGGGGCTTGAGCAATGCCAGATCGGAGACCGCGACTCGCCCGCCCGGTTTCAGGACACGGGCGATTTCCCGCCAGACCTGATCCTTCTGGGGGGAGAGATTGATCACGCAATTGGAGATCACCACGTCGATGCTGTTGTCCGCGACGGGCAGGTGTTCGATCTCGCCCAGGCGAAACTCAACGTTGTTCAGGCCCGTCCTGCGGGAGAAGGCGGCAATGCTGCTGCGGGCCTTGGCCAACATCTCCGCCGTCATGTCGACGCCGATGATTCGGCCGGTAGGGCCGACCTTGGGCGCGGCGATGAAGGCGTCGAATCCGGCCCCGCTGCCCAGGTCCAGCACGACCTGTCCTGTTTCCAGGCCCGCCAGAGCGGTCGGGTTCCCGCAGGACAGACCCAGGTTCGCGCCTTCCGGAAGGGCCTCCAGATCCTGTTGAGCATACCCGATCGCCTGTGCGAGTTGCGAGGGATTGGCGGCGCCGCAGCAACCTCCGCCGCAACCCTTGGCGATCTTCGCGT
This sequence comes from Phycisphaerae bacterium, assembly GCA_017993835.1. GTDB lineage: Bacteria > Planctomycetota > Phycisphaerae > Sedimentisphaerales > Anaerobacaceae > PLanc-01. Next base: position 76,938 of record JAGOLX010000009.1, read on the forward strand.
ATCCTTCCCGAACCGACTCACGGATGCCTTCGCTCGATTCCGAATTCCCTGTCATCGCAGATTCTCCAGCAGATTACGTATTTATGTCTTGAGACAATCCGGCAGGGACTCGACGAATCGCCGAATCTCATCGCGGACTCTCCGGTAGCAGCCCAGTGCTTCCTGTTCGCTTCTCGCCTGCCTCGCCAGTCTTGGCGGATCGTCGAAACCGACATGCACGACCTTTGTCCTGCCCGGAAACAGGGGACAGGATTCACGGGCGTTGTCGCAGACGGTCACGACATAATCGAAGGGAATGTCCCTGATCTCGTCCACGTGCTTGGACCGCTGGGCGGAGATATCCACGCCGGACTCAGCCATTACTGTTACGGCGTTCGGATTGAGTCCGTGTGTCTCGATGCCCGCGGAATATGGCTCGATCACATTCCCCTTCAGGTATCGAGCCCAGCCCTCGGCCATCTGGCTCCGACACGAGTTGCCCGTACACAGAAACAGCACCTTCAGCTTCTGCACTGCTTCCGGCATATCTCCTCCGGGTCCATCGCGAGAACCATCTTCAGTCTCTTCTGATCCTGGGTTGTCTGGGGCGAATCGGCAAGGTAGCGTTGAACCCACCTCACGGCCTCCCTGACGGCTTTGGGCGCGTCCCGGCCGGGAAGTCGATAGTACATCCACCGCCCGTCCTTGCGGCCTTCGACGAGCCGTGCCTGTCGCAGGATGGCCATGTGCTTGGACACGGTCGAAGGGGCCAATTCGAGCAGCTCGACGATCTGGCAGACGCACAACTCGCCGCCCGCCAGTGCCGTCAGAACCCGCAGCCGATTCCCGTCGGCCATCGCCTTGGCTATCTGCAGAATCTCACGCATATTTACCTATCATATTTCGCCATATGACGAATTATAGCTACGACTTCCTACGAGTCAACGGAAGAGATGTTCGACACGGCACACCAGTCCCCGTGTCCGCCGATGGCGAGATCCTCATCCGTCTCAACAGGAACCGAGGCCGGACCTCTATGTCGTCCTGGTGGCGAGCTTCAGAGCGACTTCCGCGATGTGTCGGCCGAGGTTCTTGGCGGTGTTGATCCCGAATTCGTCCTTGCTGATATCGTCGTTCGTGTTGATGAGCGTGGCCCCGAAGTGACTGGTGGGCCGGCCGTCGCCGACGACGATCATGTTCTGGCCCATCAGGGATGCCTGGACGGACTGAAGGGTCAGCTCCTGGCCGCCGTTGCGTCCGGCGCCCACCGCGACGACCCCGCCCACCTTACCGGACAGGGCGAACTCCTTCTGGCGGAAGACCATCCAGTGGTCGAGGAACGCTTTGCACAGGGAGCTCATGTTCCCGAAGTAGACAGGCGTCCCGACCACGATGGCCGCCACGTCCGGACTGGAAAGGACGGGGATGAGTTCGACGAAACCTCCCTGAACGGCCTTGGGATCGGCGGGGTCGTAGACGCCGATATTGCGGCCTGCCAGCTCGATCAACTCCGTCGCGATGGCCGGGTTGACTGCCTTGGCGGCTTCCAGGCAGATGCCTAGTGCGGCCGCCGTGGTCTTGCCCTTGCGCGGGCTGCACGACACGCCGATGATCTTGACGGTCTTCCCGGCTCCAGCCGCGGCGGCGGTCGATGTGGTTGCCCCTGCGGCAACAGCAGTGGTCAGAAATTCCCTTCGATTCATTCTCTGCACTCCTTCATCTGACGTAATAATGTGGATGTCTTGACATGTCCCGTCTCACTGTGCGACGTAGATCAGGTACAGTCCCCCCAGCAGGACCAGAACGCCGCAGACTCGCTTGACTATAACGGCGCCCTTGGATTGTTCGTTCCAGTTCATGTACTTCTGGACCCAGCCGGTGGAGGTGCCCGCGACCACGATCACCGAGCAGTGGCCCACGCCGTAGACCAGCAACAGCAGGGTCCCATACACCGCGTGGGTCGAGGCCAGCTTGAAGGTTACGCCCAGCATGGGGGCCATGTAGGCGAAGGTGCACGGGCCGATCGCGATCCCGAACACCAGGCCCAGGACCAGTGCCGCGAGCAGGCCTTTGCGTTTCATGCCGACCTGGCCCGGGCCGGACCAGGGCGTCGGGATCACGTCAAGCAGGTGCAGGCCGACGAGAAAGAAGATGATCGCGACGAAGTAGTTGCCGTAGGGTCCCACGTCGCCCAGTATCCGGCCCGCGGCGGCCGTGATCGCGCCAATCAGGGCGATGGTGACCAAGATGCCCCCTGCGAAGAGAACCGAGATGGCGAACGCCCTTCGCGTGGACATCCGGCCCTGTTTGTCGATGAAGCCCACGATCAAAGGGATACTCGCCAGGTGGCACGGGCTCAGCAGGACGCTGAGGATGCCCCAGACCAACGCAGCGGTCAGGGCGATTGCCGGCGTACCCTCAATCGCATGCGTCAAAGCCGTGAACAGCCTGTCCATGTCTTATTGGACTCCGATTTCCGCCAGTTTCTTCTCGATCTCCGCCTCCGGCCAGAACCCCGTGTGGCGGAATACTTCCTTGCCATCCTTGTCATAGAAGAACTGCACCGGGATGCTCTGGACGCCGTACCGGGCGGCGAGGATCTGCTCTTGGCCGACGTGAACGAACAGGACGTTCACCTTGCCGGCATATTTCTCTTTCAGCGTCTCAAGGATCGGGGCCAGCATGTCACAAGGGCGACAGCCCGTGGACCCGAAGTCCACCAGGGAAGGCCTTCCACTGGCGCGGGCCTTGTCCACAGGATTGTCCCTGGCCAGTGCAGCCTGCTCTCTCGTCCAGGACGCGGAGACCTCGATGGGTATGCGCCGCCCCATCGTGCGGATGTGCTCATTGATGAACTCCTGTTGCTTTTGCTGGAGCACGACCTGTTTGATGGAATCCTTCATCTGGTCCAGGGTCGCTCCGCCGCAGGCCTCCTTGTTCTCCTCGTAGAACTTGGATACCTCCGCATCGGTGACCTGCACATCGGCGACCAGCCCCTTGAGGTAGGTCTGGATTACCGCTCGTTCGTCAGATGCAGCCGCATCCTTCGGCTCGGCGGCTCCGGCCTTGGCCTGTGCGACCAGGAGTTGACGCGTCGCCATGTTCTCCAGCAGGAAGAACGCGTTCTTCCTGATTTGGGTCTGCATCTCTGCAGGCCCCTTGGCGATCTCGCCGGCGACATCCGTGTCCTTCATGGCGAGACCATCTGTCCTGAGGACCACACCGGCGGGCAGATCGGACAGCTTCGCATAGGTCAAGCTGTTTGAGGCCAAGCCGGGATAGACGTCGCATACCAGGGGAGGCTTAGGCGGAACATCAGCCGCATGTGCCGCAAAAGCGGATGTGCCGAGCACGACAATGACGGCCACTGGAAGGATCTCTCTTCTCATCATGATCATGGTCTCCGCGGGTAGAGTTGTGTCGATTACTTCGGGACGCACTCACCAATCCTGCATGCCTTCTGGATCTGCTCGGGCGAGAGTTTCATCTTGTCGGCCAGTGCCTGGCTGATGGGGATGAGCCTGCCGGTCTCAGAGGGGTTCTGCTCGACCCATTTCTTGAGGTTGTCGGCATTGGTGAAGAAGCCCTGGTGGAAGCATCCGGCGGAGGCCCAGGCCCCGTCGGGTTTCTGTCGCTGGCCGAACCAGGCGACCGCAGTCACTGGTTCCAGCGAAGCGACCTTGCCCTCGAACGTCTTGACGACGATGGGCTCTTTCGTCAGGCGATCCTTCTCGCGGACCTCGATGTTCTTGCCGGTCCTCGCGGCCACGCCCAGGGCGCAGTGGGAGCAACACCCCCAGGTGCGTACCCCGCCTTCGACGGTCACCTCGGCGGCATCCTGGGGATAGCATGCGCGATCGCAGAACCCGCAGCGGTGCGACATCTCCTTTTGCGCAAGAGATTCCAGGGTCAGGACGCTCCCGCCGCTGGTCGCTCGCCAGGTGACGGCGGCATCCTTGCTGGCAAATGCCTTGATCCACGGCCTGCCCGAGGCTTCCTCCTCGCCCGAGAGGAACGCGGCCTCGGAGATCGCGACGGGTTTGCCTGTCGCCCAGTCGGTGACAGTCACCTTCTTCTCAAAGCCGGCCTTATCCTCTGTGAGGCAGGAATACAGGATGAAGTAGCAGTGCGGCCCGCACAGTCTGACCTCGCCCTTGTCCGTTTGGACGGTGACGAGAGTCTTCGCATCGATGGTTCCATCGCACAGGTAGCAGATGGTGTCTTTCGGACGCTCATCCGGCTTGGCGGGGGTGAGACGTTCAAAAACAGACATCTGAGTCGAGGCATCCGGCAGGTCCACGCCGAACTCCCTGAACTTGGCGAGGATATCCTCCTTGGAGAAGAAACCCTCGTGGCGGAAGAGTTCCTTCCCGGCGGCGTCGTAGAGGATCTGTGTTGGAATGAGCTTGATGCCATACTCCGTGCCGGCGTTTGGGTCCTTCCATACGTCGATGAAGACCACGTTCAGTCTGTCCTTGTACTGCTCCTTCAGTTCCTCAAGAACGGGGGCCATCATCTTGCACGGGATGCACTTGTCCGCCCCGAGGTCCACCAAGCGGGGCAAGCCCTGGGTCGCCGGCGTGACCACGCCCTGCGCGGTGTCCGTCGGGCTATCTTGCCGCTTGATATGTACGACTGCCGCCACGGACAGGATCAGAGCCGCGACCACCACGATCTTCAATGTACTATTCATGCGATCTCCTTTCGATCTCCAGACTGAAGGAACCCACACGAAGATGCACCACATACCTGCCGCAGTGGCCAGCAAGAAGACGATGTTCGCCCGACCGGGAGTGCAGCATTGCGCAAGCATCATGGCTTCACCCTTTGGGCTCGCCGTTCAGGAGCGTGTAGATCTCATTGACCAAGTGCTCCGAGAAAGCCTCCGGACGATCCTTCAGTTCCCACAGAGCGTCCAGTCTCTTGGAGTACTTGCACTTGCCGTCTTCCATCCTCGCCACCACGAGTTCGCTTCCTCTGGCGTTGAACCGCTGCCCGAGAGCTTTGCCCTGTGGTTCATCAACGTTCACTGACATCCAGACAACCTGTCCCTTCCGAGTCTCTTCGGCAAAACGCTCCTCGATGGTTCGGGCTGCCAGGTCCTCCATCGTCTGACACGAGATGCAGCGGAAGGTCCGGTGGAAGTAGTACGCATACACGATGGCCATGCTGGCGGTGGATTCGCCCTGTACTGTCGCAGTCGGCGAATCTCCTGCCGAAGACTTGGCGGCCTGCCGGCTCGAAGGGTCACCAGCCTGACAACCTAGACAGGACAGGCACATCGCCATCACGAGAACACATCGACCGACCATGGGCAGCCCTCCTTACGAGCAGATCATCTCCTTCGCCCTCACCGCCACTCTATTGACATTCTCCTCGCTCGCCGGGCTCTTGCCTTTCTCCAGGCCGAGGTCCGCCAGCCGCAGATGTTTGAACGTGCTGAACCCTGCCTGTTCCAGGCTCGACTTGACACAATGGAGCGAACAGCCGTCGATAGCAAGGATGCTGTCCGCCGCTTCCGTGGTCTTGAGGATGCCGCCGATTCGTCCGCCCAGCCCGGCCATGCAGAACATGCGTCCGGCTCCGTCGCGGCTCAACTTCCTCGCGGCCCTGTCTGCGATTTCTCCCACATCTGCGGCGCCGCTACACGCAAAGATCAGCTTCGCTCCGCCACCGCATCCACATGATTGCTGAGCACTCATCGATTGTCCTTTCTATCTCTTGTCGGGCGTTTACGCCAGCATCTTCTTGATCTCCTCCGGCGAGGGCACTTTCCCGACGACCTTCACCTGGCCGTCCACCGCCAACGCGGGCGTCATCATCACGCCGAACTTCATGATCTCGTTGATGTCGGTCACCTTCACCATATCGTACTCGATGCCCAGGGCCTTGGCGGCCGCGTCCGCATTCTCCGCCAGCTTCTTACACTTTGGGCATCCCGTGCCCAGGATCTGCAACTTCTTCATATGTGTGTCTCCCAGAGGTTAGAACAACGCGCCGAAGATCATGCCTGTGATCGTGGCCATGACGACCACCAGCGTCACGTAGACGAGCGTTTTCCGGGTTCCCATGACCGAGCGGATCACGAGCACACTGGGCAACGACAGAGCCGGACCTGCCAGCAGCAGGGCCAGGGCCGGTCCCTTGCCCATCCCGGAACCCATGAGTCCCTGAACGATGGGCACCTCGGTCAACGTGGCGAAGTACATGAACGCTCCGGCCACCGACGCGAGCAGATTCGCTCGGAGCGAATTGCCGCCGACCGCCTGGTTGATCCAAGTCACGGGAATGACTCCCTCGTGGTCCGGGCCGGGTCGGCCGAGCAGGAAGCCAGCGACGAGGACGCCGAATAGCAGCAGGGGCAGAATCTGCTTGGCGAAACCCCACGTCGCCCCCACCCACTCTGTCAGCTCATCTCGGTTGAACCACCGGGTGACCATGAAGGCGAAGGCCGCCAGCAGCGCCAGCACGAGGGCCCAGCGGAATCGGTAGACCAGCTCGCTGGTGCTGTTCCTCTTGAGATTCTCGACACCCTGCAGGAGCGGCGTCGATATGGTCCGTGTCTGCCCTTTGGTGTCCACCAGCGTTATGGACGAATCGGTCCTTTCGACGATTCTCCCCTCGATGGCGTAGGTCTCCAGTCCGCCGGGGCAGCACAGGAATAGAGCCCGCGTGTCTCCGCTGCGTGCCCAGTTGGCGAAGACGAGGATTCCCACCATGGACGCGAAGTACAGGCCGTTCTTCCACAGCGGTCTTGCTGCCACCGGCTCGGGCATGGCGGCCTGGCTCGCGGCCTTCGCGGCCTCCTCTTTGCGATAGATCAGATGCATCAGCAGGCCGATGACGATGCTGAAGGCGACCGCTCCGACCGCGCGGGCGATCCCGAGTTCCAGACCGAGAATGCGGGCGGTCAGAATGATCGCCAGGACGTTGATCGCGGGACCCGAGTAGAGAAACGCGGTCGCGGGACCCAGGCCTGCGCCCATGCGGTAGATGCCTGCGAACAGCGGAAGCACCGTACACGAGCACACGGCCAGGACGCTGCCGGAAACCGACGCCACGCCGTAGGCCAGGACCTTGTTGGCCTTGGCGCCGAGGTACTTCATCACGGACGCCTGACTGACAAACACCGAGATCGCCCCGGCGATGAAGAACGCGGGCACCAGGCACAGCAGCACGTGCTCGCGGGCGTACCATCGGACCAGTTGCAGCGATTCCATCACGGCGCTGTCGAATCGCGGCTTGCCCACCGGCAGATAGAAGAACGCCAGGAACGCCGCGACGATCAGCAGGAGTTTCTTCCATTCACTTCTGAAATCCATTCCGACTCTCCGTCACAGGGCCGCCAGCAGTCTCTCGTTGTCCTTGGCCTGTTGCTTGAGCACTCGGCAGACACAGCCAAGAAAGTCGGCCACGCAAGGTGTCTTGAGCGTGTAAAAGACCTTAAGCCCGTCCTTGCGACAGCTCAGCACGCCCGCGCGGACCATAAGCGTCAGGTGCCGAGAGACGTTCGACCGCTCCGACCCGACACGCTCGGCAATGTCGCAGACGCACTTCTCGCCGTCCTGGAGGAAATCGAGCACCGCGATCCGAAGCGGGTGCGCCACCGCCTTGGCAATCTCCGCCTGCCGCTCGTACAGCAGGGCTCTCGTCTTGTCGATCATCGTACAACTCCAACTATGTGATAATATACTCACATAGTTATATTATGTTCGTCGGAACAATCAAGTAATTCTTCTCAGATTTGGTCAGTCAGACTGCTCTCGCTTCTGCCGTGTGATCTCTCTGCCTGCCGTGGATCATGTGCCAGTGGCTATCGACTAGTCGATGTGATCCAAGGAATTTGTTTGATATCGAGTCCGAAACCACTATCCATCTCCTCCGCCCAATAGACCGTGGGTTGAGGATTGCGTGCCCGACACCATTGCATGATCCGGTGTCTGTCTCCTGCTTTGATCCTACAACCGAGAATCACCTCCCTGAGTGCCTCCGCTGGGTACTGATGGACCCCCGGGCCCTTTATGTGGTCATCAATCCTCCACTCATCCTCATATGCCCAATCCTCTGACTTCACGAACAAATCGTCGGCCCCTTTCTCAGGATCGAGGGGTTCGATGAGATTCCGACAAGGACGGTCGCGCCTGTAACTGACGGGCTGTGCACGTCCGAAAAATGGATTGCCAGTTTCAAACCCCAAACAGAAGCCTGTGTGAGCCTCCGCGTAGTGCGCCCACATGAGTATGCTATCCTTCCTGCTAGTCATGCAGAAGATACCGAGTTGCTTCCGAATCCTCTCAGCGGATCGCTTGACACTCGGCAGCATGAGCGTCACATCCCGACAGTCCTGCATGAGATCCAACGCCTGTATGCGTAAGTCCTCGACTTTCTTGTCCTTTGCGGGACCGTTGCGCCAGGCTTGTACCAGGCGATCCAGCCTTTGCTCATTGGTTCCCTCGTACGTGGCTAATGGCTTCGAGTCAAAAGGATCGTTGAAGCCATCCGGAGATTGGAAGTATATCTCGTTCCGCTCGAAGATATTCTCCGTCCACTCGTTGAAGGCGTAATACTTGTACAGGCAGGGCGGTGTTTTCATCAGGTCGGGCAATAGGGACAGATCAAGACCGTCGAGCGTCCTAGTTCCGAGGACAGGGCCATCCCCCGGCTTGGCAAAGACGACCTCATCAATGGTGAAACTGTCGCCGATGCGCAGGATGGCAAAGCCGACACTACGTATTACGGATTGGCCACTGGCTGTCCTGAGTTGCAGGCATTCCTTTTCAACGGTGACCCCAATCTCCTCCAGCACTGCGCCGGGAATCCACGTGTGCTCACAGTTTGTATCGGCAAGAAGGTCCTCGACATGGACTGCCTTGCTTCTGTCCCTATGGTTCTCGATTCTGCAGCTTGTGTGAAACGTTCCCATGCCGTAATCCTACCCCCGCTTGTTTGGCTTTTCAATCTCCCTCGCCACATCGATTTGTCTTGCTGATTGATGTTCCGGGCCCGTGGTGGTAGAAACTACTGACTTACGACTATGATCGACATGAAAAAGACCCAACGCGTGTTCGTCAGTGTCAACGATCCCAGTGCGGATGTGCACTGTGCGGGGTTGATCGCTGCGCTCAAGAAGGGCGGCATGGAGGCCGAGTTCGTGGGGATCGGCGGGCCCAAGATGGCGGCCGCGGGCTGCGAGGTCATCGAGAGCACCGTCGGCAGGGCGGTCATGACCTATACCGCCATCGCCCACGTCGGGCACTTCTACAGGCTCGTGCGACGGGTTCGGCGGTACCTGCAGGAACATCCCGTCGATCTGATGATCGTCTGCGATTCCCCCTCGTTCAATTTCCACGTCGCCAAGGCCGCCAAACAGGCCGGTGTCAAGACCCTGTTCTACGTCGCGCCGCAGCTCTGGGCCTGGGGCGGCTGGCGAATCCGCAAGCTTCGGCGGCTCTGCGACAAGCTGTGCTGCCTGCTGCCGTTCGAGGAAGGGTGGTTCCGGGAACGAGGGGTGGACGCCGCCTTCGTCGGCAATCCGCTGCTGGATGGGCTGCCGAGCGATTTGACGGGTTCGCGCAAAGACTACTCTCGCTTCGACCCCAACCGTGCCAGGATCGCCCTGATGCCGGGCTCGCGACTGGCGGAGATCGCGTCGCTCTGGAAGCCGATGCAGGAGATCGCGGTGCGACTGAAGCAGAAGTATCGCGACGCGAGCTTCGTTGTGGTCGCGGCCAGCGACGAGCGACGGCAACTGCTGGAGCAGACGCAAATCCCGGGCTTCGTCTGCGAGTACTCCGTCGATACGGTCCGGCGCACCGCGGCCCAGGTGGACTTCTCCATTGTCGCCAGCGGCAGTGCGACACTGGAGGTGGCCTCTTCCGGCTGTCCCATGGTGATCATGTACCAGACGAACCGGTTCCTGTGGCACCTGATCGGGCGATGGCTGGTCTATGCGAAGTTCTTCACGCTGGTGAACCTCCTGGCCGACCGGGAGGTCGTTCCGGAATTCATGCCGTACTTCACGTCCATCGAGCCGATCCTCCAGCGGGTCGACGCCACTCTGCAGGACCGCACGGAACTGACGCGAATCAGCAACGAGCTGATCGATGTGGTCGAGCCGCTGACACGCAGGAAGGCGAGCGAGGGGACCGCACGGACCGTTGTCGAGATGCTCCGATGAGCCACCCGACGCGGATCGGCCGGATCGATATGGTCGCGACCGCGGCGACCCTCGGGGCCCTCGTCGGCTGGTCCATCGGCCCGCTCTTCATCAAGTACCTCGCGGGTCAGGTGGATTCCTGGACGCAGAATGCCCTGCGGTATGTGGTGGCCGGCTTGTTCTGGCTGCCTTTCCTTTTGCACTCGACGGCCAAGGGGACTTTCGCCGCGAAGACCTGGCGCCGGGCGCTGCTGCCCTCTGTTGCGAATATCACGATGCAGAGTCTCTGGGCGGCGGGGTTCTACTACATCGGTCCGGCGTTCATGACGATGCTGTCCAAGACCTCGATCCTGTGGGTAGCCGGCTTCTCCCTGATCGTCTTTCGCGAGGAAAGGCCGCTCATGCGAAGCGTCCGATTCTGGCTGGGACTGCTGCTGTCCCTGGGCGGCCTGGTCGGCGTCGTCGCCTTCAAGGGTGATTTCTCGGCTGCGGGCACGCTCACCGGGATTGTCCTTGCACTGTCGCAGGCCTTCATGTGGGGCGTGTACACGATCTCCGTGCGAGTCGCGTTTCAGGACATCGATCCGCGAGCGAGCTTCTCCGTGATGAGCATCTACGCCGCGGTGGGCCTGTCGGTGTGTGCCTTTCTCTTCGGGAACCCCTCCCAGGCTCTGGCTCTCGACGTGCGAGGCTGGGGTGCGGTGTTGATTTCGTCCATCGCGGCCATCGCGCTGGCCCATGTCTTTTACTACACAGCCATCCGGCGGATCGGCGCGACGATCCCCATGCTGGTGGTCCTCGCCCAGCCGTTTGTTGTCTTCAGCATGTCGAGCGTTCTCTTCCACGAGCGGATGAACGGCGTTCAACTGCTCTTCGGCGCCGTGCTCCTCGTGGGTTCGGGACTGTCGGTCTGGGCCCAGCAGCACCTGCGCGGCGACCCCCCCAAGTAGCCTCCCATTCGGCGCATGACCGTAGTTTCGACCTCCCGCAGAGTGACCAGATTCTCGTTGACCGAGATCCTGCGAATGAGGTAAACAGTGGCGGATGGGCTGACACAAGGTGTCGTCCATCTTGTTGTGAGGTTTTCGAAGCAGGACAATCGGTTGCTTTAGTGAGGGCAGGATCATGGTGCGGACAACGGGCAGAACCAGATTGGCGATTGTGGGCTTGGCCTGTCTCGCGGTTCTCGTGGGTTGCCATGGCTTGCGGGGAGGCAAGTCGGCCGGCAAGAAGACCGTGCTCTGGAACGGCAAGGATTTCGCCGGTTGGACGCGGGTGCTGGCCGATCCCGCCGTGGATGTCAACGAGGTCTGGCGGGTCCGCGATGGTAATCTCTACTGTGTCGGCAAGCCCAACGGCTACATCCGTACCACGGACAGCTACAGCGACTACCGTCTGCACGTCGACTGGCGATGGCCCGAGAAGCCGACCAACAGCGGCGTGCTCCTCCATGCCAATGGCGACGACAAGGTCTGGCCTGCCTGCATCGAGTGCCAGCTCAAGGCCGCGAGCGCCGGCGACCTGGTCCTCATCAACGGGACCGGCATCTCCGTGAACGGCGTGAACCAGGCGAATGCGACCAAGCAATTCGTGGTTATCGAGAAGAAGATGCCGACCAGCGAAGTCCCCGCCGGCCAGTGGAACAGCTACGACATCTACTGCCAGGGGGATACCATTCGCTGCCTCGTAAATGGCGTCGTGCAAAACGAGGGGACTGGAGCCAGTGTCACTTCCGGCTGGATCTGTCTGCAGAGCGAAGGCAGCCCGATCGAGTTCCGCAACATCTACGTCGAGTCGCTCGACTAGCCGGAGTCAACGGAGGCTCAGGGAAGGACTTGCACCGATGCCCAGGACATGGACCGCGGATGGACTCTTGGGGACTATGCGGGGATTCCAGGCGGCCTGCGTCATCGCTGCCGCGGCGGACCTCGATGTGTTCACCGCGTTGGCTAGGGCGCCGGCCACCGCTGCGGTCCTCGCCCAGGCCATCGAAGCCGATCCCCATGCGACGGTCGTGCTCCTGGACGCCCTGGTTGCTCTTGACTTGCTGATCAAGCAGGGCGACCAGTATCGAGTCCCTGTGGATGCCGCAGAACTGCTGACGGAGGATTCGCCCAGGAGGGTCCTGCCCGCGGTGCGTCATCAGGCCAACTGCCTGCGCCGATGGGCCGAGCTCGCGAGGGTTGTGCGGACGGGCCGGCCCGCCGACAGGATGCCCAGTATCCGAGGCGAGGCCGCCGACTGCGAGTCCTTCATCGGAGCGATGAACAGCTTCTCCGAGAGCATAGCACCGCAAGTCATTGCGAGACTCATGCCGATGCGATTCGAGCGGATGCTGGACATCGGCGGCGCATCAGGCACCTGGACCATCGCGTTTCTGTTGGCTGTGCCCGACGCGACTGCGGTATTGTTCGACCTGCCCGATGTTGTGCCATTGGCCCGGGACCGGCTTGCCCGTGCGGGCATGGCCGACCGAGTCACCCTCGTGGCAGGGGACTACAACATCGACCCCATGCCCGGCGGCGCCGACTTCGCCTGGCTCAGTGCGATTGCCCACCAGAACTCCCGCGAGCAGAATCGCGTCCTTTATGCGAGAATTCACGCCGCTCTGACGCCCGGCGGCGTTCTCGTGATTCGGGATGTCGTGATGGACTCGTGTCGGACCCAACCGCCCGCCGGGGCGATGTTCGCGGTCAACATGCTCGTCGGCACCGAGGGTGGCGGCACGTTCACGTTCGACGAGTTCCGCAAAGACCTGGAATCCGCCGGCTTCTCTGACATCGAGCTGCTCCGCAGGGACGAGGGCATGAACTCGCTCGTTCGCGCGAGAAGGTAACCGAGGCGGCTTCCTGCTTCCCATCTCACAGTTGCGCTCGGATGTCGCACGGTGCACTCACGGGTTTCCTTCCTGCCCGCTCGCAGCCACCGTCACGATATTCCTGCCGCTTGACTGCGTCAAGCTCTTCCGCCAGGGCGCGACTCTGTCATTCCTGTGCCAAGCAGGAATCCAGGAGCCGCGGGATTGGGCGCAACCTAATGAATGGATTCCCGCTTGCGCGGGAATGACAAGCGCCGGGATTGGGCGCAATCCGGGGATGACAAGCGCGGGGACGGGACGCAATCCGGGGACGACAACCCGACACATGGCAACGACTCTGTCATTCCTGCGCCAAGCAGGAATCCAGGAACCGTGGGACGTGACGCAACCCCATGAATGGATTCCCGCTTTCGCGGGAATGACAATCGGGGGGGGCGACACATGGGGTATCGTGTGCGCGGGCATCGCAAAAAAAATACCAAGAATTCCGCTTGACGACCGAACCCGGCCGCGGTACACTTGTATTAGTTATAGTAGTACAACTGAAGGTGCCCCATGCAGTTTCGAATCGACAACGCATCGGACCGGCCCGTGTACCTGCAGATCATCGACCAGGTGAAGCGGGATATCGCCCTGGGCCGCCTGGTCAAAGACGAGCGGCTTCCCACGGTTCGCCAGCTCGCCCAGCAGCTCGCGATCAATCCGAACACCATCGCGAAGGCCTTCCGCCAGCTCGAGCAGGAGGGGATCATCGTCACGAGGGCCGGCACCGGGGCGTTCGTCGCCAATCTCGACAGCGTCCTGAGCAAGGCGGTGCGCCGCAAGCTCGTCTGCGATGAGCTGGAGCGGATCGTCGTCTCGGCCTTCCACATGCAGATCGACAAACAGACACTGGGGGACTGGTTCAACGCGGCGGTGGAGAAGTTCAACCTGACTTCGGAATGAGAGAGGATCGGTATGACGGACAACCCGATTGTCATCGAGGAACTGGTGAAGTACTACGACGGGCGGTGCATTCTGGACGGCATCAGCCTGCGCGTGCCTCGCGGGTGCATCTACGGCCTGCTCGGCCGCAACGGGTCGGGCAAGACCACCATGATCCGCATCCTGCTGGGCCTGGAACCCCCGACTCGCGGCCGGACGCTGGTCCTGGGCGAGGACTCCACGCGATTGTCCGCGAACGCGCATGGGCGGGTCGGATACGTTGCGGAGGGGCACCACCTGATCCAGAGCTACACGGTGTCTCGGCTGATCGACCTGTGCAAGGGCTTGTCCCTGCACTGGAACGACGAGTTCTTCGGTCAGCTCATGGAGACTTTCCGCCTTCCGATGGACCGCAAGGTCAAGGACCTCTCGACCGGCATGAGGGCGCAGCTCAACCTGGCCCTGGCGATGGCGATCGATCCGGAACTGGTAATCCTCGACGACCCGACGCTCGGCCTCGATACCGTCGCCCGCCGGCAGTTCCTGGAACTGGCCATCGACGTCATTCAGCGGCAGGGGCGGACGATCCTGTTCAGCTCGCACATCCTGGCGGACGTCGAGCGAATCGCGGATCGCATCGGAATCCTCGTTGCGGGCAAGCTCGTCGTCGATTGCAGCCTGGACGAGCTCAAGAGCCGGGTCAAGAAGCTGCGCGTGATCTTCCCCGAGCGCACGCCGGACGACCTGTACCTCACAGGCATCATCAATCAGCAGGCGATGGGCCGGGAGATGGTCCTGACCGTTGCTAACTGGAACCTGCAGAAACAGGCCATTCTCCAGACGTTCGGCCTGGAGAGCTGCACCGAGATGCCCATGACGCTCGAAGACATCTTCATCGAATGCACGAGACCCGCATCGGCCGCGGTGCCGCAGGAAAGCGAGGTGTAATGTGCTGACCCTCATCCGCCGAGAGATTCGAGACCAACTGCTCTATATCGCGTTGCCCTGTTTCTTCAGTGTGGTCATGATCTGCATCGCGACCGTGTCGTCGTGGTGGGGAGTCCCGGCGCCGATCAGCGTTGCGCTGGCGGCCAACCTGACGACGGGGCTGTTCCTCGGCCTATGCTGTCTGGGGACCGTGCAGATGCACGCGGACCGGGCGGGCCGGATTTCCGTCCTGCTCTCTACGCTGGCGGTCACGCGCGGGCAGATCTTCCTTGCCAGGGTTCTCGTGGGCGTGCTGACCCTCCTGGTCGCTGTCATCCCGCTGGTTATCACGGCCCTGGTTCTGCCCGGCCAGATCATCCCGCAGGTCTCGTCCTACCACCATGTGCTTGCGGCGGTCTCCGTCACGATCTCACTGGCCGGCTTCGCCTGCTACAGCATCGGGCTGCTGGTCGGCTGGCGGACAAACCGCGCCTGGATGCTCATAGGCAGTATTCTCTTGTTGGCCCTTGTGGCGTCTCTGGTCTGGATCAAGGGGTTTGGCGTCGATGCCATGGCGGTCCTGCTGCTACTGATCGCGGCGGCGCTGCTTCGTACCTGGTCCCAGTTCGTTTCCACGTCTTTGTAGGGCATGAATCATGAACGCATCGAGACGATACCTTGTGAATGCCCTGGCGACGGGCGTGATTGCGACGATCCTGTTGGGCACCGGTCTGTTCTGGGCGCGGTGGCTGTGCAGTTTCAACCGGCATCTGCTCCTGCCCCCTTCGGCTCGCGAGGTGGTGATCCGTCCGTCGCGTCGCGTCGCCGGCGAGGAGGGCACAGACCCGAATCTGCTGGCGCCATCCCTCGTGACAGCCGCCATGGGGGAGACTCAGCGTGTCTTCTGCGGCCTTGGCGCCTCGCAATATCTGGGCTCGCACGCTTTTCCCGGTGCGTCCGACGCGTGGCTGTGGCTGGTCCGTCTGCGAGAGGCACACCCGGACAAGGAGCCGCTCGATTTCGATTCATCGCTGGGTTTGTTCGTCTACGAAGGGCTGGATCGCTACCTTCAGGAGTCCGACTCCAAGCCGGCGTACCGCAGATTCCTTCACTACGCGGGACCGAACGGCGCGGGCGAAGAGCCCGACGAGAAGCTCGGGCGATTCAGCTCTCCGATCGCGGACCCCTACGCCGGATCGTCGGTGTTCGTCTACGATCGCGGGCAGAGAAGGTTCTTCGCCATCGAATGGGACGCCAAAGGATCTTCCGTCCGGAAAGGCCCGGAGTTGGCGGATGCGGACAACCATCACCCGGTCCAGATCGGGGCCATCGAGAAGAACTTCGGGGCAATCCACATGGCGGTTCCGTGTCCGACGAACGTCGAATCACCCGTGCTGACGCAGTACTTCGGCGGCGATCGGACTTTGGTCCTCGACGCGTCCGGGCGGATCGATTTGCTTGATATGCAGACGCTCCAAATCATCGGCGTTACCGGTCGCCTGCCGACGCCGATGTCGCCTTTAGGCGTGGCTCGACCGGTCACGCCGGACGATGTCGTTGCCTATTTCGCACTTCCCTACGGCGTATGTAACGCTCGGCAGGGTCGTGAATGGACTTATCGCGGCTGTGCCGTCGCGACGCTGTCTCGGGAGATGCTGGCGGTGGAGGTGGCGTGCTTCGATCCCAACGGCAGGGTCATCGAGAGTGGTGGGACGATGTTCCACGAATACGGCAAATCCGCATCGGGCCGGGTCGGAGAGTCCCTGCGATCCTCCGCGCAGGCGGCTTACTACCACCTTCCCGGTGCGCGATCCCTGACCAGCGCGAAGCTGATCTTGGAGAGCCTGCATCCGCCGGTGCTCGTGCTCGCGTCCTATTTCGCGGGCTCGCACCAGGAGGCAACCGCGGGCTTTCGGTCGGTGCTTCTGCTGCCGGACTCGTTCGTCGCCATGGTCGCCAGGGCAGGGGGGGACATGATGTGGTGGGAGAGATTTGGGCGGGTCTTCTGCTACATGATGCCTGGGGTGTTCTTCTTTGGATTCCTCGCCGAACGGGTCGCCCGGAATGCGGCTCGGATCGGACTGACCAGGAGAACCCGGAAGATCTGGGTAGTTGGGACGGTTGTTTTCGGCCTTCCGGCGTATGTCGCGTATCGCCTGACCCGCCCGAAGGGAGCGCTGGTCACATGTGCGAACTGCGGCCTGGGCCGCCAGCCGGACATGGAGAAATGCCATCACTGTGGGAGCGCCTGGGTCGTGCCCGAACTGATGCCGCCTTCGTGGCGGGTCTTGGGCGATCCGGAGCAGGTCGAGGCAGCATCGCCCTCGCCGGCGGAGGAGACAAGTCAACCGACAAAGTCCGGCGCGTGACGGTCGGAGCGTCGAGCGCGAGTTCTCAACGCTTCGCGCACGACGTCTATCGCTCTACGTTTTCCCGTTACTCCCGTCGGATTGCCGGCCTTATACGGGCGAGGACTACTCCGATGTGCGATAGTAGCGGATACATGCAGTTTCTGGTGGACGCCCGGTCGGGCGAACAGGCCGCGATGGGCCGACTGGCCGTGTTGGTCTGGGAGCGGCTGTACCCCTTTGTGTTGCGGACCACGCTGGACCGCGACGCCGCGGAGGACATCGTCCAGGAGACGCTCCTGACGATGCTCCGCCGGCTCGGCTCGCTCCGCGACGACGAGCGATTCTGGCCCTGGATCTACCGGATTGCATGGAGCAAGATCCGCAACCGCCTCCGACGCCGGCGGCTGCAGTTCCTTTACGAGCGGATGATGCTCCTCGCGCGGGATGCCGAGTCCGACGCGTGCGATAGTGACATCGGCCCCCTGGACGCCCAGGTTCGCGGAGAGACGCTGCGAGAGGTCTCCGCCGCCATCGCCCGGCTCAACCACGAGCAGCGGAACATCCTGCACCTGCGATGCTACGAGGACCTGCCGTATACGGAGATCGCCGCGAGGACACAGACGACGCCGCAGAAGGCTCGCGTCCATTTTCACCGGGCCAAGAAGACGCTCAAGAAACATCTCGCCTGCCGCGTATAGGTGAACATGGGGCTCTCTGGGGTGTGCCATCCACACCGCTATTGCTTGTGATCCCTTTGAGAAACAGGCGAGGCAGGCTCGATGGCCTGCCTCGTGGTTGGGTGTTCGGGTTGCTGAATCGCGTTGGTTACGGCCAGAATCGGCGGAGGTAGTCGATGCTCTTCTTCGCAATCGTCTCGGGGTCGGGGTCGTACTTGAAGACCTCGACCGAGAGCCACTTGTCGTAGCCGATGTCGCGGACCGCCTGGGCGATGGGGGCGTAATCGACCTCGCCCATGCCGGGGCCGTAGAGGTTTGCGTCGTTCACGTGGAAATGGCCCACGTCCTTGGCCTTCACCGAGCGGATGATCTCCGGCACCGGCCTGCCCTCGGAGTGCATCGCCTTGACGTCGAGGTGGATCTTCAAGCTCGGATGATTCACTTCGCGGACCAGCTTCATGCCCTCTTCGACCGTGTTGACGAAGTTCGTCTCGACAGGCGCCAGGGGCTCGAAGCAGATCGTCAGACCCAGCTTGCCGGCCTGCTCGACCACGGAGCCGAGCAGATCGATTGCCCGTCTCCAGGCGCCTTGCTTGGTCTGGTTCTCCAGGATGTTCCGTTGCTTGGGCGAGCCGAGGACGAGGACCTTGCCGCCGAGATCGCTGCACAGGTCCAGCAGGGTGGCCAGGTAGTCCCGCGTGTGCTGCCAGGTGGTCTGTTCCGGCGTGGTCATATGCAGACCCTTAGGCCCGGCGAACAGCCAGTGCAGGCCGACTGTTTCCAGACCGTGGTCCTCGATGGCCTTGCGGGTCTCCTTGCGCTTGGCGGCCGGGATCTCCGTGGCCGAGGGCCCGAGCGTGAACGGCGCGATCTCAATGCCATGATAGCCGAGTTTGGCCGCGACCGAGGCGACCTGACCCATCGGCGTGTTCTCGAACATCTCGTTGCAGAGTGCGAACTTCATCAATCACCAATTGATTGAGGATGATGGATAATGGATGATTGAAGCGGAAGGGCAAAACCTTCTTCTCAATCATCCATCATCCTTTATCAATCATCAAATCCTCAGACTTGTTCCGGGATCACGAACGGCTCGCGGTAGTTTCGCTTGATGAACAGGTTCGCGAGATCGCTGTTCTCGCCGACGTAGCGTTCCGTCTGCGGGTCCATCGTCAGGACGGGTCCGAGCGTGATCGGCTCGGTCTCCAGGTTCACCTCATTGGCGGCCAGGTGTTCAAGCATCCGATTGAATGAATCCATCATCTCGATGTTGTCGCCGATGGCGGCCTTGATCTCATCGACCGTTGCCTTCTTGCCCAAGCGATAGGAGGTGTTGGCCATGTGGCACAGAGACGCCGAGAGGTGCCCGACCTCGATGTCGGCGTTCTGGTCTTCTCGTTTGCGGCTGCGGACGGCCTTGATGAAGTTCTCATGGTGGCCAGCGCCGCCGCGACCGGTGAACTGCTGGATCCTCTTACCGTCGTTGTCGTAGACCCAGCCGCCCCCGTCGCCAGAGGCGAAGTAGCCGCCCTCACACTGGACGCAGTTGCCGATATCGACGCCGGTCCTGCGATAGTTGTCCATCGAGCGGTCGCCCTTCTTGCGAGGCAGCCCGCGGACCTCGAAGATCAGCGGCGCCGGCTTGTAGTCGAAGAAGGCGATCTGGGTATTGGCGGTTTCCCCCACGTCGCCGGTCTCGCCGACCCCGAACCGGCCCCCGATGCTGAAGCATCGGGTCGGCAGGCCCGGATCACCCAGCGCCCAGCGTGCGATGTCCATCTCGTGCGGCCCCTGGTTGCCAATGTCGCCATTTCCGGTATTCCACATCCAGTGCCAAACGTAGTGCAACTGCTCGCGATGGAGCGGGACCATGTCGGCCGGGCCGCACCAGAAGTTGTAGTCTACGCTGGCCGGCACCGGCTTGGGCCCGTTCGTGCCCTTGACGATTCCGTTGGTGCCGGGGCCCCGGCCCTTGTAGCAGAATCCCCGGGACCACAGGACCTTGCCGATATTGCCTTCGCGAATCCACTGGTATGCGGCCGGATGGGCCTCGGACGACCGCTTCTGCGTGCCGATCTGGACGATGCGATTGTACTTGCGGGCGGCCTCGACCATCTTGCGCCCTTCCCAGATCTCGTGGCAGGCGGGTTTCTCGATGTAGATGTCCTTGCCCGCCTGGCAGGCCCAGACGGTCGTGAGGGCGTGCCAGTGGTTCGGCGTAGCAGACGTGACCGCGTCGATCTCCTTGTTGTCGAGCAGCTCCCGCATGTCCGTATAGGTCTGGAGCTTGACGCCGTTGTCCTTCTCGAAATTCGCAGCCCTCTTCTCGACGTGGTCGCGGTCAGCGTCGCAAATCGCCACGAGTCGGACGCCGGGGATCTTGCTGAAGATACCCATATGCCCGCCGCCCTGGCTGCCGACGCCGATGATGCCCAAACGGATGTCGTCATTGGCCCCGAGCACACGGGAAGTCGGCCCGGCCATCGCCAGACCGGCACCCACGGCCATCGAACTGCGGATGAAATCACGACGCGTCAACTTGCTCATGGCTCTTCCTTTCTGATTGATGATCGATGATTGATAGTTGATGATTCGAAAGGAGGTTAAGACTGCTCCTTCAATAATCAATCATCCATCATCCGTAATCAATTACTTCGCGACATAATCGGCGTAGCGTTCCGCCACTTTGCCCTGTTTGTCGTCGCCTTTGTGGAAGTAGAAACGGTATTTGAATGTCACGCTCTCGCCGGCGGGAATGACCAGATCGCCCGTGCCGGCGGGTTTCTTCTCGAAGTCGTGGATGCCGAAGGGATTGACCGCGAACAGACCGTAGTCCCGAACGTGCCACCACGTCGGATGGCGTGGGTTGCTCGGGTGATCGAAGATCGCCACGCCCACGATCTCGTCCTTGACGGGGCCGTAGTAGTCGCACCACTTCGCCCGCTTGCCCCAGGCGTCGCCGTCGGTCTGGCCTTCACTGTTGACGATGTGTCCCTTGGCCGCTTCGCCCCTGGATTTCATGGCTTTCGTTGGCGCCAGTTGCATCGACGGGGTCAGGCGGATGGCCATGGAACCCTCCTTCGTGTCGCCCATCTTCACCTCGCCGTTGGAGGCGTGGATGGTGACCTCAAAGTCCATGATCTGTCCGCCGGGCGTGTTGTAGAATCGGTGCGTCCGCACGTCTGTGCAGACCACCTTGCCGTCTGGGGCAACCCAGTTGTTTTGCGAGGCGATCACGCCCACCTTCGGCCCCGAACTGACCTCGATGAACTTGTCGTGGACGATCTTACCCTTGCCGTCCGACCAGAAATCGATGCCATTGACAGCGCCGTGCGTGAACCAGAGGGATTTCTGATGCACATGATCACGATCGTCATCCGGATTGTCCTCCTCTATCGGCCAGTGACGCATGACTGGCTGGCCCGTCGGCCCAATCACCGGATAGAAGAAGGGTCGCTGTGGTTCCTTGAACCGATACTCGGTGAACAGGTTGCCGTTGATCTCCACCGTGACGCGGTCGTTCTTCTCGGTGAGCTTGACCCCCTCGGCGGGGGCGCCGCCGCCTGACCGGGCCTTGGCGACCATCTGTTCGAAAACCTCTCGCTGCTCGGCCAGCGCCTGGACGCGGTCCGCGGGCTTGGTCCTTGCCTCGAGCAGGACCCAACCCTCGTAGTTTGTCGCAACGAGCAGGTTCATCAGCTCCTGGTAGGGGTAGTCGCTGAGATTCAGTTCGCGGACGTGGGCGGTGTCGCCGAATCGGGACCGGACGAGATTGAAGTTGTAGGCCAGCCCCTCGCCTTCGAGGTCCTGGCCGTTGCAGTTCCAGCACACCGCGACGTTCGGATGATCCGCCACGTCCATGATGGCCTTGATCGTCGGCAGGAGAGAACAACTGCCGTGGACCTCCAGACGAACCTCCTGATGGTAGTCGGCGGCGAACTTGCCCAGCTCATTGAGCGATCGGCCGATCTGCTCGATGGTCTTCTCATAAGGTACGCCTTTGGGCAGATCGTTCGGCTTGACCTTTACGCCCGATGCACCGCAGTCGTAGGCGAGCTTGATGTACTGTTTTGCGCCCTCGATCTCCTTCGCGACCCGGTCTGACTCGGGATAATGGAACGCGAAGTTCGTTCCGAGCCCGACCAGCGTCACTCGGCTGTCGGCGAATCGCTTCTTCACGTCGCGCCGCTGCGACTCGGTCAGGGTGGCCTCCACGCCGTGGGCATGCTCCGTTCGCAGCTCCACGCCGAGCACGTCGGTCTTTTCGCAGTTGGCGATCACCGTCGGGAGATCCCAGTCCTGGCCCCACAGGTAGGTGACGAGCCCGAACTTCATCTGCGATCCCGGTGTGGCCGCCGTCAGGATTCGTTGGAGTGGGCCGACCGCCGCGATCCCCGCACCGAGGGCTACCGAACTCCTGAGAAACTCCCGTCGCGTGCTTCGAACCCTGCTCATCCTGCGGCCTTTCCAAGAAATGCCCGATCTGAACCGTATTGCACGAGTACAGACGCATTATCTTGGTCGGAAATTGCAGTGTCAAGGCATTTTGCCGGACGAGGGGGCGATGAGGTACAGGGGCACTCTCACGACGGGGACATGGGCTTGGGGAGGCGAGCAGGGCGGTGCGTGGTGACGCCGCAGGACGCCGTCCTCCATATGGGGATGTTCCCTCGCGGGCACGCTACAAGTCAATCGCGTCCTTCTGACCAACACCGGCCGTGGTGAGAGGCTGCGCGTTCTGGACCTTCGGGATTCGCTGGAAGGAGAGTCGATAGCCTTCGTAGACGGCCAGGCCGTAGAACAGAATGTCCAGGGGATGGAACGTGTCGATCGTCAGTCGGACAATGGCAAGCGGATTGCCTCGTGCCAGCACGGCGGTCGTGGAAAGTTCCGCCTCCCGCGCAATGAGCATGCAGTTGGTCAGATGACTGCCGAGCAGGCAGCCGAGGAGAACCATCGCGGCGCCCAGCCAACCGAAGGACTTGTCGAAACCCCTGCCAAGCACGCGGACCACGCTGCTGACCAGCAGACCCACGACGATCGCCATCCAGGCAATGTGGAGGTTCGTCATGGTGGTGACGACAGCCCACAGCATGGCACCGACCACGGCGGCCAACAAGCCGCCGGCGGCTGCCACCGGGAAACTCTGTCTGCCCTGCAGTTCCGCGATCGGCTGCTCGACGCCGGCCGCATCCTGGGGGGCCGGTGCCGTCGCGTCAAGCTCAGTGCAGCCCGGCGCTCCGTCATAGATAGGCACCGTGCCCGAATCGTCCGGCATCTCGATCACCGCGGTCGGAGCAGGCGCGATCGCTAGGCGAGGTCGTGTGCCGGGAGACGGACGCTCGGGCAGAGGTTCCTCGGTCTCGGCCCGCGCGACGTCCGACAGGCACCGCCGTTGGGGTTTGGGACCGCAGGATGGTTCATCCGTCTGACCCTGGATGTCGGAGAGTCGTTTGCGCCGCGGTTTGACCTGTGCGGCCGACTCGCCCGCCGGGGTGGACTCAGTGTTGATGTCCACGAGCGGTTCTTTCTGTGCGGTCGGATCCTGGTGTGACGGATGCTCCTCAAACGCCGGCGCCATAACTGACCTCCCACATCAAAAACGCGACACGGCGGACATCCTGTGTGTCCTCGATAATCGGCACAGGGCCCCGTGAGATCCGCCGCCTCTGACACGAGTTATCGGTCCCATGTCGCATCGGACGTCCGACGGGCAGAGAACCGCTCTCTGTAAGAGATAAGAAACGACGCGGTTTCCGGCAAACCGCGGGGTTCAGGCGGATGGTCTGCCGGGTGTGTTTTTGCTGGAGTCGTTCCAGGGGGGTGCCGATAAGGTGGGTGGCGGCCAGACGGCGTGCGTCCCTGCGTCCGAGAGATCGTGCCGACATGGGGTCCTTCCGGCGTCCTTGACGTCGTGCGGATCGAGGCATAGAATCTGGCCGGTTCATTATGGATTGGAGAACGCGTTATGGGTCTCAGAGGCGTTGTGCTCGCAGGCGGCACCGGCTCGCGACTGCGGCCGTTGACGAAAGTGACCAACAAGCACCTGCTCCCGGTGGGTTCCAAGCCGATGATCTACTACCCCATTGAGAAGCTCACGTCCGTCGGGATCGAGGAGATCCTGATTGTGACGGGTGTCGAGCACATGGGCAGCGTGGTCGGCTCGCTCGGCTCGGGGCGGGAGTTCGGTTGCCGGTTCACCTACAAGGTTCAGGACGAGGCCGGCGGGATCGCCCAGGCTCTTGGGCTGGCCGAGAACTTCGCCAATGGTCAGCCGCTGGCGGTGATCCTCGGCGACAATCTCTTCCAGTCGAATCTCAAGCCGCACGCGGAGCGGTTCCTCGCCCAGGGCGGCGGCGCTCGCGTGCTGCTCAAACAGGTTTCTGATCCCCATCGCTTCGGCGTCGCCGAGATCCGCGACGGCAAGGTCGTCGGGATCGAGGAGAAGCCCAAGCAGCCCAAATCCGACTACGCGATCACCGGCATCTACTTCTATGACGGCGAAGTCTTCGACATCATTCGGATGCTCAAACCCTCCGGCCGCGGAGAGTTGGAGATCACCGACGTGAACAACTGGTACGTTCGCAAGAACCGCCTGGGGTGCGACTTCCTCGAGGGTTGGTGGACGGACGCCGGCACGTTTGAATCGCTGGTGCGAGCCAACGAACTGGTTATCCGGGAGCCGCCGAAATGACCAAGCAAGTACTGCCCATGAAGGCTGTTCTCGTCGACGAAGGGCTGATTGTCCGCAGCACCGGACGTCTGATCGAGGGCGCGGGCGTCCGTCGGGCCAAGGTGATTCCCGATGAGCGAGGCCGGCTCGGAGAGATCCTCCGCAACGACGATCCGTGGTTCCAGCAGTTCGGCCAGGTCTACTTCACCACGACCTACCCGGGCATGGTGAAGGCATGGCACTATCACGCCAGGCAGTTTGATCATTTCTACGTGATCCGCGGCCTGGTGAAGGTCGGCTTGTACGACGCGAGGCCCGAGTCGCCCACCCATGGCACCGTCAACGAGGTCTATCTTGGCGAGCACTGTCCGGGTCTGGTGCGGATTCCGCCGGGCGTGCAGCACGGATGGATGTGCGTCAGCGAGACGGAGGCCTACATCGTCAACGTCGTCTCCGAGGCATACGACTGCAAGAAGCCGGATGAGTTCCGCACCCATCCGCACGACAACGACATTCCCTACGATTGGACGAGACGGGATGGGTAAGCACGTGGTAGCCCTGCTCGGAGGTCGGGGTATGCTCGGGACCGAATTGGCCGCAGCATGCCGTCGTCGCGGGTATGAGGTCCGCGTCCACGATCTGCCCGAGTTCGATATTTCCGATATGGAGCATCTGAGAAAAGCGGCGAACGACGCCGACGTGATCGTCAACTGCGCCGCATATACCAATGTCGATGGCGCGGAGAGCCAATCGCAGCTCGCGCATCGCGTGAACGCGGAGGCGGTCGGTCGCCTGGGCGAAGTGGCGAGCAAGAGCGGCAAGTGGGTGCTGCACTTCGGCACGGACTTCGTCTTCGACGGCCGCCTGGATCGACCCTACGTCGAGACCGACGAACCGAATCCGATCAGTGAATATGGTCGCAGCAAGCTGGCGGGCGAGAGACTGCTGCAGGCCAGCGGCTGTGCTCATTGCATCGTCCGTCTGGAGTGGACCTACGGCCCAAACGGTAACAACTTCATCACAAAGCTCATCCAGCGTGCGACGGCCAACGGCGCCGTCTCCGTCGTGGAGGACCAGGTCGGCGCCCCGACCGCGGTCGCCGAGGTGGCCAAGATCGCATGTCGGATGATGGAAGGGCGGATCACCGGGCTCTATCATTTTGCGAGCGCCGGGTACGCAAGCCGCTACGATGTCGCGGCGTTCGTCTTCGATCGTTTGTTGCGACCGGTCGACCTGCGGCCGTGCCGGACCTCCGACTACCCGTCGCCCGCGGCCCGGCCGTTGAACAGCCGGTTCCACTGCGGCAAGATCCAGGCCATCCTGGACGCGCCCATCGCGCCCTGGCAGGAGCCGCTGGAACTCTACTTGAGGCAACTACAATGAAGAGCATTCTCGTCACAGGCGGCGCCGGCTTCATCGGGAGCAACTTCATCCGGATGGTGCTCGCGGAACATCCCGACATCCACGTCGTGAACCTCGACAAGCTGACCTACGCGGGCAACCTGGAGAACCTCGTGGAGGTCCAGGACTGCGAGCGGTACGAGTTCGTGCACGGGGACATCCTGGACGGCCCTCTCGTCGAGAGGCTGATCGACGAGCACGAGATCGACACGGTCGTCAACTTCGCGGCCGAGAGCCACGTGGATCGCTCCATCACCGGGCCCAAGATCTTCATCGAGACCAATGTCACCGGCACCCTGACGCTGCTTCAGGTCGCCCGGGACAAGGGGATCGAGCGATTCCTCCAGGTCTCGACGGACGAAGTCTACGGATCACTGGGGTCCGAGGGCAAGTTCACCGAGCAGACCCCGTTGAGCCCGAACTCGCCGTATTCCGCGAGCAAAGCGGCGGCGGATCACCTGGTCCGGGCCTTCGGGCACACCTTCGGTCTCAAGTACAGCATCACGCGGTGCTCGAACAACTACGGCCCGTATCAGTTCCCCGAGAAGCTCATTCCGTTGATGATCCACAACGCCCTGCACGACAAAGAGCTGCCCGTCTACGGCGACGGCCTGCAGGTCCGCGACTGGCTCTACGTCTACGACCACTGCACCGCCATCTGGCGGGTCTTGGAGCGGGCCGAGCCGGGCGAGGTCTTCAACATCGGCGGCTGCAACGAGAAGACGAACCTCGAAGTGCTCGACATCATCCTGAGCCGGCTCAACAAGCCCCAGAGTCTGATCCGCCACGTGAAGGACCGGCCCGGTCACGACCGCCGGTACGCCATCGACGCGGACAAGATCATCACGCAACTGGGCTGGAAGCCCTCCGTCACGTTCGAACAGGGCATCGCCAAGACTATCGACTGGTATCTCGGCCAGGGGAAGTGGCTCGCCAACGTCGTCTCCGGCCAGTATCAGCAGTACTACGAGAGGATGTACGCGGGCCGCTGAGCGGCGCAGTCTCGTTGAATTCACTTCCTGGAATTGCTGCTATTGATCCACGAAAGCAGACGACGCCGGGTGACCGCCATGATCTTGCGAGCATACCCTTCGCGGTTGCGGCGCACCGAGGGGTTCAGAAGAAGGTAGGGCAGGAAGAACCGCATGCGGTCCGTGTTGCTGATTCCCCGAGGCAGCATGTTGATCTGCACGAGATTCTTACGCCGCAGGCGGCTGCGAAGGTATCGGTGCTTGCGGGTCCGCTCGTTGTCGATGAGAAAGAACTCCCAGCGGTCCTCTTTTTTCCGCACGAGCACATTGCCCGGTCTCAGGTCGCCATGCACGATGCCTGTGCGGTGCATTCGTCCGACGGTCAACCCGAACTGTCGGAGCAGGTCTCGCCTCTCGCGGAGCGAGCAGGGCGCCGGTTCGTCGGGCGCCGGCATGAGGTACTTCTGGATCGGCATAGCGCCTTGTACCTCGCACGTGGCCATGAAGCAGCGAGACGTCCCGGCACGGCGGGACGAAGCACGTGAGTCGGCAATCCTGCGTTTGATGTTCCCGGCGGCAACGACCTGCGGGGCCTGAAACCCGTGCTCGCCGAGCATCCGCGAGGCCCTCATAGCCCGCACCGCCCGGCTGGAACGCAGCGTCTGTTTGAGCGGGTCCCAGACGGACCGGTCCAGATACTCCTTCCAGTAGAGGTTCGTCGGCGCGTCATTGAAGGACGCGGTGATCCGGCGCACGCGAGAGGTGCTCGCGGACGGGATGGGCTGGGCCTGGAATCGCTCGTCGAGTGCCTGCGACCCGCCCGAGAGAGCTTCCTCCAATTCACGAGTGGGGAAATCCGGGTTCAACCACACGACACCTCCGGCTCGCTGGACCCTGATGAACTCCGCATTGGGCCGATTCGCATTCTGCGTGCCCGCCAACTCCGGGATCAATCCCGCAACGTCGCTTCGGCGCATCAGGTGGCTCAGCCAGCCCGATCTGCGGAACTGGACGCCGTCCGGATCGGTCAACAGAATGCGTCCTTTGTCGCAGAGAATGCCATTTGCCTGCGTCTTCCGCGATCCGACGCGATCCAGCAGTCGCACGGCCTGACGGAGGAGACGCCGCCTGCGCCCTTCGGACACGGACGCGTCGCCCAGAACGGCAGCGAGGGTCGGCCGATCCAGATGCTCCTGGACAAACCATGACTCCCACAACAGCGGACCACGACGGCGGTCGATACAGGCCAGCGGCCGGGCGGTCGGAATCCGCAGTGCAACGAGTCGGTGGCTGGCGGCCCAGGCACGCTGGGCCCGCGAACCGACGAACGTCTCGTAGAGCGAGCGAATCAGGCTGGTGTGCCCGTACCGCCGGAGAGTTACCTCGCGACCTCGCCATATCGTGTGATACACGTCGGCGCGGGCGCCTCGTCTGACGAGGTGGGCGTCGTCGAGACTCACGGCGAGTTCATCCGCCATGCGGGAGAGATCCGCCTGTGTCGGGCCGTCGTTCTGTGCTTGTCCCCGGTCGCTGGTCATGGAATCGCGTCGATTGCCTCGCTCTTGCGGAAGCCGTCACCATCCGACGATGCAGACCCCCAGCTCATCGGCGAGCGCCAGCGTCTGCGGCTTGTCGAGGACGAGGGTCTTGCCCGCCTCGACGACGAGGCACTTGCCCCCGCCGGCAGCCAGGTCCCGGATGGTCTGGGGCCCCACGCAGGGCACATCGAATCGCATGTCCTGCGCCGGCTTGGCGGTCTTGATCAGCGTCCAGCCCCCGGCCTTGCAGAACTGGCCCGCCCGCTTGACCATTTCCGCGGTCCCCTCGATGGCCTCGACCGCGATCACTTCCCGTTCCTTGACCGCGATCGCCTGGCCGATGTCGAGTTCGCCGAGCTTCTTGGCGAGCGGCCAGCCGAACTCGATGTCGTGCTCGATCTGTGTCCCCGGTTTGTGTCGCGTCATCACGCCGGCGTCGGCAAGATATTCCTCGCAGTACATGGTGGAATTCTCCAGGACCACGCCGCCGCTGGCCAGTTCCGCGGCCAGCGCCGACAGCAGGGTGTCCGTCTGTTTCGATTTGCCTCGCAGCCGCCAGTAGTAGATGCGAAAGGCCCGCCAGTCCGGCAGGTATCGCAGGATTCGCCACGGGGTGAACAGGTGCGACTTTGTGACCTGCCCGACCATGACGGCGCGGGTCACGCCGTGCTTGCGGAGCTTGCGAATCCAACTGCCTGGACGTGCGACCGCGACGGGCTGGAAGACGTCCACCTCGCCGGCCAGGGGCTCATCGACGTACCCGGCCAGACCGACGCAAACGACCCGCAGACCGTGCCGTCTGGCCCCAGCGGCAACCATGAACGGCAGTCGGCCGCCCCCAGCGATCAGGCCGACCACCTGTGGCTTGTCGCCGGCCTCGTTGCATCGAAGAACGCTCACTCGACATCCTGCGGCTCGGCCGAGTCCGTGGGCCGAGCCTCCAAAGCGGCTGCAATCTTCTCCAGTTGGTTCTGCAAATCCCGAATATCCTGTCGGATCTGCGGCAGATACGGGATCATGGCGTACGCACGCCGCGCCCGGTTCATGTCAACAGCAGGAGCGCCGGCCACGATCTGGCCGTCCGCGACATTGTTGATGACGCCCGCTTGCGCCGCGACGGTGACATTGTCGCCAAGGGCGATATGACCGACGACGCCGACCTGGCCGCCGAGCGTGCAGTGGTGCCCGAGCGTGGCGGACCCCGCGATGCCTACCTGCGCTACGATGAGGCAGTGCGGGCCGATTCGCGTGCCGTGCCCGATGGTCACGAGGTCGCCCAGCTTGCTTCCCTGGCCGATGACTGTGTCGGAGAGCGTCCCTCGTTCGATGCTGCTGCACGCTCCGATTTCCACGTCGTCTTCCACGATCACCCCGCCGATCTGCGGAATCTTGTGATGCACGCCCTTGTGGGTGGCGAAGCCGAACCCGTCGCTTCCGACGGTCGAGTTTGCGTGGATGAGGACCCGCCTGCCGATCCGACATCTCTCATAGACGACCGCGTTCGCGTGGATGATGGTGTCGTCGCCGATCTCGGCGCCCTCGCCGATGTACGCACACGGATAGACCACGCATCCCCGACCGATCTGGGCGCCGGACGCCACGGTCGCGAAATCGTGGATCTGGCAGTCCTCGCCGATCTGTGCGTCCGGGGCGATCGCGGCGCGCGGGCTGATGCCCACGACCTGGTGCTTGCGCTGGCCGTACAGGAGGACCAGGACCTGGCTGAACGCGAAATAGGGATCCTCGACCACCAGCAGCGGCACGCGGGCCTCCGCGATCTCTTGACCGACGATCAATGCGCTGGCCCTCGTGGTCTCCAGTTGCCTCGTGTACTTGCGGTTGACGAGGAAACTGATGTCGCCCTCGCGGGCCTCGCTCAGCGTTGCGGCGCCGAGGATGGTCGTGTCCGGGTCGCCGCACAGTTGTCCGCCAACGTGTTCGGCGATCTCACGAAGTGTTCGTTTCTGGGTCGAATTGTCCATCGAATCCATCGATTGCAGGTATCCAGCCACCGCGAAGTCAACAACAGCCAAAAACCATATCATACCGGTTGCCGGGCGGCCGTCAACCCGCATTGCAGGACTCAGGACCATGGGGTCAAGACGATGGCTTGCGTCAGAAGACGAGGTGGTCCAGGACGGTCTGCTGGAGTGTGGCGGAAACCTTGTCGGCGAACCCTTCCGGCTGGCCTCGGACCACCGTGACTCTCGGCCCGAGGGGCTGGTACACGGCCGGGTCGGTGGGCCCGAACAGGGCGACCGTCCGCAATCCCATGCAGGCGGCCAGGTGGGTGACGCCGCTGTCGTTGCCGAGGAAGGCGTCCGCACAACTGAGCAGGCCAACCACTTCGGCCAGCGACGGGTGCGCAATGCACCGAGTCACGCTGTGAATCTGAACCTTCTCCGACGGGCGAAGCCGCTCCACCTCCGCGGGTCCCAGCAGAAAGAGCACCTCGACCTCGGGGCCGCGGAGCGTTCGCGCGACGTTCAGGAAGTTCTCCAGATACCAGCACTTCTCCCGCCCGCCGCTGCCCGGCTGAATCACCACGAGTCTCTTGGCCAGGTCGATGCCTGCCTGTTCGAGCATCTCGACGCCGCGGTCCCGATCGGCGTCGGCGACCCGGACCTGGATGCTCTTCTTGTCGACGATGGCCTTCTCGAGCGGCAGGCCGCTCTGGCGGGCGAGCTGTTCCGTGTGGTATTCGGTGATGTGCTGCGCGTGGCCCGCCGGCGGTTTGAGCGGCAGCGTGACCACCTCTGCGTTCCGGCTGCAATTGGCTGTGAAGATCAGGTTCTGCTCGAAGTCGCTTCCCGGCTCGCCCAGGAACGTGATGATCCACGAGTAATCGGCGAACAGGTGGATGAGCGGGTCCCGGTCCGCCAGGTCGAATCGGGTCGGCTCCACAAACAGCCTGTGCAGATCCAGCGACTCGAGGGAGCGGATGCCGTCGACGCAGCTTCGCTCCGGCAGGATGCCGACGTAATCGGAGTGGCCGACGAGATCGACCCCGCCCAGATCCAGGGCCTCTCTGACCAGCTTGACTAGGGGCAAGGTCAGGATGCAATCGCCCAGCGCGCCAGGCTGCAGAATCACCGCGCGTTTCATCTCTTTGGCCGATCGGGCGCTCTGTACTTCCAGCAAACTCAGAATATCGTTCTCAGCCTGCATCGCGAACCATTATACCGGCGAGGCCCGTCCGCCTCAACAACGAATCTTGGCGCGGTCATCGTCCATGCGAGCCGGGGGGACGTCTTCGCAGGTTGCGCCAGGGCACCTGGATTCTCGAAGTCGCTGACAGACGGCATCGCCTGCTAGTTCCGTTCGGAGGCCACCTTGACGATCCGCAGGGCGATGTCGTCCGTGTACGCAGGCACTTGGAGCGTTCGGATGCCGCCATCGTGCCGGAAGGGCTCGTCCTTGTCGATCCCGCCCGTCTTCGTGTTAATCCATTGGGCGGCGTATTGACCCGCCGGCAGATCGATCGCGAGCGTCGTGAGACCGTTCCCGTTAACGTAGGCAGCGTAGGCCCGCCCGGATTGGCAGAGCACGCGGACTGTGACGTTCTGGGGCAGGGGACCCTTGACGACGGAATTGTCCGGCTTCATTCGGACGAAGTCGAATCGGTGGATGAACTCCTTGAGGATTTGCAGTTGTCTCTGTAGTTCGGGCCCGCCTCCGCCGGGGGCGTTGATCCTGTTGCTGCCGTCTTCTCGTCCGACGGCGAACGAGTAGTCGAGATTGCTGTAGACCGCGCCGCCGGCGAGGATGAAATCCCAGCCCTCCAGGCGGTAGGGCTTCACCCGGTCGTCGCCGGAGAAACCCGTCTCGTCGTCCGCAATGACCCGGTTGAGGGGGTAATTGTCCGCTACCGTGGTTGGCGGCTTGGCATAGTGAAAGTTGAAGATGGAGACGTGGGGGTTCGGATCCTCGATCTTCATGCCCTTGTTGGCGATGTTCTGGGCGACGAGGTGCTTGTGCTCGAATCCCGACTCCGCAGTCGTGATGGTTTGTGCAATGTGGGCCTGCCAGTCGAGGGTGACGCCGCCGAAGTAGGGCTCGTTGCAGATCTCGTAGTACAGATTGTCGAACTCCTTGAGGGCCTCGACGATCCGCCGGACCATGGCGTCCTGCACCGCCAGCAGCTTCGGGTGGCGGAGGGTGTAGACCTCTGTTCGAGGCATGTCGCCGATCCCATTGACGTTATTGCGGGCGTTCATCGGGCTGAGGCTCCACATCGCATCCTCATAGAACGGACAGAACAGGACCAGTTCGACGACGATGCCTCGTCTGCCCGCTTCCGCGACGAAGCCGGTCAGACGCCGGAAGTAGTCCGGGTCCCATCGGGTGAGGTCGAACCGGTTCCCGCCGCCGGCGTAGCCGCCCTCTCCGCTGCGGGCCCACGGGCACAGCAGATCGCCCTCGCCCGGCGCCAGAGTGTTGTTCTCGATGTTGAACGCGCCCACCGGCTCGCAATAGGCCCCGCTGAAGGTCCGCGTGAGGTTGAAGCCGTAGGATTGAAGCGTGTCGAGATACCGTTTGTAGTCGAACGCTCGGTTCAGCACCGCGCCGTAGTGTTCGCCCGAGGTGATCAGGATCGTTGATCTGTCCTGCCAGAGGAAATAGTGGGGATTCTGAGGGTGCAGCGTGATTGGGGCTGCTCGGACGCCGGTGGCTGCAATGAGCACGGTCGCCAAGCTCAGAAACACCAGACGCGATCTGTTACGTGCTCCGTCGGAGACCTCGGGGGCGCAGCCCACCCCTGTCGTCTTCACGTTATGCCATTGGCGCATGTTTTGTCCTTTCCGCCTGCGAGACTGGAAATATGCAAGTAATACGATGTGATATGAACTTATTATGGGACGATGCGTATTATGTACAGAAAGAAAGAACACGGCCCGGCGATGCCGATGACCGCCGAGGTCGTGAGGGGAGATACTGGCAGACTTTGCTTCCTTTCTAAACCCCGGCGCCATCACCCAGAGCCCGGGGTCTATCCACAGGACACACGCACGGCGAGCTCCGCGTCGCGAACTGCATTGCGACCGGCCGTCCTACTTCCGTCCTTGGGCCGGCGGTTCGTTCGTTTTGTCGAGGACCCTGATGCGAGCGTTGCGGATCATCACGTGCTCGGCACCCCGGCTGAGTTCCTGGAAGCCGATGTGGCCCTTGCGCGGACGGTCTTTGACTTGCGGGCAAGGCTTGCCGTTATGACGCAACACAAGCTGGGTCTGTTCGTCGAGGTTCAGGTCGTGGATCACCTCGCCGTTGAGCACGACGTGCAGGTGCGAGCCCTGGAGGGTCACGGTGTACGAGTTCCACTCCGTGGGTTTGTAGACCTGCTTGCGCGGCGCGATGGCGCGGTAGATGCCGCCGGCGAGCTCGGAGTCCTTGGCCTGCGGATTGTAGCGGTAGTCGGCCATTTGCAGCTCCATGCCGTCGAAGGCGGGATCGCCGAACAGCGGGACGCGAAGGGCACAGCCGCTGTTGCCGGTGGGACCGAGCTTGAAGTCGAATTTCAGGATGAAGTCGCCGTACTGTTTCTTGCTGAGCAGCCAGCTCCCTCGCGGCTCGCCGCCGTGAAGGATGCCGTCCTTGACGATCCACTTGGTGTTCGGGTCGGCGGGCGGCTGGTTCACGTCGCTCCAGCTTCGCACGAGCCAGCCGTCGGGCACGCCGTCCTTGGCAAACAGCGGCGAGAATCCCTCTTCTCTCTGTTGTTGGCCTGCGAATCCTGTCATGCCCACGGCCAGGACGGCCGCGACGACCACCCCTCTGGGGCAGATGCGTTGAACCTTCATTGTTCGACCTCCTTACGCATGGTATCCATGTTCTCGTCATTTTGGACGGCCGTACAGCGACAAGGCCGCCCGGAATTCTGCCATTGTACGACGAGATCGAGCGTCGATCAATGTGGGCCGTGAATTCCGGGGGCATCACGAGGCTTCCCTGCCAGGCACGGACCGGGTAAACTGGCGAAAACGCCGACGAGCTTGTGCAATACGGATTGGGAACTGCTATGAAGAGAATCGCTGTGCTGGCAGAGATGCTCACGCTGTCTCTGGTCGCTGGGTGTCATGAGCGAGTTGTGAGCAACCGGGCGGGAGCTTCGGTTGCCCCCGAGGAAGTCTCCATGCTGCGAGAGGCGGAGGTCCTTGGCCGGCGGATTCGCATGCACGACCAGTATGCGATGAGGGCAACCAGTTTGATGTACAGCCACGGCGTGGATCTGGTCGAGATGGGCACGCGGGGTTGGGTCACCGAGAGTCGTCCGGACGGCTGCGTTGTGACCTTCATCGGCGGCGACCCGGAGCTGTGGCGATCCGTGTGCACCGTCACCTTCACCGAGGGCGAGGACCCGAACCTCATCCTGGTGGACAAGGACCTCAGCGAGACCCAGGCCGCGATGTTCAACGCGCGGCAGCTTGTTCTGGGCACGGTCCAGACGCCGTGTTCGGGGGCGTACAATACGGTGGTGTTTCCGCGAGACGGCCAGCCGGGCTGGCTGGCCTATGCCCTGGCCGCATCGAGCGATCCGAACCTCCTCCTCGTGGGCGGGCACTACCGCGCCACGGTGTCGGCCGACGGGCAGACGGTCCTGGAGCATCGGGCCCTCACCAAAGACTGCCTGGTCTTGAGAAACTCCGGGACTGCGGGCCCTGACCACGACGAGGTGGCCCACACGGTGCCCCATGTTCTGGATGTCCGCCCAACGGAGATTCACGTATTCCTGAATCTGGTTTGCGGCAAGCCGGTGAACGTCGTGACAGCGGACCGGCGCCTGTGGCGCATCGAGGAGGGGCGGATCAGCCTGCTCGTGCAACCGTGATTCCGTTTGTTGGAGCCTCTGGGAGACCGAGTACCTGTGCGTAGAGGATGGCTACTCGATTTGGCAGGCAAGGTCCTGCGGGACCTTCGCGGCAGTCTCTGGACGTTGCTGCTGTACGATGCAGCTATCGCTCTGTGGAGCTTCTTCCTGTGGACGCCGCTGGTCTCCTGGGCTGTGTCGTTCATGGCTGCGTCCGAGGGCCGGCTGTCCGTCAACAACGGGGAAGTCCTGTCCTTTCTCCTTTCGGCGCGGGGCGTTGTCTTCGTACTGCTCGTGGGAGTGTTGAAGGTCGTCATGCTCTACGTCAAGCAGGCCGGCATGATGCTCATTGCCTGGGAGAGCATGGCTGGTCGGAGGATGAGCGTCCCGCGGGCGTTCTGGTGCGTCGTCCAACGATTGCCTGGGTTGACACTGCTCGGCGCGCGCCACATCGTCGGACACGTAGTTCTTCTTGTTCCGTTGGTGATCCTCGGGACGGCTGCCTACCGTTTCGTGTTCTCGTCGATGCCTGTGTACTTCTTTCTCCTCGCAAGTGCCACCGCCCGGCGGGTCGGCCTTGCGGTCGGTGTGTTGCTGGCCGCAGTTACGCTCGCCGCCCACGGCGCTGTCTATCTTCACTGTGTCTTCTCATTGCCGGCCGTGGTCGGGGACAACCTGTCGGCGGCGTCCGCGCTGACGTACACTCGTGGTCTGCTCGGGGGCAAGAGATGGCGGATCGGAGTTGTGGTCTTCTTCTGCTGGGCAGCGATCATTCTCCTACCCTTCGGCCTGGCGCGGGGATTCCATTGGTTTGGAGGCGAAGTCTTCGCACGTCTCCCGGAGCGACACTGGTTGAACATGCCGACGGTTCTGTCGCTCATGGCGGGCTACCTGGCGATCTCGTTCCTGGCGGAGTTCGTGATGGTTGCTGTCAGCAGTCTGACGATCACTCGTCTCTACGGCAGCCTGCGGGGATTGCCCCCGGCGGAGACGTTGGAACTGCCATCGCCGAGTCCATCTAGTCTTGCGCACCCGAGACCAACCGTTGTGTTTCTGATCCTGGCGGGGGTTGTGTCGTTGTCAGTCGCAGCGATTCAGGAAGGCGCAGACTATGCGGAGGTGGATGTGCGTTTCACCGCCGACGGCCATCCGGTCCTCGTACACGACAAGGACTTGTTCCGAGTGGCCGAGGTCGCTCGGAACGTGGCGGACCTCCCCTACGAGCGAATCGCAGCGCTCGACGTGGGGAGCTGGTTCTCGCCCCGGTTTCGAGATGAGCGCATTCCACTGCTGGCCGACGTGGTCGCCCTCTGCAGAGACCGGATTCAGCTGAACATAGAGATCAAAGCCGGGAGTGCACCTCGCGAAATGGCCGAAGGAGTTGTCCGCATCCTTCGCGAGCAGGGCGCCTTCCACGAGTGTATCGTCAGTTCGGCCAGCATCGAAGTCGTGGAACACATCCGCGCTCTGGATCCGAATGTCCGTACGGGTCTGATCCTGTCCCAGTCGCTTGGCAAGGTGACGGCGCTGGACGTCGA
Organism: Phycisphaerae bacterium; assembly: GCA_017993835.1. Lineage (GTDB taxonomy): Bacteria > Planctomycetota > Phycisphaerae > Sedimentisphaerales > Anaerobacaceae > PLanc-01. The sequence goes on from JAGOLX010000009.1 coordinate 113,696, forward strand.
TTTCCTCAGCGTCGCATCGCGTCTGGTGACCCCGGGGTTGATTGCTGCGGCGCACGCCGCCGCAAAAGAGGTGCACGTCTGGACCGTCAACAAACCCGCCCAGATGGCCAGGCTCATCGATCTCGGGGTGGACAACATCATCACGGACGTGCCGCGTGAGGCGAAGACTCTCCTGGAGAAAAGGGCCGCGATGCCCAAGGAGGAGCTTCTGTTCCTCAAAGTCCGCCATTGGTTCTTATTGTGAGGTGGATCATGGGTCATCACGTATCGAGACGACAGGTGCTCGGCGCCGCGGCGGCATTTGCCATGCCCGCCGTGGTTTCCTCCGCAGCTTGGGGCGCGAACGCGCCGAGCGGGCGGATCACGATGGGAGCCATCGGCCTCGGCGGGCAGGGGCTCCACAATCTCAAGAGCTTCCTGACGTTCGACGATGTCCGCGTGCTGGCGGTCTGCGACGTCGATGCAGGCCACCTCAAGCGGGCGAAGGAGACGGTGGATACTGCCTACGGCAATGGGGACTGCGTCGCGTACAGGGATTTCCGCGAGGTGCTTGCGCGGCGCGACCTCGACACGGTGCTCATCGCGACGCCGGACCACTGGCACGCAGTCCTGGCCATCGAGGCCGCCAAGGCGGGCAAGGACATCTACTGTGAGAAGCCGATCTCGCTGACGGTCGCGGAGGGCCGGGCGGTGGTCGAGACGATGAATCGCTACAACACGGTCTATCAGAGCGGCACGCAGCGTCGGAGCATCGCGTGCTTTCGGTTCGGCGTGGACATCGCCCGCAGCGGCGTGCTCGGCGAACTCCAGACCCTGCACTGCTACTACCACAACGGCCCGACGTGTCCGCCGCAGCCGGTCGAGCCGGTCCCGGCGGGATTCGATTACGACCTGTGGCTCGGTCCCGCGCCGCTGGAACCCTATACACCGAGACGATGTCACGGCACTTTCCGCTGGATCTACGACTACTCCGGCGGCCAGCTCACCGACCTCGGGGCGCACTTCGTGGACCTGGCCCAGTGGGCCCATGGCGATGAGAACACCAGCCCGGCGCAGTATGAAGGCTGGGCCGAGTTCCCCAAGGAGGGCCTGTACAACACCCCGGTTCGGTTCGAGATCACCGCGACATATCCCGACGGCGTGAAGCTCGTCATCCACGACGAGACCGAGCCGGGCAGGGGGCCGCGAGGCAACAAGTACGTCGGCACGGAGGGCTGGGTCAGCGTCGACGACACGGGCAAGGTCACCGCCTCCAGCGACGCCATCCTGCGGAGACTGAACGCCGCCCAGCGGGGCTACGAGTTCATGGAGGGTCATCATCGCGACTTCCTGGAGTGTGTGCGGACGCGGGCCCGGACGATCGCGCCGCCGGAGGTGGCGCACCGCTCGACGACGACCTGTCACATCACGAACCTCTGCCTGCGCTTGGGACGCAAGCTGCAGTGGGACGCTGCGAAGGAACGCTTCATCAATGATCCTGAGGCGGACCGGATGCTTTCGCGCGCGATGCGCAGCCCGTGGAGGCTGTAACCTCTGCGTCTGCCTGACGTGGAGAGCGGGCGATGTTGGGCGGATGGCTATAGGCTTGTGTGATCGGGTGTCCCGTCGCCGTCTGTGTCTCGGGGATCGTCGGCCTGGAAGTCGGCGGTCACCGGGTCGAATCGCCAGCCGTGGGTGCCCGCCCCGGCCTGGGGGCCTCCGACTCGGACGGTGTTGAGCCGGTTGTAGGGATTGGCGGGTACGCTCTCCAGACGCATGTTGGAATCGTTGTCCTGTGTACCCTGTCCAGCGTCGGTGATCCGCTGGACGAATTCCTCACCCGTCTCGCCCAGTGACGCGGGAAGCCGGCCCTCGTGCAGACGCCGATAGACCTCGATGTGTCGTCGAACGGTTTGGAGGCTCTCGCACAGGTTTGCCGTCCTTGCATCCGAGGCCGCGTCCGAGAATCGCGGAGCCATGGACGTCCCGACCAGGACCAGGATCACTGCTGCAATGATAACCTGCAGCAACGAGAAACCGCCTCGTGCTTTCATCATTTCCCCCGAGCTGCGTGCCAGTGACATGGACAGATCCGGCTTCGGTGCCGTCGCCATCCACAGAAAGCATACGAAACGCCGGTCGGGGCACCAAGCCGTCCGGCCCAGGCGGTCGGGAATCCTCGCTATTGCAGCCCGACGCGGCCGAAGGAGTAGTAGAAGAAGTAGGTGGACCCGAAGTCGCGAATCAGGCGGGCGAGCACTTCCTGCTGGTTGTGCGGTTGCAGCGTGTTCTGGACCCGGACGAAGGCGAGGTATCTCTGGAATGTCTCCGGACGGATGCCGGTTTCGGCCAGATCCACCGTCATCTGCCTGGACCCGTAGTAGACGAGCATCGCCTCCTCGTAGAGGGTCGGCATCCCCTGGTAATCGAAGTCGACCAGTCGCTGGATGTTCTTGGCAATCTGGTCCACCTGTCCGGTGAGCAGGTAGCAGGCCATGAGGTACTCGAAGGCCATCTTGTTGTGCGGGTTCCTCTCGAGCAGTGCGGCCAGGGTCTCGTCGACGGGTTCCGTGCCGGTGATGGCGGTGGTCTGTTCCCACATACAGGAGCGAATCCTGTCGATATAGGCGGCCTGTTCCGGCGTGAAGCCGCGGTCCAGGCCGCGAAGGAGGGATTCTGCGGTTCCACGGTGGATCAGGTCCTTCCTGAGGGCGTTCAGATAGACCCGTGCGGTGTCGGCGTGCCCTTTGATGATGCTGATCCACCCCAGTCTCTCGAGCGCGGGACCGAAGTGGCTCTTCGTCGCCAGCAACTCCGAGGCCAGTTTCTCCGCCATATTGACGTGTCCCAACTCCAGGAAGATGTCGCACAGCTTCTGTTGGGTCAGATCGGATTCCCTCTGTTCGTGCGTCAGCAGCAGTGCGTGGGGATTCTGGGGATAGCGGAACAGGTCGTAGGGCAGCCGGCCTGTGTGATAGAGAGCGCGGATCAGGTCATGGTTGACGAAGGGATTGTTCCTGTCCTTGGGCAGGCGACGATTCAGGTCCACAATTCGGCCCCATTGTCCCTGGCGGCAGTAGCAGTTCGACAGGACATAGGGTTTGCGGAGATCATCGTGTCCCAGGTACAGACCTAGTGCCATCAATGCGATGGGCAAGGCAGACAGGGCCGCCTTCGCGAAGGCCCACAAGGGTGCTCTCTTCCGCTGTGCCGGAGCGTGTTGGTCCTTTGCCCTGGTCTTCTTCACGACCGGCTTGGTCTTGTGCTTCCGTCGGATGAGCAGGATCCTGCCGATGAGTACGAGCAAGACGGCCAGGGGGGTTGCGCCGTAGAGCAGGCACATCAAGACCTTCAGGGGGGTGTCCATGCCCACCATCAGGACCGGCGAGAAAGGCGTGAGGCCGGCCAATGCCTGGCCGCCTGGAATGAGGACCACGTATTCCGCGAGCAGCCAGGCGATCGCGACACCCGTGGGCAGGGCGATGCAGGTGGCGAGCCAATCCCTGTGGGCGAGGAACCGCCAGATGGCGGTCAGGGTGACGAAAACCAGGAGCGTCCCGCCGCCTCCGATGCAGAAGCCCGCTGCCGCCAGGAGACAGCAGGCCGCGATGCGCGCGAGCGGCTGTCGCAGGGCCCACCTCTCGAAGGCAAGGGAAAGCAGCAGCCCCAGCGACACCGCCAGGCAGGGGGTCAGAGGGTGCTTGTACTGGCTGTAGATCAGAAACAGCGCGATGGCCGGGAGGCAGGCCGGGATGGAGGCTCGACGAAGGCCGGCCCGAGCGAGATGCCGCCGAGAGAGTTCCGCGATACAGAAACCAGCCAGAACGATCACCACCGCCCCGAGCCAGGCGTGGCAGAATCCCTGCGAGAGCCACCCCGATGCGTAGGCGACGAGTCCGCCCGGCATGCCGGCGCAGTCTCGCAGGAACGCCCATCCGCCAGCGAACTGGGGGGCATCGGGCAGAATCGTGCCGAATGAGCAGTAGATCAGGTTCGGCTCGACCACGAGCCAGAGGTAGACGAAGGCCGGTGCGAAGAACAGAAGGTAGGAAGGTGAGAAGGTCAGAAGGTCGGAGGTTCCGACTCGGTTCCCTGACTCCAGCACGACTCCTTTATCTTCGTGTCTGATGGCCATTCTACTCGCGTTCCTTCCACGGATCGGACGGCGCCGCCTTCGGGCTGGCGCCGGTGATGGGAATCGCAGGCGTCACGGAAGGTCTGGACCGGGACGCACGGGCCAGACGCGATGGACTCACTCTGATGGGCCCGTTGACCAGTTCGGGAGCGCTGTACGTCTCGAGCAGCGAGTCGTAGTAGGTCGGGTCCCGCTGGGGCAGGACGAAGGGCTTGTGAGCGATCCCCTCGCTGTCCACATAGCTCAGATACGTCCGGGTGAACAGTCCTCCCTGGCGCTTGCTGCTGAAGGCGATCCACCGGCTGTTGCTCGACCAACTGTGCCAGGATTCCGAGAACTCACTACTAACCGATAGCTTGTGAAATTGCCTGTCCGCGGAGGCGAGATCCATGATGTACAGGTCGCTGCTGGGCTGGTAGACGGGGAAGCAGCCGTAGTCGCACATGCAGAAGAGGAGGAATCGCCCATCCGGCGAGATCCTGGGCAACAGGATGCTCCGGCCCGTCTGCTCAGCGGAAAGGACGGTCTCGGCCCGGCCCCACTGGTCCGTCGCGGCGTCGTAGGCGATCCGCCGCAGATCGTAGCGGAGCTTCTCGTAGTTCTCAGGCGGGACGGTGTTGCGATCCTTCCACAAGATCGGGGCACTGCAGTAGTAAAGGTATCTGCCGTCCGGAGACCACGCCGGATAGGTCTCGAGTCGGTCCTTGTCGGCCAGTTCCTTCGGGCTGGTCGCCTTCCGGTCCTCCACCCGGTAGCAGAGCAGCGCCGAGTCCAGGTCGGCTACGTCTCGGACCTCCATCCCGCCGGCGTGGAAGAACTGCGTCACCTTGTTGATCGAGTACACCGCGAGGGCACCGCTGGGGTGCCAGGCGGTGTACCCCCACTTGGCGCCGATCCGGTCCACAACGCCATCGTGGGCCAGGAGGGTATCGCTGCCGTAGGTGGCGCTTCGCAAGGCGATCGACAGCGTATCCGGGTTATTGCCCACGAAACTGTGGCAGTTCAGGCATCCGCCGCCGAAAGACCGCCCGTGCAGGAGGACGGACGTGTTGAAATCCGCCAGCGTGCGCTGGTAGATGCCGATTTGACGCCACCAGTTGTAGAGGGGCTTCATGAATCGGAATACCAGCGTCCCGTCGATGTCCTCCTGGGCAACGGTGTTGGCGATGGGCAGGAACCGCGTCCACTGGCGATCCGCGTCCTGCACGCACACATCGATGAAGATGTCCTTTCCTCGATTGGCGTCGAGCAGGGCGTGCCAAGGGCGAATGGGGATGCGAACGCGGCCTGACTTGCTGAAGATTCGGATGGGCTGCCCCTGGTCGGAGCGGATCACGACGAGGTACGCCCGTCCGGCGTCCAGAATCCGGAAGTTCAGGGGGGCGATATTGGCGGGTACAGTAACCCCGGCGTGGTCAGGACTGATTGTGGGTGCTCTGCCGACCTCGCGGCATTGCCCGATGGCTCTTGGACGGCAGGACACAGTGCCCGCCCCCGCGAGGATGAGCGTACTCAAGAAGACGATTCTGCCGGCGAGTCGTGTTCTCATCTCACATGCCGCACGGGCCCAGCGAGTATAAAAAAGAAGCCCCCGCTTTTTGATGAGGGAGAGGAAGCGAGACTATGCGGGGGCCTGTGGACGAATTTAGTTTTTTGTTCTCTAAAAACTATCGTATCCGATGCCGATACCGAAGTCAACAGCTTTCCCGGATTTTTTCAAAAAAAACTGCGTCTGCGGACGGGGCAAGGCACGAATGCCGCCTTAGTCCTGATGAGAACTGACTTTATGATTCATCCAGGGACATGTTGAGATCCGCCCGATTGCGACGAGACAGGGTGGACCGCGTGGGTCTAGGAAAAACCTCTCTTGATCTCGCCCACGATGCCTTTCATAGGCGGATCGCCTCCACAACAGGCGGCTCCGTGGCGCCTGTGAGCGACTGCCCCGTTGCCCTGGACAACCTGCCTTGACGCCAAGGGCACGGTGGAATATAGTTCTCTCTTTTCCACCATCGGCGAGTGCCGATGACCGTACAGGAATCGTCGAAATGGCCGAGAAGAGTCAATGTGGGAGGTGTACGGGTCTGTGTTGCCGGTATTTTGCGCTGCCGATCGACACGCCCGGGACCCGGAAGGACTACGATGACATACGCTGGTACCTCTGCCATGAGGACATCACGGTCTTCGTCGAAAAGGGCGACTGGTACCTCAACGTGAAGAACAAGTGCCGCCATCTGTCCGAGAAGGGGCATCTGTGCCGGATCTATGATCGACGACCGCAGATCTGCCGCAAGTACAAACACGCGGACTGTGACTTCACCCCGGGCGAGTACGACTACGAACTGCATTTCACCAACGACCGGGAGATGGAAGAGTACATCCGCGTGAAATTCGACAACAACATCAGCGAAAAGCGCACAACTGGCAAGTCCAAAGGACGCAGAGCATGAAGATAGCTCCGGTCAAAGGAACGAGGGATTTCTATCCGCCGCAGATGGCCCGGCGCAACTGGATCATCGACGGGTGGAAGAAGGTCTCCCAACGCAACGGCTTCGAGGAATACGACGGCCCGATCTTCGAGCACCTGCAGATGTACCAGGTCAAGAGCGGCGATGAGATCGTCGAACAGCTCTTCTCCCTTCAAGATCGCGGCGGGCGGGAGCTGGCGATCCGCCCGGAGATCACGCCCACGCTGGCACGCATGGTCAACCAGCAGATCAACGCGCTGCCCCGCCCGATCAAATGGTTCAGCGTCCCGCGATTGTGCCGGGCGGAGCGGCCACAGAAAGGGCGGCTTCGCGAGTTCTTCCAATGGAACGTCGATATCATCGGCGAGGATCGGGCCGACGCGGATGCGGAGATCATCTTCACGACCTTGGACTACCTCCGCACGGTCGGTCTGACCGCCAAGGACATCCGGGCCAAGATCTCGAGTCGCCGACTCCTGGCGGCGGTCCTCACCAGCATCGGGCTCCCGGCGGAGCGTCTGGACCCGATCTACGCGGTCCTGGACAAGAAACCGAAGCTGCCGGCGGAGACTTTCGAGGCCCTGCTGGCCGAACAGGTGCCCGACAAGACCCAGGCCGGGAAGATCCTCGGTTTCATGGCCCTCGACTCGGTGGAGGGAGTCGCGCAGATTGTCCAGCCCGACGAGACCCTGGGCAAGGCGGTCGACGAACTCCGGGGCGTCCTCGCGGTTCTGAACTCCATGGGGATGGGCGAGTACTGCGGGTTTGATCCGGGCATCGTCCGCGGCCTGGCGTACTACACGGGGGTCGTTTTCGAAGTGCACGACATCGCGGGCGAACTGCGAGCGATCTGCGGCGGCGGGCGCTATGACAACCTGTTGCGGGACTTCGGCGGTCCGCCCGTCGGCGCGACGGGCATGGGCATGGGCGACTGCGTCCTGGAGATCCTGCTGGAGCAGCGAGGCCTGCTCGATGCCCAGGTCCCGAAACGGACCATCGACTACTTCGTGGCCGTCGCGGACCCGCAGGTGGCCGAGGCGATGTACTGGGTCGTCGCCCAGATTCGTTCGAAGGGCCGCTCCGCGAGCTTCAGCTACAAGCAGGGCGGCCTGTCGAAGCAACTGAAGGAAGCGGTAGCCCAGAACGCGGCCAAGTGCGTGATTCTCGGCCAGGAGTACCGGGACAGCCGGCAAGTGGTGGCCAAGGACATGGCCACAGGCACCCAGGAAACCCTGGACGTGGACCAGTTCCTGTCGCGACTGGCCGGCGGCTGATTGCACGTGCGGCGGGTCACGGGTAGTGTGCAGAGTCTCCGTGCGCCGCGGAGGATCGGGGCTCCGCTGACGAGATGAGGTGCGGTCTCATGCACGATCTCTCTCCGAACTGTTATGAGCGGGCATTCGAGAATTGGTTGCTCGACCATCATATTGCGCACGTCCGCTGTGATGAGAGCCATCGGCTCGGGCCGTCCGAGGGCTCCGTCAAGAACTTCGATTTCCTGCTCCGCCTGCCAATGGGGCGCGCCCTGATCGTCGAGGTCAAGGGACGGACGTTCGCGGGAACGACCCTGGCGGGACGGGCCGGCCTCGAGTGCTGGGTCACGCGGGACGACATTGAGAGCCTCCAGGTGTGGAGGCGTGCCCTGGGGCCCGACCACGAGGCCATCTTCGTCTTCGCCTACCGAGTGACGCAGGCGGACGTGGACTTCGACGGACATGAGGTGCTCGTCTTCGATTCCGATCGGTTCGTCTTTTTTTGTGTTCGGCTGTATGACTACGTGCGACACATGAGGGGTCGCAGCCGCAAGTGGCGGACGGTGGCGCTCCCGGCCGACGACTTCAGGCGGTGCGCCGTCGGACTGGGGGACTTTCTGTCCTAGGGGCCGGTAACGGGCAGGAAACTGTGCTTCTCGCTGTAACCGATCTGGTATGATGGACACTTGGATAGTGTGAAATGGCACCGATGCCATGAGGAGGAACAACATGACGGCAAGGGCGCTGGTTGTGCTGTCCGTTGGGGCGGCGTTGTGGGGGTCGTGCATGGTGCGAGGCGCGGACCTCTACGATGAGAGCGCATTGCCTGTCCTGCACTTGCAGTTCACCCAGTGGAATTGGTACGCCCTCCTGCTGAGCAACTACTCGAGCAAGACCGACCTGGCTGCCACGCTGACGGTCGATGGCGTGGTGTACGAGGGAGTGGGAGTCCGGTTCCGCGGCAACACGTCCTACATGGTGAACTCGGAGAAGAAATCGTTCAATCTCTCGATTGATTACACCCTCCCGGAACAGCGTCTGATGGGCTACAAGACGCTGAACTTGATCAACTGCAACCTGGACGCGACCTTCATGCGGGAGGTGCTCTACTCGAATACCTGCCGGCAGGTGGCCCCCAGCGCCAAGGCGAACTTCGTCGTGCTCGAGATCAATGGCGAGAACTGGGGTGTCTACGCCAACATCCAGCAGCTCAACGCCCAGTTCCTCGACGAGTGGTTCGCCAGCAACGACGGTACCCAGTGGCGCGGGGATGGTATGAGGGCGATCACGGGTGGGGGAGGCAACACGGGCGGCGGCACGACCGGTGGCGGCACCGTCCGACGATCGGCCGGCCAGATTGGCGTTGCCGGAGACGATGACGCGACCGGCGATATCCGCATCGCCGAAGGCGGCGTCACCTCCGGCAGTGCTGCGCTGATCTGGCTGGGCGCGACCAGCTCGCCGTACCAGACGGTGTATGAGTTGAAGCGTACAAGTCTCGCAGACCCCTGGGCCAGTCTGATCCACGTCTGCGACGTCCTGAACAACACGACGCCGGCGGAACTGCCCGACAAGCTAGAACCCGTCCTCAATGTGGACGGCGCGCTGTGGATCTGCGCGATGGAGATCATCTTCCAGGATGAGGATGGATACGTCCACAAGCGAGGCAGCGACTACGGCCTGTACTACGAGCCTGAGACCGGACGAATCCATCTGGTGCAGTACGATGGGAACGAGTCCATGGGGAACAGCCAGTGGTCCGTCTTCTATCGCGCCGACGATTCGTCGGTCCCGCTCATGTACCGGCTCATGTCGATCCCCAGATACCGCCAGCGGTATCTCGCCCACGTCCGCACGATTCTGAACGCCTTTTTCACGGAGGACGCGCTGTTCCCGCAGATCGAGGCCTATCGTGGCGTGATCGACGCGGAGGTCCAGGCCGACACGAAGAAGCTCTACACCTATTCGGCCTTCACCAGCGGGATTGCGACCCTCAAGAGTTTCATCACGAACCGTCGGGCCGTGCTGCTGGCGAACACGGAGGTGAACGTCCAATCGCCCCAGATCACGTCGGTTGAGCGGGAGGTGATCGAGCTGGAGTCGGGAGAGAGCATCGTCGTTACGGCCCGCCTGAGCGACGCGGTGGCTGTCGCGAGCGTGCAGTTGTTCGTTGCGGAGGGCCCGTTTGCCCTTTTCTTGCCTGTGTCCATGGCAGATCTGGGCGTTCAGCAGAGGGCGGACGGGTCAACCGAACGGGTGTTCAGCGCGACGCTGTCCGGCTATCCCGCGGGCACGGTGGTCCGATATTACGTCCAGGCGACCGCGGCCGACAATGCCGGTACGCTGGCCTTCAACCCTGAAACGGCGGAGCATGGCTTCTGCGCCCACGTTGTGACCTGCCCCCAGGCGCCGTATTCCGGCATCGTGTTCAACGAACTCATGTCCAAGAACGTGGCCGTCCTGGCGGACCCCCAGGGCGAATACGACGACTGGATCGAGTTGAAGAACATCGGCGAAGAGACGATCCGTCTGGGCGGGATGTACCTGAGCGACGATGCGAACCGTCCGCTCATGTGGCGGTTCCCGGATGGGACCGAGCTTGGGCCGGGAGAGTACCTGCTCGTCTGGGCGGACGAGGACGGCGGGGATGAGCCGGGCCTGCACGCCAATTTCAAGCTCTCGGCCGAAGGGGAGACGGTCTGGCTGTTCGACACGCTCGAAAACGGGCACGCACTGCTGGACTCGGTCACGATCAACAAATCGTACGGGGATCAGTCGTGTGGCCGCTACCCGGACGGGATCGGCCTGATGCAGGTCCTGTCCGCCCCCACGCCCTGGGGCGAGAATGCGGAGTCCCGGATTGTCAACGGCGAGGGTTGATCGGTACTATATGCGGACCTTCCCTTCGCGGGAGTGCGCCGCCAGGTCTGGGGATCTGGGAAGGCGGATGCCATTTCGCCGGCAGGTGCTTGACTGAAATGTGTGGTTTGTGTTAAAATAGACAAGGGATTGGGGTGGTAATCGATCCAATCCAGTGTCGGAGAGGGTGTTGGCGGAGACACCCGAGTTGGGGTATGTTGCCTGCCTCTCCGATGGATTTGCGGAAGGACACAGAGTAACGTGGGTAACAGCAGGACTGACACGAGCCTGGGAAGGTCGGACGTTGTTGCGCTGGGCGGTTCCGGGCAGCAGGCTGTCGCGGTCTCAGGTCAGTCAGGGCATCCCACCGGCAGTGGGGCCGAGCCGAAGGGCGGGCAGAAGCCCCGTCCGGTGAAGAAGGTCATGGTGGACGGCATGCTCTCGTGCCGTTACGAGATGAAGTACCTCATAACGGAGATCGAAGCCGCCGAAATCACCCGATATGTACGTCCGTTCCTGGAATACGACAAGTACTCGAAGCTGCAACGGGATGGGATGTACCCCATCGTCAGTCTGTATCTGGACTCGCCGGACTTGCAGTTGTGCCGCGAGAGCCTGTTCGGGGTGAAGAACCGGTTCAAGCTGCGGATTCGCAGCTATACGGACGAGCCCGAGTATCCGCGCTTCTTCGAGATCAAGCGACGAATCAATCGTGTGATCTGGAAGAGCCGAGCCCGGGTCATGGATCAGGATGTCGTGGTTCTGCTGCGTGGACGGCGTCTGCCGCCCCAGGGGTATACGACCGACGAGGCGGCGCTGAGTCAGTTTCAGCTCTACGTCGCCATGATCCAAGCCGGACCGATGATCCTGATCCGGTACTTGAGACAGGCGTTCGAGAGCAGCTCCGAGAATCGTGTGAGAGTGACGTTCGACCGGGAGTTGTGCTATAAGGTCACTTCGGAGCCCCAGGTGCTTCTGGGCGGCTCCGGCTGGCAGTATAACGATCTGACGACGGGCTATGCGATCCTGGAGATCAAGTTCACCGGCTGCTACCCCGAGTGGCTCAGTCGGATGGTGCGGCAGTTCAACCTGAATGCCCGCTCCATCTCCAAGTTCGCCACGTCGATGGAACAGTCGCACCGGTTGGGGTTCTGTGGACCGGCGATGAGGAGTTCGTGGAATGGATAGATGGTGGCAATTGATCGAGGACACCGCGATGACCGGCTCGTCGTTCGGCCCGCAGACGATCCTGCTGTCGCTGCTGCTGGCCTTCGTGCTCGGCCAGGTTATCGCCTGGGTGTACTACATCACGCACAGCGGCTTGTCTTACTCCCGTTCCTACGTGCAATCGCTGATCCTGATTACGGTCGTGGTCGCGATGGTGATGGCGGTGATCGGCAACAACATCATCACGGCGGTCGGATTGATGGGGGCGCTGGCCATCGTTCGGTTCCGCAACGTGGTCAAGGACACGCGGGACATCGTGTTCATCTTCTCGTCTCTGGTGATCGGGATGGCTTGCGGCTCGCACCGTTACCTGACCGCCATTCTGGGGACTGCGATCCTGAGCCTGATCGCCATCTACCTGTTCTTCACGGATTTCGGGGCGCACGAGCCGCACAACGGGTTCCTCCGGTTCAGCTTGCGGGGCGCCATTGGGCCGGATCACCCGGTGCCCGGCATTATGCGGCGCTTCTGCGGGAACTTCATCATGATCTCCGCGCAGGACAGCGGTTTCGGCGGCCCCGCGGAATACGCCTACCAGATTATGATACGCAATGTCTCCAAGAACGAGGAGTTCGTCTCGGAGTTGGAGAAAGTGGATGGGATGGAGAACATCAGCCTGACGATGCAGGAGAAACTGCTCGAAGTCTGAGCGAACGCATATGGAAGAGAAACGCCCTCCAAGTCGTGTCGCGGTCAAGCGCTCCTACGTGCGTCATCTGACGCCGATGGTCGTTTGGCTGGGCACCGTGATGGTTGTAGGCTGGTTGTTCTACCAGCGGTCCGAGAGTTTTCAGATGGTCGGCATCGCGCAGAGCGAGGTTCGCCAGGTGGCTTCGGATTGCACCGCGCGGATCGTGGATATCCAGGTCGATCTGTTCGAGCCCGTGACAGCCGGCCAGGTTCTGGCGGTCCTGAACACGGTGCCCGCCAGTGAGCTGACCACAGAAGCGGAGCTTGGGGCCCAGGTGGCGACCGCGGCGGCGGAGATCGAGCGACTGATGGCCTCGCTGATCCCCACGCAGGATCAACTGCTCGTCGAGAAGGCCGACCTGCAGATCAGCCATGCGGACAACCAAAGGCGATTCGTTGTGGATGCCGAGGCCGCCCGTCTGCACGTGCTCCAGATCCAGACGGAAATTGCCTCGGAGGAGATCCTGCTGAACGGTCTGGCCGTGGATCTCCAAGCCACCGAGAAGCTTGTCGAGCAGGAGGTGGTGGTGCCCTTTGAGCTGGAGAAGCTCCAGATCCAGTATGACAGCACGGCCAAGAAGATCAAAGAGTACCAGGTCGAGCTGGGACAGGCGCAGGCGGATCAGGCCGAAGCGGAACGTCGGCGAGACGAATTCGCCCAGCAGCAACTGCCTCAGCAGTCCATCGACGACGCCCTGGAGGCCATTCGCAAGGAAGCCAGGGTCCAGGAGGAACTGATGAAGGGGTTGCGGGCCCAGATCGCCGCGTTCAAGGCCCGCAGCGCCGTCGAGGTGAAATCCCCGATCGATGGCGTGGTCATCCCGATCTCCGGGCAGGCCAACGAGGTGCTCCTCAAGCGGCAGGGCGAAGAGACGATCCGACGGGCCGGAGAGGTCGTCTCCGCAGGCGACCCGATCCTGGCCGTCGCCCAGACGCAGCCCACCGAGATCGTTGCCTACGCCAACGAGCAACAGGTTGGGTATCTCGAAGACGATATGACCGTCGAACTGGTCAAGATGAGGTATCCGGCCCAGATCGCGCAGTCGAACGTCCTGTCGATCGGGCCGACGATCGAGTTGTTGCCGCAGCGTCTGTGGCGCAGTCCGACGATTCCGCAATGGGGGCGGCCGGTCATGATCGCGGTTCCGCCGGGACTCGATCTGGTTCCGGGCGAGCTGGTGGGAGTCCGCGGGTTGTAGACGACCGGCGGTTTTCGCCGCGTCGCCGGGCGACCGACGCGAGGAGAGATCGATGAAGAACGTATCCTGCAAATGGGAATCGACCGGGAGGAGCGTGTTGCTCCTTGCCGGCGTCGTTCTGCTGGCGGGATGCGGTCCCAAGAGCTACAAGCGCGACGCAGACGAGCAGGTCTATAAGTTTGTGGACAAGCATTGGGAACCTGAGTTCGGTCCGCAGGCGAACTATCGGATTCAGGGCGCGCCCGCCGGGCCGAACGATATCGATGTTGAACAGGTAGCCCGCGTGGAAAAGGTTGTCGCGGATACGGGGATTCTCACGGTTCCGCAGGCGGCGATGATCGCGCTGGCCTGCAATCGCGACTACCAGCTTGCGAAAGAGCTGTTGTACACGACCACTCTCGACATGCGGCTGATTCGCCACACCTACGAGATGCAGTTCTTCGGTGGCGGCACCGCTCTGTACTCCAATGACGGTCTGAACGAACGAGCGGTGGTGGAGCCGAATCTCGGTTTCAACCGCTTGTTGGCGACCGGAGCCAGGGTCGGAACGACGATCGGCGCCCGATGGGCGGACATCATGATAGGCAGCGGCCAGCACGGATGGTCCGGCGTCCTCGGCGCCAGCGTCGTGCAACCCCTTTTGCGAGGCAGCAATCCGCGGGTGGTTCGCGAGCCCCTGACGCAGGCGGAGCGCAATGCCCTGTACCAGATCCGGACGGTCTGCCGGTCGCGGAAGCTGTGGGTCGTAGCGGCCCTGATGCTGTACTACGAGACCTTGGAGCTGCAGGAGGTCGCGAAGACCGAGGAGGCCCGCATCGCCTACCTCGTGACTCTGGAGGGGCGCGTCGGGAAGATGGTCGAGGGCGGGCGCCTCCCCCAGGAGGAACTGGACCAGATCCGCCAGGAGACCTTGCGGGCGCGGGATTCTCACATCCTGGCTGCGAAGGAGTACGATCGGTTCCTCGACTTCCTCAAAATCACGCTCGGGGTTTCTCCCGCTCTGGAATTCGACGTGGATGGCGAGGTCTTCGAATCGTTGAAGGCCAACGGGATTCCCTACCCCGATTTTTCGCTCGACGAAGCGATTGAAGCCGCGTTGATTCATCGTCTGGACCTGACGAACAACGCGGACATGGTGATCGACGCCCAGCGGGCGGTGTACGTCGCGGCCGACGGACTTCGCACCGGGCTCAACGTATTTGCCGGCGCGGATGCCCGGACAGACGGCGACAGGAAAGTGTCCGTCGGGGCCACGCTGGATCTGCCGTTGGACCGGGTGGCGGAGCAGGACGTGTACGCCAAGGCTCTGGTTATGCTGAATCAGCGGGAGCGCGAGTACGGCCTGACCGCCGACACGATCAGGATGGAGGTTCGCGAAGCCCATCGCAAGCTGCTGGAGGCTGCGGAGCGGTATCGTGTCTTGTCCGAAGGCGTGCGACTGGCGGAGGACCGCGTCACCAACACGTTCGAATTGCTTCGATACGGACGGGTGAGCAGCCGGCGGGTCCTGACGGCTCTGGAGCATTGGCGCGACGCGAGGAATGAGTCAGCGGACGCATTGACGGACTACGCCATCGCGACGCTGAATTTCTATCGGGACACGGAGGTTCTTCAGGTCCGCCCGGACGGGATGTGGGAGGTCGGCCCGGGGGCGACGCGGGTGGTCCAGACGGGAATCTCAGGAGAAAAAACGGCGCCGGTTCGGTGACGAAATGGTATAATGGGCAGAAATCGCCCTGTGGTGCGGCGGCCGCGGGCATGCATTGGTCTTCGATACAACTACGGAAAGGGTGGAATCATGAGTATTCGAGTCACCGGCATCTTCATCATGCTGGCCCTCTTGACGGCACATGCCTGGGCGGCGGACATCATTCTGAACGAGTACAACGCCGTCGATAGCAACGACTTCCTGGGCGGCGGCAACTCGTCGGTCGATGAGAGCGGCGGGCGGGCCTTTGACAGCTACTTCGGCCGCGTCCCCGGCAACGGCGGCGACTGGTTCGAGCTGGTGGTCATCAAGGATCACCTGGACATCCGCGGCTGGAGCCTGGATATCTACGAGGACGGCATCCTCGACGAAACCCTCACCCTGACTGTGAATCCGATCTGGCAGAATCTGCGGGCCGGCACGATCATCACGGTTTCCGAGGACGTGCCCAGCGACATCAGCTACGATCCGAACGCCGGCGATTGGTGGATCAACGTTCAGGCCAACAACAACGGCGACGGCCTGTACATCGAGAAGTCCTCGTTCCCCGTGAGTTCCTCGAACTGGCAGTTGCGGATCCGCAACCTGGCAGGGCAGGTCGTGTTCGGACCGGCCGGCGAGGGCGTCAGTCCCGCCTCCGGGATCAGCGGGACCGAGGTCTTTCGTCTGGAGGACAACCCCAGCGCCACCGTCACCGCCAGTTCGACCGACTACGATGACGGCGACGATTTCAGCACGTTCGGGTCGCCGAACCGCTGGGGCTCGCAGAGTTTCAGCAAGCTGCGTCCCGCGTTGACCGCGGACGCTGCGACCGTCACGGTTGTGACCCCGAACGGCACCGACATCCTGGCTGCGGGCGACCTCGTGGACATCACCTGGACGAGCGAGAACGTCAGCGAGACGGCCCTCGTCGAGTTCTCCATCGACAATGGCTACTCGTGGACCGAGGTGTATCCGCCGAACGTCGGCAACGCCGGCACCTACACCTGGCTGGTGCCCTTCGTGGTCTCAGACGAAGTCCTCGTGCGGGTGTCGAGCACGACTCGTCCCGGCGTCTTCGATGTGAGCGACCTGCCGTTCGAGATCGTGTCCGGCCTGTGATGAGCTTCTCGGGCCTCGCTCGCGTGATCTTGACCGGGCAGAGCTGACCCTGCCGTCGAACGACGCGAAGTCTGCAGGAACATTCCGGTGGCAGCGGCAAGCCTGGTGCTTTGCCGCTGCCACCTTCGTTTTGTGCGCACCCTCAGCCGAGTCGCCGACTGGCGGAGAACTTTCCCTACAACCCCGGCGGCAAATCGTGTATAGTATCTGGCCCGATGCAGCGGCGCCCGTCCGTGTCGGAGCGGGCTCGCTGTCGGGCGACGGTCCGGCCCGGTGTGGTCCGGCGAACGGACTGTCGCAATCCTGTGGTCCTCTGCGCCCGCACGCGGCGCGAGGGGACCTGAAAGAGGTGTCTGAGAGCATGAGTGAAAAGGCTGGTGCATACGACTTCGGTCCGATCGAGCGGAAGTGGCAAGAGTATTGGGAGCGGAACAAGACGTTCCAGGCCAAGGACTGCGACGCCTCGCGTCCGAAGTACTATGTGCTCGACATGTTCCCCTACCCGAGCGGTCAGGGTCTGCACGTGGGCCATCCCGAAGGCTACACCGCCAGCGACATCGTCGCGCGGTACAAGCGGATGAAGGGTTTCAACGTCCTGCACCCGATGGGCTGGGACGCCTTCGGCCTGCCCGCGGAGCAGTATGCCATCGACACGGGCACGCACCCGGCGGTCACGACGAAGAAGAACATCGACACGTTCCGCCGACAGATCAAGATGCTCGGTTTCTCCTACGACTGGGACCGCGAGGTGGACACGACGGACCCCGCCTACTTCCAATGGACTCAGTGGATCTTCCTCAATCTGTTCAACAGTTACTACGATACCTCTTGGGCCAGGGCGGCCGACATCGGACTGCTGGAGGACGCGCTCGCGGAGACGCCCAAGCGCCAATCCGAGTGGCAGAGCAGCGCCTTCCTGACGTCGTGGCACAACGCGACGCGGGGATGGCCCTGGGACAGGCAAACGCCCCCCCTGGCGACGGTGTCGCCCCATCTGCCCGCTGACTGCGAGCAGCGGCAGGTTCTCGTGCAGAGGATCGTGTCGCATCTGCGTCTGGCCTACGAGGATTGGGTGCCGGTCTGGTGGTGCGAGGGCTGCAAGGCGGTCCTCGCCAACGAAGAGGTGAAAGACGGCAAGTGCGACCGCAAGGGCCACCAGAACGTGGTGCGCCGCCCGATGCGGCAGTGGCTGCTGCGGATCACCGCCTACGCGGACCGCCTGCTCGACGACCTCAAGCTCGTCACCTGGTCGGAGTCGATCAAGGAGATGCAGCGCAACTGGATCGGGCGCAGCGAGGGCGCGGAGGTGGACTTCGAGATCGCCGACGGCCCGGCAGCCGGGCGCAAGCTCCGCGTCTTCACCACCCGACCCGACACGCTCTTTGGCGCCACGTACATGGTGCTCTCGCCGGAGCACTCGCTGGTCGAGCAGATCACGACCGCGGAGCAGCGACAGGTCGTTCAGGCCTATCGCGCGGAGGCCGCCCGCAAGAGCGAGCTGGAGCGCACCTCGCAGGACAAGGACAAGACCGGCGTCTTCACCGGCAACTACGCAATCAACCCGGTCAATCGCGACCGGATTCCGATTTGGATCGCGGATTATGTGCTGGCCAGCTATGGCACCGGCGCGATCATGGCGGTGCCGGCCCACGACACCCGCGACTTCGAGTTCGCCAAGAAGTTTGATCTGCCCATCATCCAGGTGGTTCAGCCGCCGGACCCGAAGACGGATTGGCAAGGCTTCGTGGACGACGGCACCTCGGTGAACTCCACCGGCCCGGACATCTCCATCACGGGTCTGCCCACTGCCCAGGCCAAGAGTAAGATCACCGCCTGGCTCGCGGAGCAGGACCTGGGCAGCAGGGCGGTCAACTACAAGCTGCGGGACTGGCTGTTCAGCCGCCAGCGATACTGGGGCGAGCCGATCCCGGTGGTCCACTGTGCGAAGTGCGGCGTGGTGCCGCTGCCGGAGACGACGTTGCCGCTGACGTTGCCCGAGGTGACGGATTACACGCCTCCTGGGACGGGGGAGCCACCCCTGGCGAAGGCGACCGAGTGGCTCAGAGCGACCTGTCCGCGGTGCGGCGGCCCGGCCGAACGCGAGACCAACACGATGCCCCAGTGGGCCGGCAGTTGCTGGTATTATCTGCGGTACATAGACCCGAAGAACTTCCAGCAGGGTTGGGACCCCGCCAAGGAGCACTACTGGATGCCGGTGGACCTCTACATCGGCGGCGCCGAGCACGCGGTCCTGCACCTGCTCTACTCGCGGTTCTGGCACAAGTTCCTGTATGACATCGGGCGAGTCCACACGAAGGAGCCGTTCATGAAGCTCATCAATCAGGGCATGATCCTCGGCGAGGACGGCCAGAAGATGAGCAAGTCGCGCGGCAACGTGGTGAACCCGGATCACGTCATTCAGGAGTACGGCGCGGACTCCATGCGGCTGTACGAGATGTTCATGGGCCCGCTGGAGGCGATGAAGCCGTGGAGCATGCAAGGCGTTCAGGGCGTCTACCGCTTCCTTCAGAAGGCCTGGCGGATGATTGTGAATGAGGAGACGAACGCCTTGGATCCGGCAGTCCGCGAGGCTCAGGCGGACGAGGAGACGCTGAGACTGCTGCACCAGACGATCCGCAAGGTGGGCGGCGACGTCGAGACGTTCGGTTTCAATACCGCCATCAGCGCCATGATGATCCTCGTGAATCACGTCGCTCGCCTGGAGGTCCGGCCGAGGTCGGTGGTCGAGCCCTTCGTCCTGATCCTGGCGCCGTTCTCGCCGCACGTTGCCGAAGAGCTGTGGGCCCGTCTGGGCCACGCGAGCAGTCTGGCCTATGAGCCTTGGCCGCAGTACGACGAGGAGCTTGCCCGCGACAAGCAGGTCGAGCTGGCGGTCCAGGTCAACGGCAAGGTCAAGGACCGCATTGTGGTGGCCGCCGACGCGGACGACGAGTCCGTCAAGGCCGTCGCGCTGTGCAGTGAAAAGGTGGTCGCCGCCCTGGGCGGCAAGACGCCCAAGAAGGTGATCGTCATCAAGTCCCGGCTGGTGAACATCGTGGTGTGATGCTCGTATGCCATCGGAGATCGAGGCCAAGCTGAAGGTGGATTCGTTGCAGGCGGTCGAGCGTCGGCTCGTCGAGTGCGGCGGATCGTTTCTCCGCGAGACGATCCAGACCGATCGCTACTACGACACCGCTGGACGAGACCTGACGCGGACGGACAAGGCCCTGCGGCTGCGGACCGATACGAAGGGCGGCCGCGAGCGACAGATCCTGGCGTATAAGGGCCCCAAAGAACGCGACGACTACAAGAAACGCGTCGAGCTGGAGACGCAGGTGAGCGACGCCGAGACGACGGAGTTGCTCCTGGCGGCTCTGGGGTACACCAAGGCGCTCGCCTTCAACAAACGACGGCGCTTGTGGCAGTTGGGCGGGTGCGAGGTGGCGCTCGATGAGCTGCCGTTGCTGGGGGCGTTCGTCGAGATCGAAGGACCCGACTCCGAGACCATCGCCAGGGTTCAGGCGATGTTGCGTCTGGAGGCGGTGCCCCACATCATGGACAGCTACGCCTGCCTGATCGGCCGGGAGCTTTCCCGGCTCGGACGGGACGAACGCCAGGTATACCTGGGTCGGTGTGAACAAGGTGGAAAGTGAGCAGACAGTAGTGACGACGGGTACGAGTTTCAAGATTGGCGGCGTGGAGGTGGGCCTGAGCACGCCGCTGTTTCTGATGGCCGGGCCGTGCGTGATCGAGAGCGAAGCCGGGTGTCTGGAGATCGCGGAGCGTCTGGTGCAGATCTCTGGGCGGACCGGTGTTCGGATGATCTTCAAGGCCAGTTTCGACAAGGCCAACCGCAGCAGCTTCTCGAGCTTTCGTGGTCCCGGCCTGGCCGAGGGGATGAGAGTCCTCGCGAAGGTGCGGGCCGAGACCGGCCTGCCCGTGATGACGGACATCCATGAGCCCGCCCAGGCGACCGAAGCAGCCGAGACGGTCGACTGCCTCCAGGTTCCCGCGTTCTTGTGCCGACAGACCGACCTGCTCTGTGCCTGCGCCGAGACGGGCCGGCCCATCAGTGTCAAGAAGGGGCAATTCCTTTCGCCCGCCGAGATGGGAAACGTGGTCGACAAGATCCGAGCCTGCAAGAACGACAAGGTGATCCTCACCGAACGGGGCACCTTCTTCGGATACAATCGTCTGGTCAACGACATGACGGGCATCCCGCTCATGCAGCAGTTCGGGTGCCCGGTGGTCTTCGACGCGACGCACAGCACACAACAGCCCGGCGGCCTGGGCGCCGCCAGCGGCGGCCGGCGGGAGATGGCGCCTCTGCTGGCGAAGGCGGCGGTCGCTGCCGGCGTCAACGGCCTGTTCCTGGAGGTCCATCCCACGCCGGAAAAAGCGCTCTCCGACGCCGCATCCATGCTGCCCCTGGATTGGCTGGAGGACTTGGTGCGGATCTGCAAAGGCATTTTTGAGATTGTCCATGGCTAAGAAGAAGGAACCCACCTCGTATACCTACGGCCCGGTGCCGTCCCGCCGGCTCGGTTTGAGCCTGGGTGTCGATATCGTCCCGCCCAAGATCTGCACGCTGGACTGCGTGTACTGCCAGCTCGGACGCACGATCACCAGCAGCACCACGCGGGCCGATTTCGTCGATATCAATGCGGTCCTGGCCGAAATCGAGTCGAAACTGCGGGCCGGGCTCAAGACCGACTACATCACCCTGGGCGGTTCCGGCGAGCCGACGCTCAACTCCCGTCTGGGCGATCTGATCGACGGCATCCGTCGGCTTACCGATATCCCGGTGGCGATCCTGACCAACGGGACGCTGCTGTACCGGGCCGACGTGCGGGCCGAGTGTGCGAAGGCGGATGTGGTGGCGCCGTCGCTGGACGCGGGGGATGCCGTTGTCTTCCAGGCCGTGAACCGGCCGAACCCCGATATCACCCTGGATAAGCTGGTTTCAGGGATGGAGCAGTTCCGCGACGAGTTCCGCGGCCGGATCTGGCTGGAGGTGTTCCTGGTCGCGGGCGTGAATACGGATGACTCGCAGATCGAGAAGATCAGATCTCTGATTCGACGGATTCGGCCAGACAAGGTCCATCTGAACACCGCGGTCCGCCCGCCGGCGGAGCCCAACGTTCGCGCGATGTCTCGCGAGGCGCTCGGTGAGATCGCCCGTCGCATCGGCGGAATCTGCGAGGTGATCGGCGAAGCACCGGCCGCGTCGGAGGACCGCCGGGAGACGCGGGCGGAGGCGGATGTCATTTCAGTGCTGAAACGGAGGCCCTGCACCATCGAGGACATCTGTGCCGGGCTGGGAATGAACCGCCATGAGGCAGCCAAGCACATCGGCCATTTGCAGAGCGCGGGGAAGGTCCATTCCGAGCCGCGGGGGAGTGTTCTCTATTTTCACATTCGCCCGGACGTGCCGTAGCGAGGGGCTGTTGCCGCCCTCCGACCACCATCAGCGGTCGCACACCGTGACAGATTCTGCGGAAGGACCGCATAAATGAACGGCACATAAGTCCACTTTTTGTAAAGCCGGACGTTCCATTGGCCGATAAAAGCGTTGTAGTGTTTTGCTGAGGCCAAGGCCGGCCATCGGCGAACATGCAGGAACCGCAGGAAGGCCGCCGCGGGCGGAGGTGTCCGGCGGGAAAGGTCACCCGGTAAGGCGTACTCATGAAAAGACCGCAGAGACAACTCGTGCTCAACAAGGGCGCAGAGAAGTACATCTTCCGCTATGAACAAGGGCGGGAGGACGAACTGTTGGACGCCCTGATTGACCAGGTGAAGGACAGACGGACCGACTTCGACTGGTTCGATGCGGCGGTGATCAGCTTCAAGCTGACGCAGACGCTCATCGGGCGGGCGGAACAGTTGCTTCAGGAAGACTCGGATGTCAGGACGATGCCGTAAAAAGTGCGACAGGAGATGAGCCGGGGGGCCCGGAGAGGCGCCCCGATTCCAGGTTGTTAAGCGTGGGTCATAAGTCGAAAAGGTGGTCGATGATGCCGATGGAGCAGATAAACAGGTGCTATATGGAAGAAGGAAGCGCGGTCATTGAGCAGTTCTTGCACTACCTGAAGTTCGAGAAGCGGTTCTCGGAGCACACGGCCAAGTGCTATGGCGCCGACCTGTCGCAGTTCTCGGAGTTCCTGCTGAACTCGGCGGACCTGGCGGGGCCGGCACACCACGATGGGTTCGGCGACCCCGGCTCTCCCGGGGATCTGAATCATCACGACGGCGGCGTGGCCACCGCGGTCGCCACGCAGACCGAAGTGGAAATCGACCAGAAGCTCCTGGCGGTCGATGCGAACGAAGCGCGGGCCTATCTCGCCTTTCTGAACGACAAAGGCTATTCGAAGGCCACGATTGCGCGGAAGCTGGCGACGCTTCGCAGCTTCTACAAGTTCTGCGTGAAGACCAATCGTCGCGACTCCAATCCGCTCACCGCGATTCGCACGCCGAAGCAGGAGAAGAAGCTGCCGAGATTCCTCGAGTTCGAAGAGGTCAAGCGCCTGCTCGAAACGCCGCCGACCGATTCCTGGCTGGGCTCCCGGGACCGCGCCATTCTGGAGACCCTCTACAGCACCGGGATTCGCGTCAGCGAGTTGGTCGGGCTGAACATGGACGATATCGACTTCCTGGGCGAGGTGATCCACATCCGCGGCAAAGGCAAGAAGGAGCGAATCACGCCGGTCAGCTCGTCGGCCCTCCAGGCGATCCAGCACTACATGGAGTACCGCAACAAGCGGGCCCAGAACAACAGCCACTTCGACTCGAAGGTGCTGTTCGTGAACAAGCACGGGCAGCGTCTGAGCACGCGAAGCGTCCGCCGGAAGATGGACAAGTACCTGAAGGCAGCGGGCCTCGATCCCGCGATCAGCCCGCACACGCTGCGCCACAGTTTTGCGACCCACATGCTCAACAATGGCGCGGACCTGCGCAGCGTCCAGGAGCTGCTCGGGCATCAGTCGCTCTCGACGACTCAGGTGTACACGCACCTGACCACGAAGAAGCTGAAGGAAGTCTACGACAACGCCCATCCTCGCGAGGCCCTGACGCACGACAGCTACGCGCCTCAGGGCCCCAGTGGAGGCAACGGACAGTCGTAGTCTGGACGCCGCTGTATCTGAATCTTCAAGCCGCCCCCTCGGGCGGCTTTCTTTTTGCGCGATGTGACAATCTGGGTTTGCCTTTCCGATGGTCGGTCGTACAATGGCGCCATAACCTCTAAGGCAAGGAGACAGACATGACGCAGTCGAAGGACACATCGAAGGTCAACCGCCGGGAATTCCTCAAACACAGTGGCTCGGTCGCCGCAGGGGCGGCCATCCTCGGGAGTCTCACGCCGACGCTCCACGCGGCCGCGGATGACACCATTCGCATGGCCCTGATCGGGTGCGGCGGACGCGGCACCGGCGCCGTCGGCGATGCCTTGTCCGTGCCCAACAGCGGGCCGATGAAGCTCTATGCGATGGCCGACCTCGACGCCACCCGTATGGAGAACCAGCGCAAGGCCCTCCAGGACAAGTTCCAGGACAAGATCGACGTCCCCCGCGACCGCCAGTTCACCGGCTTCAAGGGCTATCGCCAGGCGATCGACGCCCTCCGACCCGGGGACATTGCTCTGTGTACCACGCGGGCCTACATCCGCCCGATCCACGTCGAGTACGCGATCCAGAAGGGGATCAACGTGTTCATGGAGAAACCCTTCGCCTCCGATCCAGGCGGTCTGCACCGCCTGCTCGCGGCGGGCGAAGAGGCCCAGAAGAAACGGGTCAAAGTCGCCGCGGGACTCCAGTGCCGTCACTCGCCCGCCCGCCAGGCGCTGATCGAGAAGATCCGCGACGGCGCAATGGGCGACATCCCGCTGATTCGTGCCAATCGCTACGAAGGCGGCGGCGGGCTCGGCAACGTGGGCGCCAACGCCAACAAGCTCAGGAGCCAGCTCGAATTTGGCCGGGTTCACCTGCTCTACGTCGGCTCGGGACACATGGTGGACAACCTGATCCACCAGATCGACGAATGCTGCTGGATCAAGGACTCCTGGCCGGTCTCGGCGCACGGCCTGGGCGGCTGCTGGCCCCGCAGCACGGACTGCGGCCAGAACATCGACGTCTACGCGATCGAGTACACCTACGCGGATGGGACCAAGGCCTTCTGCGAGTTCCGGCGGATGAACCACACCTACGGCGAGTTCGCCACCTTCATCCACGGCGCCAAGTGCGCCGCCCAGTTCTCGGGCATGACGCATGCGGCCACCGTACACCTGTTCAAGGACCAGCGGATCGAGAAGGACAACATCTCCTGGACGCCCACGAAGGACGCGGTCAGTCCGTGGCAGTACGAGTGGAACGACTTCGTCGACGCGATCCGCAACGACCGGCCGTACAACGAGCTCAAGCGAGCGGTCTACTCCGACCTCACCGCCCTCATGGGCCGTGCCGCCTGTCACATCGGACAGAAGGTCACCTGGGACGACATGATGAAGTCCCGCTTCCTGTTCTGCGACTACCTCGACGACCTGAACGACGATAGTCCGGTTCCGGTGAAGGCGGATGCGGAAGGCCGCTTCCCGGTCCCCACGCCGGGCCAGTGGAAGGAGATCTGACAAGATCGTCTCGCGCCCAGACGCTCAGACGCGCAGAAAAACGTAGATTCTCACACAGAGCCACAAAGGCACGAAGGCAGTCCTGTCGGATCGGCCGAGTGCTTTGTGGCTCCGTGCCTTTGTGTGGGCCCCTGTTCTATTCCGACACGGATTCACGCGGACAGACACGGATTCGACCCTGCCATTCCCACGAAAGCGGGAATGCAGGCTCTTCTAGCCGCAGAGGATGGCGAGGATCGCAGAGGTTGGAGATACGTGCCGGTTTTTACTTGTTTCTTCCGCCTGTCTGCGCCATAGTAGTCCCGCGAGAGCAACCCAGACGAGCCGTGTCGGATGAATCGCAGCTTGGGGCTTGCTGGACGGATTGGTGAGGTCGAGACAAGTACACTGGGCGTGGAAGGCGGATGATCATGGCGATGCAGATCAGCGGAAGGACGAGCGCGCTTGGCAAGAGTTTGCGGCGCGGAGCCCACGGGAATTCCGCGACCTGGCAGCCGATGTCAACAACGCCGCCATTGCGGATCCCAACATCGACGATGACGAACCCTTGTACTACCCTCCGGTCTGGGTGTCCAACCCTGAACCCAACAACGTGCGTGTCTTCGTGTCCATTTACGATCGCGCGGGCCACGAGTCCGAGAGCTACGAACTCACGCCATTCGAACGACAGTAGGACCACAAACGGAAGTCAGATCTCCGTCCACTGGCCGGGGATGGGGACTGGGTAGCGGCCCTGAGCGTCCGCCTGGACCGGCGGGGGGCTGTCGTCCGTCATCTCGTCGATGGTCGGGCAGAAGCGGAAGTTGGAGGCCATGGCCTCGTCCCACGTGATGACCTTGCCTGAGTGGACCGCGGCCCGGCCCATGATGTCCGCGAGATTCGACATTGCGGCGCGTTTGGCTTCGTTGTGCGGTCGGTCGTTGCGGATCGCGTCGAGCAGGGCGTCCCACTCCGCCTGCCAGGGCGTCACGGTCTCCCTGGGGGCCCGCCAGTCGATGTTATCGTTGGCGCATCGCTGGTTTCTGTACGTGTGCACGGTGCCCTCGTGGACGCTGCCCGAGAACTGTGCGGCGCACTTGGTCCCGTGGAGGTACGTCGCGAAGTCGTCATGGCAGTTCGCCAGCCAGCGGACCACGTCATAGGCCTTGGTCCCATCGGCGAACGTCCACTCGATGGTGATCGAGTCGAGGTTCTGGCTGCAATCGGTGGTGTTGGCCGCCCGGCCGCCGGTGCCGTGTGCGGCTACCGGCCATTCGCCCTTGAGCCAGCAGATCTCGTCGATCTGGTGGATGTTCATCTCCGCGAACAGCCCGCCCGAAACCCAGAGGAACTGCGTGAAGTTGCGAATCTGCCAGTGGAGGTCCTTCACATTCTCCGGTCGGGGCCCAAGCCATCCGCAGGGCTGCATCCGGTACGCGCGAATGAGCTGGATCTCGCCGAGCTGGCCGTCGCGGATACGCTTGATGAGTTCCTGACGGTTCCGCGAGTGACGGCATTGCAGGCCCGCGGCGATCTTGAGGTTCTTCTTCTGTGCGGCCTCGCCCGCCGCGATCACCCGGCGGACCGCCGGCGGATCGGTGGCGAACGACTTCTCCATGAACACGTTGACGCCTTTCTCGACTGCGTACTCCAATTGCTGGGGCCGGAAGCCCGCATAGCCGGTGAGCATGGCGACATCGCCGGGCTTGAGACAGTCGATGGCCTTCCGCCAAGCGTCGAAGCCCGCGAATCGCCGGTCCGGCGGGACATCCATCTTCGCGGCGTACTGGTTGCTGAGAGCCTTGTGGGCATTCGCCAGACGGTTCTCGAAGAAGTCCGCCATCGCGATCATCTTGACCGGGCCGTTGGGGGAGTCGAAGGCGTTTCCCGCGGCGCCGCAGCCCCGCCCGCCGCAACCAATCAGGGCTAGTCGGATCGTGTTGTCCTCGCCCGCGTGCACCATCGGGATGCTGATGCCGGTCAGTGCGGATGCCGCCGTGGCCTTCCCGCTCCACTGGAGCACCTCGCGACGTGTGGGCTTCGACGTTCGAGAGTTCTGTGTCATGACGAGTTCTCCTTCCAAAACCGTTCTTCTGGAATCGCGTATCATCGGGAAATGTGCAGCGTGCATCGGGCCAGGTTGAAGTGATCGCCCCGGTCGAAGATGCACCATAGTGTCTTGCCGTCCCGGCTGATCCACGCTGCCGGAAACGAGTGCAGGTAGGCCGGACGCTTCTTCTCGGCGGGCGAGTACGTCCATTCCGGGAGGTCCTCGCCGTAGGCGACCGTCCGCCAGGGACCCCAGAGCTGCGTGCTCTCGTAGAGTCCCCAGTCGCCCAGGTCGTCGTGCACGGTTGCGCACAACAGATATCGTCCCGTCGCCGGGTGATACACGCACGTCGTGCCCCATCCGATACCGGCGGGGTCGTGGAAGACGGGCGTGCGATCCTTTATGTTGCGGGACCAGCGCGGCGCGTCGACCGTTCCGCAGAAGTACTCGCAGGCATCGAGAGTTTCTATCTGGTCCTGCCTGACGCGAAACAGGTACAGTCGGTTGTCCTTCACCCGGCATGGGTCGTTGTCGGAGAATCCATAGACATAGCATTGGGCTTTCGAGTTCGGGTCCCCCGAATACTGGACGAGGCCGGGGAAGGCGAACGCCTTGTGCGAGCGGGGAAACAGCCATCCGCAATCGACCCAGGACATCCCGCGGTCGGATGACTTCCACAATCGGCATCGATTCCAAACGCCTTGCTCGCTGACGTAGAGGTAGAGTCGTCCGTTCGCGGAGATCAGGGTGCCTTTGCCTAGGGTCGGTGGCTGGCTGGATGCCGGCGCCAGACCACCCCAGAGATTCACGCCTTTCCAGTCGGGCGGCGTTCCGGTGATCCTCGCGACGCCGATGGAGGCCCGTCCGCTGCTGTCGGTCCCGTTGAACCCGCCGCCGTCGCCCCACGTTGCGTAGATGGTTCCGCTCGCGTCGCAGGTGCAGGCCCAGATATCGCTCCCCGGCGCGCATCGTTCCAGAGTGTCCTGATGAAACTCGATGCCTGTTATGACCTCGCTTCGCGGATAGGGCGGCTCGGACGCCGCTGCGAAGGCGGCCATTGCGGCGGACAGAGGCAGAACGAACGACCAGCGTTTCATGTTCGCTCCTTGGTCCGCGACCCGTGCGCGGACCCGCGGCGTTATTGCGCCGTCTCGATTCGATACAGGTACTCTTTGGTTCTCAGGATGAGGGCCTTGCCCCAGACGGCGGGCGAAGCCATGAAACCGGACCCCAGGGTATTCGTCGCCAGGGCCTCGTAGCTGCGCGAGGCCTTGAAGACCGTTGTCCGGCCCTCGCGGCTGAAGCAGTACAGGTTGTCGCCCGCGCAGAGCAGTGAGGCGGCATAGTTGCCTCGCACCCGCTCCCTCCAGATCTGCTTGCCCGTCGCGGCCTCCAGGCACGTCACGGTCCCGGTGTCGTTGATCATAAAGAACAGGTCGCCCACGAGCACGGGCGACGGCGTCTGAGGCACCATGCTCGCGGTCTTCCACGCGACGTGCGTTTCGGTGACATCTCCGCGGCCATCGGCGCGGATGGCCAGTAGTTCCGTCGGTCCGAACCCGGTGACCATGTAGGCGATCCCGTTGCCGAAGATGGGTCGTGAAGCGCCGGAGAAGCCCTGGGTGTGCACCTTCCAGAGTTCCCGGCTGTCGGCGGGGTCATAGCCGTAGACCGCCTTGGCGCCCACGCTGAGCATCTGTGTCTGCCCGTTGACGTCCACGACGAGCGGCGTGCAGTACGCCTTTCGCAAGTCGCCTTCGGTCCTGGGCTTGCCGTCCTCGTCGAGGTCGTCCCAATTGGCGGTGCGATCGGTCTTCCACACGGTCTGCCCGGTCCTCTTGTCGAGCGCGACGAGGTACTGGACATCCACGCCGTCCATGCTCAGGATGAGCAGGTTGTCGAACAGGATGGGAGACGAGCCCGGCCCGCGATAGTGCCGGCAGGGCAGATCGGTCCGCTTCCACAGCACATCGAACGTCTTGGTGTCGAGACAAGCGGTCCCGTAGGCGCCGAAGTGGACGTACACCCGGCCCGACTCGACGACCGGGGTGGGCGACGCGTAGCAGTTCATCGGATTGCCGAGCGGCTCGGGCTTGTCCGCGTGGAAGAGCTTCTCGTTGCAGCGGATCTCGCCTGTCTCGGCGTCGACGCAGATCGCGAAGAAGTCATGGCCGTCCTCCGTCGCGGTGGTTAGCCAGATCTGTCCCTCCATCACGACGGGCGAGGACCAGCCCAGGTGGGGGATCGCGGTCTTCCATCTGACGTTCTCGGTCTCGCTCCATCGAGTCGGCAGGTCGGGCGCGTTCACGTCGCCCGGCGGGTGGGCGAGCCCATTGCCCCAAGGCCCGCGAAACTGCGGCCACGCCATCTGGGCCCCGGCGGGGCAGGTGAACACGAACCCGACGATCAGACACCACCGACACGATTGCTTCATCATAGTTCGAGACTTCTGCAAGCGACTCCGATTTCTGCCGCCCCCGGACTATACAGTCCTCCGTACGATTTGGACGCAGCCTACCACAACCCGAGCGAATACTCAAGGACGGTCGCAGCGAGAGATGAAATGGATCGACAGGTCGCGGCGCGTGCGATAGCATGACATTTCGCCGGCCATTGGAGTCCGGCGAGTCATTGGGGTCTTTTGCCAAGGGTGGTCACAGTATGGCCCGAGCCATCGTGCTGTTGAGCGGGGGCCTGGATTCAGCGACGACGCTGGCCCTGGCTTGCAGGGAGGGGTTCGCCTGTCACGCGCTGAGCTTCCGCTACGGCCAGCGCCACAGTCGGGAGATCGAAGCCGCCCGGCGGGTGGCCCAGTCGCTCGGCGCGGTCGAGCATCGATTGATCGACATCGACCTGGGCGCCCTCGGCGGTTCCGCCCTCACCGATTCGCGGATCGATGTGCCCAAGGACCGGGCGGATCTGGGCGAGGGCGTCGAGATCCCGCCAACCTATGTGCCGGCGAGGAACACGGTCTTCCTGAGCTACGCGCTGGCGTGGGCGGAGGTCCTGGGGGCCTTCGACATCTTCCTCGGGGTCAACTCGACGGATTACAGCGGCTACCCCGATTGTCGGGCCGAGTTCATCGCGGCGTTCGAGGCGATGGCCAATCTGGCGACTGCCGCCGCGGTGCAGGGGAAGGGCCGATATCGAATCCACGCGCCGATCCTCCACATGACCAAGGGCGAAATCATCCGGACGGGCACGCAACTGGGCGTGGATTACTCGCTGACGCACAGTTGCTACGATCCCGATCCCCAGGGTCGTAGCTGCGGGCGGTGTGATTCGTGCCGCCTGCGGCTCAAGGGGTTTACCGAGGCGGGTCTCCAGGACCCGATCCGCTACGTTTCGCTGGGGTGACCGTTCATGCGTGTGACCGAGGTCTTCTATTCGTTGCAGGGCGAGGGGACGCGGGTCGGCGTGCCGAGCGTGTTCGTCCGCCTGGCGGGTTGCTCGCTGCGATGCCGATGGTGTGACACCGCCTATGCTTGGGACTACTGGGCGGGCGAAGAACTGGACCCGGGCCAGATCGCGGAACGGGTCGGCCAGTGGTCGTGCGGGTCCGTCGTTCTGACGGGCGGCGAGCCCATGATGGGACCCGACGGAGCGCCACGGGGAGGATTTGCGGATCTGACCGCCCGGCTCAGGGCCCTGGGCAAGCACGTCACCATCGAGACCGCGGGCGTGCTCTTCATGCCCGATCTGTGCTGTGACCTCCTGAGCATCAGCCCGAAACTCGGCAACTCGGCCTCATCGAGCCGCCAGGGAACTGCCTGTGACCCTGCTGTCCTTGCCCGGCTGATCGCAGCCTACTCGTACCAGTTCAAATTCGTCATCGAGTCCGCCCAGGATCTCGGCGAGGTCCGCGGGCTCCTGGAGCGTCTGCCCTCGGTTGATTCGGAGCGGGTCCTGCTCATGCCGCAGGCCCGGACGCGGGAGGAGTTGCTGGCGAGGGGGCCCATGGTCGCGGAGCTGTGCCGTCAGACCGGCTTTCGCTTCTGCGACCGCCTGCACGTTTTTCTCTGGGGCAACGAGCGGGGACGGTAGGGGGAATCCGCCGTATCGCATCAGAATCGCAAGAATCATGGTTGACAACCTGCGAGCGGTCGGCGATACTCAGGATTCGCCGGACTCGCGCGGGTGGCGGAACTGGCAGACGCGCTACTTTGAGGTGGTAGTGTCCGTAAGGACTTGCAGGTTCGACTCCTGTCCCGCGCATTGGGCTGCCGTATGTGGAGACGCCGTGGGATCTATCTCGCTTGTCTTGCGGATTCGCGATCCGCTGCGAGGACACGGCCAGGCGTTCCACCGGCAGGCCGTGCCCGAATACCCTGCCCGTTTAGAAGCTCACATCCCCATTGCAATCGGGCGTTTCCCGCGTTAAAGTACCGGCGCGTATGGTGTTAGAATCCAGGGTATCCCCGGGGCCGGTTGAACGGCCCTCGGCGCTTGTGGAGAATGGCAGATGGCGGAACACGTGCCGACCCGAGAAGAGGCGTTCTCGCTCCTGAAGCAATACAACAGCAGCGAAGCCCTGGTCAAGCACGCCCTGGCGGTCGAGGCGGTCATGCGGTTCTGCGCCCGCAAGCGCGGGCAGGACGCGGACCCGTGGGGCGTGGTCGGCCTGGTCCACGATCTGGACTACGAGCAGTTTCCCGACCGGCACTGCCACAAGAGCGCCGAGATCCTCCGCGAGCACGGGTGGCCCGAGTCTTACATCCGTGCGGTGATGTCGCACGGGTGGGGGATTTGCACGGAGGTCGAGCCCCAGACGGACCTGGAGAAGACGCTGTTCGCAATGGATGAACTGACCGGGCTCGTGGCGGCTGCGGCGCTGGTTCGGCCCAGCCGGAGCGTGCTGGACATGGCGTCCAAGTCCGTGAAGAAGAAGTGGAAGGAGAAGTCGTTCGCCGCCGGGGTGAATCGCGAGGTCATCGAAAAGGGCGCCGCCATGCTCGGTGTCGGTATCGACCAACTGATCGAGGACGCCATTGCGGGCATGCGCGAGGCCGCCCAGGAGATCGGTTTGAAGGGCGATGTGACTGCACAGGAATTATGAAGGGATTGGCGTGAGACAGATAGGATGGACAGCTACAGGGTGTGTTCTGCACGCGGCGACAGCGGTGCGCGACCCGGAAGAACCGAAGAAGGGGAGACGATCGCAGGGACAGAAGATCGGGAACGCATGGTCTCTGCCATCCGGTCTTGTCTTTGCATCGTTGTGTCTGCTCGTTCTGGTGCTCCTGTGTGTCCTCCCAGCCGGCTGCGGCGGCAACAAGAAGGGGACTCTGACGGAGGAGGAGATTCGCGAGAAGACCTTTGCCCAGCGTCCCACCCGTCCCGATGAGATGGTCATCGGCGGCGAGACGATCACCTGTGAGGATGTGATGATCGCCCAGCCCGAGGAAGGCACGACCGGTCCGACGCTGAAAGAGGAACTCGAAGAACGGGCGCGGATGGTCGATCTCGACCAGTTCCTGGCGGAAGCCAAGCCTCTGGTTACGCTGCGGCTCAAGCGGAGCGTCATCACGCAGATCGTGCTGGCCAAGCGGGCTCGGCGGGAGTATGGCAACAAATTCGATGAGATGGCGCTGGACTCGATGGCGGAGAAGGAGCTTCGGCGGTTCATTCTCGAAGAGTGCGGCGGCGACGGCGCCGCGGCCGACGCGGCTCTGCAACGCCGGGGCCTGAATCGGACCACCTTCAAGGAGCGAAGGAAGCGGGATATCATCGCACAGTCCATCGTCGATTCGAAGCTCCACAACAGTCGTCCCGTCACCTACGGCGAGATCCAGGCGAAGTACGAGCAGATCAAAGACCAGGAGTATCTCCGCGAGGGCAGCCTGCAATTGCGCCTGATCGACCTCGATGTCGCCCGGGTGGCCCGGAGCGATCCGAATGGGGACCCTCGCCAGAAGGCCGGGCAGATCGCCCAGGACCTGCGAAAACGGATCGATGCCGGCGAGGACTTCGCGGAACTGGCGAAGCAGTACTCGAACGATGCCCGCA
Source organism: Phycisphaerae bacterium (assembly GCA_017993835.1). Classification (GTDB taxonomy): domain Bacteria; phylum Planctomycetota; class Phycisphaerae; order Sedimentisphaerales; family Anaerobacaceae; genus PLanc-01. The sequence continues at coordinate 146,970 of JAGOLX010000009.1, forward strand.
GCGGCCAGGGCGGTCTGTTGCGCCCGAGGGCTCCCGACGCTTTCGCTGCTCCCTACGACGTGCTCGCTCGCCAGGCGCAGGATATGAAACAAGGCGAGGTGGCCGGTCCGATCGAGGTCCCGGGACACGTCTTCCTTATGAAGGTGGAGGCCAAGCAGAACGCGGGATACCAGCCCCTCGAAGAGGTCCAGGCACAGGTGCGACAGGAGATCGTGCGCGACCGTCGGCGAGCCGCCCTCGAGCAACTGGAGAAGGAAATCGCCCAGCAGGCAGCGGCCGCCGACACGAGTCAGTTCGTCGATCACTGTCTCGAACTGCTCTACCGGCAGACCCGCGCTGAGATGGACGAGGATGCGCCCGCGGCCGGGACCCCGTAGGAGGTGTCCGGGGCGCGACGACCCGCACTGGGCGCTCTGCAAATCCCGCTTCACGGATTCTCGAACATGGAAATCATCGCACACGGCATCGACCTGGTGGACTTCCCTCGCATCGAGCAGATGATCGAGCGGCATGGAGATCGGTTCGTGGATCGTGTCTTCACGCCCGCCGAGCAGCGGTACGCGGTCGCCCATAAGAACTCCGTGGAGAAGTACGCCGGGCGGTTCGCTGCCAAGGAGGCGGTCTTGAAGCTCGTCGGCACCGGCTGGCGGGGCAGGATTGCCTGGACGGACGTCGAGGTGGTGAACAATCCGTCTGGCCAGCCGGAGGTGCGCCTGTCGGGCGAGGTGAAGGACATCGCGGCCAAGCTCGGCATTCGTCAGATCAGCCTGAGCATCACGCACACCGCCAATTTCGCGATTGCCTCCGCGGTCGCGCTGGCTCAACCGAATGAGAACAGGTGATTTTGACTGCATCGTCGTCGGCGCCGGGCACGCGGGCATCGAGGCCGCTCATGCGGCCGCGCGGATCGGGATTCGCACGTGCCTGCTGACGCTGAGCAAAGCCACGATTGGCAAGATGAGCTGCAATCCCGCGATCGGCGGCCTGGCCAAGGGACAGATCGCCCGCGAGGTCGACGCCCTCGGCGGGCTCATGGGCCTGGCGACCGACGCGACGGGGATTCAGTTTCGCATGTTGAATCGCTCGAAAGGGCCCGCGGTTCAATCGCCTCGTGCACAGGCGGACAAGTACAAGTACCAGGACTTCATGCGGGCCCGACTGGAGGAGACACCCAACCTGACCCTCATCGAAGCCATGGCCGTCGAGGTCCTGGCTCGCCGGGCGAACTCGAACACCAGAGATGTGAATCGGGGAAACCCTTCCGACCTTCTTACCTTCTCACCTTCTCACCTTCCGTCCGCGCCGGCAGTCTTCCAGGTGTGCGGCGTCCGATGCACCGACGGCGCGACGCTGTCGTCACCGACGCTGATCCTGACCACAGGCACGTTCCTTCGCGGCGTCATGCACATTGGCGCCGAGCAGTTCCCGGGCGGCCGGCTGGGTGAACCCGCCGCAGATGATCTGTCCGCGAGTCTCGAACGCCTGGGCCTGGAGGTCCGCCGGCTCAAGACGGGCACCCCGGTCCGCCTCGACGCGGCCACGGTCGATTTCGACCGACTGGAGGCCCAGCAGGGCGACCCCGACCCGGTCCCTTTCTCCTTCCTGAACGACCGAATCGACCGGGCGCAAGTCCCGTGCTGGATCACCTATACGAACGAGCAGATCCACCAGCTCATCCGCGACAACCTGCACCGCGCGCCGCTGTACACGGGCCAGATCAAGTCGGTCGGCCCGCGATATTGCCCGAGTATCGAGACCAAGATCATGCGGTTCGCCGACAAGGACCGTCACCAGGTATTCCTGGAGCCGGAGGACGAGGCCCGCACGAGCATCTACTGCAACGGCATCAGCACCTCGCTGCCCAGGGACGTGCAGGAGCAGATGCTTCGGCTCATGCCCGGCACGGAGCACGCTCGCATCGTACACTACGCCTACGCGATCGAGTACGACTACTGCCCGCCGGTGCAGTTGCAGCCGAGCCTGGAAACCCGCAAGATCTCCGGCCTGTTCCTCGCCGGTCAGATCAACGGCACCAGCGGCTACGAGGAGGCCGCAGGCCAGGGAATCGTTGCAGGGATCAACGCCGCACGCAAGCTCCAGGGCAAAGACCCGCTCGTCCTGGCCCGGGACCAGGCCTACATCGGCGTCCTGATCGACGACCTGCTCACGCGAGGCATCGACGAACCCTATCGCATGTTCACCTCGCGAGCGGAGCACCGTTTGGCCCTCCGCTCAGATAATGCTGACCGCAGGCTCACCCCGCTCGGCATCAACGTCGGTGTGGTGCAAGAGGACCGCCGGCAGAGATTCCAGAACAAGCTCGACACGATCGAGAAGCTCAAGACGCATCTCAGGAGCACTCGCCACGAAGGCGTCACGCTGTGGGACCTGCTTCGTCGACCGGAGGGCGAAGCGCACGACGCAGTCCGCAAGGCGCTCGACGAGTACGCCCATTGCGGCCGCGAGATCCTGGAAGCGATTGCCATCGATGCGAAGTACGAGGGCTATCTTGCCAGGCAGGAGCGTCTGGCCGCTGTGCAGCACGGCCTGGACGCCAAGCGAATCCCCGCCGACGTGGATTACGACAAGATCGCCCATCTCCGCGCCGAGGCGAAGGAAAAGCTGACGGCCTTCAAGCCCGCGACGCTCGGCCAGGCGTCGCGTCTAAGCGGGATCACCCCCGCCGACATCACGGTCTTGCAGGTGTACCTGCGAAGGGCTGGTGGGAAATGAGTCCCATGGGATTCTGAGCCAGGGACCAGAGTGTCAGGTGTTGTCCTCTCGCTGGTACTCGCGGATACGGCTCCGTTGAACGATCCAAAGTCTGCCTGTGATCTCCGTTCTCTTCATGCCGGCGATCAGGGTGTGGCAGGCGTCCAGAAGGTCCCCCTGCGAGAGTCGGTGCGGCAGGCGGATCACCGCGATTCCGGAGTAAGAAGCCGGATCGAACCGCAGGGGATTGGCGAAGTCGAGGTCTAGGGTCACCAGGCAGCGGTGCTCTGCCTGACAAGTCGCAATGACCTCGCGGTCCGTCGCCCCGGACAGACCTTGCCCGCGAACCGTTTCAGCGTCGTGCCCCGCGCGCCGAAATACCGAGGCCACTGTCCCCCCGAGGTTCTCGTCGAGTTTGAGCTTCATGTCTCGGTCCTTGCAGGGACATCGATGTACCGCTCTCTCGCCATCTCGGCACCGTAGCCGATACAGGCGAGAATGTCTTCCTCGGTCAGATCGTATTCCTGCATGACCTGTTCAGGTTTCATCCCGCTGGCAAGCAAGTCCAGGACCAGGGATACCCAGATCCGTCGGCCGCGGATGCAGGGTTTGCCAAAGCACACGGTCGGATCGATGGAAATCCGCCCAAGCAACTGTTCGCGAGTCATACCGTACCTGCCCTTCCACGTACCCCTTCGCAATTCGGCGACCTTACCGAGTGCGCGACGCTCGACTCCGTTCACGTCATCCAGGATAACCCATCGCGCCATCTTTGGCAAGGAATCCCATCGCTGGACGGGTGACAGGGAATCCTGTAGGCTGTGCCCATGGTTGATCTGTCTGAGAATGTGTACAATTGCGGGCTGTCGCGCGATGAGCCGAAGTTCAAGCTCTGGCGGTCGGCCGGGCTGATGCTCACGTACAAGTGCAACGCGGCCTGCGAGTTCTGTTACTACCACTGCTCGCCCGACAAGGGGGGACTCATGCCGGTCGAGACCTGCCTGGCGGCTTGGCGATCCCTTCAGACCATCGCGGGCGACAGAGCCAAGGTCCATCTCACCGGCGGCGAACCGTTCCTCTATTGGGATCACCTCGTCGAGATCCTCCGCAAGGCGCGAGAACAGGGCCTCGGCCCGGTCGATCTGATCGAGACGAACGGCTTCTGGGCGACGGACGACCGGCTCGTCAGGGAGCGTCTGTCGCTGCTGACCTCGCTGGGCATGGAGCGTCTGAAGGTCAGCGTCGATCCATTCCACCAGGAGTACGTGGACGCCGGTTCGGCGGAGCGATTGGCATGTCTGGGGGTCGAGATCCTCGGGTCGGATCGGATCATGGTCCGCTGGGAGGAGTATCTCGACGAACCGGCCGACCTCCGGCGGCTCTCCCAGGCGGAACGCGACCGCGCATACGTCATGGCCTACCAGGAGTATCCCTTCCGCTTCACCGGCCGGGCGGCGGGGCACCCGGCGCATCTGCTCGCCTCCAGGCCCGCGGCGGAATTGGCCCACATGCACTGTCGAGCGGGATTCCTCGGCGCCAAGGGCGTTCACATCGATCCGCGCGGCAACGTCTTCAGCGGCACGTGCAGCGGCATCATCCTGGGCAACGTCAACCAGACTCCTCTCGAAGAGATCTGGAAGGGATTCCGTCCCGAGGGGGACGGCCCGGTCGGGATTCTGTGTGAAAAGGGCCCGTGCGGCCTGCTCGAAGAAGCGTTGAATCTCGGCTATGAAGAATTGCCCGCCTATGCGGACAAGTGCCACCTGTGTACGCACGTCCGCCAGTTCCTCTTCGAGAACGGCCTGTGGCAATCCGTCCTGGGCCCGCCCGATTGCTACGCGTAGCGAACAGGAAAAAATCTTCGCAAAAAACTGAAGAAGGTGCTTGACTTGATGTGTTACAACTGTAACATCATACGTGTTACGGCCGTAACATAACAAGGAGACAACCATGAAGAAGCCGCCCAAGATATCTGACAGTGAATGGGAAGTGATGAAGGTGTTGTGGGAACGTTCTCCTCAGACGGCCAATGAGATTGTCGAATCCCTCTCGAAGAAGACTCCATGGAAACGTGAGACCATACGGACGCTGATCAACCGTCTGGTGCGGAAGAAAGCCGTAGCCTTCGAGAAGAAAGACCGCCAATATCATTTCTTCCCACTCGCGAATGAGGCTGATTGTGTCCGAGCGGAGACGAACTCATTCCTGAGGCGTGTGCGCGTCACCTCGATTGAGCCAATGCTGGCGGCCTTCGTCGAAGGGCAGCATTTGTCCGTCGAGCAGATCATGCGCCTCAGGCGAATCCTCGATGAGAAAGACCCCAGCGGCAAACGGGGAAAGACCAACGAACGCACCGCGTGAAGAAGGGGGAACCGATGGAGACCTCTGACATGGTCCTCGGCACGTTTTTACAGTGGTTGCTGAAGGCGACGTTTCAAGGCAGCCTCCTGGTGTGCGTGATCCTGCTGATCAAGACACTGCTGCGAGACAGGCTGCCGGCCCGGTGGCACTATGGTCTCTGGCTCGTCTTGCTGGTTCGACTCTCGCTGCCCTGGTCCGTGCAGAGCAGCCTGAGCATCTACGGCCTGTTCCAGCCGATGCGATGGGCAAAACCGATTCAGTCTGCCGCTGAGGGATGGTCTGCCCGACCTGCCGCCGACAGCAGGGTCCAGGATGTCCGATCGACGCAGGGCGAGGCGAGCATCGATCCTGATGCACGCCCGATGCCAGCCGGACAGGCAGTAATCGACTCGCTCGGGCGGCGTTCGGCTCTCCCGATGGCAGACCATCATAAGACTCAGACCGTCTGGGCGAAGGGGGCGGCCGCACTGCCCATGCTCTGGCTGGCCGGCGTCATTGCCTTGACCGCTTGTGTTCTCTTGCGAAATGTTCGCCTGTGGTGGGCCGTGAAAGGGGAACGTCCCGTTACGGATCAACAGACTCTTGACCTGCTGGAAGACTGCAAGATGCGGATGCGGGTTCAGACAGTTGTCGGCGTCGTGATCACCGATAGAGTTGGCAGCCCGGCCCTGTTCGGCGTCATCCGCCCACGTATCCTGTTGCCCCAAGGATTGCTCGAAGCGGTCGGCCTTGAAGAACTGCACTACGTCTTCGTCCACGAGCTGGCCCATCTGAAGCGTCGGGACATCTACTTGGCGTGGCTGGTTTGCGTGCTGCAGGTCCTCCACTGGTTCAATCCGCTGATCTGGCTTGCCTTTCGTCGGATGCGGATCGACCAGGAGATGGCCACGGATGCCCTGGCTCTTTCAATCGTCGGGACCGACGAACCGCACCTCTACGGCCGGACGATTGTCAACCTCCTCGAACGGTTCTCCCGACCGCAGTACTCGCCCTCCCTGGCCGGGATTCTCGAAAACCCCTCGCACATCGAAAGGAGAATGGCCATGATCGCCCGATTCACCAAGTCTTCGTATCGATGGTCGCCCCTCGGACTTGCTGCTGTTGCCGTGCTTGGCATCGTGTCCATGATCGACCCGACACGAGGCGCGGTGTCCACCAGCCCGACGCCGCAAACCAAGCCCGCCGTGACGATGCGCCTGGTGCAAGAAGAGGTCTGGGGCGACGTGAGTATGTCGCCCGACCGAAGATACCTCTGTCACACCGGGTGGGAGCAGGGAGAGATCTTCATTCGCGAGTTGGCTACCGGCGAGCAACGCATGATCAAGCCGACGAAGCGAGTGCCTGAAGAGTCCAAGCCCTCGTCTCCTATCCTGTCGCCGGACAACAAGACCATAGCCTATCATGTCGGGTTTCGGGAGCGGTCCGACGTATGTCTCATCGGGGCCGACGGCTCCGGACAGCGCGTCCTGTATCCCGGCATCATACGGTCCATCCTGAAGCCTGCCGGCTTCGGGCCGGCACTGCCATACCCGGGGCACGTCCGGCCCGTCCAGTGGTTTCCCGACGGCAGTCGCTTCCTGGCCATGCGGTGGCCGGATGTGATGCACTTCTTCAATGACATCGAAATCGTGTCCGTCTCCCTTGCGGATGGTTCCACGGAGGTCATCAAGAAACTAACGGGTGAGTTCTACGGTACGACCATCAAACTCTCTCCGGACGCGAAGACGGTCGCGTATGAACTGGCGTCCAAGGATACCCCCAAGAAACGCGATATCTTCGCGATCGACATCGACTCCAAGCAAGAGATGCCTCTCGTGGTGCACGCGGCTAACAACAGACTGCTGGACTGGACGCCGGATGGGAGACATATCCTGTTCGTCAGCGATCGGATGGGGCCGTGGAGCATCTGGCTCTTGCCTGTGGCCAAGGGCCAGGGACAGGGCGTGCCGGAACTGGTCGGCCGTAGTACAGGTCCCATAGGGCCTGTAGGTTTCGCAGAAGACGGGTCCTACTGCTATCGCATGGCGTACCGCGACATCGACATCCACACGGCAGTGGTCGATCTGGCCACAGGTCAGCTCTTGTCTGCACCGGCCCGCCTGGGAGTTGCCGGTTCTGACGTGGCGGACTGGTCGCCGGACGGCAAATATCTTGCCTACTGCGCACCCTCAGCTACGTCCTCGGAGCGGCGCGTGATCCGCATTTGCTCCCTGGACACGGGTCAGGAGCGGGAGATTCCTGACAAGGTTACGGGATTCGAATACCTTCGTTGGTGCCCAGACGGACGCTCGCTGTTGGCGTCGGGACTGGTGTCGTACAAGCCTGAGGACGTCCTGTTGCCAGGACGGGTGTACCGTATTGACGCAGTCACCGGCGAGACTATGGTTCTGCTGGATACCAAGGAACATGAAGTACGAATGGCGGAATTGTCCCCGGACGGGAAGATCCTGTACTACACCACGAACGGAATCATTCGCAGAGAGATCGACACCGGCCAGGAGAAGATCCTGTTCACATATTCACCCAAGGCTCCCTGGGCTGGCTCGGCGCTTTCGCCAAACGGAGAGTTCATTGCCGTCGCCTCCAATGAGGGAACGAAAGAGAAGGCGGAGGGAGGAGTCAAGAAGATCCTCCTGATCCCCTCCCAGGGCGGTCAGGCCACCGAACTCCTGCGATGGGATCAGGAGCCCGCCAGCTTCCTCACTCAAACGGGCTGGTCGGGCGACGGCAAGACCGTGCTATTCGCGCTTCACAGAGAGCCCGTCGCCGGCAAGAACCCGAAGGAGGTCAACGAGTTCTGGCAGGTCTCGGTAGAGGGCGGCCTGCCCCGCAAGATCTTCGAAACGAACCTGCACATGCAGTACTCGCGATGTTTTCGGGTCCACCCCGACGGCCAACGGATTCTCCTCTCGGTGACAACCGCGCATGGGGAACTGTGGGCGATGGAGAACTTTCTGCCGGCAGGTAGTGGAGCGAATGACGCGAAGTAACGGTTGCCGCCTGCCAGTCGGTCCGGG
>JAGOLX010000043.1 GCA_017993835.1 Phycisphaerae bacterium
AAGAGCTACCCCTATGCAGACTGTCACCAGCCACCCGCTCGATTCCGGCGTCCTAACCACCGACAGAATCAGTACTTGGCAAAGGCAGGCCTTTCCGCGTTCAAACGAACGCGGCCCCATTGAAGCCACTCTACTCTACTCTACTCTAAGAAGGGGTATAGTACTTTCCGCGTTCAAACGAACGCGGCCCCATTGAAGCACAACAAGTGGCGGGCGAAGAAGCGGGGCAGTCTGGCTTTCCGCGTTCAAACGAACGCGGCCCCATTGAAGCTGCGGCTGACAGTCGGGATGCTCCGCTGGAACCCTTCCTTTCCGCGTTCAAACGAACGCGGCCCCATTGAAGCACCTCCTGCTACTGCCCCGGCTCCGAGATCCAGCAGCCTTTCCGCGTTCAAACGAACGCGGCCCCATTGAAGCTATCTCATTGCCCCGACCACCTTTATCGCTTCACGCCTTTCCGCGTTCAAACGAACGCGGCCCCATTGAAGCGACCTTGCCGCAGACGCGGCAGGTCCGCTCGCCCCGCCTTTCCGCGTTCAAACGAACGCGGCCCCATTGAAGCGCCGAGGGGGTCCAGATCATCAGGGACGCGATGGGCCTTTCCGCGTTCAAACGAACGCGGCCCCATTGAAGCCCACCCAGATTGCCTGTGACAGATCCCACGGCACCCGCCTTTCCGCGTTCAAACGAACGCGGCCCCATTGAAGCAACTCAGTCGTCCCGCAGACCCTCGATCAACTTGGCCTTTCCGCGTTCAAACGAACGCGGCCCCATTGAAGCAGGTAGTAGAACGAGTCCGCGTCGATGACGGTAATCCTTTCCGCGTTCAAACGAACGCGGCCCCATTGAAGCGCCAGCTCTCGCAAACCGTCTCGGCTCTCGTCGGTGACCTTTCCGCGTTCAAACGAACGCGGCCCCATTGAAGCTTGAAGGATCGCGGGGCCAAGCACGACCAGGCATTCCTTTCCGCGTTCAAACGAACGCGGCCCCATTGAAGCGCACTCTGCGCCCATCAGCAGGGCAACGAGGGTGACCCTTTCCGCGTTCAAACGAACGCGGCCCCATTGAAGCTCGGAGACGGAGAAGTAGGCCGAATAGTTCCACGGACCTTTCCGCGTTCAAACGAACGCGGCCCCATTGAAGCGCGTAGAGCCACACGCCGTATACGGCGGGAACTGGCTCCTTTCCGCGTTCAAACGAACGCGGCCCCATTGAAGCGATACCGGGGCTACGCGCGACGACAACGCGAACAAACCTTTCCGCGTTCAAACGAACGCGGCCCCATTGAAGCTCCCCGCTGCCCTTCGTCCACCGGGCGACCAGGTATCCTTTCCGCGTTCAAACGAACGCGGCCCCATTGAAGCCCCTTCTTCACGGACCGGTCCAATACGCGGCCCGGCCCTTTCCGCGTTCAAACGAACGCGGCCCCATTGAAGCTTCGCGACGGCATCGTTCAGGCCGACGAACTTGATCCTTTCCGCGTTCAAACGAACGCGGCCCCATTGAAGCCATACCCGCACAAAGCGATCCTCATGCGGGGATCGTCCCTTTCCGCGTTCAAACGAACGCGGCCCCATTGAAGCACGTAGACGCCGCGAGACACGTTGTCGATGGTGTTGCCTTTCCGCGTTCAAACGAACGCGGCCCCATTGAAGCGCCGCGAGATTCTGCTTTCGCAACTGGCGGTGCCATCCTTTCCGCGTTCAAACGAACGCGGCCCCATTGAAGCTTGAATCGCGGACACCCGCTGGCCCGCGGTCTCGGCCTTTCCGCGTTCAAACGAACGCGGCCCCATTGAAGCGTCGTACCACCACGACTGTTCGGCGCTGAAGGACAATCCCTTTCCGCGTTCAAACGAACGCGGCCCCATTGAAGCCAATCGCGTGGAGGCGGACCGCTATGCTAGAGGAACCCTTTCCGCGTTCAAACGAACGCGGCCCCATTGAAGCACGATCGCGCTCTTGAGATTCCCGAACAGGTACGCCCCTTTCCGCGTTCAAACGAACGCGGCCCCATTGAAGCACCGCTTTGGAAGCCGCCACGTCGGCCGATTCTACACCTTTCCGCGTTCAAACGAACGCGGCCCCATTGAAGCCCGGCATCGTAGACGCCCGCCGCCTTCATCTTGGTCCTTTCCGCGTTCAAACGAACGCGGCCCCATTGAAGCTGCTTACTATACCCTTGAAAAAAGCCATAGTAGCATCCTTTCCGCGTTCAAACGAACGCGGCCCCATTGAAGCTAGCGACACGCTGCGGAGATATATCGCCGTCATAGAGCCTTTCCGCGTTCAAACGAACGCGGCCCCATTGAAGCTACATCGCCTTTTCGGCCGTCATCCCCGCCGGCCTGCCCTTTCCGCGTTCAAACGAACGCGGCCCCATTGAAGCTCAGGAAGCTCCCTACGGCGCGACACTGTCGATCCTCCTTTCCGCGTTCAAACGAACGCGGCCCCATTGAAGCGGTCTGGTACCCGCGGGGGTGCTGGCGATGTCATACTTTCCGCGTTCAAACGAACGCGGCCCCATTGAAGCTACGAACGCAAACAGGCCCGAACGTCCGATAACTGCTTTCCGCGTTCAAACGAACGCGGCCCCATTGAAGCAGGTCGATCAGGTAATCCCGATACGCGGCCTTCCGCTTTCCGCGTTCAAACGAACGCGGCCCCATTGAAGCCGCGCGAAAGCGAGAGGGCCGTGGCCGCCGAGGTCGTCTTTCCGCGTTCAAACGAACGCGGCCCCATTGAAGCCAATCGTCGCCCGCGGGTCGTGTAGTGGAATGGACTTTCCGCGTTCAAACGAACGCGGCCCCATTGAAGCAGACCATGCAAAGGAGACGGCTTATGCCCGAAGAAACCCTTTCCGCGTTCAAACGAACGCGGCCCCATTGAAGCTGAACGTCCTGCTCCACGACTTCTCCGAAGCCCGTCTTTCCGCGTTCAAACGAACGCGGCCCCATTGAAGCCCTGAGAACGTGCAGCGTTCGACCCAGCAATTGCTCCTTTCCGCGTTCAAACGAACGCGGCCCCATTGAAGCACCAAACTGCTGCCGCTTCTGATTGTCGTGGCGGTGCCTTTCCGCGTTCAAACGAACGCGGCCCCATTGAAGCTAGACCAGCGCGCCGCCGGAGCCCAGAGTCGTTGCCCTTTCCGCGTTCAAACGAACGCGGCCCCATTGAAGCAACACCCTGAACGATCCGTCCAGCCAACTGACGCTCAACTTTCCGCGTTCAAACGAACGCGGCCCCATTGAAGCTTTAACGACCTGTTCCTCATGCTCGGGGACGCCAACTTTCCGCGTTCAAACGAACGCGGCCCCATTGAAGCGAGCACGAGGCGAGCGGGACGGAGTCCGGGTCTCCGCTTTCCGCGTTCAAACGAACGCGGCCCCATTGAAGCTCGAACAGCATCTTCCAGGCGTGGGGCTCAACGAGCTTTCCGCGTTCAAACGAACGCGGCCCCATTGAAGCGTGGAATACTTCGGGGGTTCCGACTCGTCCTCCGGGCTTTCCGCGTTCAAACGAACGCGGCCCCATTGAAGCCGGGCGGACGCAGACCTGTCGAGCGATTTTCCGCTGCTTTCCGCGTTCAAACGAACGCGGCCCCATTGAAGCACGGGCAACACCTATGGGACTCCGACCGAGACGGCCACTTTCCGCGTTCAAACGAACGCGGCCCCATTGAAGCTAAGCCACGGGCTCATGGACCCACCGGGCACCCGACTTTCCGCGTTCAAACGAACGCGGCCCCATTGAAGCGGGCGATGTGGTGCGGATCTACATCTCCGACAGTGAGCTTTCCGCGTTCAAACGAACGCGGCCCCATTGAAGCTGGGGCGATCCGGAAGAACGCGAGTACGGTCTGTGGTCTTTCCGCGTTCAAACGAACGCGGCCCCATTGAAGCACCGACACCGGAGGCGTGGAATACGAGGTCTGGATCTTTCCGCGTTCAAACGAACGCGGCCCCATTGAAGCAACGATTCGCTCTAGTGTGGCGTTGACGTCTATCGTCCTTTCCGCGTTCAAACGAACGCGGCCCCATTGAAGCGTCTTCCGTGACCATGCCGAGCAGTTGAGCCACGTCAGCTTTCCGCGTTCAAACGAACGCGGCCCCATTGAAGCCATCAAGGTTCACGCCACCAATGATGACTTCTTCCCCCTTTCCGCGTTCAAACGAACGCGGCCCCATTGAAGCCAGGCGGGATTCGACCCCTACAGACAGGCGATTTCCGCCTTTCCGCGTTCAAACGAACGCGGCCCCATTGAAGCTCCTTGCCCTTGTCCCGGTGCTCCAGGCCGAGCCGGCCTTTCCGCGTTCAAACGAACGCGGCCCCATTGAAGCAGTTTCTGTGTTCCCCAGACCCGAAGTCTCGGACACCTTTCCGCGTTCAAACGAACGCGGCCCCATTGAAGCGCGGCCCTCAAGAAGGCTTGCGGCGAGGATCCCGCACTTTCCGCGTTCAAACGAACGCGGCCCCATTGAAGCGCTCGGACTGGCGGAGATCGACGCGCTCGGGGACGGCTTTCCGCGTTCAAACGAACGCGGCCCCATTGAAGCTACTCCCGGTATACACCATTGGTCAGGTTGGGTGATCCTTTCCGCGTTCAAACGAACGCGGCCCCATTGAAGCACGGGGAGATCTTCCTCGATGACCTCGGTGGCGGTGGCTTTCCGCGTTCAAACGAACGCGGCCCCATTGAAGCCGCCCCGAGACAAGGCCCCTGACATCCATCGTGCCCCTTTCCGCGTTCAAACGAACGCGGCCCCATTGAAGCATCGGCATGGTCTGGAGAAGATGAAGGCGTATCTTTCTTTCCGCGTTCAAACGAACGCGGCCCCATTGAAGCTTCGGGGGCGAACCCCGAAGCCGACGGCGGGCTCGACTTTCCGCGTTCAAACGAACGCGGCCCCATTGAAGCGTCTTGCTCTTGTACGTCGATCTCGATCTGTACGTCTTTCCGCGTTCAAACGAACGCGGCCCCATTGAAGCGGAGCCTGCGTCACCGCGACCAGTTCAACGCCTGCGTGCTTTCCGCGTTCAAACGAACGCGGCCCCATTGAAGCTCCACCCCCTTTCCCGAACCATTCACCCCCCCGCAACTTTCCGCGTTCAAACGAACGCGGCCCCATTGAAGCGGCAAATGCCGCTTGAGGTCATCCATCGTGTCCGGATGCTTTCCGCGTTCAAACGAACGCGGCCCCATTGAAGCCGAAGACGAGTTGTGCTGTGCGCTATGGAAAGAGATGCTTTCCGCGTTCAAACGAACGCGGCCCCATTGAAGCTTCGTCGTGGCCCCCTGAACAACGAGGTCCACAGAACTTTCCGCGTTCAAACGAACGCGGCCCCATTGAAGCACCGCCTGAGTGCCCAGCCAGACCGACCACTTGTCTTTCCGCGTTCAAACGAACGCGGCCCCATTGAAGCGCGGGCGTGCTGCTTATCCACCGCGGCGGAGTAGTCTTTCCGCGTTCAAACGAACGCGGCCCCATTGAAGCGGGTCCACCCGCCAGACGACGCAGTCGTTCACATCTTTCCGCGTTCAAACGAACGCGGCCCCATTGAAGCTCGCCGATGAGAGCGGCCGACTTGCCCAGCCCGATCCTTTCCGCGTTCAAACGAACGCGGCCCCATTGAAGCTGGCGTTGGTCTTGTGTCTCCTGTGCAGCACGGTCTGCTTTCCGCGTTCAAACGAACGCGGCCCCATTGAAGCGCCGCCTTCTTCATCTTGCCCCGCACAAGCCGCAGCTCCTTTCCGCGTTCAAACGAACGCGGCCCCATTGAAGCAGGAGTAACTCTGCCGGGGCGTCTTCGTTCGTAGTCTTTCCGCGTTCAAACGAACGCGGCCCCATTGAAGATGGCTGCGGCACCGAGTATAGCCAGTGGTCTGCAGGGTCTTTCCGCGTTCAAACGAACGCGGCCCCATTGAAGACTCCGATCCCGACTCGTCGAACGACACACCACCGCCACTTTCCGCGTTCAAACGAACGCGGCCCCATTGAAGATGCTCTCCTCCCGGCTGTCTGCCGCCGGGTCGCATACTTTCCGCGTTCAAACGAACGCGGCCCCATTGAAGGACAAGGGTGTTTTAGATGGCAACGCAAGCGGTTCTCCTTTCCGCGTTCAAACGAACGCGGCCCCATTGAAGTGCTACCTCGGGCTCCCGGACCGGATGGGGTTCGACGCTTTCCGCGTTCAAACGAACGCGGCCCCATTGAAGCTCCGCCAACTCCGCCGGGCCGCACCCACCGGAGGGGTTGACCTGCCCTGCGGATGGTGGTCATCTGGGTTCCTACCTCCCACTGTCCGCGTGTGCCAGTGCCATGATCGCTGCCCTGATATGCTCCGGTAGCTTCGGCCAGCGATCAATCAGGGTTGCCAACTCTGGCGGGGTCTGTATGATCTGCTCCGGCACGGGGCATTCTGCCCGTGTCGGTGCATCGTGTACGCCGCTTTTTGTGCGCTCGGTTTCAGAAATCGGCGTTTTTGGGGCCGCCAACCCGGTTTGTTCGACTCCTTGGGGTATCACTTGCGACTCTGTGGTATCGCATGGAGTCGCAAGCCTTTGTTTCTGGCCGAAGATCCCGGCTTTGGTTACTTCTCATCTGCGCCGGATGACCGCTGGGCCGCTGCACTCCTAAGAAAAACCTTCGTTGGCGACAGGACCCTTGTGCGTCCAGCGACGACCAGATCGCGTTGTTGATACCGCCATCGCGGCTCTTATGGGACAAGGGCCTCGCCTTAGCTTGTTTCTGGTCAAGCTGGGAAAGTGCTAGATACGCCCGTATTGAAAAACTGGGGTGCTGTGGTATAATGGGCACTAGTTGAGGGGATAGGGACTCCGCGAGGAGTTCCGCGGCAGGGGATAGGTGGGGGCGTCGTGCTCCGCAGTCCAGTTCAGTTCGCAGGGTGTTGACCTCAGGAGGTTTGTGCATGTTGTGCTCGAAGGCTGTTGTCTGGGCGATTTGCGTAGTCGGCGCGGTGATGGGCGTTGTGGCGCCGGTTCAGGCGGGTGATGCCTTCTTTGCGGGCGAACTGTCCGTCGGCAGCGGCCTGACCGCCACGAATGGGTGGATTGGCTCGGCCACGACGCTCGGTTGGGAGGTAAGCTATGTGGAGGCGTCCGGTCTGTGGCACTATGAGTACACGCTGGCAGTGGCCGACGATCCCGGGATCAGCCACCTCATCATCGAGACCTCCGCGAGCTTCACGGTCGACAACCTCCTCTCGCCGAGCGCCAGTTGGGAGATTGGGACCTACGATTCGTCCGTGGGCAAGAGCAATCCTTTCATGCCGGATTCTGCGTACGGGATCAAGTTCGCGGCCACCGGGACGGAGTACACGGTGAGATTCGACTCCGACCGCGTCCCGGTCTGGGGTGACTTCTACGCGAAGGGGGGGACTGACACTGTACTCTACAACACAGGGTTCACCGTGGGCGACACCGACCCGACGGCCGCCACCGTCGATGGCAGCGTGGCTTACCATGTCCTCGTGCCCGATACCGTGTCTACGCACGCTCCGGTGCCCGGCGCGATGCTGCTCAGCGGGTTTGGGACCGGCGTGGTCACGTGGCTCCGCAGACGCCGGACGATCTGACCGACGCCTCTGGCAATGGTGACAACTTCGGGCCGCAAGGTTTGACTTGCAGCCCGTTTCTTTTTGTGCGATGTGGCGAGCGAGAGACCAACGAGAACACCAACGGCCTCCTGCGTCAGTACCTGCCCAAGAGCGCAGATCTGACCCAAGTTGCCCCCGACCAACTGCGCGCCATCGTTCACGCCCTGAATCGCCGGCCCCGCAAGTGCCTGGGCTTTGCAGGTCCGTTTGAAGTCTTCCACGCCCAACCGCCAGGAGGACTCCTGTGGCCGACTCTCCTTGCGGATACACTCGATCTGCCGTGGTGGAGGATAGGGCTCTGCTGGGAAGCAACCCGAGCGCCGCTGCGGCCCAGGCCCAGGGGCAGGGGCAGGGGCGAGGTTGTATAGATACCACATCGCCTTACCCTCTATCCTGTCTCTGGCCCAATGCGAAAAATCCCAGGGGTCTGGGGACAGAGTCCCCAGTCTCTCGAATGTCACTGTGCTATCGGATCGCTTGCGATCCCCGCGAATGGCTGTGTTGCACTTCGCATGTTAATGCGCCTGGCTGTGTTGCGCTTCGCGTGTTAATGCGCCCGGTACTCTCCAGTACCTCAAAGAACCGAGATTCTGGTCTTGACAGTCGGGAGTACCTCAGCATAAGAACTTGTTGTGGTTATGGATCACAAGAGAATCTGAAGATGAGAAAGAGGACGGAATCTGGATGAGCACAAGATAGAGAAGAGAGGCGAGCAAAATGGGATATGTGATAGTGGCGGCACTTGTCATCGTTGGGATGATCGCAGTTGTATTTCTTGTTCACTGCATAGCGAATCTTCTGATCGTATTGCTCGGCATTGCAGCGTTTGTACTAGTGTGCAAAGGGGCCGAGAGCGGAATGGTCCGTTCACTTCAGGACCTAGCCATTGTCAGCCTTCTTGCAGGTGTGGGTGCCGGGTTACTGTCTATTCCATTGCTTCCATATTCCTCGGTGTTTCGTCGATGGGCTGTGCCCGGTGACATGTCAGTATCCAAAGGATGGAGAGCCCAGCGGTATCTAGTTCCTAGAGCCAGTGCAGGGCAAGAACGCCAAGCAGAGCAGGATCAGCCACCTGAGGATTGATGTACTCCCGATTTCCACACCAGATTCTTGAGATTCTTTAGAAACAGGAGAAACAGGGGACAGCCACCGTGTTCTGAGCCTCGTGCTACTGCAAACGGATCTCCCGAGATCCACTCCACACCCAAGACACAATGGTCGTCCGCATTATTCACCGGCTTCTTGGCGGAGGGGGGGAGGAGGGGGGGAGGGGTCAGGCTTTGGACATAGGTGTTGGCAGCGGTGGATGATCAGCAGGACGGTGTGCGGAGCACACCCTACCGCTGCCGCCGGTTTCCATGCCCCCTTTTGCCTCTGCGATCCTCTGCGCCCTCTGTGGTTTGAAGAAGTTGCACCTGCCCTGCCATGCAGTCGCACGGATTTGGTTGGTCCTCGTCTGTGCTCTAGCGATGCCCTGTTGCCTGTCTCGTCGCTCGTGGCCCGCGACCCGTGGCCCGTTCTGACCTCGCCGTGCGTTGTGCGTCTTGCGGTTGGGCCTCTTGAGGAATCGGGGGACGCCGTACTCCATTGGGGGCCGCAAGGAGTGAGATATCTCTGGAATTCCTTACTGCGGCCCAAACGGCAGATGGGGTCCGCTCATCACTGCCTTCCTATTCGTTGTCCTCCATGGGCACTCGGACGCTGTCCACCCTGTGCGTCTTGCCTGTCTTCTCGGAAAGCGCAGCGGCCCGTGCCTCGGCCTCGTCTTTCGCCGGGTAAGGGAAAGATGCAATCTCCTTGGAATTCGCGTCGACGACTTTCCAAACGAGTTTTATACGTTTCGGTTTTGGCGCGGTCTTTCTGGAGCCGGACGCCTTGCGCACACGTGGTTTGGGCTCCTTATCCTCGGCGTCTTGCTCCTTCTCCTCGGCCTCGATCGTAGCTTCCTCGGCCATTCGTTCGATTCGTTGCCTGTTCGACAGTCGCTTCGCCATGGAATCATCCGTTTCTCAGGGTCGCCTGATAGAAAACCTTGTGTACCGATACGCCAGGCAGGACTCTACCAAATATACGGCGGTCGTGCAAGATCCTGAAGGAAATACGGCCCATCCGGTTCTCGCGTACTTCGATGGTTCTTGGGGACCTGTCCCCAAACCCCTGAGATTTATTGCTTTGGGCCAATAGCATTGCATGGATGAGAGGGCGACGCCCCCTGCAGGCGGAGTCGGCATACCCTGTGCAAGCGAGCACGAAGGGGTCTCACCGGGATTCCCGTCGACCGATCCAGAAAGGCCCAAGACATCCGCACGGGCGTGTCGTGCCGCCTTCGCGCCATGCTATTGGCTGAAAGCGGAAAACCTCCCTTGCACGACCGCTTCGGGCGTGCCTGGATCACGAAAGTACGCAAGAACCGGAAGAGCCGGTCGTTCGCCGTCTGCGCTACCGGCGACCGGGGAGCGACCCCTGTCGGCTTTCCGAGGCACTGGTTCCTTTCCCTTGTCACCTTGGCTCTGTTCGCTATAGTACTTCCAGGAGAACACCGCGGATGAACGTGTGACGAAAGACGTGGATTGTGCAGGAGAGAATCAGATGTCTGTGAATGTCCCGAACTCTGTGTCTGCCCGTTTCGCCTTGCCGGCGATGATCCTCGCAGGGTGCAGCAGCCTTTTCGCCGCGATAGACAGCCCGGCGCCGCCCGCGGCGTCGAACTCGCTGCTGGAGCGGCTCATTCGGATTCCAGGGCAGGTGCAGGTCCTCCAGACATCGAGCCGGAACAAGGAGAGTCGCAACGGCGACGCCGACATGCCTCTCTACAAAGACGCCAGGGGAGACGATGTCATCTTCGACGCCGCGGGCCCGGGCTGCATCCGCAGCCTGTGGGGCACCTGGTTCAGTCACGACGCGGTTCTCAACTTCTACTTCGATGGCGAGCAGGAGCCGCGGTATCGCATCAATGAGATCGAGTTCTTCTCGGGCAAGCATCCGGACTTCCCGGCGCCGCTGAATTCCTATGAGCTGCGCGGATACTACGGAGACGAGCCGTACGCGGGCAATAGCTTCGTTCCGATTCCCTTCGCGAAGTCCCTCAAGATCTCGGTCACCGGCGAATCAAGGTTCTTCCACGTGCTGTACGAGGTCTATCCCCATGGCACGCCCGTCGCGTCGTTCACCGGCCGGGAGGATCGTTCGTCGCTGCTCGAGAGCTTCGAGCATCTTGGGGTCGCTTCCCCGTCGGATTCCGGCGGGGATGTGCAGACCGACAGCAAGGAACTCGACGGCTCGAACGCGGAAATCGTCCTGCTGGAACGCAAGGGCGGCGCGGGCGTGGTCCGCGAGATCGCGATGGAAGCGGACGACTCCGAGGCGCTCTTCCAGAACACGGAAGTGGTCATGCGCTGGGACGGGCATATGCGCGACGACGTTCGCGCGGCCACGGGGATGTTCTTCGGGAGCGCCAATCGTGCCTACGACGTCGCGTCTTTGCCTGTGACGGTGAAGAAGCTAGCCGGCGGGCGAGTCCGGCTTGATTGTCGATTCCCTATGCCGTTCTGGCGGGAGGCCCGGATCGCGTTTCGGAACCTGTCCGGCAAGCCCTTGGGTCGGCTGGACAGCAGGATCGTTGTGGGTCCGAACCCGGTCCCGGAAGCGGACGGCGCCTACTTCACCGCGCTCTATCACAAGGGCGAGACGACCTACGGTCGGGACTGGCCGCTGTACGACAGTCCCGGCGCCGGCTGGTTCGTCGGCGTCGTCCAGTCGATGCAACATCAGCACTATTGCGAGGGTAACGAGCACTTCTACATCGACGGCGCCGTCTCGCCGCAAATCAACGGGACCGGCTCGGAGGACTACTACCTCGGCTGCTTCTGGCCCAATCGGCAGTACAGCTCTCCCTTCGCGACCTGTGCCGGCGATATTCAACTGGAGGCTGGCGGAGACACGAGGGCGGCCTATGCGATTCCCGCGTCGTACACGCGATTTCACCTTGAGGCGCCCATCCCGTTCTTCCGTTCGATCGACGCGAGGATTCAGCACGGCGCCGTGAGCAATATTGCCTCGAACTACCGCAGCCTCGCGTTCTGCTATCTCCGGCGGCGTCCGGCGCTGCGCCAGACGGATTTCCTCGATGTCGGCAACGCCACGAGCGAGAAGGCTCACGACTACTCGGCCGGCTGTTCCGAACTGACGGGTCTGGTTGCCGCCCGTCCGGAGGGAGAGTATTTCGAGACTGCGGAAGACGAGAATGGCCGACGCCATCCGTCCGGCGAAATCCAATTCACAGTCGCCATCGACCCGCAGAACGGCGGGGTCCGAATCCGCCGTCGTCTCGACCAGAAGGGCAGGCCCCAGGCTGCGAGGGTGTTCGTGAACGGCGCCTACGCGGGTACCTGGCGGTATGCATACCAGAACGAGAGCCTCCGCTGGTTCGACTCCGACTTCGACATCTCCCCCCAATACACGAGGGACAAGGCCTCGCTGAGGTTGAAGCTCGAAGTGATCGATGCCCCCGATTGCGGCGAGTACAGCGAGTTCAACTACAAGGTCTTCTGTTTCGAGCGGAGGACGGGTTTGTGGTAGAATGGGGCGATGAATCAGGATCTGAAAGACAAGACGTTCGAGGAGCTCGAACGCGTGGTGGTCGGGCTCGGGCAGAAGAAATACCTCGCGGGCTACCTGTTCAAGTTCATCCACCAGCAGGGCGGGCGGGACCTCGCAGCAGTCACCACGCTCAGCAAAGCGTTTCGCGCCCGACTCGCCGAGCAGGGATATTTCATCTCGCAACTGAAGGTCGTCGATCGTCTGACCGACCCCGACGGCTCCGCCAAGTTTCTCTTCGAGCTGGCCGACGGCGAGCGGATCGAGTCCGTCCTGCTGCCCGATGAGGACCGCATGACCCTGTGCGTCTCGACGCAGGTGGGCTGCCCGATGGGCTGTGCGTTCTGCGCGACGGCGAAGATCCCGTTCCGGCGCGACCTGACCGCGGGTGAGATCGTCGACCAGGTGCATGCAGTTTGTAGTGTGCCCGTAAGGGCATATTCTGAGTTGGGAGAGGACAAGACACCGCCTCACGGCGTCACTGCGAACAGGATCACGAACATCGTCTACATGGGCATGGGCGAGCCTTTGGAGAACTACGACGCGGTGCTGCGATCCATCCGGATCCTGAATCACTCGTCCGGCCGGAACATCGGCATCCGGCACATCACGATCAGCACGTCCGGCGTCGCGCCGGCGATCCGACAACTTGCGAAGGAGGAGATCCGCCCCCGCCTGGCGATCTCGCTCAGCGCACCCTCGGACGCCCTGCGGGACCGGCTCATGCCGATCAATCGCAAGTACCCGCTGGGCGAGCTGCTGGGCGCGGTGCGGGCCTACCAGGCCGAGACCGTACAGCGCGTGACATTCGAGTACGTCCTGATCGAGAAGGTCAACGACACGGTGAACCACGCGAAGCTGCTCGTGAAGCTCCTTCGCGGCCTGATGTGCAACGTGAACCTGATCGAGCACAATCCGTTCTCCGGCTGCGAGTTCGCGGGCAGCAGCCGGGAGCGAATCGAGCGATTCGCCGACACGTTGAAAGAAGCGGGCGTCGAGACGACGATCCGCTTTCGCATGGGCCGGGGGATCCAGGCCGCCTGCGGCCAGCTCCAGGCCGGCTACAGCCCCCGCAGGCAGACGGAGTGATTGTAGGTTCCAACCATGGCAAGCGAGCATAGAAGGAGTCGTAGAACGGATCAACGAGGTGAGCCGAGCCGCTATGTCCGAGACTATGAGCTCTTGACGGCTCTCTTTGTGGAAGCCTTGGAGCGCCGGTTGTCAGATGGCTGAGCGGGGATGCCGCGTGCTCCCTCGAAGACAGACGACTGGCGGGCATTGTTGTGTAGCACCGCTCTGCGATGTGCCGAATCGGCCAAGTAAGGATTGCTCTGAAGCAGCGATTTCATGATATCCATTATACAGCCCATGGCGACGAAAGGGAAGATGCGATCTTGAGCAACGATAGCGGCAGAATTGTGACGGTTGGCCTGTCGCCGGCGTGGGATGTCGTGTGCCGGGGCAGGGAGTTGGAGTGGGGTCGGCATCAGGGCATCAACGAACAGACGGTCCGGCCGGCGGGCAAGGCGTTGAACGTATCGTATGCCCTGGCGTGGATGGGCGCCCCCAGCATCGCGGCGGGTCTGTGGGGATGCGAGGATTACGGGGAGATGGAGGGCGCGGTGGCCCGCCTGGGCGGGCGGATCGAGAGCCGGATGACCGCAGTGGAAGGGCGGACCCGCCGGAATGTCACGGTTGTCGATACCGCCAATCGCCGGGAGATGCACCTCCGCGCCGCCAGCGGTCTGGCCTCCGCAGACACCCTCGGCCAACTCGCGGCTGGATTGACCAACCTGGTGCGACCGGGCGACACCTGTGTGTTCGCGGGCGCCATGCCTGCGGGCGAACTCCTCGCGTCCACCGTCGATCTGGTGCGGACGTGCCGGCGCAGGGGGGCCCGAATCGCGGCCGACACGTACGGACCCGTCCTGCGAGGCATCGTGGACGCCGGCCTGGCCTGGCTGATCGCCCCCAACGTCGAGGAGTTGCGAGAACTGCTCGGCTCGCAGGTGGAGGATACGCCTGCACGACTGGTCGAGGCGGGCCAATCGCTGCTCGACAGGGCGGAGGCGGTACTGATCAGCCGAGGCGAGCAGGGGGCGTTGCTGGTGACGAAAGCGGGCGTCTGGACGGGTAACTCGACGGTCCGGCGGGAGGTTCTGTCCACCGTCGGCTGCGGCGACTACCTTCTCGCGGGCTTCCTGGCCGGTCTCGCAGAGAAGGGCGACCTGCCGGCGGCCCTGGCGCAGGGTCTGCAAGCGGCCACCGCCCGCGCGTGGGGCTGGACCGAGACGGGGACTTGGGCCCAGGCCCGGAAAGAGGTGGCGGTGGCAGTGTCGCCCCTGTAGAATCGATGCGGGCACGAACGCGGATATCTCGCGCAGCCCGCGTGGGGCAGGATTCGACCGATCTGGAGGTATGGATATGACGATGGAATCGAGGCGCCGAGCACTCATCCTGGGCATGAGCGCCGTCGCACTGCTGGCCCTGTCCGGCAGTGCCGGGGCAGCCGTGCAGTTGCAGCTCAAGCTGGAAGAGGGCAGAACATACTACGAGCGACTGCGGATCGAGCGGAAGATCACCCAGGTGCTCATGGGCCAGGAGCAGATCACCGACCACGAGATCGGGGTGGGTCGCAAGCTGGACGTGCTCGAGGTGGATGCCGAAGGGAACATGCGGATCGAGTGCAAGTACGTCTGGTCCCGCTTCAGGGAGTCCAGCCCGATGGGCAGCGTGGACTACGATTCGTCCCACCGCCCGGGAGTCCCCGGCGGGGCGGAGGGCTTCGCCGCTCTGCTGGGCCAGAGCTACACGATACGCCTGAGCCCGAAAGGCGAGGTCCTCGACGTCAATGGCATCGAGGACCTGGCAAAAGCGGTCCGCAAGAAGGTGCCGGAGGAGCTGGACACGTCATCGGGCGTCAGTCCGGTGGCCTTCCTGCTCAGCGAGGATGCGGTCCGCGAGACGACGAAGAGCCTGCTGGGAGTCTACCCGGCTGAACCGGTCGAGCTGGGGGCGTCCTGGAGTGCGAGAAGACTGACGACGCAGGGAACGACGATCCTCGCGGAGTTCGACTGGAAGCTCACGAGGCTCTGGCTCGGCGCCGCGACCATCGCTTCGACGTGTTCCATGAAGTCCGATCCTGAAGGACCGCCCATCGAAGTCGGGGGCACCACGATGAAAGCCGATCTCTCGGGAACCCAGGAGGGTACCGCGGAGGTGCACCAGGAAACGGGCCTGATCAAGAAGAGCAGCAGCCTGAGTGTGCTCAAGGGCAAGATCGGGATCGTAGCCGCGGACGGGGAGCTGCTCGATACGATGACGATCCCGATCACCTTCGAGACCGCAACAACATTCGAAATGAGCGCCCGGCGGATCGATATGGCGTCCTGGTAGCGACCCAGCAGGTCCGGGATTGCCCTGTGTCGTGGACGAATCTTTTTTGTGCGACCGCGGGGCAAGAGGGTTGACTTGGTCCACCGGACCCGGTATAGTACACCGCTTAGGACTGCCTTGTCGCACGGGGTAGACCGGGGCCGAAAGGGTCCCAGGGGCCGGTAGTATCACGGCATAGCCGGCTCAAGCCTCCGACAGGGTCCTACCAGACCGCGCCCGGCGTGGTCTCCGTGACAACGAATTGGAATTGACGATTTACTATTGACTATTTGCTATTGGGCCTCGCCCCGGCAGTGGAACGTGCTGAGGGCTGTACATCCCAAATCGTAAATAGTAAATCGCAAATGCGATTACCCGGTGGTGTAATCGGCAACACAGGAGGTTTTGGTCCTCCTATTCCAGGTTCGAGTCCTGGCCGGGTAGCTGTCGTTATTGATGATTGACTATTTGCGATTTGGCTTCGCGTGGACGCGAAGGGCGTCTCAGTCAGCGGTTTGGATGCCCCAAATAGCAAGTAGGAATTCGTAAATGGTAATTTAGGAATGCTTTCATGGCTGAACGGGTTGCGATCCTGTTGGCGGCGGGCGTGAGCAGCCGGATGAACACCAAGCTGCCCAAGGTCCTGCACGAAGTGACCGGCCGGCCCATGTTGGCCTACGTGCTCGATGCGTGCCGAAGTGTCGGTGTGAAAAAGATTTACGTGATTGTCGGGTTCGGCGCCGACCAGGTGAAGGAACGGTTCGCCGAGGCCTCTGACATCGTCTGGGTGCATCAGGCCAAGCAGATGGGCACCGCCCACGCGGTGATGTGCTGCCGGGAGTATCTGGAGAACTTCAGCGGCCAGACCCTCGTCCTGTGCGGCGACGGGCCCCTGATCCGAGCCAAGACCCTCCAGACGCTGATCGCCAAGCACGAGGCCGAGCAGTCGGCGGCGACCCTGGCCACCGCGGTCCTGGAAGACCCAAGCGGGTACGGGCGGATCGTCCGCGACGCCTACGGCAACATCCAGGGCATCGTGGAAGACAGCGACTGCACGCCGGAACAGCGGGCGGTCAAAGAGGTCAACCCGAGCTACTACCTGTTCAACAACCAGGCCCTGTTCAAGGCCCTGACGCAGGTCAAGCCGAACAATGTCAAGCAGGAATATTATCTGACGGACGCCTTGTCCGTGCTCATTGCGACGGGCCACAAGGTGGTGGCGGTGACCGCGGTGCGTCCGGAAGAGGCGATGGGCGTCAACAGCCGGACCCAGTTGTGCGTGGCCAGCAAGATCATGCAGCACCGGATCCAGCAGGAGCTCATGGAAAGCGGCGTGACGATCGTGGACCCGGAGAACACCTGGATCGACGCCAGGGCGCAGATCGGCCAGGACACCGTGATCGAGCCGTTCGTGTACATCCACGGCGCCGCGAAGATCGGGCGAGACTGCCGGATCGGCCCCTTTGCCTTCCTTCGGGAAGGGACGGTGATCGGCGACGACGTGGTGCTCGGGGTGTTCACCGAAATCAAGAATGCCACGTTGGGGGAGGGGGTCCGGGCGCGGCATCACAGCTATCTGGGCGATGCCAGCATCGGACGGCGTGTGAACGTCGGGGCCGGATCGATCACCGCGAACTACGATGGGGACAAGGTCAACCAGACCTGCGTGGGGGATGATTGCTATATCGGCTCGGGCGCGGTGTTGATCGCGCCGCTAGTGCTCAAGCCCGGCGCCAATGTCGGCGCCGGATCGGTGGTCTCGCAGGAAAACGCCGACGTAGTCTGCTCGAAGAAGCAGGCGGGTTGACGGACGGTGGACAACAAGTGGTGCATGGGAAATCACGAGAGGCGCGGATGTTTCTAAACGACAATCTCAAGATCTTCTCCGGCAGCAGCAATCCGGATCTGGCGATCGAGGTGTGCCGATACCTGGGCATCCCGATCGGCGGGTCCAAGATCAGCACGTTTCCCGACGGGGAGAGGCTGATCCGCATCGAGGACGACGTGCGGGGGCGGGACTGTTTCGTCGTGCAGTCCACGTGCCGCCCGGTGGATGAGCACCTGGTGGAACTGATGATCTACCTGGATTGCCTTCGTCGGGCCAGCGCCAAGCGGATCACGGCGGTGGTCCCGTACTTCGGGTACGCCCGCCAGGACCGCAAGGACGAGGGTCGCGTGCCGATCACGGCCAAGCTCGTCGCGAACGTCATCACGACCGCGGGCGCCGACCGCGTCCTGGCGATCGACCTGCACGCGCACCAGTTGCAGGGGTTCTTCGACATCCCGGTCGATCATCTGACGGGCGAACTGGTCCTGAGCCGGTACTTCCGCGAGAAGCGGATCGAGGATCTGACCGTGGTGTCGCCCGACGTAGGCAATCTCAAGACGGCCGCCCGGTATGCGGCCCACCTCGGCGGCGATCTGGCCATCGTCCACAAGAAGCGGCTCAGCGGGTCCCAGGTCCAGGCGGGCGAGCTGATCGGCTCCGTGGAGGGCTGCAACGTCCTGATGTGCGACGACATCGTCGCCACCGCGGGCACGATCTGCACCGCGGCCGCCCTGGTCAAGCAGCGCGGCGCTAAGAGCGTCCGCGTGGGCGTGACCCACGGGGTGTTCGCGCCCCCGGCGCTGGAGCGGATCGCCCAGGCGCAGATCGACGAGGTGGTCGTTACGAACACGATCCCTCTGACGGACGAGGCGAAGAAGATCAGCAAAATCAAGGTCCTGAGCGTCGCGGGCATGCTCGGCGAGGCGATCAAGCGGATTCACCGGGATGAATCGGTGAGCAGCCTGTTCGCCCAGGACATATCGTGAAGTGGAGTTCTGCAAGAGGGCGGATTCGGCCCGTGTTTTCTGAAGGAACCCGGTCCCTTTTGCACAATGGCAATCGAAGGGAAAGTTGGCGTAAGTTTTTCAGGTGAGATGATTATGGACAAGACGTTTGCTTTACAGGCGGAATTGAGGGAGCGCATCGGCTCGAAGGCGACTGCGGCGGTTCGCAAGCAGGGTCGCATCCCGGGCGTCGTGTACGGACACAAGCAGCAACCCGTCGCGATCTCGGTGAACGCCCATGACTTCGTCGAGGGCGTCCGTCACGGACATCGGCTGATGGACATCACGGTCGGCGGCACCACGGAAACGGCGCTCATCAAGGATCTGCAATACGATCACCTGGGCCGCAACATCGTTCACGTCGATCTGATGCGCGTGGACGTGACGGAAATGATCACGGTGACGGTGCCGGTGGAGCTCAAGGGCGTCGCCAAGGGCAGTCAGGAAGGCGGCGTCGTCGAGGCGAACACCAGCCGGCTCGAAGTCGAGTGTCTGGCGATCCACATTCCCAACTCGATCGTCGTGTCGATCAAGGACCTGGGCGTGGGCGAATCGATCAAGGCCGGCGACGTCAAGCTGCCCGAGGGCGTCAAGCTGGTGACCCCGGCGGACATCATCGTCGCGAGCTGCCGCATCGTGGCCGAGGCCAAGACCACGGAGCAAGTGGAGGCCGAGGCGCCCGCAGTGCCCGAGGTCATCACCGAGAAGGCCCCCAAGGCCGAGGAAGGCGGCGAAGAGCAGTGATCGTCTGGCCGCGCGGCTTGCTGAGCGGAAACGGGACCCATGGCAGAAGTCAGGCTTGTCGTTGGTTTGGGAAATCCGGGTCCGGAGTACGCCGAGACGCGGCATAACCTGGGCTTCAAGGTGATCGAAGCTCTGGAGGATGCATTGGGAATCGAGGTCAAACAGCGTAAGTTCAACGCCCGAATCGGCGAAGGGCTCCAGGCCGGGGTCAAGGTGATCCTGATGAAACCCTGGAAGTTCATGAACCGCAGCGGCGAATCGGTCGCGGCGGCCGTCGGGTTCTACAAGCTGGACCTTCGCAGTCTGATGGTCGTGGTGGACGACCGGGCGCTGGAGCCCGGCGCGATGCGGCTCCGCGGCCAGGGTTCGGCCGGCGGGCACAACGGGCTGGCGGACATCATCGAGAAGCTCGGCTCGAACGAGTTTCCCCGCTGCCGGGTCGGGATCGGCCAGTGCGCGGGTGCCGAGGCGGTGGGCTACGTGCTGGGTCGACCGGACCCGCAGGACAAGCCGCTGCTGAACCAGGCGATTCTCAAGGCCCGCGATGCGGTGTTCCACTGGCTGCGGTTCGGACTGGACAAGACGATGAATGAGTTCAACAGGGCGCAGGAACAATGACCGTGAAGCGTCGTGCTCTCTGTTGGTTTGAGTGTTGATGTGGGATGGTTATTCACAATCGGGAGGTCATAGGTTCACAGATGGCTGCAAAGCGATTATACGAAGGGATGTTTCTGGTGGATTCGGCTCTCGCGACCGCCGACTGGGACGGCACGCTGGCCATAATCGAGAACATCCTCAAGCGAGCGGATGCCGAAGTGGTGGCGATCCGCAAATGGGGTGAGCGCAAGCTCGCGTACGACATCGAGCGCAAACAGCGAGGGACGTACATCCTGGCCTACTTCAAGGTCGACGGCCGTCGGATTCCCGGGATCGAGAAGGACGTGCAACTGTCCGAGAAGGTGATGCGGTGCCTGGTCCTGACGACGGAGAAACGTCCGCCGGAATTGATCGAGGCGGACATCAAGGGCCTCCCGAAGGACGACATCCCGGTTGAAGGCAGGCCCGAGCCCGAGGATCGGGAGGATCGCGGCGATCGAGATCGTCGTCGTCGCAGCCTGAGCGACGAGCCGCTGGCAATTCCCGCGTACGATGATTCCGTCGGCCGGGCCGACTGAGACACGTGAGGACCCGCTCTCGAAAGGGGCCCTGCCGACCCGGGAAGGAATGCGTGGGGCGGCCCGAAGGCTCGGGGATTCCCTCGGGCACGATGCGCCGCGCGGCGCGCACGACAAGGGATGGATGACGATATGGCAAGCTACAACAAGATTCTGCTGATGGGCAATCTGACGCGCGACCCACAGCTCTCCTATACGCCCAGTCAGACTGCGGTGGTGGATTTCGGCCTGGCGACGAACCGCAAGTGGAACGCCCAGGACGGGAGCCAGCGCGACGAGACCTGCTTCGTGGACTGCCGTGCGTTCGGACGGATGGCGGAGAACATCAACAAGTTCTTCAAGAAGGGCAAGCCGATCTTCGTGGAAGGCCGGTTGTCCTTCGATCAATGGACCGGCCAGGACGGCGTCAAGCGGAGCAAGCACCGCGTGACCGTGGAGAATTTCACGTTCCTGCCCGGCACGGGGGCCGGCGGCGGACCCGCCGACCAGCAGTTCGACCCCGGCGCCGGTGGCGGATACGACGAGTCGGGACCCGCCGGACCAGGGCGGCCGGCCGGGCCCGTGCCCAATGATGAAATACCGTTTTGATCGTTGACTATGAGGTAAGATATGGCGATGCGACCAAGAACACAAAGGACAGGACAACAGAAGACGACCAGGAGAAGGAGCGGGTTTGCCGGCGCGCGGGAGCAGACGCAGTGCCGATTCTGCCGGGGCGGGATCAAGTACATCGACTACAAGGACATCGACACCCTGCAGAAGCTCCTGACCAACCGCGGCAAGATCTACTCGCGCAAGCGAAGCGGGAACTGCGCCGGCTGCCAGCGCAAGGCGAAGCTGGCGATCAAGCGGGCGCGCTTCATGGCCCTGCTGCCCTACACCGCGTGATCCGAATTTACGATTTACAATTTACTATTCACGATGGGGAACGCCGCGATGCGGCCAGCGTGATCCCGTCGGCGGTGGCCAAATAGTAAATGGCAAATAGTAAATAATCCATTCCAAGGGGTTTTGATATGAAAGTATTGCTCTGTGAGGATATCAAGAAACTGGGCTGGCTCGGTGACGTGGTGGAGGTCAACGTGGGCTATGCCCGGAACTACCTGCTGCCCCAGGGCCTGGCCAAGGTGGCGACCGAGGGGAACATTCGCGCCATCGCCAAGGAGAAGGCCAAGCGCGCGGAACAGCGGTTGAAGGAGCGCCGGCAGCTCGAGAAGGCGGTCGCGGCGGTCAACGGCGCCGAGGCCGTCCTGGCCGCGAAGGCCAACGAGCAAGGCGTGCTCTTCGGGTCCGTGACCGAGAGCATGATCGCCGCCAATCTGCGGTCCCAGGGCTTCGAGGTGGCCGACGAGATCGTCAAGCTGCCCGAGCACATCAAGCAGGTCGGCACGCACGAAGTGACCCTGCGGTTTGCGGAAGACCTCACGGCGACTGTCCGCGTCGTCGTGGTTTCGGAGCAAGCCGAAGAAGCGCCGAAGGAAGAGACGCCACAGGAACCCCCGCAGGCGTGAGTGGTTGAAACGACGGACAGAGGACGGAGAACCCGAGCGTCTGCGTCCTCTGTCCTGCGCCCTCTGAGAATCCCACCTCGACGAAGCCCCATGGGCTCATCCCGCGCAAGAAGCGATAATTCAGGAATTTCCGAACTAGCGAGAGATTGCCGCGTATCGTACTGTGATGCGGTGAGAAGATGACCGGGTCCCCGAAAGATGCACAGAATCGGGGGACCGGATGTGCCCTGCTGAAACGGAGGACAGGCTGGTGCGCGTTCGGTGCCAAGCTGGGATTTGGCGCCGAACGCGGGAAAGGGGTACCGTCGTGGTTGGATTCGCGGCGAAAACAGATTGTCAAACCCTACCCTTGGATTCGGCTTGCATTCCCAATTCATGCCTCTCTTTCTGAGATGGCCACCGCGGGCCGCGCGCCTGCGGCGAGGACATAGCCATCCACAGGGCCTCCAACCAAAAGGCTGCGAGTTGCACAGGCTCGCAGCCTTTTACTTTGACGGCGCAGGCGCAGAACTCGCGGAGTCCACGCTCCGCCCGGAACACGGATCGTTCACCCCACCGGCAATCAGGTCGGGGAATGGGTGAACGGTTTGAACGGCAGGCGGCCTGGAGGGATTGGGCAGGGTGTTGCAGGGCCTGATCCTCGCCGCTCCCTACAAGTTAACTCGCGTTAAACGACGTAAGATGAGGCCCTGCAACAGCTTGCGGGAATAATGGTAGTGGACAGGGTAGGAATCGAACCTACGTAGGCTCACGCCAATGGGTTTACAGCCCATCCCCTTTAGCCGCTCGGGCACCTGTCCGAGTATCCAGCCGCGACCATCGCGACCAGACCATCATTAAACTGCAAAAGCCCGCTTGTGTCAACCGCCAAAGGCGGATTTTTCACACGCCCGCCGGGAATGCACCCCCGCCGCGGGGTACATTCCCGTTGTTGCGGCCACTCACATAGCGACGAGACACGGGCCGGACACTGTCATTCCTGCGAAGCAGGAATCCAGCAACCGTGGCGTGCGACAAATCCCAGGAAGTGGATTCCCGCTTCCGCGGGAATGAAAATCCAGGGGCTCCGTGAACCCCTATCGTATGCCCGCAGGCACGGTCACGCGACCCCGCCCGTGGCCCCGAGTTGTTTTCCCTTGTCTGGTCGGAAGACGTGTGCCACAATGGCGCGCGAGGCACGCGCTCGCACATCGCAGCAAGCCCCGGCCCGGCAGGACGCACACTGGATTCGGAAGGTCAAATGGGTGACAAGGCGCCGAAGGAAATCGTGAGGGAGACCCCGCAGGGTTCCGCCTGTCCTGCGCCCCCGACGGGCGAAGGCGCCCATGCGCCCCTGTGGGACACGGACTACCAGAACTACGTCGCGGAGCACCGAACGTTCTTCGACAAGGTGGCGGGCCAGTGGGATGGCTGGCACCGGCGCAACGCGGGTTATCACCGACAGATCCTCGATCAGTATCGGTTCCTGATCGCCCCCGGCGCTCGGGTCCTGGAGGTCGGCTGCGCCACGGGCGAGCTGCTGGCCGGACTGGAGCCCGCGAGCGGCGTGGGGATCGACGTCAGTCCCGAGATGATCGAGTCCGCCCAGCGCAAGTTCAAAGACAGGGGCATCGAGTTCGTCGCCTCGCCGATCGAGGAGTGGTGCCCGGACGGTCGGCAGTTCGACTACATTATCCTCTCGGATGTTGTAGGCCTGCTCCGCGACATCGAGCTGGTGTTCCACCGTCTCCGCGCCTGCTGCCATCCGAGGACGCGACTGATCCTCAATTTCCACAGTCAGGCGTGGATGCCCGTCTTCGCCGCGGCGCAGAAGCTGAAGCTCAAGGCGCCGTCTCCCCGCGTCAACTGGGTCACTCGCGAGGACGTCGCGGGCCTGCTCCGTCTGGCGGGCTTCGAGCCGTTTCGCGCGTTCTCTCGCATCCTGATCCCGACGCGGATTCCCGTGGTCCGCACGCTGGCCAATCGGATCTTCGCCCGATTCGTTCCATTCAAGTGGTTCTGCATCAGCAACTTCGTGGTCGCCCGAGTCCCGATAGCTCCGTTCCAGCGTCCGCCGCGAGTGTCGGTGGTGTGCCCGTGCCGGAATGAGGCCGGCCATATCGAGCGGGTCGTGTCCCGCGTCCCGCAAATGGGCGCGGGCACCGAGCTGGTCTTCGTCGAGGGCGGGAGCCAGGACGACACGTACGACCGCTGTCTCGCGGCTCAGCGAGATCATCCCGAGCTGGACATCCAGGTCGTCAAGCAGGCGGGAAAGGGCAAGGGCGACGCGGTCCGCCTGGGTTTCTCGAAGGCCTCCGGCGACGTCCTCATGATCCTCGACGCCGACATGACGGTTCCGCCCGAGGACCTGACGCGCTTTTATCGTGTCCTCGCGAGCGGCATTGCCGAGTTCCTGAACGGCTCGCGCCTGGTCTATCCGATGGACAAGAAGGCCATGCGATTCCTGAACCTGTGCGCCAACAAGTTCTTCGCGTGGGCGTTCAGCGCCATCCTGGAGCAGGGGGTCAAGGACACCCTGTGCGGCACGAAGGTCCTGCTCCGCAGCGACTACGAGCGGATCGCGGCGTCTCGTGCGTACTTCGGGCACCTGGACCCGTTCGGGGATTTCGACCTGCTCTTCGGGGCGGCCAAGCTCCACCTGAAGATCCAGGACCTGCCCATCATCTACCGGGACCGAAGCTACGGGACGACGAACATCAGCCGCTTCCGGCATGGCTGGATGCTCCTGAGGATGGCCGGACGAGGTCTGTGGCGTCTCAAGTGCGGGTAGTGCGTGACATGGCGGACCCGAATCCCTCCAACGACTACTTACAGGAACTGCTGCACCAGCGCAAAGCGTGGGACCGCAAGGCCTCGCTCCGCGCGATCTATCACCTCTGGTACCAGCGGATCGTCGAGTCCCTGGCTCCCCTCGTTCCGACGGTCGAAATCGGCTCCGGCTGCGGCAACTTCAAGACGTACTATCCCCGCGCTGTGGCGACGGATGTGGTCCGTGCCCACGAGTCCATTGACCGCATTGTGGATGCCCGCGACCTGCCGTTCGGTGAGCGCCAGGTCGGCAACTTCGTTCTGATCGATGTGCTGCACCATCTGTCCCGCCCGCTGCAATTCCTGCGGTCCGCCCAGAAGGCGCTCGCGCCGCAGGGACGAATCGTCATCCTGGAGCCCGCGGGAACGCCCTTCGCAAGGCTCATCTGGAAATGCTGCCATCACGAGCCCTTCGACGCTCGTCAGGACCTCTTCGGGGAAGCCTGGCAGACGTGGCCTTGCGAGGATCGCGAAGCCTTCAGCAATATGGCGATCGCGACGATCCTGTTCCGCGACCGGCGGGAGGAGACGCTGAAGTGCCTGCCCGAACTGTCCTTGCGCTCGATGGAATACTCGGACTTCGTCGTTTGGCCCGCGACGGGCGGGTTCAGCTACTTCGGCTTCATGCCCGCCTGCCTGGTGTCTCCACTGCACAGGCTGGAGCACTGTCTGACCTCGTGGTGCGCCTCCAAGCTGACGGGACTCCGCGTCCTGATCGTCCTGGAGAAGAGGCCGGAGGCCCCCTGATCGACGAACTCAGGCGACCGTCCCCGCCATCCAATCAGCGGGGTCCTTGTCTTGTGGACGCAGACCCCGCCGGGATCTCAGGATGTACGCCGCGCCGGTCGGGTCACCTGGCTGAGTGCCCAAAGGCGATGTCGTCGATGAAGACGATGCCGGTCCCGCCCGGAGCAGTGGCGGTCTTGTCGCCGAGGGTGATGACCATCTTCTTGACCTTGGCGAAGTTCACGTCTGCGAAGTCGCTCATCGGGATCGTCCACTGTGTCCAGTCGGGCTCGGTGGCCGCGGTGGCGCTGGTGACTGTGGCGTTCCTGCCCGTGCTGTCCACGACAGTCAACGACATGTTCACCGCGTCGTTGTACAACGGGCTGTTGATCATCACGCCTTGCCAGGAACCCGTGACGTCGCCCGTCGTGGCGATGTTGTCGAACTCGAAGACCCGATCCTCGCCGGCCATGGTGGACACGGCGCACAGACCGATCTGGACAGGGGCCGTCATCGGGATGGTGACTGCTCCCACGGCTGACCAGGTCTTGCTGTCGGCGGACGCATAGCCCGTGAGCAGGTCGCCGGATCGGTTGATCTTGACCCAGTAGGGCGGCGTCACGACCTTGATGATGTCGTTGTTGCCTGATACGCCGTTTGTGGTCTGGCGGTACTGGAAGTTGGCGCCGTTTCCGCCGCCGGCGGTGATGACCATCATGGCGTGAGTGGAGCCGCCGTTGAGGCTGTCGCGGATCATGACGCCGCCTTTGGCCCACGTGCTGGAGCCGGTGCCGTTGCTGACCACGCGGGCGACCATCGTGCCGTCGCCGGTGAGGGTCTTGAAGGCGTAGACGAACTCATCGGAATTGCCCCAGATATCCGCGCCTTTGCCGATGAGAGTCATCTTGCCTGCGGTTTCCGTGACCGTCACGGCGGTGACCGCCGGGTAACCCCGGACCCAGAGGCTCAGCTCGGTTGCACCGTGGACGGACCAGTCCTGCAGCGGGTCGAATTCCCGCTCGGCCTCGCTGTAGAACGGCACCCCGGTTCTCTCGTATTGGGTGCCCTCTCGGAATGTGCCGTCGTTGTCGTACGTCAAGGGCATGGACTGCTTGCCGCCGTGGACGATGCTCGTCTCGGCGAACGGGACGTTGTCATAGCCGACCTGCGAGCCGCTGGCGCCAGTAGTCATGCCATCGAGCCAGGCGTGCCAGATTGTCTCTTTGGCGTCTGCGTTGTCCGTATAGCTCTCGAAGTCGTCAATCGACTCATACTCCCGCGAGGTGAAGCTCCAGACGTCGCCTTCGCAGGTTCCGTCGTCGCCCACCTCATCAACCTTCCAGTAGTAGGTGGTCCCGAAGGTCAGGGAGGCGGGCGTATAGCGATGGTCGGTCACGGTCTCGGACGCCACGGTCCCCTCGGCCATCGCGTTGGCGTCGGCGCCGAGATAGACCTGATGCGAAGTCGCCTTGCGCCCGGGTCGCCAGTTGAGCGTTGCAGCGAGATCGACTCCCGCGGCGCCGTCCGCCGGAGTGGGCTCAAAGGCCTGCACCGGGACATAGAAGAACCGCACCTCGCTGAGGCTGGCGGCGGCCGCCGAAGGGGAAGGGTTCCACACGGCGTTGATGGTCAGTCTGACGTGCTTGGCGCGGACGCCGCTGAAGCTGACGACGGTGTTGGCCTTGTACGTCGGCACACCGGTCCCTTGGGTGAATTCAGGCACATTCTCCAAGGGCGTCCAGGTCTGCCCGTCGCGGGAATATTCGATGACGACCGTCCTGGCCCCCCACCCTACCCATGTTTCGACCTGGGAGTTGGCGTTCCACACCCACAGCTCGTGCAACACGTATTCCTTGTCGAAGGTGTACTCGATCCAGGCGGGCATGGCCTGGACGATCCACATGTCGCCCATGTCGATGGAGTGCTGGTCGTCCACGAGTCCGGAGCCGTCGATGGTCGCGGTCGCAGGCGAGGTGGTGTTTTGCCCGGAGGCGGTGACCGTCAGCTTGGTGATCGGGTAGGCGTACGGCTCCGCGGTGAAACTCCAGATGTCCCCTTGGGTAACCGCGTAATCGGGGGCCGCGTTGACCTCGTCGATTCTCCAGTAGTAGACCTGGCCGTATTCGAGCGGATCGTCGAGCTCGAACTGGGTTTCCGCCCGGCCCTGGCTCACCAGGACGCCTCTGGGATCGGAGGTGTCGGCTGCGCCGACGTCCTCGAGGACCGTGCCGAGGTACACGTCATGGGTCGCCGCGCGGTCGCCGGGCTTCCAGCTCAGACCGGTGTCACGAGGCACGTCCGTGGCGCCGTCCGCGGGCTCGGGCTCCGACGCGGACCAGACCGTGCTGTCCAGCAGCGGGGGCTGCTCGCCCACGTGCACGCGGTCCACCCAGACCTTGGACGCGACGTCGGCGCCCTTCATCGACCACCACTGCCCCTTGAGCATGAGGTACATCGTCGCGACCCAGTTCGGGTGGTCGGCCATGCTGTCGTCGTTGTGCGTGTACTCGTAGAGGAAGGTCTGGGGCTCCGTTGTGAGGGCTGGTCGTTCCAGAACGATGTCTACCCAGGTGGGGACCTCGGGCTTGTACAACTGGATCAGGATGACCATTTCCCTTTCCTTGTCCGCCCTGGCCGTCACGCCGATCGGGTATTTCTTGCCTCGCTCGAACTTGAGATTCCCCTGCGCGATCCCGATGCTTGCCACGGAAGGATCGGTCACGTCAAGCAGTGCGGCGTTGGCGCCCGACAGGCGGGCGTCCGACACCACGTCCGCCGTAAAGCCCGCTCCGCCATACAGGAACCACGAGTCGAGGCCGCTGTCGAACTCGGCGTTTTGGATTTGATTCTGCTGGCCCCAAGCGAGGTGTCCGGGACCTGCCAGCAACAGCACCAGAAGAACCAGATGGACGCGTGCTCTGTTCATCGAAAGCCTCCTTCCTCAATAGGATTAAAGTTGTCGCCACTCGGATTCTCGATTGCACACCATAAACCCACGTTTGCGACAGGAGTGAAATGCCGGTTGCCTATATGCCGTCCATACTACCGCTGTGGGAGGATTTGTCAAGGCTGCCGTCAAATTGTCGGCGCTCACGGGTGCATGACCGTATCTGCGCGCGTACAACAGGGGTTCATGGAGACCCTGGATCGTCATTCCCGCGAAAGCGGGAATCCAGTCCTGTGGTCGTGCCCGATCCCACGGTTCCTGGATTGCTGCCTGATTTGGAACGGTCTTCGGCCGCAACCAAAGCCTGAGTGCATCTGGTCTTGAGTCCGTTCGTGTCTCTTGGGGGCGCCGCCCCCAAACCCCCGGCATTTGACGCATTGGGCCAATAGCATGGGAAACAGGAGCAGTGGACTCGCCCCTCGGCGCGCCTTTTCACCATGCTGCTGGCGCAAAGCGCAAAATGCCGGGGGGCCGGGGGCAGCGCCCCCGCTCGCACGGTGCGGTCCCAACTCTGGACGCGCGAGGACCGGATGAGGCCAGAATGCTTGTGACGA
Source organism: Phycisphaerae bacterium (assembly GCA_017993835.1). Taxonomy (GTDB): domain Bacteria; phylum Planctomycetota; class Phycisphaerae; order Sedimentisphaerales; family Anaerobacaceae; genus PLanc-01. Next base: position 28,885 of record JAGOLX010000043.1, read on the forward strand.
AAGCAAGATGTCGCGCCTTCGCAGTGCAGGAATGACGGCGCCGGGTCCACGTCTTGTCACTCTACGCGAGGCCATGGGAACAGACATGCACCCGGCGCTCACGGCGAGCGCCGATTCTCCGAGCACCCTATGTGATCACTGTACGCTTGCCTGGCCTGCCTTGTAGGTTTCCGTTGCCTTGGCCTTCGGCGTCGCGCCGGTCGTTGAATCGACGTGGATTTGCGTGGGGCCGACGATGGCCTGGAGCAGCGTCTTGTTGTCCACGGGCACCGGCCCGGCGACCAGTTCCGGCGTGTTGTACACGCAATAGCACGAGTCGTAGAAGGACGGGGACCGCTGCGGCAGGATGAACGGCTTGCCCATCTGCCCGTCGGCGTCGACGTGGCTGATGAACGCACGGGTGAACAGTCCGCCCTCTCTCTTGCTGCTGAACACGATCCACCGGCTGTTGCTCGACCAGCTATGCCAGGCGTCCGCGTAGTCGCTGTTGATCGTCGTCTTGCGGTACGCGCCGGTCTGGAGGTCCATCAAGTAGAAATCGCTGGTCGGCTGATAGATGGGGAAGCAGCCGTACTCGGCCATGCAGAACATCAGGAACCGCCCGTCCGGCGACACGCGCGGCAGCAGGATGCTCAACCCGGTGTCGGCGGCGCGCAGCACGGTCTCCAGCTCGCCCCAATGGTCGCTCTCGATGTCATAACCGATCCGCATCAGATCGTACTTGACTTCCCGATACCGCGCAGGCGGCACCGTCGGCGTGCCCTCCCACAACAGCGGTGCACTGCAGAAGTACAGGACCTTGCCGTCCGGCGTCCACGCGGGGTAGGTCTCCAGACGCTTCTTGTCGGCGAGGGCCGGCGCGGTCTTGACCTGGGCCTGCTCGACGTCATAGCAGAAGATCGCCGAATCCAGATCGACCACGTCGTGGATCTCCTCCCGGGCGGTGTGGAAGAACTGGCGGACGTCGTTGACGGAGTAGGTGACGAGCTTGCCGCTGGGATGCCAGGTGGTGTAGCCGAACTTCTCGCCGATCTTGTCCACCCGGCCGTTGTGCCCGTGCAAGGTGGCGCTGGGCAGCGAGACGCTCCGCATGCCGAGCAGGATTGGGTCGGGATGGTTGTTCAGAAAGGTGTGGCAGTGGGCACACCCGTTCCCGAACGAGGTCGTGTCGAGCACTTCCGTGTCCTCGAAGCTCTCGATGTCCCGCTGACGGATGCACATGGGCTTGGGGAAATAGGAGGACGGGGTCATGTATCGGTAGACGAGATAGGGGTCGATGGGCTCCGCCGCGATGGCGATGACGAGCGGCTGGTATCGGCTCCAGGTCCCGTCGCCCGTCTTCACGCAGACCTCGATACGCAGCTCTTTGCCGGCGTTGCGGGTCAGCAGATCTCGCCACTTGCCCTGGGGAATCTCGATCTCGCCCGTCTTGCCGGCGATTTCGATGGTTCCGCCCGCGACGGAACGAATCGTCGCGTGGTACCTCCTGCCCGGCTCGTGAATCGCCAAGTTCAGCGGCGCGATGTTGGGCGGGATCACGACGCCGTCGTAGTCCGGCGTGACATGCGGCTGTCTGGGCACCGCGACAACGGACCGCGGCGTCTCGTCCCTGCAAGAACCCGCCGGCAGGGCCGCCGCCAATGCCAGCATGGCCCAGCGCGTCGCCATCCACCTGCTCGATCTCATCGTCACGTCCCGAAGCCTGCCCATGGATCCTGCTCTCTTGCCTTTCCCCCAGGCAGCCGTTGGATTCCCGGGGCGGCATCCGCTATGATACACCATGCCTGGGCCGGATGCACGGCCCATCGCGACATGTGGGAACCAGGGGCCTTCGGCCGCCGGCCGAAGCCTCCGGCAGACAAGGATCATGAGAATGGCTCGGGAGAGCATACTGGATCATCGCAGGCTTGAATCGGGCCTGTCGGCCGCCGTCTTTCTGGGGCTCTTCCTGTACCTGTGGAAAGGGATCGAGCCCCACCTGCTGTACTCCGGATTTGGTGTGTTCGCCGCATACCCGATCGTCTCTCTGGAAGGCTCCTTTCTTCGCGAGACGTTCAGCACTCCCGGCGGGCCGGCCGGCGCGCTGGCCGCCCTCCTGGCGCAGAGCTACGCCCGGTCGTGGCTCGGCGCCCTGACCGTCGCCGCGGTCCTGGGCACGCTGTTCCTGGGCATCCGACGCCTGCTACGACTCGGGCGGGCGGAGAGGTTTAGAGACTTGGCCTGGGTGCCGGCCCTGCTCGCGATGACGGTCTATAGCTACTACTACGAGAATCCGCTGCCGGCGCTGCTGGCCGTGACACTGTCGGTCTGGGCCGCGATCCTCTACGCCGGACTGCCGATCCAGACCGTGCCCGGCCGGGCGGCGTGGTTCGGGGTGCTCTTCGCAGCAGTCTACTGCCTGGCCGGCGCTTCCGCCCTGGTCTTCGCGGGCATTGCCTGTGTCGCCGAAGCCGTGCTGCATCGCAGGATCAAGCTGGCGCTCGTGCAGGCGGTCCTGGCAGCCGCCGGGGCTCTTGTCCTCGGTCGATTCGTCTTTGGCCTGGCGCTTCCCGCGATCTACACTGCGGGCACGCCCTGGGAGCCAGACAAGGCCCTGAAGCTCTCGCCCCTCGCCAACTGGCTCGTGTTCGTTCTGTACGCGTTCGTGCCCAGCCTGATTCTGGTCGCGTACTTCGGCCAGGTCCTGACGGAGGCCGACACTAGGAAATCCGCACAGCGTGCCCGCCGCAAGGAAGTCCCTCGATCTGCCGGCAAGCCGGTGCGGGTACCTGGGCGATGGGCCGACCCGCGTCTGGGGGTGGCCCTGCGAATGCTCGCGGTGGCCGGCATGGCGGCCCTGTGCCTGCTCTTCTCGCGGACGCACGTCCGTTACGAGCGGGCGCTGCACTACCACGCCCAGCAGCGGGACTGGGACGGAGTCCTCGCCCTCGCCGCCCGGATGCGGGGCCGGCATCCGTTCACGCCCGCCGGTGTCTTCGACATCAACCGGGCGCTCGCCCACCAGGGCCGTCTGGGCAGCGAGCTGTGCGCCTTCCCCCAGGACGATGTCAAAATGTTGTTCATCACGTCCGAGAGGCTTCCTGGCCGCGTGATCCACGCCAAGTCGCTCGAACTGTACCTGGACCTCGGCTATCTGAATATGGCCGAAAAGAACGCCTATGAGCTGCTCGCGCAGGAAGGCCCGTCGCCCCGCATTCTGGAGGCGATGGTGAGGGTCCACCTGGCCAAAGGGCAGTACGAAGCCGCTCGGGTCGTCCTGCAAGCTCTGCAGAAGTCCGTGGGCGGCCGGCGGTACGCGCGCAGATGGGAGCCCATCGTGGCCGATCCCGCGCGGGCCGACACCGATCCGCTCATCCAGTCCTGGCGCCGAGTGAGGAACACGCGGGACGACACGTCGATCGCGATCTCGCCCGCGGCGCTGGCGAACCTGCTGCAAGACCATCCCGGCCATCGCCTGGCGTTCGAGTATCTCATGGCGTGCCATCTGCTCCGAGACGAGCGGGCGGAGATCATCGGCCGTCTGCCTATGCTCTGGCCGCTGGGCTATACGCAGCTCCCGCGCCACTACGCGGAGGCCCTGCTGGTGCAGTCGCTCAGGACCGGGACGTCCGTTGATCCGCAGGGCTGGACGCTCGATCCCGACCTGCAACGCCAGTTCCAGGACATCCGCACCATCGTGACACAATCCCGCGGCGACGACCGCATGGTGTACGACACGCTCGTGCCGAAATACGGGGACACCTATATGTTCTACAGCATGTTCCACCTGTGCGGGCTCAAGTAGCTCTGGAGTCCATCGTGCGTCTCGTGTCCCGCGTCCTGCGGCTTGGTCTTACCCCTTTTGCCTTCTTGCTTCTTCCCTCCGTTCTTCCGCTCTTGCCTTTGCCCTCTTCCTTTCTGACTCGGCCATCCGTCCTAGCCCGCTTCGCATACACCTGGGCCCGACGCTCGGGCGGCCACTCCTGCGGGAGGTTCAGCCTGGCATACTCTCGGAACAGCTCGATTGCCATCCGGTCATATGCGCGTGCTGCCTCGACCTCTTCCGCGAACAGTGTGGACCTGGGGCGGGCATTGCCCGATCGGATTTCCGCATACCACTTGCCGCTTCTCTTATCGCGTGCAACGCCTTTGTAGATAGAGGCTGTGCCGACGTGTTTGCCCTTGTAGTTCATGTTCTGGCGCCGCGTGGTGTTCCGTAGATTGATCCGTGTGTTGTCGAAGCCGTTGCCGTTGATATGGTCCACGATCATCCCTTTGGGCGGCTGCATGATCTGGCGGTGCATGTAGACGAGTCTGCCCTTTTCGTACCGTTCGGCGTACCCGGTGCTGTATGCCCGCGAGTGCCACCGGCTGAGCCATTCATCGTGACCTGCCCTACGGATGGTGGGCGCGGGAACCGCTAACAGAGGGCCGCCTGTTCCATGGGAGTTAGTTGTCCTGCTTGATACCGACGTTCGTATTCTGTCGGACTGAGATAGTCCAACGCACTGTGGCGTCGGGTCGGATTATAGAACATCTCGATGTACTTGAACAGCTCCATTCGCGCCTGGGCCTCGGTGGCGTACTCCTCGTCGATCCACTCGGTCTTGAGCGAGCCGAAGAAGCTCTCCATCATGGCGTTGTCCCAGGGGTCCCCTTTGCGGGACATGCTCATCGTCAGCCCTTCCCGTTGGAGCAATCCGCGCAGCGACTCGGAGGCGTACTGGACGCCGCGGTCGGAATGGTGCACCAGATCGCCCTGGGGACATCGCCGATGCAACGCCATCTCCAGGGCCGCACAGACCAGTTGGGCATCGATGTGGCGGCTCAGGCTCCAGCCGACGACCCGCCGCGAGAAGCAGTCCAGGACCACCTCCAGGTACAGCCAGCCTTTGACCAGACGGATGTACGTGATGTCCGCCAGCCACTTCTGATCCGGACCTGTAGCCGTGAAGTCCCGCTGGAGCCGGTTGGCGGCGATCGGCTCGGTGTGGTTCGAGTCCGTCGTCTGGACGAAACGTCGCTTGTGCCTGCCCGTCAGGCCCAATTCGCCCATGATCCGCCGAACCGTCCCGCGACAGCAGGGAATCTCCTGATCCGAGCGACGGGAACGTGCAGCGAACCCCGAGAGACGATCTGGCAGGGTGAAGAGTATGCAGTATCCGGGCCTTCAGAGCAGTGTGCAGAGCAAGAAGGCTCCTGCGGCGCAACCGAATCGCACGACGCGGGGGAGAATCCTCGTCGTCGACGATGAAGAGGATATCGTCGAACTCGTCACGCTCAACCTGGTGCGCGAGGGCTACGATGTCCTGGCGGCTTCCACGGGCGAGCAGGCTATTGAACTCGCTCGAGCTCGTCAACCCGACCTGGCGATTCTCGACCTGATGCTGCCGGGCATCGACGGTCTGGAGATGGCGGACGACCAGCCCCTTTGATCCATCGGTCCGCTGGTTCTCAGCTTTCTGTTTCCTTGAATTGTCGTCGCTCTGGTGCTATAGTCAAATGCGCACGTTGAAACAGGATCTGCCATTGCTCTCTATTAAGGGGTATTCTCATGTGTGAGCATTGTACGAGACGAGAGTTCCTGGGAACGGGAGTGGCCAGCGGATTGATTCTTGCCGGGTCAGCTTGGACGCACGCATGGGCCTCGCAGTCCGCCCCTCGCCCATTCCAAGGGAAGTCGCGAATCTGTGTCGTCTTCACCGGCGTGCCCGCGCCAGGGGACCGCGATTGGGGAGCCGACGCCGGGCAGGTCGAAGCGGTGAAAGCCCGCCTGACTGAAGTGGAACAGGAGTTTGGAAACGTCGAACTGCTGATCGGGCAATCGACCAGCGCCCAGGAGACAGCGGCTCTGTTGGAGAAGGCGGGGCCGGGGACGCCGGTTCTCGCGGTTAACGTGCGGAACTTCGCTTTGACAGGCGTCGTGAAGCCGATTCTGGATGGGGCGCATCCCATGGTTGTATTCTCGTTGCCGGCGAGCGGCCATGACTGGATGTATGCCCCCCGCTGGCACCGTCAAGGGCACCGCGTCACCCTGCTGGCCAGCGGCAACTACGACGAACTCGAGCGAGCGATTCGCCTGCTGAGAGTCGTTCCAATGATGAAGCAGACACGGATTCTGCTTTTCCCGCCCGCTCGAGGCACGGCGCCTGCTCAGTCTCCGGAGGAAATCAGAAAGCGTCTTGGGGCGGATGTCGTGGCCGTCGAAGAGAAGCTTTTTGACGAAATGACTTCTACCGTGGAAGACGAGGCCGTTCGGACGGAGGCCGATTGGTGGACGAAGAACGCCAAGGAGATCATCGAGCCAAACAGAGAGGACATCCAGAAGGCGGCCCGCGTCAGCGTGGCATTGCAGCGTCTTCTCCAACAGCAACAGGCTCAGGGGCTCGCCGTAGGCACCTGCATGGGATGGCTGTCGAAAGGATTTCCCTGCCTGGGTTTTGCCCGCCTCCGCGACCGTGGGATTCCTGCGGCCTGCGAAGGGGATATGGACTCGTTGCTGACGATGCTCCTGTTCCAATACGCGATGGATCGCCCCGGCTTCCAGGGCAACGCAACCTTCGACACCGCGCGAAACGCGTTGTGGACCGCGCACTGCACGGCGCCGCTGAAGATGGACGGCCCCCAAGGCAAGGAGGCGCCGTACCTGCTGCGCGGCCATTCCGAGGTGGCTGGCAGCGGTTGCGTCCCGGAGGTCCAATACCGCGTGGGCGAGACCATTACCCGCTCCAAGCTGGTCAACCTGGACACGATTCTCGTTTCCACCGGCAAGATCATCGAGGTCCCGAAGAAAGCGGTCCACGGTTGCCGTACCCAGATCGTCACCGAGGTCCGTGATGCGACGAAGATGGCCGCCAACTGGAGCAGCGTCCTTGAGACCGAGGATGCCATGACGCTGTTGCACCGCGTCGTTGTCTACGGCGACCACCTGCAGAGCGTACACCACCTCGCCCGATTAATGGGCATGAAGGTCGTCGAGGAAGGCTGAGGCGACCCTGGGCCTGCGGTTCGTTGAGGGCGTGCGAAGGTTTCTCTTCCAGGCGCAAATGGACGAGTATGCGCTTGACAGGGGGGCCTGCTCTCTGGTATCATCTGGGTGTTGTGAGTGTAGACAATAGGTCTTGCCAAAAGACTGTGGAGGAATGTTGATGACACTGCACAACATGGAGACGAGGTGATCGAGCCGTACGCGTCGCCTGCGTCTCCCTTTTTTGTTTTTCATGCAAACCTCTCGCTTCTGTTCTCCCCACAAAGCGAACATTCTATGCGGAAGTGCCAATCGGATCTTTCTGCGCCCAACAAAGTTTCGAGAATCCGGCGGAACGGGCAAACTCCGAGCTGGTTTGGCCGTACTCCCATGTAAAGACCGGGGCGCCAACTCGTGATTGGGCGGGCCAGAACCGCACGAGTCAGTCCATCGCCATGACAGCCCCAGTGAGCCAACAGGCCTGCTCGGAGAAGATCGCGATGACCGCCCCAGTGAATCAGCAGAGGTCCGGCGATAACTGGGTTGTCAGCTTTCTGATGCCGGCCGAGTACACGATGCAGACGCTGCCCGAGCCGTTGGACCCGTCCGTAACGCTGAGAGAGATCCCCACTCGGAAGATGGCATCGGTGAGGTATTCCGGAACGTGGAGCCGGAAACGGTATGAAGAGCACCTTGCACGCCTTATGCAGTTCGTGGAGAAACGCGGTTGGAAGGTCCTCGGCGAGCCGGTTTTCGCGCGGTACGATCCGCCGTTTCAGTTGCCCTTCCTGCGTCGCAACGAGATCCTGATCCCGGTCGAATGAGCTGTGGACATCCACGCGGTCAGGTGGCAACATACCTATACGCGTGCGGCAACAGGCGGCGCGAAGAGGCAGGCAATCTTGCAGGAGCCTGAGAATGGCCATGGGTCACATGCGATGGATTCGTTTTACAGTAGCTGCATGGGTTTCATGCTGTATCGCGGCTGCGCAACCAGCCCGGGCGGCCAAGGAAGCACCCGATTCTGCATGGTTCCGTCGCTCGTTGGTTGGGATGGAGGTCGGACCCACGGGGGCGCAATTCGGGCACAGCGATCCAAATGACGCTTGCTACTGTTCGCAATTCAACGGCAGGGAGATAGTCCGTCACTGTGTAGCCGCCCACTGCGACTACGTCGTCATCTGGGCACGCGATGGGGATTATGCATACTATGACTCCAGGCTGCTGCCGAAGGCCCCTGGCCTCGGCGAGCGCGATCCCCTGCGGGAGGCGGTGGACGAAGCAGCCCGACACGGACTTCCGGTGATCGCCTACTGCGTGGTGCAACAGGGTGGGCACTACCTGCGCGAGCATCCGGAGTTCGAGATGCGCGACCCAGCAGGCAATCGAATCGGGCGATTCTGTTACGAGTCGGGCTACCTCGAGACGATGAAGCAAATCGTAGCCGAGCAACTTGCCTACGGCATCGCCGGCTTTCACATCGACATGCTGGATCAGGGTTTTGGCCCTCCCTACGGCTGCTGGTGCGAGCACTGCCAGAAGGCGTTCGAGGCGAAGTACCGCCATGCCATGCCAACGGGCGTCACATGGGACGAGAAGTGGGACCACATGCTTGAGTTCCGCTATGCGACGAGTGCGCGATTCGAGCGGGCACTCTACGAGCACATCAAGTCGCTCGACCCAAACGCCACAGTGGATTTCAACTATCATGGCAGTCCCCCGTTTTCCTGGGAGGTTGGCCAGCGGCCGGTGCAGCACGCCGGCAATGCGGATTTCGTCACCGGCGAGACGGGCGTATGGGGCTTCAGTGCCCTGACGGTCGGGCTCAATGCCGAGTTCTACCGGGCCGCGACGCCCGGTCTGCCCGTTCAGGTGGCGATCCAGCGCGGGGTGCGGATGTACCATGATCAGACGACACGTCCGCTCAACGACATCCGCTGGGAACTCCTGACGCTGCTGGCCCACGGCACCTTTGTGACGATGGTGGACAAGGCCGGCTTTGATGGCTGGCTCGACCCGGTAGCCTACGACCGCATCGGGACGGCCTTCAAAGAAGCACACGCCAAACGAGAGCATTTCGGCCAGACTCCCGTCGCCGAGGTGGGGATCTATTTCAGCAGCCGAACGCGGGATTGGCTTGGACGCGAACAGGCGGCAGATTACTTCCAGAGCTTCCAGGGCGTCCACAAGGCCATGGTCTATGAGCACCTGCCCTGGGGAATTGTGCTGGACGAGAATGCGACGCTCGAACGGTTGCGACAATTCCCGGTGATGCTGCTTCCGCACGCCGCCATCGTTTCCGACCACGAGGTTGCCCTGCTACGAGACTATGTGCAGGAAGGCGGCAACCTGATCCTGACCGGCTGGACCGGCATGCTCGGCTGGCGGGCCGAGCCCCGCGAGGAATCAGCCCTGAGTGAACTCGCGGGCGTCCATTTGGTCCGGCGGCTCGAGTCCTTGGACAACTGGGTGCGATTCCCTGGCCGTTCTGAAGGTCCGCCATCCGTCTTGGGACAGGGCATTCCCGGGGCTTGGCCATTCCTGGTCAAAGGACCTGCTGCGGTTTTGGAGGCCACCACAGCGCAGCCGGTCGGCGAACTGCTGCAGCCGTTCCGCACCACGCGTCAGCGCGAGGGCACGGAAGGTGCTGACTGGCCCATGAGTGCTGACTCACCGGCAGGCCCCGCCATTCTCCTGAACGAGATCGGCAAAGGCAAGGTGTTTACCCTCGCCTGCTCGCCCGATTGTGCCACGGCCAGCGAGCATCACATCGTGGAGGCACGCCGTCTTTTGGTTAACGCGGTCCGATTCCTCAATCCTGATCCCAGGATTCGCATCACGGCGCCGACCACCGTCGAAGCGATCGTCACCGAGGATCAGGCCAAGCGGACGTTTCGCGTCCACCTGCTGGGGTACAACGCGCCGCCGCAGACCACCCCGCCCAAGGATCGGCCCCATATCCTGCCCGGCCTCATGGAAGACGCCCCCATGTATCGGGCGACCATCGAATTCGCCGAGCCGATCAGACGAGCCACGGCCACTAACAAATCCACAAAACTGGCACGGTCCGACCGCCGGTTGGAACTGATAGTCAACGACATCCATGAGATCGTGATCATCAGATACTGAAGTGCACCGCCGTGATCGAACAGTCGAAAGCTGGCGGCGCTTCGCAGTCCGAACCCTCGGCATTCACAATCCGTCAGGGCGGAATTCCCATTCCGTGCGAGTGTCGTGATCGAATCGCAGTCGAGTGCTCAGCATGTGCTCATCCGTCATCTTCAGTGTGTTGCCGGGCCGATCCTGGAAGATGAAAGGCTTGCCTTGGCGCCTGCACATAACTTCGATCACAAGCGTCGATTGGTGGTCGTAGAGGGCGATGTGCAATTCAAAATCGAGTTGGTGTTCTGCGTCGGTGGAGTGAACCACCAACTGCCGGCCTTGTCCCAGCCGGTCCTGAAAACGTACTGTTTGCGTCGTGTGTTGATAGGCCGGCTCACTTGTGGCGCGAGTACCCCTGTTTGTGTTCGCCCGGAACGTCACGCCGGAGAGGAAGGCTTCTCCGCCTCGACGCCAGACGGCAAATCGCCCCCGCTGACTATCGAAAGCCACGGCGAAGGCGTCATTCTCGATTTCGGGTGCAAGCTGTGTCCCGGCGAGCACCCGCGTGGTAGCGTGCACCACCGGCGGCACCGCCACGCCAGAATAGGGAAGGCCTTTGATGAAGTCTCTTCGGTTTGAGCGAAGATTCATGACCATCACTGAGGTACTCCCGGTTGTCAAGACCAGAATCTCGGTTCTTTGAGGTTGTATGGTGTAGTAGTATGGTCTTCTTTTTTTTTGCTTCTTTTTCTTTGTGTGTCAGTGAGACTATCGTTGTCTTGTGATCTGGAAGGAGGTCACCATGGAATGACCCGTTTGCCATGTAGCCGCCCAGATGTTTCCTGACGCGATCATCGGGTTTACGGCCGCGCCCTCCAGGGAGTGTTCCGGCTTGCGGATATATGCAGGATACCTCTCCTCGAGCGACGATCTTACGCCGTTGGGCAGCACGCATTCTTCCCTGATGCGGCTGCCTCGTGTGTCTTCCCTCTGCGTCCATCAACGAAATCTGTGGGCATATTACCTTGTTTTCTACAGACCGCTGCGTATTATGGACGTCGACAACCGGATGTTGTGCCCAGTCTAGATTCTGAGGGAGGTAGTTCATGGTTGCTGAGAGTTCGCCGTCGACGAAGGCTGTCGGGTTCTGGTCGGCTGTGTTGGCTACCGTGTTCAGCGTCACGTATGTCGTCGCGCAGATCGCGGAGTGGATGGGATGGATGGGGTCGGGGGGCGGAGCGGACAATGCCAGTACGCCTTTCGGGCTGGTCATACTGCTCACGCCGTCGCTGTTCCTGGGCTCGGCGTTTCTGGTGCTGGTTGTCAGTATCCACTATGTGACCTCTGCGGATCGGAAGGTCTTCAGCCATGCGGCGGTAGCATTCGCCACCGTCTACGCGGTCCTGATCAGCATCAACTATTACGTGCAACTGGCCTGGGTGATGCCCCGACTGGCGGCGGGCCGGACCGAGGGCATCGAGCAGTTCCTGTTCACGCCCTTCGATTCGTTCCTGTACGCCGTGGATATTCTCGGGTACAGCTTCATGAGTGTCGCGACGCTCTTTGCTGCCAGGGTGTTCACCGGCAGGGGGATCGAACGCGTGGTGCGTGCGTCCCTGGTGGCAAATGGTCTGTTGCTCCCCTTCATCGCGCTGCAGATGTACGTTCACTGGCTGATCTGGATCGCGGCACTGTGGGCGGTGACGTTCCCGGCGTCGACGTGGTCCCTGGCGATCCTGTTTCGCCGGCTGCCGACGAGCGAGAAGACGGGGTCGTAGATGGGCATCGGGCGGCCGTGGGTGGTTCGTCAAGCGGGCCGCGTGGAGCGTGAGAGTATCCGACGTGTCGGGGAAGGAGAAGAACGGATGGTCTTCGTGAAGGTAAACAACGGCAAGTACATCAATGTCGCTCGGATGACCTACACCGAGCCCACGCGAAAGGGAGGTTTGACCGTTCACTTTGACGTCGGCGGTGGGGACATCGCCGGGCCTTCGTGCTGCGTGAAGCTGGAGCCGGGCGAAGCGTCGATTCTCCAACAGTTCCTCGACGCCCAGACCACACGACCATGAGGGCAGCTGGAGAAACCGGGCCAACCCGACAAGAACGCGAATGGTGCCGCCTTCGAACGTACTTAATAGGTGGGACCTGGAGCCAGAATCCGATTCTCCCTCGGGGCATCTCTTCGGTTCCTGTGGATACACACCTGCTAGGAAAACAGAGCAGGAATACGTATTTATCACAATTGACACGAGCGGGACTGGGGTGAGATAATCTGGCTGTCTGGAGTCTGTTGGCTTTGCCGGGCAGACCCCAGAGGGGAGATTGAGGAATGATTTCATGGCCGGCAGAGCACCCGTGCCGGTGACGCATGCACGTGGGTATGTATCCTTGTACCGGTATTCTCTGTCTGCGGTTGCATTGCTGGATCGGGAGAAATCCGATGATGATCGCATGGCATCCAGGTTGGGTTCTGATAGTGGTATACCTTGGCCTCGGATTCGTCGGCAACTCCCCTACCAAGGCCGGGCAGTCTGCCTCCTACCGTGAGCAGAGCAGGACAGACAACACAGAAAAAGGTACACAAGTCGGCCTGCCCGAACAGCGATGGGAGGTCCGCCTTGAGGCAGGGGAACTCAATTCGAAGCTGTACCCCCGGTTCAGTCCCGTTGGGACTCGATTGGCGCTCATGCCGGCCAAGATGCCTGATCTGGACGGTTTCGATCACCTGGAAGGTCAATTGAGGCTTGGAGCCGCTATACACGACAGATCAGGTCAGCGATTCGTCATCGCTCGCAGCCAGAAGGGCAGCTTCTATGATCTGCTCTTCATCGACTTCGACCATGATGGCTCCCTTGTTGGCGAGGTAGCCATCAGATGTCAGCCGCGTCGTTCTCGGGAGAAATGGTGGTCGAGCTTTCAGTCCTCCGTGCAGGTAAAGCTGAACGTCGATGGAACGGTCCTCTGGCAGGACTACCCCCTGAGCTTCTGGGCCGTCGTGGACGAGCCCGACGAAACACCACAAGAGATTCGGTTTACGCGGACAGGATTTCGCACGGGCAAGGTGCGCATTGGCGGCACCGACTATGACGTCATTCTGTCGGACGGCAACAACGACGGCCTGTTTGCGCCCGGCGACAGCTGGACTATCCAACCGGTCAACATAGCCAGTCCATCGCGGGTACACCGCCGGGTGGGTGATTTCAATTGGGTGGATAACAAAGCTTATCTGTTGGAGTTGGCGGACTCGACCGGTACGCGGGGCTGGGTGGTGCGTCACGATCCGGGGATCACACAGGAGGAAGACCAACAGACCAGGGATATGTACAGGGAGGATCATGCTGCGCCTCGGGCCATGCGCCCCGTGGTGTTCAGATATGACGTAGATCAGGCGATCGCCGATGCCAGAGCGGAAGAGACGCCGTATTTCCTGGATTTCGAGACGAGTTGGTGTGGGCCGTGCCGACAGATGGACCAGTTGGTCTACACGGCTCAGCCGGTCGTGGATGCCGCCAAAGGCATCATCTGCATCAAGGTCGACGGAGACATACGCAAGGACCTTGTGGACAGCTATCAGGTGAAAGGCTATCCGACGGGCATCCTCTCTGCGTCGGACGGCCGGGAGATGAGACGATTCATCGGATATCGCTCTGTGAAGTACATGGCCCGTTTCCTCGATGCTAGAGGACAGACACCGGACGACATACAATCACTGGTTGCGCGGATGGAGTCGCTCAAGCAGAACAGATCCTGGAGTACGATCGAAGAGGAAGCAACTGCCTGGATGACCAGCCACCCCCAGGATGCCTCTGCACTCGCCATCATGGCCACGCCCAGAATCGCCAGTCGATCCGATCCACAGTCTCAGCAGACCGCGGAGCACATCCTCCGCGAAGCCCTGGTCATTGATCCCAACTCTGCTCGGGTGCTCCAACTCCTCGCCATGTTCGCTATAGATGCCGGACGTCATACGGAGGCAATCCGACTCAATCGCAGGCTTCTCGAAATAGCACCGAACGACGCCACAGCCCTCAACAATCTCGCGTGGAGTCTCGCCGAACACAATCAGGATTATGAGCAGGCCCTTGCACTGACTACAAGGGGACTTGTTCTTGCCCCGGACGATGCGGATCTCTTGGACACTCACGGCGTCGTTTGCCTCCACCTGAAACGCCTCGACGAAGCGCAGAAGTATCTGACGGAGGCTGTCCGTCTGGTGAAGCCGGCGTCACCAGGCGCAGCCGTAGTTCGCTATCATCTCGCGGAAGTCTATGAAGCCAATGGTCAGGATCGTGAGGCAGCAGGTCTTTTTGAGAAGAGCTTGAATCTGCATGGTGGGATCAGGGGTCTGACGCCCGCGCAGGTTTCCCACGCCAAGGAATTCCTGAATCAGTGGGCAGCCGTTCCCGCAGATCAGGCTATCTCTGGCGCCACAGCCTTGGGTTCAGCAGACGCATCCCCCCCGCCTTCGTCTGGGGTCGCGGTCGTATCCGCCGACAAACTCCTGCGTGGAACATGGGCCTGGGATATCGACAATGAGGACGATACCAACCAGCAGGCAGTGGATCTATGGTGGGAACATGTCAATGAACACGAGCGATACCTTGTGCCCAGAAATGGCACACAGCTTGCCGTGGTCAAAGACAAGAGTTTCGAGGGATTGACGCTAGCCGATCTATCGAGAATCGGTCTTGCCCGCGATCGGATTGCTGCCTCCGATTATGAGGCGACAATCGATGTGGGCACAATCCTTGCCGTGCGGACTACAGAGGCGAACCTGGCCAAGCTGGAAGTCCTCGGTTTCGACTCGCTCAAAGGCGAAAGGCTCGGTGCGAAGTATGACATGCGACTACGGTACACGCTTTACAGGACTGTTGGCTCTCCCTCCACGGGAATATCGACAGCAAGGCGAATACAGACGGCCGATAGCAACGAGTCAGACCACTCATCTCTCGCCGGTCAGAGTATCTCTGTGAACGACCGCAGGTTGTATGAATCGTTCCAGGCAGGTCTGGCCGGACTGATCGAGAGCAACAGAAGTGCGAGAATCGACACGCTCACCGAGCAGCTACAGCGCGATCACACGTCACTGGCTCTGCCCAAGATGGCGACGACGAAGATGAACCCTGCGAAACTATACCAGAACTGCAGGAACAGTGTGGTAGTGGTGGGTCATCTCTGCAAATGCGCCCAGTGTGGCCGATGCCATCCCATCATCGCGGCCGGGTTCTTTGTGACTGCGTCGGGAGTGATCGTCACGAACTACCACGTCGCCAGCAAGCCGGACTCACTGGCGATGGGGGCGATGACCTGGGACGGACGCGTGTACCCGGTAAGAGAAGTCCTCGCGGCTGACAAGGAAAGCGATGTTGCGATCCTCCAACTCGAGGGGGCGGGGTTCACACCCCTGGCACTCTCATCGGAGGCACCTACTGGTACCCCAGTCGCGGTCATAGGCCACCCCGGCAACAAGTTCTACACCCTGACTACTGGGATTGTCTCTCGTCACTTCACCGTCGATTCGGATGGCAGAGAGACCACCTGGATTGCGGCGACTGCCGAGATCGGGGCCGGATCCAGTGGCGCGCCTATGTTGAATGAGTGTGGGGCCGTTGTCGGCTTCGCATCGCAGACACAACTCCTGAGGACTGCGAGGCCGGATGATCACCAGGCTCCCCAGATGACCATCGGCTGGTTCGTGCCCGCCAGTGCTGTTCTGCAGCTTGTCAGTCCTGACATGGATGGCAAAGGAAGAAGTCGGACAGAGTAGAGCCTATCCAAAACCTTCTGGCGGTCGAGGGAGAATGGGGGGGGCATCCAGATAGAGTTCCTGTCAAGTACATAACCACGGGATTTCGAGGGCCCAGAGAAAGCACCTGATGCCTTCGCTTGACTCAAGCACGCCGCGGCGTCGTTCATCGTTCCATGCCAGGCGATTTTGCTTGCGTGGTTCGGGCAGTCGTGCTTATAATTGCCTTATGGAGCGGAAGGGGGGACGGGTCTGTCGCAGGAGAGGGACGGGACCTGCGTGGCGAGGGAGTGTCGTTCGTAGCAGCACCTTGACACGAGGAGAATTGGAAGGAGGTTCCACCATGAGCAAGTCGCGATTCATCACCGTCGTAGCATTGGGCCTGATGACCCTTCAGACCCAGGCTGCCGACAAGTCCCTGATTCTGTACCTGCCCTTCGACGAGGGGGCCGGCACGACGACGAACGACATGTCCACCTACAGCAACCCCGGGACGATCGTCGGCAACGCCCTTTGGGTCGCAGGCGTGAGGGGTGCGGCACTGGAGTTCGTCAGCGGCTCGCACGTCAGAGTCCCGGAGATCCCCGAGCATGACGTGAGCGCCCAGGTCAGTCTGCTGGCGTGGGTCAAGGCGACGACGGTCCCGAACTGGGCCCGCGTGATCGACAAATCCCAGTGGCAAACGACGGGTTTCGACCTGGTCCTGACTCAGTCCGTCGGCCTGCCGCGCCTGGAGTTCTTCGTCAACAACACGACGTCGCTGGTCGATGGGACGACGCCGGTCATCGACAACGAATGGCACTTCCTCGTGGGCACGTTCGGCAACAAGACCTTGCGCATGTACGTGGATGGCCAGAGACAGGGGCAGGCCCAGTCCACCGGCTTGGTGGACATGAATCCGAACGACTGGCCGATCCTGATCGGGGCGGAGTCGAGTTCGAACGGCGGGCAGCAGTACTTCGGCAGCATCGACGAGGTCGCGATGTACAACCGCGAATTGTCGGCGGACGAGGTGATGGCCATCTTCCAGAACGGCATGGCGTTGCCGGACGTCGCGACCGATCCGGAGCCGGAGAATGGCGCGGTCGATGTGCCTTGCGACGCTGCGCTGGGCTGGGTGCCTGGCGGGTTCGCTGCATTGCATGACGTCTACTTCGCGACGACCTTCGCGAGTGTGAACGACGCCGGTCGGGACAATCCGATGGACGCACTGGTCAGCCGGGACCATGCGGATACCGCGTACGTGCCGGACGGTCTGCTCGAATACGGCCAGACCTACTACTGGCGAATCGACGAGGTCAACGGCGCTCCCGACTACACCGTCTTCAAAGGCGATGTCTGGAGCTTCACGACCGAGCCGTATACGTATCCGATCACCAGCCTGACGGTGACGGCCTCCGGCCAGGAGTCCTCTTACCCTGCGATCAAGACGATCGACAAGTCCGGACTGGACGGGGACCGGCACTCGAACGTCATGAAGGACATGTGGATCGTCAAGTCCGTGCTGGCCTGGATCCAGTACTCCTTCGACAAGGAGTATGTGCTGGACGAGCTGTGGGTGTGGAACGCCAATGCGGATATCGAGTCCCTGCTGAACTACGGCGCCAAGGATGTCACGGTCGAGTACTCCACCGATGGGGAGACCTGGACCGCGCTGGAGAACGTGCCCGAATTCACCCAGGGCCCCGGCGTAGAGAGCTACGCGGCCGACATCATCGTCCGCTTCGGCTCCGTCGCCGCCAAGCACGTGAAGCTGACCATCAATGGGACCTGGGGCAGCACAAAGGCGACCAGTCTCAGCGAGGTGCGGTTCTACTACATCCCGGTGCAGGCGTTCCATCCCGACCCGGCCGACGGCGCGACCGCCGTCAGTGTCGAGCCCACGATGAATTGGCGTCCCGGTCGCGAGGCGACCTCGCACACCGTGTATATCGGCGCCGACAGCAACGCGGTGGCGGAGGGCCTCGTCTCGGGCGAAACCGTGACCGAGCACACGTACACCCCGACTCTGAACTACGCGACGACGTACTACTGGAAGGTCGATGAGACGGGCGACGCGGGGACCTATGCAGGCGAGGTCTGGAGCTTCACGACGGAAGAATACGGTTCTGTCGATGACTTCGAGAGCTACAACGACTTCGACAACCGCATCTTCGACATTTGGAGCGACGGCTACGAAGATCCCGCCAATGGCTCGATCGTCGGGTATATCGAGGCCCCGTTCGCCGAGCGGACCATCGTCCACAGCGGCGGGCAGTCCATGCCCTTCGCCTACAACAACACCGGCGACGCCACGGTCTCCGAGGCCACGCTCGCCTTCGACCCGGCCCAGGATTGGACGCAGCACGGAATCACGAACCTCGTGTTGTACTTCCGTGGCCAGGTGGGCAATAGTCCCGCCCCCTTGTACGTGAAGATCAACAATACGAAGGTTTCCTACAACGACGGTGCGGCCGCCACGGCGATGCCGCTGTGGAAGCAGTGGGCCATTCCGCTGGCCGAGACCGGCGCGGCGCTCCAGAGCGTCAAGAGCCTCACGATCGGCGTCCAGGGCAGCGGCGCCGGCAGGCTGTTCATCGACGACATTCGCCTGTACGCCGTCGCGCCCGAGGCGGTTGCTCCCGCCGATCCGGGGACTGCCGGCCTCGTGGCCCTCTACACGATGGACGGCAACGTCCAGGACGCCGCGGGCAAGAACTACCACGGCGCCATCAGCGGCGACACCAGCTATGAGGCCGGATACGCCGGCCAGGCCCTGGTCTTCAATGGAATCAACGCCTACGTGGACCTGCCCATTGGCCCGGCGATCGCCGCGATGACCGATACGACCGTCGCCACGCACGTCTACTTCGGCGGCGGCTCCGGCTCCTGGCAGCGGATCTTCGATTTCGGCTCGGGCAACACGAACTACATGTTCCTGTGTCCTCGCCAGGGCACCAGCGGGCCCCTTCGGCTTGCGATCCGGACCCCCGCAGTCAACGAACAGATCGCGGACAGCGTGGTCACCCTGAGCGAAGGCTGGCACCATGTGGCCGCCACGATCGACAGCCAGGCGATGATGCTGCGTCTATATCTCGACGGCGAGCTGATTGCCTCGGGCGCCACGACGTTGCTGCCCAAGGACCTGGGCAACACGACGCAGAACTGGCTCGGCAGGTCGCAGTACTCCGCCGATGGGTACTTCCTCGGCTCTCTGGATGACTTCCGGATCTACAATCGGGCACTGTCGGCGCCCGAAGTGCGGTATCTCGCTGGAGATCGATGATCCGCGGCGTGAGCGAATAGACCCCGGGCTCTATAATAGACGGGACGAAGACTGTTACACCAGGGGCTGCCGGTGTCGTGGGCAGCCCCTTTTCGACTGTGCAGTCGGACAGAGGGGAGGGGCTCCGCGTGACCTGTCTGGATGCGAGGTTCCCCCTTTCATGTTCGGATAAGGGCGAGGGGATCATGAGATCATCTGATTGAGAGCGTGGCACCATTATGAGGCTCATCCGGTTTTCGCGTACTTCCTGATCCAAGCACGCCCGAAGCGGGCGTGTAAAGGAGATTTTTCGCTTTGGGCCAATAGCATAGTAGGGGCAAGAGGGCGACGCCCCCTGTAGGCCCCACCGAGGGCCGGCACGCTGATCCCCCGAACGCCCAAGACAACCGCACAGGATGTCGTGCGGCTCTTCTGTCCATGCTATTGGCCCAAAGCGGAAAATCTCAGGGGTTTGCGGACGGCGTCCCCAAGAGCTATCGAAGTACGCGAAAACCGGATGAGCCTGAAATCCCTCTTGTCTCTTACCCTGCCCGGCGGTACAATACGGGAAATAGAGAACGAGAGCCGAAGGCGGGCCGGATGTCCTCTTATAATCTGGTCGTCATCATAACGTAGCATTTGCAGCACCTTTCATACTCGCCCCCTTCGACCGACACGCACGTGTCTCGTGCGACGGGTCCGTCGCATGTGGTCATTATCCATTCATCCAAAGGAGCGGAGTATGAAGGCGAAAACAGCGGTATTCAGTCTCGCGGCGGTCCTCTGCCTGCTCACGGGAGGCAGTGCCTGGGGCAAGGTGATCTACGTCGATGACGATGCGCCGACGGGAGGCGACGGCGCCTCCTGGACCACGGCCTATCGATTCCTCCAGGACGCTCTGACCGCCGCCAAAGCGGCCGGGGAGGCCGTCGAGATTCGGGTGGCCCAGGGGACGTATAAGGCGGACCAGAGCGCCGCCAAGCCGCAGGGGACGAAGGATCGGTATGAGTCTTTTACGCTGGTCGATGATCTGACTCTGCTGGGTGGCTATGCGGGCATCGGCGCGGATGATCCGAATGCACGCGATTTCGAGGCGTATGAGACTATTCTCAGCGGCGATCTGACGGGCAACGACGTCGAGATCACGGATGTCACCCTGCTGCGGAGCGAGGACACGCGGAACGAGAACACGCGGGATCTGGTGTACGTGAAGGGAAGTCGGGCGTTGCTGGAGGGATTCACGATCACGGGTGCGGTCAACGCGGGAACGTATGTTGGTTCCTGGATCGTAGATAGCATTATCCGGGACTGCCTCTTTCAAGGGAATCGCGGCGGCGAGGGGGATTTCCAACTGGGCGGAGGGGCCTTGACTGTCTATGGGCAACTGCGTGTGGTGCGGTGCTCGTTCATCGGCAATACCGGCGCCACGGGGGCTATGCGCACTGAGGACACTGTCTTTGAGGACTGTGTGTTCACAGGAAATTATGGCTGGGATGTCATGGGGGGGGGCTGCATACTGCAGCCGTTCGACTTTCACCGACTGTACCTTCACAGGGAATAAGGCCAAGTGGAGCGGCGGGGCCCTGCACTTCAATAACGGGGTGTGCACGCTCATGCGATGTGTGTTTCGTGGGAATGTGACAGAGAGGGGGGGGGGCGGGGTATGTGGTGGATATGTAACCATCACAGACTGTGTCTTCGTTGCAAATGAGAGCGAAACGAGGGGGGGGCGGTGGTTGCAGATGGTCTTATGATGTCCAATTGTTTATTTGCGGGCAATCGCGCCGGGGAACCGGGGGGAGCGATCTCCAAAGGATCTGGATATGTCACATTGTACAACTGTACTTTTGTTAACAACAGGGCGACAGATGGTGCGTTCCTGCGTTTATCGCTCGCTGGCCCCACTGAGATCCGCAATTGTGTTATTTCTGATGGCGACAGCGAGATCTGGAACCTGGGTTCTGCGGAGATTGTCTTCGAGCATACGAATCTGGTGGGCGGAGAGACGACGATCTACGATCCGAAAGGTTTGGTCGTTTGGGGGGACGGCAACATTGAGGTCGATCCGTGTTTTGCGGATACGGGGTATTGGGACCCGAATGGGACGCCGGATGATCCGAACGACGACTTCTTTGTCGAAGGGGACTACCACTTAAAGAGCCAGGCGGGACGCTGGGACCCTGCAAGCGGGGCTTGGGTCCAGGACGACGTAACGAGTCCCTGCATCGATGCGGGCGATCCGAACAGTCCCATCGGCTACGAGCCATTCCCGAATGGCGGCGTGGTCAATATGGGCGCTTACGGCGGCACAACGCAGGCGAGCAAGTCGTACTTCGGCGAACCGGTCTCCGAAACGATCATTGCAGGCGACATCAACGGCGACGGAAAGGTGGACTGGCTCGACCTCGACATCCTGGCCAGGCACTGGCTCCAGGAGGGGGACGCTGAGTAGACGTCTTGTGTAGCTGTATACGTGGGTTCGAGGGAAACTGCCGACCGGGCTTGACAACCTGCGGAGGTTCTTATGAAGCGGACAATGTTATCAAGTATCGTTTGGTTTCTGCTTATGGGGAGTTGGAGCCTCGGCGCAGTGCTCAAGGTCCCTTCAGAGTATCCGACGACCCAGGCGGCCATTGATGTGAGCGTCGATGGCGACACAGTCCTGGTTGCCCCCGGCACCTACACCGGCGATGGGAATCGCGACATCGATTTTGGCGGAAAGGCCATTACCGTCAGGAGCGAGGCGGGGCCTGGAACCTGCATCATCGATACTCAGGGGGCCTGGAACAACTGGCACCGCGGATTCTACTTCCACAAGGGGGAGCAAGCCGATTCGGTTCTGGATGGTTTCACGATCACAGGGGGGTATTCGTTCCAACTCGGCGGTGGTGGGATTGCCTGTTATGATAGTAGTCCAACCATTCGGAATTGCGTCATGATAGGTAATGTGGCTCCCGCAGGCGGAGGCTTGGCACTTGGTGTTTCAGAAGCAATCGTGTCGAACTGTATCATTGCCGGCAACCGTGTTGTATACACAGTCCCCAGCGCTGATGTTGGAGGCGGCGTTAGCTGCGCGGGGGATGGCTACGTAATCTTGCGGAACTGCACCATATATGCGAATCACGCTCTATATGGAGGCGGTGTTCGGGCTGGACTCGGGCGCTGGGGCAAGATTTCGCTGGTCAACTGTATCCTCTTCGGCAACAGAGCAACCGGTAGTGGGAATCAGATCTCGCGTGCTGCTCTCGGCGTGATTGGGCCTATCGGCGTTGAGCTCAGAAATTGTCTGATCGAGGATGATCCCAACGCATTTGGAGCACATGTGGACTACGTGATGAGCCACATGACCGATTGCATCTGGGGCGATCCGTTGTTCGCGAATCCGGGGCACTGGAATAGTGAAGTTACCCCCACATCGTGGACCGATGGCGATTGCCATTTGAAGTCCCAGTTCCCATCCGAGACCACGAAGAGCACGAAGCAACCCAGCGCGGCCTCGCTGCGCTCGGCCGCAACCCAAGGGGTGAAAGGCGTTGCGCTTTGGGGTACGGTATCGCTTTTGGCAAACAGTACCGTTCCAGAGGAGCAACGCCATGGAGGCTTTTATACA
>JAGOLX010000095.1 GCA_017993835.1 Phycisphaerae bacterium
CAATCGAATGGATTGGTCACCACAAATTCCCTTGCAGGGCGAGGACAGAACGGGTACGAAATGGCAAAGAACACTGGCTGGTTTTGACCCGATCCCCGGTGGCTGGTCTTAACCCGATCCGTGACACTGAGGGGCGACAGCATACTTGTCCGCAAGTTTCTTGATTACCCTGGACATCGCCCGGTACTGGTTGCTGTACATTATGAAACCCTTGTCATCACCGTTGTTGAGGTCTGTAAGTGCAAGCCAGAACTCGACTGGAAATCGACGGATAGTCTCACCCACAACCGCGTCCCGTTCAGTCTTCTTGAGCGGGGCCTTCCGCTGCAAGTAGTAGTGGCGCAACTGGCGAAAAAGGCTTTTCACCTGTTTACCCATGACCGGGTCCGCGAGTATGGCGGTGTACCGTTGGTTGTCCATCACGCCCGGAGTGAGGTTAATACTGTTACCTATGGCCCGGTAAATCGTACTCCGGTGAACCCCGAAGAAATCGGCCGCGACACTGACCGCATAAGGGAATGTCCTGAACCAGTTGTACTTTGTACGCCCGAAGTCGTCGCAATACTCCCTATTCCTTTGATGCTCCCTGAGTTTCCAGCACGCTGCCGCTTGGATTTCAGTGAACTTCTTGTGAGCCGACATATAACACCCTACCAAAGCGTTATCACCGTGCGGACTCGCAGTGAGACCGCTATTAGGTGGTACCCGAAAGTCGTCTCGCGCACTTGTCGTTTACGCAGAATTATTAAAAAATTCTTCACGAGCAGACCATACGACGATGCCACCATGACAGCAGTGAGGTCTGCGCTGACAGTAGGGCCTATCAGTTGGGTGCCATAGAAGTGCTGATTCCAAAAAATCGGTGTGTAGTGTATTGCGGATTTGATCTGGCAAAACCAACGGGAGTTCGTGAAGCGCGTGAGGTGGGGTCGAAGGCATGGTCCGAAAACGTAGACGAGGTCTTGAGCGGGCCGCGTGCGGCCTGGCCAGCCACCCTTATCGGACCCGGCAAGCAAGGTTGAATAATGCACACACAGACCGATAATCGACACCCTGAACCAGTTCGACACCCAGAAAACTCAACCTATTGTGTATGTATGCGTGTGTGCATCTGGCGAGACCGTGGCTGATCCTGAGGATAGGAGGTGCGAGCATAGGCCGCTATGGTCCGAGAAAATCCATAGTGTTTCATTGAGCAGGCGATGGTGGCGCTGAAGCTCAAGGCGCCTCACAGCCAGACAAGGCGATGGCTTGGACAGACAAGGCGATTGGGACGAAGACTGGACAAGAACATAGGAGTCTTGATCTCAGAGGAGACCCGTTCTGTCCACCCGAGCATGGCCACCCTGGACCGACCGAGCGGACTCTGAGACTCATACTCCCGTGAATGACCCGTGCCATCGGTGAGCGAAAACCTAATGGACTGATTCCTCCGAGTAAGAGTCCTGGCATACTGGGATTGACTCCTGGCGGTGATAGTCCTGGCGGTAGTGAACATTCTGAACAGTGAGACGCTTGGCGGCATTGCTCAGTGGTTTTCGCCGGCAAGTCATATGGGCGCCGAGCGTAGAAGAGGGAAAAAAGGGCCTATTCCCCTTTTATTCACCCTCAAAATCCGAGCCCAAACGGCCTCTGGCTGAGACGATGCCGAGCTTCCGCCAAGGCGGAATTCATAGTGACCCGAGATTGGTGAAACCCAAAGTGCTGAGGGGGGAAGAACCCGCCTGAACCCCCACAACACATCAGGCGGACGTGATCTATTCCGAATCTGTCGATGCAACGCTGGATCATGAATGAGCGTTCTTTGCGAGTGGCGATGACATTGTCTTCGTCGTCGAGCACCTGCATGAAATATTCCGGGCCGAAATTGGGGCATGCTACTGACATACAGAAGCTCCTTTCAAGGAGTAATAGCGAGAAGGACGACTCCAAATAAGAAAAGCCGGCGGATTGGAATTCGCCGGCTTTCCCCGAGAAGATAGACTTCGATTGGAAGGCCAATCGTACTAAGGAGCTTGGTTAAGCGGATTCCACCAGTTCGCAGAGCCATTCAGATCGAGTGATCGCAACGCCAAACAAAATGTCCACTGTGACTTGAACGCCCAGATAGTCAGCATTGTAAGCCATGATGGCGCGAAGACCAACACCGTCAGCCGTCACGGTCTGGGACTTGGCACCGATACCAGCGGGGACGTCCGGCAGCTTCCTGGTGACGAGAGCGATAGCCTCTTTGGCGAACACCAGACGATGCGTCTGCGTCGGAGAAACCGCCTCGACGATCTGACTGGCTTCCTTGACGTTGAAGCCGAGAATCTCGCCGACGGTGCCGGTTTGCAGACTGTTCTGGCTCAGATATTCCTTGCTGGTGAACTTATCCACGTCGAGGAAGTCTGTAGCAGAATCCTTCACGATGCAATATCGAGGCTCCGCCTCTGGGCACTTGTTGGTAACCACGATGGCCTTTCGTGCAGCAATCATCGAAGCCAACTTTGTAGCGCCGCTGGTCGGGTCCCAGGTAATGACCCGAGCCGCATTAACACTGGCGTACAACCCGACGATTGCGTCCTCGATATCCGTGGACAGAACACTCGCCGCGTCCTTCGTATAGCCATCAATGACCGAGACATTCGCCTGTGCCTCGGCCACGTCTTCGACCAGGAAGGAACATTCCCGATGATTGGACAACGTCACCGGAATGGACTCGCCTGTTGGATGGTTCAATGTAACTGTATTGTTCGCCGTCTTGGAATGGCTCGACATGGTGCCGCGTTTCTGAATATGAACTTCATCGCCATACTGAGCGAGATCTTCCGAGTAGTCATGCAGAACGCAGCCGATCGTCGGATTCTTCGCATAAATCGTTTCGAGAACGCGATTCGCCCAGACCTCCGGGATGAAAACCGCAGCCTCTGTGACCGTGATGTTATCGTGGAAACAGAATCCAACTGGAAGTACTAAACGCATACAAACCTTCTTTCTATTCAACGTCGTTGATGATGCGATGATCGCGAATAGCATCCATGATTTCCTTCTCGTGGGCCGTATAGAAGCTATGATCCTTTAGCTGGGATCGCTTGAACTTCGGCTTATCCGGATTGCCTGAGGTGTCAGGATTGACCGGCTTGGTCGATCCCGACCCCGGACGCTGTCTCGACTTCACCCAATGAGGTTTCACCTTGGCTATGTCCTTTACCGCATCATCAACAGATACCCTCTCGCCGGTACTGGCGTAGACGATATCGAGATTGTCATTGAGAGTTAGCGCTGTCCTGAGAAGATCGGCCACGTCTTCGGGATATAGGAACCCCTGTTCACGGGCCTTCTCTAACAGCACACGATGAATCCGTTCTTCTGCAAGCGCCTTGTGGGCCTTCTGATACCGCTCGTCCACAGCCTCTTGCAGATGATCCTCCGTGACTTCCTTCTTACCCTTCGTCACACCCTTCCCAAAGACTGCCGAGTAAAGCTCGTTGTCGGCTTCCTGAAGCGTCTTCAAGCGTTGGTCAAGGGTAACCTTCTCTTCCTTCTGAGGCGCTGGTTGTGGGTCACTGGCCTCGTGAAACCTGAACCCGATGGGGATACGCATAGTGATTCTCCCGAACGATCAGAGTACGTTCCAACTCAATTAGTGATAGACTCGAAGGCGCGGAGAATGAAGTGCTGTGCCTCCCCCCGGAATTTGACCTACAAGGCCCTTGCCGGTGTCGGGCCGGCCCCAAGCCAGCCTAATCCGATTCGGGGCTGTATGAGGCAATACGGAATCGTACGAGCAAACTACGAAGCGAGCCAAACGCGAACTAATAGCCGGGATGGAAGCGACGACACGCGTTCTTCAGTTGATCTGTGGTGACGAAGAGATATCGCTGGGTAGTCGTCAGATGGGCATGACCGAGCATGAGACGGACGGAATCGAGGTCTGCCCCACCCTGGAACAAGTGGCTGGCAAAGGCCCGTCTCATGTCGTGGGTGACTGTGCTTTCGGGGAAACCGGCTCTCCGGGCGTACTTCTTGAACACCCGCCAGACCTCGACCCTACTGAGCGGATGACCGGACCGCGACAGGAACAGGCAGTCGCCGCTGTGGACACTGACCAGCCTGGGCCGTTGGTCTCGCAGATACTCTTGGACGGCGGCAATTGCCTTGCGACCAATGGGAACTATCCGTTCCCGCCTACCTTTGCCGAAGCACCGCAGATAGCCCTTGTCGAGTCGCAGACCAGATACCTTGAGACCGGCCAACTCGTGGGCACGCAATCCACAGCCGTAGAGGAATTCGAGCATGGCCTTATCCCGCAGGCAGAAGGGGTCCCTGGCATCGGGCGTCTCGAACAAGACCGGCAGATTCTGCCGATCCAGGGCAGGGGGTAGACTCGGGTATGGTCGTTGGGGGAATATCATGCTATTTCACCATGATCGGCTTTGCCCGGAAGCGAAGGACACCTTTCAGCATAAGGCTTCCATCCTTCTGCTCGACTGGCTCCGCGTCTGGGGCTTGAGCCATACCTCGCATTTCCCCGATGGCCTTCGTTTTCGACGTGACGCAGCCGACGAACTTACCGTTCTTTGTGCAGACCCAGATTTCGTTTGACCGACTCATTTGACCTCTCCTACAGGCAGGACCTTTCTCAACCACTCGACATCGGTATACCCTACGGGCTTCACCCGCAGCAGCTCTTTGAGCGCCTTGATATGAGAGCAATTGGCGTCTGGATGATGATCCTGGCAAAACCAGGTTCCCCCTGTCCTCCGGCTGACGGCGAACTCACTCTGGACGTAACGGCGGGGTAGAATAACGAGGAGGTCGGTCTTGCCAATCTGGTCCTCCCGCACTTGGGCCTTCCTCGCTCGCTTGAACTCGAACGAGTGATCGCCGCAATTCTCGGTGGGAAACAGATTTAGCTGCCGCTGCTCCATGCCTAAATTATAACAAAAAAGAGCCAGCGTATCCAGAAAAATCCTGGAAAAATGCGGAGTATGTGCAAAAATTCTGCGTCAACTGCGACAATGTACGACAAACAGATTCAAACCCCTGTCGCGTTTGCAGGCCCGCATATCATGCGGGCCTTCTCGATGTGCGACAACCGCGACAGCACTCTTGATACGAGTCATGGCGTCAGTTGTCGAGGCAATCGGTGATCCCGAGAACATCCTGCTGGCAGAAGTGTACGTACACCTTCTCCGTCACTGCAATGGAGGCGTGGCCCAGGATCTTGCTGATCTTGTAAATGGAAACGCCACGACGCATGAGTTGGGTCGCGAAACAGTGTCTGCAAGCATGAGGACCGAACTGAGCGATACCCGCCTTCTTCGCCACCCTCATACAAATCTTACCTACGTTTACCCTGTGCATCCGGGAGAACGGCAACCTGCCCGTCATGCCTTGAGACTTGTATTTTGCGAGGATATCCCGGCAGGTCTGATTCAGTGGAATCATGCGGACTTTCCGACCTTTGCCCACTACCGACAGGGACTTGAAATCGGACGTGATGTCCTCCCAGGTCAAAGAGGTAAACTCAGAAACACGGAGGCCGGTATTGGCGAGAAAGACGATGATATCCTTATCCCGACCCGAGATTGCAGCCAGAATCTTCTGGTATTCTTCATCCGAGAGGACACGCTGTTTGGGTGGGTCTTCATGAAGCATCGGGATTGAACTTGCCTGATTAGTCTCATGATAGTGCTCAGAGCACCAGCGACAGTAGCTTTTGATGACCGACAAGTTGCAGTTGACGTATCGCTTGGACCAACCGACAGCGAGACGGTCGCCGATATAGGCATCGATGGCTTCGGAGGTCAATTGATTGCCGTCGTTCGAGAGATACGTCTCGAACTGGGTTATGCAGCTTCGGTACAACCTTATAGTCCTGGGGGTGTAGTACCTCTGGCAATAAGCGAGCCATTTCTCGATTTCCATATTCATTTCATCGACCTCTTTCTTTGGCTCCGGCGATTCGCCAACCGCGCACACCCCCTACAAACACAAGGCGCGTGCCAGAGACGGCAAAATAAAAGCCCCGCATAAGTCCTGGACCTTCTCGATCCGGTATTGCGAAGGGAGTGGTCAAGCTGCCAGAACGGCACTGACATGGGTGCCAAACATTGCGAAACAAGCGTGTTCGCTGTATGATGCACGCAAATGGAAACACGATTCGTACACATAAAGAGCTTCGGATGTCAGATGAACAAGCTGGACACGGGACTTGTTGCGTCCGCGCTGCGGGACGCGGGGTTCCGTCTGACCGAGGGCGTCAAGGACGCCGATGCGGTCGTCATCAACACGTGCTCCGTCCGCCAGCACGCGGAGGATCGGGTTCTGTCGAACCTGGGCCATCTGAAGCACCTGAAGCAGCACCGGCCCGGCCTGGTCGTCGCGGTCATCGGCTGCATGGCCCAGCGCCTGGGCGACAAGCTGCTCGAACACGACGCGGTGGATATCGTGTGCGGCCCGGCCCAGATCCCGCAGCTTTCCGCTCTGATTGCCGACGCGATTGCCCACAAGGAGAAGCGACTGGCCGTCACGGAGCAGATTCGCTCTCCGGCGGTGCAGGGCGATCCGGTCCTGGACGACTTTGAATCGACCTACAGCATCCTCGACCGGCAGATTCCGGGCCAGGCGTTCGTCCGCGTGATGCGCGGGTGCAACTACTTCTGTACGTACTGCGTCGTGCCGTATGTCCGCGGGCCGGAGGCGTGCCGCTCGCCCCGCGCGATCCTCGAACAGGTGCGGAGACTGGCAGACACCGGCATCAGGCAGGTGACGTTCCTCGGCCAGACCGTGAACTCCTATGAGTACTGCGATGGCGAGAAGACCTACAGCTTGGCGGATCTGCTCGATATGGCCTGCGAGGTGTCGGGGATCGAGTGGATCAAGTTCGTGACGAGCTACCCGCGCGACGAGCACTACGAAGATATTCTCCGTGTGATGGCGGATTCGCCGAAGGTGTGCCGGTATTTGCACATGCCCGCCCAGAGCGGGTCGGATCGCATCTTGCACGCGATGAACCGCCACTATACCGCGGGGCACTACCTGGACATGCTCGACAAGGCGCGGGATATCGTGCCGGACATCGCACTGGCGGGCGACTTCATCGTGGGCTTTCCCGACGAGACGGAGGAGGACTTCCAGGCCACCGTGGACCTCGTCCGCGAGGCCCGATACAAGAACTGCTTCGTGTTCAAGTACTCGCCGCGTCCGGGCACGACCGCCGACCGTCGTCTGGCCGATACGATCCCGGAAGAGGTCAAGCAGCGACGAAACGTCGAACTGCTGGCGGTCCAGGAGCGGATCAGCGACGAGCTGAGCCGGGACTTCCTGGGCGTGGATGTCACGGTCCTGGTCGAGGGCCTGAGCAAGAAATCGCACGTCAATCCCGTGGACGGCCGGGACCATCCCCAGTTGATGGGCCGGACCTCGACCGACCATATCGTGGTCTTCAACGGGTCTGCCTCGCTGGCGGGCCGGTTCGCCCAGGTCCGCATTACGCGGACTTCACCGCTGACGCTGTTCGGGGAACTCTCGAACGGTTCTTCGTGGGCTGGGGAATAGGACCTATGGGACGAATAGGACGGATGGGACGTTACTGCCGGATTGTCGATCGGATTCGATTGCCATAATCCTCGTGCAGAGAGGACAGGTTCTCGGCAGGCATCGTCAAAGACGGCGTGTAGTTGAGAGCCGGCAGCTCTGGCGTGGGCTGGGGCAGCGTGGCCAGTCGCGATGCGTAAGCCTTGAACCGCTCGCCCCACGGCTTGACTGTCAGATCTGACCGGACGAGCCCGCCGAACTGGCTCATGTCGGTGGACTCAGGCGTGTCCGCGAAGGGCCAGGAGAGCCAGCCACCCGCCAGACGCCGAGAAGCCTCGATCTCCGCAGCGATCCAGCGGGCCTGCTGATCCTCAGTCAAAGGCGGTTGGCCACGGACCGCGCCGCCGCCGTACCAGCCGAACTCGCCGAGAACCACCGGTTTGCCGTCGTGGCAATAGGCGAGGACTGACTGCAAATAGGCGAGGTTCCTGTCCCAGGCATCCTGCGATTCGAAGGGCCGGCCCAGCAGCGGATAAAAGTGCATGCAGACGAAGTCGAGCCACTTGGCCTGGCGTCTCGGGTTGAAGGCGGCGTATAGGCTCGGATTGCCCGTTCGCACGAGCGGATAGGACCATTGAATATAGCCCACCGTCACCAGGTGAGTCGGATCGGCCTGGCGGATCGCCTCCACCTGCCGGCGGACCCATTCATCCGCCAGATGCTCACGGAAGAGCTGCCAGTCCAGCAGACGCGGATCACCTTGTGCTGCCTTGTCGTGTGGCACGGCGATGTCTCCCCAGGATTCCTCGTCCCCGAGCGCGTCTGCCCACGCGGATTTCAGACCCTCTCGGTCCTTGTACCTGGCCTTAAGCCACGTGTTCCACCCCGGTCGCCAACTCTCGACGAACCACGGCAGATGAGGTTCGTTCAGCAGGTCCCAGGCGAAGATGGCGGGCTCGCCGCGATATCGCTGGCCGAGGGCTCGCCAGAAGGCATCGAGGGCTCGAAGGGCCGGCTCGCCCGCAAATCGGTCGGGCTTCCAGTAAGGGGGACTGCCTTCCCAATGATCGGGACCGGTGAGGATCAGGCGGATCCGTGATTTGCGGGCGATGGCGATCATCGCGTCCAGCTTCCTCAGAGCCTCTTCGTCAACGGTGTTCACGTCCGGCTGGAACGTGGCCGCGGTAAGGAAGATCCTCGCGCAGTTGACGCCCAGGTCGCTCATGATCTCGAAGTGGCGGGTGACGCGGTTCGGATCGAACTGCCGCCAGATCTTGGGGGCCCAGCCGGTGTGGGGATCGTAGTAGTTGGTGCCGAATGGGACGAATCGCTCGTGTGAAGAATGGTCGACGAAACCCTGGCCGTCCGAACTGACGGCAATCAAACCCAAGGCCGGGCGCGCCGCGGGTTCAGCACCCGCCGCATCGCGGATCAACGCGGGAAGCAGAGCCAATCCAAGGAGAATGCACCCGGCGACGCCTGCCCAGCGATATCGTGTGCATCTCATGTGTTGCTCTCCTTCCGACGAATAGACCCCCGCCTTCGCGGGGGTGACACGCTGGATACCGTCTTCCGCTCGGGTGCTCAGTAGGCGTTCCACAGATACAACACCTGCGGCGTACACAGCTCGAACAACTTGGCACGATCCAGGGGCAAGATGCTCGTCTTCTTGCCCTGAGCCATCAGGAGGTCCATGAACGATAACGGCTTGCGATACTCGATGACCTGGGCGTTCTTGATCCCCGCCTGGTCCTTGACCATCGTGATCGCGTCGTCCAAGTACCCGATCTCGTCGATGAGCTCGACCGCTCGGGCCTGGTCGGCGACGTAGATGCTCCCGTCGGCCAGTTTCGAGACTTCCTGTGCGGAGAGCACCTGTTTGCGTCCCTCGCGGACGACATTGATGAACCGCTGGTAGGCGGGTTCGAGCAGGCGGTCATCGATGTACGCCAGTTCCTCCTCGGACGGTTTTCGGAACGAGCTGGGCCAGTCTTTCTTCTGTCCTTTCGTCAAAAACACCGGCTGGACTCCCAGCTTGTTCTCGAGCAGGTCCTGGAAGACGAAATGGCTCATGACGACGCCGATGGAACCGGTGATGGCGGTCGGTTCCGCGACGATCTGCTCGCACGCGACACAGGCGTAGTACCCGCCGGAGGCCGCGAGTCCCTGCATGAAGGCTACCGCGGGCTGGCCCTGTTGTGTGCGATACTCGACGATCTCGCGATAGATGCGATCGCTGGCAGCGATTGTGCCGCCCGGGGAGTTCACGCGGACGATGATGCCCTTGACGGCGGAATCCTCCCCGGCGGCTTCGAGCTGGCGATGGACGTTCTCGGCCTGCGACTCGTCGATGATGCCTTCGATATCGATCACCGCGATTCGGCTGTTTCGCGGGCCCTCGCGCAGGACGTTCGTTCCGTAACCGCCGGCGCCGGTGCCTGCCAGGACGATGATCGCGCCGAGCAGGAGGAGAAACAGGCCGATGTTCGCCAGGACGGACAGGCCGAACAGGATGCCCCAGAGAACTCGCCAGCCGCTGAACCTGCGACGTCGCTCCGGGGCGGGCGGATACGGCGGATACGGCGGGATGCTGCGAGGGGGTTCGCTGTCGCCCGGCATCGGGCCTTGAGGTCGGGAATCGGAGGGAACACCGCCTTGCAGATAGTTGTTGTCTTTCAAATCCATTTCGCGACTCCTTGAAAAGAACGCGTGCATTATAGTGGAGCGAGGGCCGCCCGGTCAACGCGGAACGGCGCGGGACCGACCTCTTGGGCATTGAAGCCTGTCGTCGGATGTGGCAGGATAGACGCACGTCTACGATAGGAGTCGTGTGTCTATGATCGCGAAACACCCGGACTGCTCGCGCCTGGCTCTGGACCAGAGGGCGGAATTGCACCCGCGTTTTCAACAATTGCCCGAGGGCATGTCCGAACTGACCTTCGCGGGCATCTACCTGTTCCGCGAGGCGCACCAGTACCGGATCTCAAGCCTTGGAGAGGGACTGTATGTGATTGCGGGAAGAGATGCTGAGCCGTTCTTCATGCTGCCCTTCGGCCTGCCGGGAGAAGACATCTTGAGCGGCCTCTTCAGCCAGCACGGGGCGATGAAGGCTGTTTCGGCGGCCCAGGCCGAACAACTCGCGAGGATGGGATACCAGGTCTGGGAGGATCGCGACAACTTCGACTATCTCTATCCGCGGGACAGGATGGCCGATCTCTCCGGACGCCAGCTTCACAAGAAGAAGAACCTCGTCAACCTGTTCCTTCGCAACAACTCGTGCGTCGCCAGGCCGCTGCTGGAGGGGTACGTGGGCGACGCCATGCAGATCCTGGAGCGGTGGCGCGAGCAGCAGGAGACGCCGGGAGATTATGCTGCGGCGAAGGAGGCCCTCGCGAACATGGAGTACCTGCAGCTCTGCGGCGGGATCTTCTATGTCAACGAGCAACCCGTTGCGTACACGCTGGGCGAAGAGGTGGCGCAAGGCAGGGTGTTCGTCGTTCACTTCGAGAAGGCGATTCGCGAGGAGCAGCACAAGGGGATCTATCAATACGTGACTCAGGCGTTTGCCGCAGTTCTGCCCCAGAAGTACGAACAAATCAACCGGGAGCAGGACCTGGGCGATCCCGGCCTGAGACAGGCGAAGGAAAGCTACAGGCCCTGCGGGTTCGTCACCAAGTACCGTGCGGCCCCCAAGATCACCTAGAGCGAGCGGATTCCTCGAATCGCCTCTCGGTCAGTACTCGTCGAATCGACGTTCGTACATCGAATACCCGACATCACGGGCGGCCTGGACGATCTCGGGATAGGGAGTGTCGCAGATATCGACGAATCCGATCTGGTAGTTCTCCCCGTCGCCCCGCCCGGTGGTGGGCTGGTCCTTGTACTGGAACCAGTGGGTCCCCACGATACAGGGATTTCGCAGGGCGCTCTCCAGGTAGCTTCGGTACTTGTCGGCGCGGTCCTG
>JAGOLX010000096.1 GCA_017993835.1 Phycisphaerae bacterium
CTCGAAATCCCGCGGATCGAGAGCGAGGCCTTCATCGTCAATCCCGGCGGCGAGCACGACATCATGGGCACGACGTATCTGCATCCCGACTTCACGCTGGGCAGCGTCAACATCGGCGACCTGTGGAACCAGCGACGACCCCTGGTCGCCTACTGGAGGTCCGACGCGGGACCGGTCGCGGCCAGGCTCCGCTTCCTGCACGACGACTACGACTACGCCAGTGCGAGCCTGTTCACCATCCAGGATCTGACCGATGTCCTGGGCGCCGTCCTGTTCGCCACCGACCGCGGCGACACCCACATCTCGCTCGACAAGATCGCCAACGCGACGATCCGGGCGGGCGACCTCCGCCTGCGTCTGCAGTTCGAGGGCGCGGTCGGCGACCTGAAGCTGCCCGACGATCTGGAGCTGGACGAGCCGCTTCGTTTCACCTCCGGCCCGATCCAGGGCACGTTCGTCATCCATTCCGCGAGTTTCGCCGGTCTGCCGGTGCGTTTCGAAGCCGGACGGTGGTCGCAGGAGGCCTGGATCGATCTGGTCCTCTATCACGGCTCGCAGCGGTCGTTCGACTTCAAGGAGATCCAGGAGGCCGCCATCGTTTTCACCCTCTCGATCATCCCGTCCACCTCCGCTTTCGGGGAGAAGGGGCCCTCCGTCTACTCGACCGTCGGGACGGAGCTGACCGTCGGGGACGTCGATTCGCCGCGAGAGATCTGGCGCCTCCGACGGACCAACGCGGAGGCGATGTCCCTCACCATTCCGATCCGACCGCTGCCGAGCAAAGAGCAGCGAGCCGGCTGCCAGGCCCGGATCGGAGAGATCGACCCGTGGGAGTTCTCCTTCTGACGTTGCGGCGGGCTCGTTCCTGCGGATCGAGTCCCTATCTGCCCTTGCGATACGCGGTCAAGAGTAGGTCTTCGTCCTGGATGAGTCCCACGCCGGGAGCGTAGGTCTTGTAGCACTTCTCGTCGGGGTCGAGTCCCGAGGTCTCCTCCACGCGGAGGCAATGGGTGAACGTCCCCGCAGGGGTCTTCAACGTCACGTCGTCGTCGACGATCTCCGCGCGGTCCCTGGCTTTCGGCGCGATCTCCTGGTAGTGCCTGGCGCCGAGCAAGATCGTGCCGGGCATGATGATCCCCGCCTTCGAGTCGGGCTGATCCGCGCGCCACTCGCCCGAGTGCTTGACGACCTTGCCGTTCTCGTAGTCGTCCACTTCCTCGCCGAAGTAGAACACGTCGCCGTGCTCTTTGCAGAGGGCGAAGAAGTTCCGCGAGACCTCCTTCAGCTCGCCGGCCTCTTCTTCTCGCTCCTCGATGATCCTGGTCTCCACACCGCCCACGACCTTCGTCGCGTCCAGGACGGTGATGGTCACCTTCTCCCGCTTGTTCTGCAGGACGAGCTGATGGCCCGGCTGCAAACTGAAGAACCGGTTCCCGCCGACCGAGGCGAACGTGCAGTCCTCGATGTGGAAGGAATCCGTCCATCGCTTGCCCTTGTCGGGAACCTGGGTCTTCTTCGCGGGCGATTTCTCCTCGATCTCGATGACCTTCCCCTCGGGTGAGACTTCGACTTCGTAGTCCTTGCCCTCGGATCGCACGGTCACATCGTACTGGCCGGGGTCCTCGCCCTCGACCTCCTTCTCGACGCCCACGATCTGGCCCTTCGGGAAGGCTCCCTCCACCGCGGCTCGTACGAAGGCCGGCGCCTCCGACGGCGAGATGACGACCTTCCTTTCCTGCATCTCGCTCTCGCACGAGAGGCCCGCGAGCATGACCGTCGAGGTCAGTGTGACAACGACGGACACCGTACGCCACCGGCTTGATTCGAATCTCAGTCTCATCGGAAGGCTCCTTTCAAAAGAAGGATCGACCACCCCGCCGACGTTCGTCGGCTTTGCCTGACCACCTATTAGACCACTGCACGAAAGATTTTCGATGGAAAAGTCTTGCATTGTTTCTGCCGATAGGCTTACTTGTACCGAGTATGGAAACTACGTGGACAATTCGTCACACCTGCATCGACGGCCTGATCGGCCGGCTCGCCCTGATCCTGCGCCGCTAAGGCGCAAACAACGAGAGTACCACAACCCGTTCTGAATCCACCACTTACGTAAAACCGTAGCGTTCCGTCTGTCTTTACGGCATAATGACCCGCTACGACGTAGCACGGGCATCCTGCCCGTGATCCTGAATCCATGGGCGAGACGCCCATGCTACTGGAGAGCCAACGATGTCTGGTGAAAAAGTGCTGATTTTCGATACCACGCTCCGCGACGGCGAGCAGTCGCCCGGGGCGGCCATGTCTATCCCGCAGAAGCTCGAGATCGCCAGGCAACTGGCGGTGCTCGGGGTCGATATCATCGAAGCGGGGTTCCCGATTTCCTCGCCCGCCCAGTTCGAGGCCACGAAGCTGGTTTGTGAGCAGGTCAAGGGGCCCACGGTCGCGGCGCTGGCTCGTGCCAACGCCCTCGACATCGAGTCGGCGGGCAAGGCGATTGCCGCCGCCAAGAAGAAGCGAATCCACACGTTCATCGCGACCTCGCCGATCCACATGAAGCACAAGCTCAAGAAGGAGCCCGACCAGGTCCTCAAGATGGCGGTCGAGGCCATCAAGTGCGCCAAGGCCTTCACGGACGATATCGAGTTCTCGCCGGAAGACGCCTGTCGCAGCGAGATCCCGTTCCTCGTCGAGGTCCTGTCGGCGGTGATCGAAGCGGGCGCGACCACGTTGAACATTCCCGACACGGTCGGCTACGTGCTACCCTACGAGTACGGCCAGCTCATCGCGAAGCTCAAGAGCGACGTGAAGGGCATCGACAAGTGCGTCATCAGCACACACTGCCATAACGACCTCGGCATGGCGGTCGCGAATTCCCTCGCAGGCGTCCGCAACGGCGCCCGCCAGGTCGAGTGTACCATCAATGGCCTGGGCGAGCGGGCGGGCAACGCCGCGATGGAGGAGGTCGTCATGGCGATCCGCACCCGCCAGGACTTCTTTGGCCTGGGGGCCGCGGGCCTGTCCACGAACATCAATACGAAGGAGATCTTCCGCACGAGCCAACTCGTCTCGCAGCTCACCGGCTTCGTGATCCAGCCCAACAAGGCCATCGTCGGCGCGAACGCCTTCGCGCACGAGTCGGGCATCCACGTGGACGGCATCCTCAAGGAGCGGACGACGTACGAGATCATGACGCCGGAGACCATCGGCCTGGGCGGCTCGCGAATGGTGCTCGGCCGCCACACCGGCCGGCACGGCTTCGCCGACCGCTGCAAGCAGCTCGGCTACAAGCTCACGAAGGACGAGCTCGAGCAGGCATACCAGCGGTTCCTCGTGATCGCGGACAAGAAGAAGGAGATCTTCGACGCGGATGTCGCGGCCCTCGTCAACGACGAGATCCGCGTCGTCGAGCAGACGTTCGCGCTCGACTACCTGCACGTCGCCTCGGGCACCGGGACGCTGCCGACGGCCAGCGTGAAGATCCGCGTCAAGGGCGAGACGAAGATCGCGGTCGCGTTCGGCGACGGGCCGGTCGACGCCGCCTACGAGGCGATTCGCCAGGCGATGGACCTGCGGCCCAAGCTCGAGGAGTACTCGATTCGCGCGATTACCGGAGGCACCGAGGCCTTGGGCGAGGCGACCGTTCGCATCCGCGGGAACGAACGGGCCTTCATCGGTCGCGGCGTCTCGACGGACATCATCGAGGCCAGCGCCAAGGCCTACGTGGACGCGGTCAATCGCATGGTCGCGGCCGAGGCAACCTCCGAGCAGACGAAAGTGAATGGACAGCCGTAGCCGCCTGCAAGGCGGAAATACGAATATCGAAATCCGAAACTCGAAACAAATGCAAATGACCGAAAACGGAAACTCAAAACAGTACGATCTGGAGGATCGGACGTTCGCCTTTGCACGTGATGTTTCGGTCATTTGGGTTTCGAGTTTTGGATTTGTTTCGGATTTCGAGATTCGGATTTCGAGCTTAAGTTAATGAGGTGATAGCAGATGGGAATGACGATAACGGAAAAGATTCTGGCCCGGGCGGCGGGACTCCAGTCGGTCGTGCCGGGGCAGTTGGTGGACGCGAAGATCGATGTGGTGATGTGCCACGACGTGACGACGCCGCCGGCGATCTCGATGCTGGTGGCCAAGGGGATCGACCGGGTGTTCGATCCGGACAAGATCGTGGTGACGCCGGACCATTTCCAGCCGGCCAAGGACGTCAAGAGCGCCGAGTTGCACAAGCGGCTCGACGAGTGGGCCAAGCGCCACAAGATCAAGCACTACTACAAGCTCGGTCGTGCAGGCGTCTGCCACGCGATCCTGCCCGAGCAAGGCCACATCCGGCCGGGCGAGGTCATCGTGGGCGGCGACTCGCACACCTGCACCTACGGCGCCCTGGCGGCGTTCAGCACCGGGATCGGCTCGACCGATCTGGCCGCGTCCATCGCCACCGGGACGCTCTGGTTCAAGGTGCCCGCGTCGATGAAGTTCGTGCTCGAAGGCTCGCTGCCTCAGGGGGTCTATAGCAAGGACGTGATCCTCGCGGTGATCGGGCGGATCGGCACCGACGGGGCGCTCTACCGGGCGATGGAGTTCGTCGGCTCGACACTCGAGGAGATGACGATGGAGGCCCGCATGACCATGACGAACATGGCCATCGAAGCCGGCGCCAAGAACGGGATCATCGGGTTCGACGAGGTGACCCAGGCGTACCTCGACGAGCACCTGAAGGAGAAGGTTGACTACACCGTGTTTGAGTCCGATCCCGACGCGCAGTACCTGGCGACGGAGGAGTTCGACTGCTCGGCGCTGGAGCCCATGGTGGCCGAGCCGCACCTGCCCAGCAACGCGGTCCCCATCGGCCAATGTGCAGGCAAAGCGATGGACCAGGCGTATATCGGCAGTTGCACGAACGGGCGGATCGAGGACCTCCGCATCGCGGCCGACATCCTGGAAGGCAAGCAGGTGGCGATCCGCACGATTGTCGTGCCCGCGACGCCGGAGATCTGGAAACAGGCGCAGGACGAGGGTCTGTTCAACGTCTTCTACGATGCCGGCTGTGTGATCTCGGCGCCCACCTGCGGCGCGTGCCTGGGCGGCTTCATGGGTGTCCTGGCGGCGGGCGAGAAGTGCGTCAGTACGACGAATCGCAACTTCGTCGGCCGCATGGGCTCTCCCAAGAGCGAAGTCCATCTCGCCAGCCCGGCGACCGCGGCGGCCAGCGCGATCGAAGGCAAACTCGCAGACCCTAGGAAGTACCTTTAGGAAAGCACGAAATCCGAAACCCGAAATCCGAAACAAGCTCAAATGACCGAAAACGAAAGCTCAAAACAGTACGATCTGGAGGATCGGACATTTGCCTTTGCGCGCAATGTGCGAGAGTTTGTGAGAGGATTGCAGCGGACGATGGCCAACATCGAGGATGGCAAACAGCTCATCCGGGCGTCTGGTTCGGTCGGGGCTAACTACATTGAGGCAAACGAAGCCTTGAGTAAGAAGGACTTTGTAATGCGCGTCAGGATATGCCGGAAGGAGTCCAAAGAAAGTCGGTACTGGCTCAGGTTGGTAGATATCTGCGATGATCAGAAACAGGAAACTCGGAGGCACGAGTTGATCCAGGAGGCCACGGAGTTGATGAGTATCTTCGGTGCAATTGTACGCAAGAGCGAATGACGTTTTGGTCATTTGGGTTTCGAGTTTTAGGAATGAGGACATTATGTCAAAGGCACATGTCTATAAGCGTGACCACGTCAACACCGACGAGATCATCCCCGCTCGGTATCTGAACACGGACAACGAGGCCGAGTTGGCCAAGTACTGCCTGGAGGACTTAGACAAGGACTTCGTGAAGAAAGTCAAGCCGGGCGATTGTGTCGTCGCGGGCGACGACTTCGGCTGCGGGTCCAGCCGGGAGCATGCGGTGTGGGCAATCCGCGGCGCCAAGGTCCAGACCGTCATCGCCAGGTCGTTCGCGAGGATCTTCTATCGCAATGCGATCAACTGCGGATTCTATCTGATCGAATCGGCCGACGCGGTGGACAAGATCGCCGACGGCGACGAGGTCGAGATCGACTACGACGCCGGTGTGATCGTGGACAAGACGAGCAACGCCAGAATTCCGTTCATGCCGCTGCCGGACTTCGCGCTGGAGATCATCCGCGACGGCGGTCTGCTCGACCACGTCATGAAGACAAGCAAGAGCAAGTGATATTGCAGAGGCCAGGCCCATGAGCGGGAGTTCTCTCAACCGACGGGAGTTTCTCAAGGCCGCCGGCACCACGGCGGTCCTGGGATTCTGCGCCCGCGTTGGCCTGGGCGAACAGAGGAAAATGCGCCACAAGCCGAGCTTCGTGTTCTTCCTGATCGACGACCTCGGCTGGAAGGATTTGGGATGCTATGGAAGCACGTTCTACGAAACGCCCAACATCGACCGGCTTGCGGCGCAGGGGATGCGATTCACCAGCGCCTATGCGGCCTGTCCCGTGTGTTCCCCGACGCGCGCGAGCATCATGACAGGGAAGTACCCGGCCCGGCTGGGCATCACCGATTGGATCGGTGCTCCGCAGAAGCCGACCAGTTACCGCGAGGGTTTGCCTCTGGAGGAGGTGACGATTGCCGAGGCGCTCAAAGAGGCCGGCTACGCCACGGGATACGTTGGCAAATGGCATCTTTCGTCCCGCGGCGCGGACCGGGCGACGTACTATCCCGACCGGCAGGGCTTCGACATCAACGTGGGCGGGGACCATTCCGGCTCGCCGCCGACGTACTTCCATCCGTATGCCAAAGGCGGCCGGAGCCTGGAGACGATGCCGGCGAGCGGCAGGGAAGGCGAGTACCTGACGGACCGGCTCACGGAAGAGTCGCTCAAGTTCATCGAGGCCAACCGGGACCGGCCGTTCCTGCTGTACCTGTCGCACTACGCTGTGCACACGCCGCTGGAATCGAAGATGGAACTGGCCGAGAGATACCAAGCCAAGGCGAAGAGGTTTCCCAAACTGCAGGGTCCGCACGCCCAGCCGGTCTACGGCCCGTACAAGACCCGGCTCGTTCAGGACCACGCGGTATACGCCGGCATGGTCCAGAGCGTCGATGAGAGCGTCGGGCGAGTCCTCGACAAGCTCCGAGCACTCGGGCTGGAGCAGGATACCATCGTGATCTTCATGTCCGACAATGGCGGCCTGTCCACCGTCCAGCGGGAAGGACCAACCTGCAACCTGCCCCTGCGGGTGGGCAAAGGCTGGCTCTACGAGGGCGGCATCCGCGAGCCGATGATCGTCAAGTGGCCCGGCGTAGTGAAATCGGGCAGCGAATGCCCCGAGCCCGTCGTCAGCACGGATTTCTACCCGACCATGCTGGAGATGGCAGGTCTGCCGCCCAAGCCCAAGCAGCACGTCGATGGGGTCAGCCTCGTTCCGCTGCTCGAAGGCACCGGAACACCGGAACGCGAGGCGCTCTACTGGCACTATCCGCATCATCACGGCAGCGGCAACCGGCCCAGCGGCGCGGTCCGCGCGGGCGACTACAAGCTGATCGAATGGTACGAGGACGGCAAGGTCGAGCTGTATAACCTCAAGGAAGACGTCGGCGAGAAGAACGATCTGGCCGCGAAGATGCCCGCGAAGGCGGATGAACTGACGCGGATGCTCCATGCCTGGCGAGCCGAGGTCGGCGCGAAGATGCCCGAAGGCGAACCCCGAGACGACTTTCAGGTCTGGCGCCAAGCGAGAGACGGAAAGGACGCCCCATGAAGCGACGCGATTTCCTCAAGGCAATGGGGGCCGGAGCGGCGTTGTGGGCCTCGGCGTGCGCCGGCGCGCCGCGCGTCGCCAGTCGGGAGAGAAGAAGACCCAACTTCGTGTTTTTCCTTGTGGACGACCTGGGCTGGAAGGACTTGGGCTGCTACGGGAGCACGTTCTACGAGACGCCGAATGTGGACAGACTTGCGGCTGGCGGCATGCGGTTCACGAGCGCCTATGCGGCTTGTCCCGTGTGTTCCCCGACACGCGCGAGCATCATGACGGGCAAGTACCCCGCGCGACTGGCGACAACCGACTACTTCGGGGCGCCCCAACCTGATACGGTCGACAAGCACTGGACGAAGGACAAGCCGCTGTTGCCGGCCCGGTATGAGGATCGTCTGCCGTTGGAGGAAGTGACCGTCGCGGAAGCTCTCAAGGAGCACGGTTATGCCACTTTCTTCGCGGGCAAGTGGCACCTGGGACCCGAAGGGTTCTGGCCTGAGAACCAGGGCTTCGATATCAACCAGGGCGGCATCGAGCGCGGCGGTCCTTACGGCGGGAGCAAGTACTTCTCGCCCTATGGAAATCCGCGGCTTTCTGACGGCCCAGCGGGCGAGCATCTGCCCGACCGGTTGGGGACGGAAACCTGCAAGTTCATCGAGGCCAACAGGGATCGGCCGTTCCTGGCGTACCTGGCGTTCTATTCGGTTCACACGCCGCTGATGGCCCGCGAGGACCTCAAGGCCAAGTATGACCAGAAGGCGAAGCAGGTATCGCACGATGGTCCCGACTGGGGCACAGAAGGCGACCGGCAGGTCCGGCTCGTGCAGGATCACGCAGTCTACGCGGGCATGGTCGAAGC
Organism: Phycisphaerae bacterium; assembly: GCA_017993835.1. GTDB lineage: Bacteria > Planctomycetota > Phycisphaerae > Sedimentisphaerales > Anaerobacaceae > PLanc-01. Next base: position 8,599 of record JAGOLX010000096.1, read on the forward strand.
GATGGATCAAGCGGTAGGCAAGGTGCTCGATACGCTGGACCGCCTGGACCTAACGAAGGACACGGTCGTCTTCTTCATGTCGGACAACGGCGGCCTGGCGACTTCGGAAGGGCACCCGACGTCCAACCTGCCCCTGCGGGCGGGCAAAGGCTGGCTCTACGAAGGCGGCATCCGCGAGCCGATGATCGTCCGCTGGCCCGGCAAGATCCCGGCCGGCGGCGTCTGCGACGAGCCCGTCATCAGCACGGACTTCTATCCGACGATGCTGGAGATGGCGGGCCTGCCTCTCAGGCTCGAGCAGCACGTGGACGGCAAGAGTATGCTGCCGCTGTTGACACGGCAGGGCAGGCAGGAGGATCGGGCGTTCTTCTGGCACTATCCACACTACGGCAACCAGGGCGGCTCGCCCGGCGGGGCGGTTCGTGTGGGCGACTACAAGTTGATAGAATTCTTCGAGGACAGCCGGGTCGAGCTATATAATCTCAAGGCCGATCTCGGTGAACGGAATGACATGGCGGCGACGATGCCCGACAAGGTTTCCGAGCTGCGGCGAATGCTGCACGAGTGGCGCACCGAGGTCGGCGCCCGGATGCCGACCCAGAACCCGAATCGGAGAAAGTGACCATCGGCAGTATGAAGGACATCGGTGGGGCCAGAGGTTTGTCATTCCCGCGAAAGCGGGAATCCATAGAACGCCTGTGAATGAATGGGCGACAGGTTGTGACAGACACAGGGCAAGTTCGTGATACTGAAAGTCCAGAAAAAGCTTCTGTTGAAAAGAAGAAAGAAAGGCCGTTTCAAAACGAGGTATCGGAAGAGGATACGTCCGCATTTGTCGGCCTGTTATGATGATAGCTGGTTGATGGACGAGAGATCTCGTGATCGCGTGAGTTTCTCGCGGTGGTTGTGACACAAACCATGAGGTTCTGCTGACGTACAGGCAATGGATTCCCGCTTTCGCGGGAATGACAGTTCGGGCCGTTTGTTGTTGACCCAAGAAAGGAAAATCGTTCGATGGCAAAGACGTACAAGATTGCAGTGGTTCCTGGGGACGGGACCGGGCCGGAAGTGATTGCCGAGGCCCTCAAGGTGCTCAAGACCGCGGCGGACAAGTTCAAGTTCAAGGTGGACCTGACGAATTTCGACTTCGGCGGCGAACGCTACAAGCGAACGGGCGAGGTCCTGCCCGACAGTGCGGTCGAGGAGCTTCGCCAGTTCGACGACATCCTGCTCGGCGCGATCGGGCACCCGGACGTAGCGCCGGGGATACTGGAAAAGGGCATCCTCCTGAGGCTCCGGTTCGAGCTGGACCAGTACATCAACCTGCGTCCGGTGAAGCTCTATCCCGGCGTCGAGACGCCGATCAAGAACAAGGGGCCTCAGGATATCGACTTCGTCGTCGTCCGCGAGAACTCGGGCGACGCCTACACCGGCACCGGCGGCGTCACGATGAAGGGCACGCCGTATGAAGTGGCTGTGCAATCCTCGGTCTACTCGCGGTTCCAGGTGGACCGCTGCCTGAAGTACGCTTTCGAGTACGCCAAGAAGCATGGCAAGAAGGCCCGCGGCCGGGGTGAGAAGAACACGCTGGCCTTGAGCGGCAAGACCAACGTCCTGACCTACATCTACGGCCTGTGGGAACGGGCCTTCCACGAGATGGGTCAGGCCCAGTACCCGGATATCGCCCGCGAGTATTACCACGTCGATGCGACCACGATGTGGTTTGTGAAGAACCCCGAGTGGTTCGACGTGATCGTCACGGGCAACCTGTTCGGCGACATCATCACGGACCTCGGCGCCATGATCCAGGGCGGCATGGGCATCGCGGCGGGCGGCAACATCAATCCCGACGCCGGCGGCGTCAGCATGTTCGAGCCCATCGGCGGCAGCGCCCCGAAGTACACCGGCAAGAACGTCATCAACCCGCTGGCGGCGATCTGCGCCGCAGGGATGATGCTCGCGGACCTCGGGCAGGAGAAGGCGGCCGACGCGATCGAGCAGGCGGTCATGTACGTCACCGCCAACAAGCTGAAGTCCCTCGCGGCCGGCAAGATGGGCTACTCGACCACCCAGGTCGGCGACCTCGTCGCTGAGAAGGTCTCAGCTTAGCGTCATGAAGACGTCGGCAGGAAGGTCATGATCCTATGGCACGATCGTGACCTTCCTGCGACACGTCGACACTTCCGTTCCTGCGAAGGGGGTGTCTTCCTGTTTGGTTCATTCTTATGTTCTGATTCATGATATACGAAACGCCGTGTGGCAGAGGCGGGCTCTGGCTGTTGTGAGACGCATGCGCGGATTGGGGATCTTTGATTGTGGAGCCAGTGACACTGTTAGTTGCCAACGATCTGGCGGCACTGCCGGTCTTACAGGCGGCCTCTACGGCCCTTGTGCGTGCTGTCGACGATTCGAGCAGCGATGCCAGAGAAATCGAATTGGTGATTGAGGAACTTTTCACCAATATTCTCAAATATGAGTACCTCCCTGGGCAAAGGGAGTCCATCCGGGTGAGCTTCGAGGTCAAAGATCAGGTCTTTGACCTGAGGATTCGATTCAAAGGAGTCCCGTTTGACGTCGATGATCTCCGGCGATGCCGATATTGTGCTCCCTCGGATTTGGTCGGCGATGAGGGCCGTGGGCTTGGTCTGGAGTTGATCCGGTACTTCAGTGACCAACTCCAGTATCGTAACCTGGGCAAGGAAGGCCAGGAGATTCATCTTTGCCGGAAGTTATCCATTTGCAGAGACCGGGTCCAGCCTGTGCTCGTTGATGCAAACGTTCCCGAAAGCTCCTCTGCCGGATTGGTGGTCATCGTTCGGCGAATGCTTCCCGAAGAGGCGGCCGCCGTTTCGAAACTGGCTTATT
>JAGOLX010000097.1 GCA_017993835.1 Phycisphaerae bacterium
ATCCATTACTCACCCTTTCGCCACTGACTTGCTAATAAATTAACAAGTCCGTTCGACTTGCATGTCTTAGCCACGCCGCCAGCGTTCGTTCTGAGCCAGGATCAAACCCTTCAGTTTGATTCGGCGATTCCGCCGTTAGGCGGATCCGTCGTTAGGCTCAACACTTCTGGTATTGCGCACCGAAAGTGCTGAATTGTAACTCAACATCAAAACCACTGCGAGGGGCGAATCCCACCGCAGCGGCCGCACTTTCGCTGCTCATATGGCTTAACTGTTCACTTGTCAAAGAGCTTGCGAACCCTTCGGCTCGCGGCAAGATCAAGCACCGTCTTTACGTTGCTCAATCATTGTGAGTTCTGTATTGTAGTCATTTTCTTCGGCTCGTCAAGTGCCAAAAACCGGAATCCTGCCATTTTTCGCAAATTCTTTTGGCCCTCTCCGGCCCGCCGGGCGGACCCGATTCCCCTGCTTCCACGCCGCGACCCCGAGACTGCGGAGTACGCGGAGGTCAGCTATTTGCCACTCCTCTAGCGCTCATACTCCGGCTCGCCGGCACGACGCACCCGCTGGGGCACGACCACAACCTCGATCTCAAGTCAAAGAGCCACCCCGTTGAGTGTTACCTATGGCCCAACCGGGAAGTCGAGAATCTTAGCCGCACCGCACGGCGCTTTCAAGCGCAAAAATCCGCCGAATCGCACTTTTTTTGCGCCGCCCGCCCCACAACACATGCGCCCCGCTCGCAAGTCCTTTCCATAGCAGGTGTTACAGATTGCCCCCACGAACACGTCCGCCTCGCAGGGATTCGACGCCCCCAGAAGCCCCGCCGATTCGGCAGATTCCCAGTTCCGTCCATGGCTTCCTCCGCCTTCAGCTTCGGGTACAGTACCATACCGCCCCTTTTCGCATACTGTACGCGCCGCGAGGACAGCACACACGAACGTAACAACGGCCATGTCCAAAACCTATTGTAGACTCGCCTCGTAGAGGTCTTGGATCTCATCTGCAGCAAGAGCCGCGTCATAGATCTGCACGTCGTCAATAGCCCCCTTGAAGAATCCAGCCGGGTCGGAACCATAGGCGCCGATCTTCAGCCCCTGCCCCTTGTCCGACGTACCAAAGGAAAAGGAATAGGTAGTGGATACATCCAGTTGACCATTCGCGTACAAGCAGGCAATCTCGCCATCCCTGGTCGCGGCAATGTGGTTCCAATCACCGGCGGTCATGACGCTCTTGCCGCGGAGCCTCACGTAGTTCTGGCCGCTCTCCCCGAAGAACAACTCCGCAGTGGCATCCGGCTTCACCGCAAGCGTGTAATCACAACTGAACCCGACGGAGTCGGTTTTCCCCACGAGATACATATCGCATCCAAACGACTCTCCCTGCATCCATACGCTCACTGTGGCGGTCCCGGGAGCCAAACCATCGGTGCTCCCGCAGTCCACGTAGTCATTCATTCCATCAAAGCGGAGGGCATTTCCGGTGATACCTGGTGTCCAACTTGCGCCGTGTACCTCGCCCAATCGACCGCCAGCCGAATCCTCAGCCACCGTTCCGACGCCCTCGTCGAACGTCCAGTGTGCAAGGAGTCCGGGCAGAACGATCTCTTCCGGGTCTTCTTCCACGGGGGAGAGGTATACCGCGCAGGAAACCAGGTTGTTGGTTTCGTCGAATTCCGTCACGAGTTGTGTCACATCAACAACGGCAAAGACGAGAGCATCGAGATTCTCATCCAGATAGCCTCTTGTATCCCACGTAAAAGCGACCTCATACGTCGCGCCTCCGGCGAGTCCATCGATCCTGCTGGTCGCGATCTCCAGACCATTTGGATTGCCCAGACGCCAGGATACATCGAAGGTGCCCACGGAAACAACGCCTGCGTTTATGATCCGCGCGGTAAGGGCTACTTTCGTGCTGTCGATCTCCTCGCTCCAGCAGGTCTCCGCCTCCAAATCCGCCAAAACGCTTGTCAGCGATGCAGTGTTGTTCGTCCAATCTCGGTCGTCGATGGTTGGATCCGCGTCTACCACAACGAAGATGCGATGTGATCTGTCATCCGCCGGAACAGTCCACGAGACCGATGCCTGTGCCATCCCACCGGCTATCAGGGGCTGCACGAGTCTCTGTGTGCTGCCAATGAGGGTCCCTTCCCCATCCGGGTCGCCGTCGTAGAACGCAACCGTCGCATCCTGTACGGGGAGGTCGCCTCGGTTCTCGATGACTGCGGTGATAGTAGATGCTTGTCCCGGCGCCGGATTGTTGGGGCCCAGCACGATTGACTCTGGAACCACGGCCAAATCCCGTGCCGGCGTGTGACGCAACATGCACAGGTCAACCCGACCTGGCTGCGGAACGTTCTCCAGATGCGTCATCTGGCCATTGATCTCAACGTCCATATCCTCGCGTACCGTCAGCGTCTTGAGATAGGCCAGCACCAGATCATTCCCATCACACGTCAGAGACAGGGCACTCTCCGCATGCTCGTCGTGCGTCAGTTGGCGGGGCTGGGACCACAGGTCCAGATCGGCATCATAGAACGACGCGACGATGTCCACCCCGTTGGGACCCTGCGTAGTGTACGCGATCGCGCCGCCCACAGGCAGGGTGACGCCCGCCAGAGCCAGGCAGTCGTTGGCGTCCGTGGTTTCGCTATAGACCGCTCTCGGATTCCACTGGTCCAGACGCGAGTACGTCGCAGTCCCATTGGCATCCCACACGCACATCGGCACACCCTTCGGCGTCAGGAGAGCCGGGCTGGAGTCTTCCACACCATCCTCGGTCAGCCGGAGGGCCTCCTGCCACACGCCGCTGAGGGTAGCCAGTACATAGAGTTCAGAATCGCCGGTAGTGCCCAAGTCGCCATCTTCGTCGATGGTCAGAACGACATGCCCCTCGCCGGCGCTGTCCGCGACGAATGCGAAGTCCATGATCCCCTTCGGGCCGGACCAGAGAGTCTCCGGCGTCTGCCATGCCGCGCCGTCCCATTTGGCAAACAGGAGTCGGTCGCCATTGTTAGCGTCTCCGATGCTGGCCTGCCCCTGATTCTGAATCCACAGGATTCCCTGCGTCGGACCGAAGACAACAGGCAACGGGTCGCGATCGACGACGGAGTTGGACGTCAGTTGTTCGGGAACAGTCCAGAGACCTGTACTCTGATCCAGCCGGGCCGTCACAATGTCCAGGTGCGGCGTCACCTCGTCTGGCCCAGCCGTGCCCGATATGTCGCCCGAAATCCGAGTCCAGGCAACGAACGCAGGCTCTGTCCCGATGATCTCGGGTTCGAACTCGGCTGCGTCATCGTCCGCGATCCGATCCAGAGCCCATTCTCCATCCGACGCCTTCGTCGCGACGCCAATGTCCGTCGCCGCATACCAAGGCTTGTTCGGATCATGCAGCGTGAACAGGACAACAGTCTGCGCCGGACCTGCAACAACCGTCGGAGCCGCCAGATTGGTGACGTTCGCCGCAACAATTTCCTCTCCAAGGACAGTTGCGTCTTCCGCCGAAAGGATCGTTATGCCACCCGGCTCTCTCTTCTGTGCAATGCGATTCGCCGCACCCCAGCGTAGGTAGCCGGCATCCATCGGCGACCAAGGCAACTCGTCTTCCTGGGCCCAGAGGATATCATCCATTAGCCCCGAGCCGGAGAGCCGATGCGCAATCGAACGCGGCAACTCCGACATGCCCGGCATCTTCGTCTTGCCATCTGCCTCAAAACGCAACTCCGCCCCATATTCCTGGCGGAAATAGAACAGCGGTGCCCAAGCGTAGACGCCTACGTAAGCCCTCAAGGTCACAGCCTGAAACTTGAAGTCCGGACAGACCTCCCATTCCGGGGTCCCCGTCCCTCCCACATAGACTCCAGCGCCAGTTACCTTGAGGTCCAGCACAGCCTGGGCTTCAACGCCGAATGTGGCCGCATTCTCAACAGATGTCGAGCCAAGATAGCAGTTTCCCGGCCGCCCTCCTGCATATTCACCCGAGATCTTGCCTCCAGCGATCACGTAAAGGCGGACCTTCACATTACCTATAACCGGCAGGTAACTCAGAGTACTCCCGAGGCCAGGAACGATGATGTCAAGCACGACAACTGCCGGTGCCCCAACCCCTGCCTTCCCAGAAAAAGACAAAGACCATCCAGGCGAAATGGTTGGTGAGTCACAGCCTGTAAATGCAATGCGTAGAGTCCCGTTCTTCTCGACGCGTCCTTCGCCAAGAGCCTCCCATTTGTTGGGCGCAGTAATTCCAAGCCCGAACTTGCCGAATCCCCCCCGTGATCCGGAAAAAGCACCCGCCAGGAGGTCATACGTCAGTCGTCTTTGCTCACCCTGATAGTAGTTCAGACTGGCAATACCCAGGGGGAGTGTGAGTCCTTGGAGGCAAGACAGTTCATCCAAGTAGGTCAGAGTGAGCCCTGATGGTGTCCACAGGATGTTGTCTCGGTACCACAGGACGACAATCCCGGGGATAGGGGAGAAACGGACCCCAGTGTTCAGATATGTTGTCTTGCCCTCCCTATTCGTAACCTCCAGCGTAACCTCGCTACACGATGAGACTGCCGATGGCGCCGGGATCATCAGGCTGGCAAGCGCCTTGCCGCCACCGAGGTCAGTGATTGTTGCGTTGCGCCAGGTGCCTGCAACCTTGAAACGTACTGATCCGGGCTCTCCGTTCCATGCAACGGTTACACCGAATTTGAGGTTTCCCGGAATTCCCGGAATGAAATGCTTGCCGTTTGGGGAACTGAAATCGAATGCTGTGGGTGCGCTGGACTGAGGCATCAGCTTGAATGTCTCATTTCGCGTATCCCCCTGAGCCAGTTGAACGGATCGCGTGACCGAATAGTATCCCGACTTGCTCACGGTCACACTGAACGTGCCCGCGTTCAGTCCCGTAAACGCAAACTCCCCCTGGCTGTCCGTCGTGACCGTCTTTGTGGACGGTCCGGTCAGGCTCACTGTTGCCCCGCTGAGCGGGCCCTTGCTCTTCCCCTGGGCATTGAGTCGCAGAACCAGGCCCGTCAGGGTGGATCGAGATACAACGGGTACATCCTTCTCAAAGTTGGCTTTGACCGAGAGATCGCTGTTCATCTGGATCGTTGTCGGGTTGTTGGTGCTATAGATGTTCCCGGACCAGTGAACAAAGTGATAGCCGGAATTGGCTTGGGCTCTGAGTGACACAGAAGTCCCATCGTCATACTCGAATCTCCCCACTCCTGGCGAGGAGACGCTCCCTCCGGCGCCCGCAGAGACCGTGAGTACCCACTCCTGCTGGACGGCAGCGGCCTCGAAGTTCGCCACCAGCGTATAGTCCGCAGAAACCGTGACTGTGGTGTTCGCCGAGGTCGGGTCCGCCACCTTGCCGGCGTTCACCGCAGTCCCCGTCCAGTTCACGAAATGGTAGCCTGCACTCGCCGTCGCCACGATCGGCACTGACGCTTCCTGGTCATACTCGAATACACCTTCGCCTGGCACGGTGACGGAACCCCCATTAGTCGAAGAGACCGTCAAGGTGCACTCTGTGGGCCCATCCGCCACGAAGTTGGCGGACAGCGTGTAGTCCGCAGAAACCGTGACTGTGGTGCTCGCCGAGGTCGGGTCTGCCACCTTGCCGGCGCTCACCGCAGTCCCCGTCCAGTTGACAAAGTGATTGCCCGGATCCGCCACCGCCACGACCGATACAATCTCGCCACGACCGAAAAGGAATACGCCCTCTCCCGGCGACGTAACGGATCCCCAGCCTGTCATGTCGATCGTCAGCAGGTATCCATCCACCGCGAAATTGGCGACCAGCGTGCAGTCTGCAGACAGCATGACCGTCGTACTCGCCGACGTTGGATCCGCCACGTTCCCGGCAGCAACCGCCGTCCCCGTCCAGTTGACGAAGTAGTACCCTGGGTCCGCCACAGCCACAACCGACACTGACACCCCAGACTCCCACGTGTAGTACATGTACATGTGCGAGCCTTCGCCCGGCTCGGTGACAGAACCTCCATCGGACGAGGAGATGGCTAATGTGGGATATACCTCAAATTGCTCAATATTTTCAATCGCGAAATTGGCAACCAGCGTGTAGTCCTCGGAAAGCGTGACAGTCGTGCTCGCCGACATTGGGTCAGCCACCTTCCCGGCAGTGACCGCTGTCCCTGTCCAGTTGACGAAGTAATAGCCTGTCTCCGCCACTGCCGTGATCGATACTGAGGCGTCCTGCTCATATTGGAATGAGCCTTCACCCGGCACGGTCACAGAGCCCCCGTCTGACGCGGAGATACTCAAGGTGTATGTCTGCACACTGCAAGAATCATAGAGAATCTCTACGCCTGGATTGTTCGCCATGAGCAGCGGAATATAGATACTGCAGGCTTCACTGTTCAATGGATTTCCAAGAAGACCCAACTCCTCTAAGTTGGTCATCGCGGACAACGGCGATAAGTCACTGATCTGGTTGTCATACAGAATCAAAACGCGTAGCCTTGTTAGGCCCGACAACGCGGAGATGTCGCTGATCTGAGTGTCGGCACAACTCAAATGCGTGAGGTTTGTTAGATCCGCCAACGGCGCAATGTCGCTGATCTGAGTACAACACCACAAGTCCAGATCCGTAAGATTCGTAAGAGCCGACAACGGGGAGAGATCGTGGATCGGATTCTCGCTAAGGTGCAGGGATGCCAGATTCGTCAGGCCCGCCAATGCGGAGATATCTCCAATGTTGCCGTTCATCACGTTGAGATTCGTCAGGTTCAACGCATACTCAAGCCCTGCAAGACTGAGGATGCCCCCGTTGGAAACGTCCAATCCCGTCAAGCTCAACATATCGCTTGGCTTCGGCGCGGTCACACCTAATGCTTGTTCCACGGCTACCTTGAGGCGACCATCGGCGAAGTAGACAGCCTCTTCGGCTGATGCAGCAGTGGGCAGGATGGCAACCACAATGGCTACATACACTCTCACGCCGGCACGGAAATGGGCGACTCTCATAATAGTGTCCTCCGGAAGAACTGGCCGAGACAAGTCCACCACAGCATCTGCGTCTCCTTGCGGACGCTACACTTGCCTCATGCGATTAGGCCACGGCACCAATCGTTCCGTCGTAGGTTCACAACCCGCATAGGATATTATAACAGCCGAAGGGCGAATTCACAAGAAGAAACAGTAGACGGATAAGGACGGACGCTAGTTGATTTCCAGACTCCTTAATCTGGCGGGGGGATTGGAGGCGTCAGATGCATGCTCTTCACATCCACAATGCCAAGACTGCCTCTTGCATCAGCTTTCGATCTTCGTCGGTCTGCGGCCGCGTGACACATCGTCGGTCGCAGGACTGGCTTCCCGCGTCGGCGAGAGTCACAACCTCGGAACAAATCCTCGCTTCTACGCTTTTACGCATACACCTCTCATCGCCGTCTCAGGACCGAAATCAAGCCGCATTACTATTCGCAGCGAGTGCCATTATGGAGAAGGAAGACAAAGGCGTCAAGACGTATTTCCGAATACATTTCTCACACAAAGCCACGAAGCCGCAAAGGCAAGCAAGAGGGTCTATCCGCCGATTACACAGATTTCGCAGATTGGTTCTCACGCGGAGGCGCAGGGTCGCTGGGTCTTGAACGGAATCAGATCGTCCTTCGGAGAGCGTAAAGCGTTGTGCGTGGTGCATGGCCGTCCGACCTTCTGACCCTCCTCCCTTCTCACCTTCGTCATCGCTCTGCGTTCATCGGCGAAATCGGCGGATGATTTCCCTTCGCGCTCTTCGTGGTGGGGATGCCTGAATTCCCGCCTCCGCGGGGAATGACAAGAGGGGATTGCCACAGGTTATTTCTGCGGAGGCAGCTCCCACCACAGCCTGGGATAGTCCTTCCCTTCGAGAATCCACCAGAGGTCCTCCGTGCCGTTGGCGCTCTCGCCCATGAAGTCCCAGCCGGCGTCGAGGAAGGTGCTTGTTGTTTGCATCTCGGCCGTGGTCTTGCCAACACCATCGGTTTGCTGATCCTGGCGACTGCGGACCAGATCCCAGAAGCAACCCGTCACTTCCCGTCGATTGTGCCCGACCAGCCCACCGATCGTTGGACTGCCGGCGACGGCGCCGGTGCTGTAACAGGCGGTGATCTTCCCCCAGTTGATGCCTGCCAATCCGCCGACCATGGTCCCGCCGGTCACGTCGGCTGTGGCATAGCAGTTATCTACGACGCCGTTCCATTCATTCGAGCCAATCAGACCGCCGATGGTCTGCTGGCTGCCGATGACTGTACCCAGGCTGGCACTTCGACTCACATGACCATCATTCTCGCCGACCAATCCTCCGACAGAGGTAGCCCCCGTGACGGTCGCTGTGCTATGAGAATCAGACACTGTCCCTCGCCCCATACCGATCAGCCCGCCGGCACGGTCGTGCCCGACGACGAAGCCGGTGCTGTGACAGCCGCTCATGGTGCTCCCGCTGGACCCCGCCAATCCGCCAATGCAATCGCCCGAGCCGATGATGGTTGCCTCTACTACGCCGAGGTCCATGATCCGGGCTTTTGCCGTCAGTTGACCGAACAGCCCCAGATACGCGCAGCCTTCGACGTGCAGGTGGGAAATCGTGAAGCCGTTGCCGTCGAATACACCCTCGAACTGGGGGACCACCGCTGTGCTCCAGCGGATTCCCGCGAGATCTACCGAGGCCGACATCCGATAGTGGGCAGCGGGATTGTAGTGGACGATTGCTCCCAGCTCATGGGCATCGGAGATCAGATAAGGATCGTCCGGCGTACCACGGCCCGACAGTCGAGGCAGTGTGTGCCCGTGGAAGAGGGTCAGGACCGGATAGCCGCCTTCCTCTGGGATCTTCCAGATCTCAGACAGGCCATTACCTATTTCATCCACCCAATCCCAGCCGGCTTCCAAGAAGACGCGGCGCTGCAGCATTTCAGCATTGCTCAGACCTGTGCCCCCGTCGCTGGCGGGCTGACCGGAAGTCTCGATATTCCAGAACGAGCGGCTCACCACACTGCCGAACCCCGCCGTCCCCACCAGCCCGCCGACCTTGAAGACGCCATCGACCGGGCCGCTGCTGTAACTCACGCTGATGCTGCCCTGATTCTCGCCGACCAGACCGCCGACGTAATCGTACGTCCCGCGGACCGAGCTGCTGCTGTAGCTTGCGATAATATCGCCCTCGTTGTCGCCGGCCAGACCGCCGAGATAGTAATTGCCGCTGACCGGGCCGCAGGCATAGCTGATGCTGATGCTGCCGCCTTCATCGTTGTCGCCCACCAGACCACCGGCGCCCGATCCGGTTCCGCCGACAGGACCGCTGCTGGAGCTTGTGCTGACATGGCCGAAGTTGAGGCCCACGAGGCCGCCGACACCCCAGCCGCTGCCACAGATCGAGCTGCTGCTGTGGCTCCTGCAAACGCTTCCATACTCATTGCAGCCCACCAATCCGTCGACGTCGGACTCGCCGCCAACCGAACCGGTGCTGTAGCAGGCGGAGATGCTGCTGCGGCAGGTACGGCCTACGAGGGCGCCCACATAGGAACCCGTTCCATGGATCTGGACGGCCTTCAGACCCAGATCCCGGACCTCTCCTCCAGGACTGATCCATCCAAACAGTCCCAGGTACTGGCCACCTGTGATCGTCAGATTCCTGATGGTATGCCCTCCACCATCCAGCACTCCGGTAAACGCAATTCCCTCATACAGGAACGTGGCTGGGTTGGTGTCTGCGGCAATGACCGCTCTATCGAACACCTTTCGGCTGGCGAGGTTGGGGTCCAAGTCGATATCGGCGGTCAGGACAAAGTGCTTGCCGTAATCTGCGGGAGTCTCGCCGAGGACGATCAGATCGACCGCCGTGGCTATCTGGTATGGGTCTGCCGCACTGCCGCTGCCGCCGCTGTATTCAGGTGCCCTGTACGGATCATACAGGATCGTGATCCCGGGGCGGGCAGCACGCAGTTGCGGGATGTGGATCGCGTAGGCATCCAGATTCAGGGGGACTTCCCGAAGATCGATATAGCCCAGAGAGGGAAGTCCCAGGATGGGAGAGATATCGCGAATCTGGGTCTTGTGCAGATTCAACCATTCCAACCGGTGCATTCCGGCCAGAGACGAAATGTCGCACACCGGACATGCCCGAAGGTCCAGGCGCTCCAGGCGGACCATGTACGACAGAGGCGACAGCGAGCAGAACCCTTGAAATTGCAGGGACAGACACCGGAGGTTCACCGCATATTCCAGCCCGGCAAGGTCACAGATCACACCGCTTTGCCCTCCCCATCCACTGCACGAAAGACTGGTCAGGCCGAGCATATCCGCCGGCGTCGGGTCCACGATCCACAGGGTTTCCTCGACTGCCGCTTTCAGCGTCGCATCGGCAAAACACACCGGCTCTTCGCCCGATGCGGGGTACATTCCCATCGACAATGCAAACGTCATGCCCAATACAGCTATTCGAGAATCCTCTATCGTGGCCATGATCGCTCACCTCAATTTCTCGACTGCACCTCTGAAACCGCTGGTCAGCACGGATGGACTTCCTCAACAGCCTGTGGCCGGCGCAGACCGCCCGCGCAATGGCCTTCTGCTGTACAATGCGAGATTCGCACGTGGGACTCGCCGGGGATTCCTGGAAAACCGAGAACTCCTTGTGCAACTCGGACGAATCATACCTGCGATCCAGGAATCAAGGCGATCTCTCAAAGACCGACAAACTCTCTGTGACCATCCCGCCGAACGGGATCGCCGTGCTAAGCCTGCAATGACATGTTGCGACGTGCATAGCTCACCTCCGTTTGGATAGAAATGGCCGACATCGTCGTGGCAGGAGGGAGCCGTTGCCTGCGAGAACACAGGCGTCTCGGTGCTGCCTGCGGTACTGCGGCTGAATGCTGCCAATACACCACGAATCGGCCGGGATTTCAAAGAACCCTTCTTCCGGCGACGAAGCTACCAAGACAGGCCAATGGGTCGCCAATAGGGCACACCACATCCGCCTGTATATGAATACTCCGTTCGTGTCGTATCCTGCGCGCCGGAGTGAGAAAAACGGCAAAAATAGAGACTGTAGCATTGTTACAGAGGATTTTCTCAGCTTCGAGGCCGCAGTTGGACGATATTTCCCAGAAAGCGGTTTCTTGGAGATATGGTCATGGATGGCCCCGGAAGCTATGTGGCCGATCCCA
>JAGOLX010000044.1 GCA_017993835.1 Phycisphaerae bacterium
CAATCGAATGGATTGGTCACCACAAATTCCCTTGCAGGGCGAGGACAGAACGGGTACGAAATGGCAAAGAACACTGGCTGGTTTTGACCCGATCCCCGGTGGCTGGTCTTAACCCGATCCGTGACAACGAGACCCTGGTCTACAGGCGAACGGGCGCCGATTTCATACTCCACAGTGTTGCAGAGGACTTCGACGACGATGGTGGTCAACACAGCGACTGGGGCCGAGGTGAGAAGGGCGGCGACTACGTCTTCTGGCCTGTGCAGGACCCGATCGACCCGAATTGAGCCTGATATCTCCCTGTGCCTCGTGTTCGATCCACAAAGGGCATGGCCTCACTTCTGACGAGGCCATGCCCTGCGCCCTGGCCTGCTACGGTATCTCCCACTGGGGGGAATGGGGTCCGCCCTTGTCCTGCGAGTGTCTGTAGCCTGCGATGCCGTGCAGATCGAACAGCAGTTGGAACGGACTGGTCAGGCAGTACGGTGGGCGCTTCTGCGTGATCAGCACCGCGCCGAGGCGTCCGCAGGGCTGGCACACCATGTAGACCTGCTGCTGTCCCTGCGTGGCGAACGTGAATGCGAGCGCTGCGAAGTCGCTGTCGGGCTCTTTCAGGATGTCCCATCCGAGGCCCTTGTTGTCTTGGAGGCGCTCTTCCCAAGCCTCGGTTCGGATCAGCTCGCCGCAGATGTATCCGCCGTTCAGGAAGTGCGCCAGGAAGCCGGTCATATCCGTGATGGTGCACTGGACTCCTGATACGTTGGGGTCGTCGGGGCTCACCGCCGCAAACGACGTGGCACCGATCGGTTCGGAGACGTACTGTGCCAGCAGTTCGTCGAGCGTGCTGCCTGTCGCGTCCGACAGGATGTCCTCCAGCACGGCGTATCCGACGTCTGATGTTGCATAGGCGGTGCCCGGGACGGACCGGATATTGAGTTTTCCGTTCTTCCAGACGGGCGTCTGCTGGTCCGAATGAGAACGAGGCAGGCCGCTGCTATGTTCCAGGAGATGGCGAAACGTTAGGCCCGTCTCGGAGAACTCGTCGGGCAGACAGTCTGCATACGTGGGACTGTACCGGCGGATGTCGTCGTCCAAACTGGCGATGACGCCCCGTTCCAGCAATTGCAGGCACAGAGTGGCCGTCACCGGATTGGCGCCTCGGTAGGAGACGACCGCGTTGACATCTGCCTGGTCGCCGTACGAGCCCACGAAGATCGTGTTGGCCTCGTAGACGAGTCCGACGCTGATGAAGTCACACTCGGCCAACTCCGCCGCGACCTTGTCCTCGACCTGCTGGACCTGTTCCTGCGGCAATGACATGCCAAGGCCATCGCCGCCGTCGCCAAGGACCATTTCCGCACACAACGACATGCTGAGCAGAGCGATCATCTTCCCGAGAAGCCTCATGGTTGTACCTCCTGTTCTGCCAGTCAACTGGCGGGTCCACTGATTGCCGATATGATTCGCCTTCCTTGCACGGTGTTGTTCCGGTCGACCGCTTACTAAACGCCATGAGGTCGGACCGGTTACGGAATTTCCGAGAGGGCTGTGTTCTGCGGTTTTTTGGAAACCTTTCAGCGTCGATGTCGTTGTATACTCGATTGCATGGGAAACGACATGGACCGGAAACTACTGGAAACCGTCCAACGGGCTCAGAAGGGCGATCTGGAGTGTGTGGCCCGCGTTACGGAGATGGCCTCAGAGAGGGTCATCAGGTACCTCTACAGGATCAGCCTGGACCACCACGCGGCCGAGGACCTCTGCCAGGAAACCATGATACGTTTGCTCGAGTACCTACCGAAGATCGTAATCAGGGACGAAGGTGCGTTCTGGGCCTGGCTGTATCGAACGGCCTTCAGTCGGCTCCAGCAACATCACAGGGACCAGCTCCGGCGCCGTAGACATTGCGACATGCGATCCGATCCCAGTCTGACCGCCGCGACGGCTACGGACGATGAGACGCCTTTCGAGCAGGTCGCGCGCAGCGAGTTGGCCCGTGCTGTGTGGAAGGCCATCGGCGTTCTGAAGCTGCATCACCGTCAGATCCTGACCCTCCGCTGCCTGGAGTCGCTTTCCTATGCGCAGATTGCCACCATTACGGGCGGTACGCAGCTCCAGGCGAAAGTCCGTTTCTTCCGGGCCAGGCAATCCCTCCGGCGACAGTTGCTCCGGCAGGGCCTTGCCAAGGACCACCTGTTGCCCGCGCTGGGTGTCTTCGCGGCCGTCACGGCGGGCTCGGGGAAACGAGCTGCAGGTGTCGCGAGCGCCTCGCTCGACGTTGGCGTGGGTGTTGCGGTGATTGGCATGGCCGCCACCAAGATGGGGGCCGCCGTGCTCACTGCCGCGACGGTGGGAGCCCTGGCGGTCGGTTCTGTGGTCTCATCCGGAGCCGCGGACTCGGTTGTGTCCACGAGTCGGACGGGCTTGTCCAGATACACAATCGATCGCATCGAAAAGCGAATCGAAGCCGATGCCCGACGCTTCAACTTCATCAGCGCCGGGTTCATCTATGACGCCAACGTGGCGATGACGACCTCACATGGTACGCGGGCCGACCTCGACAAAGTGCTTCCTTTGCGAGGCCCCAACCCGATCACCTCCACCCTGTGCCTGCAACTGTTGGAGGGGAGGACGATCGCGGACCTGGACGATCCGATCGCCCAATACAGCCGACGATTCGCGAATTGCATGCCCGTGCGCTATGCCGACACGCCGGTGACCTTCAGGCACCTGCTGGCCCATACCAGCGGCTTGCCCGACAGCTTGGGCGGCGGCCCTCTCGGCCGGGACGGCAAACTCCGCCTCGAATCCAAGCCGGGCGAGCGATACCGTCGCACTGAAGCCGGATATGTTGTTCTGGAGATGTTGCTCGAAGAGATCACGGGAAAGCGACTCGACGAACTGATCCAGATCCGCATTGCGGCGCCGATCGAGGCCACGTCGTTCAGGGCACTGGCTCCGAACGACGCGACGGTCGCGGGGGTCGAGTGCACGATCACGGACTTGACGCGATTCCTGGGCCGGCTGCTTCAGGGCAAGTATGTGTCGGGCGGGCTGCTCCGCGTCCAGGTGTGCAGTCCGCAGGATTCGGACTCCCACGGGTTGGGCTATTCCTTGATCGCAAGCGCCCGGGATGGCCTGAGTCTGGTCTGGGATCACGGTACGTGGGGTCTATACGACTATCATTGCGCGTTTCAGCCATGTGGGCGTCTTGGCCTTGTGGTGGTGGCTCAGAGGAAGGCTCTGGACCAGTTTCCCGGCGATTATCTTCAGACGCTGCTTGATCTGCTCGCGATCCTGGGCGAGCAGCATATGCAGGATAGAGGCGGTCCGCACAAGCCGGTTTGGGAGATCCCGTGAACGCATGGGCCGGCTGAGTTCTCGACTACAGACGTGCTTTCTGCCTGCGGTCCGGTTATCATCTCCGGCCGTATGGATGCCTATGCTGTTGACCTTGAAGACGTCAGTGTCGTCCGTGGGGGACGGTCTCTGCTTGCCGGTGTCTCCTTGCACGTGCCGGCGGGGACTTGCTGTGCCATTCTGGGACCGAACGGTTCCGGCAAATCCACCCTCGTCTCCGTCCTGAGCGGCTATACCTGGCCCAGCAGGGGGTCCGTCGATATCGGCGGGCACGTGTTCGGCAAGGTAGATCTGGCCCGCTTTCGGCGGGGGATCGGTGTGATCGAGCCCTCCCGCAGCCCTGCGTTCGACGCCCAGATGTGGGTCCGCGAGGTCGTCGCCACCGGTTTGTTCGGTACGATCCGATTGCCTCTCCACAGCTCGATCCGACCCACGCAGTGGCGCCGGGTCGAAGCCGAGATCGACGGGCTCGGGCTTGCCAAGATGGGGGATTGCGTCTTCGCGCAGTTGTCCACCGGCGAGCAGATGAAGGCGCTCCTGGCCCGGGCGATGGTGGCCCAGGCGGGCCTGCTGTTGCTCGACGAGCCCACCGCCGGCCTGGACCTGGGGGCCCGAGCGTCCTGCGTTGCGGCGATGGAGCGGCTTCTGAACCGGCGTCGCCATCCGACCGTAATCATTGTCTCTCATCATCTCGATGAGCTTCCCTGCACGGTGGACCAGGTGGTCCTGCTCAAGCAGGGGACGGTGTTCGCGTCGGGTCCGGCCGAGCAGGTCTTGTCGTCCGATCGGCTCAGCAGGCTGTTCGGTTGCCGGGTCGAAGTGTTCCGCAGCGATGGGCGATACGTCGCGAGCGTCCGCGTGGAGAACGGTTGACGAGTGTTTTGAGGGCGAACCAGGTCATGACGACGATGCTGCGAAAGTTCCTCAGGCCCGGCGAGTTCTACACAGGGCGCGAACCGGTGGTGGCGGAGACGCTGGTGGGGTCCTGCGTCGCGGTCTGCCTATACAACTACAAGCAGGGTTTCGGCGCCATGAATCATTTCCTGATGGACCGCCCGAAGAACCTTGCGGAGACCGATATCGGCCGGTACGGCGTGACCTCCACCCGGCATATGGTCGATGCCATGATGCAGATCGACCCGGAACCGACGCACTACCGCGCCACCATCCTGGGCGGCGCCGCGGTCCTCAAGACGGCACGTGAGGACGGGCGGATCGGGCAGGGAAACGTCGCGGCGGCGCTGGAGGTCCTGCACGCCGCACGCATCCGCGTCGCGGCGCAGGAAGTCGGCGGGACTCGCGGCCGACGCATTCGATTCAACACGCAGACGGGCGAGATCGAGTGCCGCTTCGCCGGCGACATCCCCGGCAGGAAGGCCGCCCCGTGATTACCTCGCCCGCAAGGACGTGCGCCGCTTCGTCGCAGGCATTGCGGGACGTGCTCGACCGTGTGTACGAGCGGTACAACCGCAGGCAGTTCCTCGGCTCCGATCCCCTGCAGTTTGCGCATCGGTACTCGAATCGGCAGGATGTCGAGATCGCCGCGTTTCTCGCGTCGGCCCTCGCCTACGGCCGCGTGGAGCAGATCAAGCGGAGTCTGACGCAGCTCTTCGACCGGATGGACAACACGCCGTATGAGTTCACCTCGCGATTCGACAATCGCAGGCGCGCCAGACTGCGGAGCTTCAAGCACCGGTTTACGACGGGTGACGATCTGGCCGATCTGCTCGGGCTGTTCCGCCAGGTCCTGGACCGGCACGGCAGCCTGGAGGCGTTCTTCCTGCAGGGCTACCGTCAAGACCACGACAGCGTGCTGCCGGCGCTGAACGCGTTCTGCGAGTCTCTAGGCCGGATCTACAGGGACTCGCACGGAGGCAACCGGCCTCCCGCGGGGCTGAGCTATCTGCTGGCCAGTCCGAGCCGGGGCAGCGCCAGCAAGCGACTGAATCTGTTCCTGCGGTGGATGGTCCGCAAGGACGACGTGGACCTGGGACTCTGGACCTCCATCGACAAGGCCGGGCTGATCGTCCCCGTGGACGTCCATATGGGCAGGCTGTGCCGCATCCTGGGCCTGCACGCTGGCAAGTCCGCTTGTCTCCGCGCCGCGGTGGAGATCACGGCGGGATTCGCCCGGATCGAGCCGGCCGACCCGGTGAAATACGATTTCGCACTCTCGCGAATCGGGATTGTCGAAGACTGCACCGGCCGCCGGGGTGTACAATGCCAAGCGTGTGCGCTACGCTGGATTTGTGAAGAAAGGGAGTATCGGACACTATGAATTCGGACGATCTGGAGAGATACTCGTCGGCTGTCACGCTCTCAGACATGGAGCTGTTCGTGTTTCCCGAGCTGATCTACAGCCTCGTGCTCGCGAACCTCATGAGCCCGGTCATTTGGAAGTGGCGGGACCTGGAGTCCTTCAACAAGCTGGCGGGCAAGGGCAGTTACCGCAGGCTCATGCGGCTGCGGCAGTTCATCATGGACGAGTTCGACTTCAATCTTGACCTCGAAACGTGGGGCCTGACCGACAAGAACGCCGAGATCCAGCGGTTTACTCAGTACATGTCGCCGCAGCAGATCGCGGCGAGCAATGCCCTGTTCGGTTACGAAGGCGACAAGTACTATTACGATGTGGACATTCGCAAGCACTTTGGGCTCGACAAGTACACCACGGACATCATCCCGTACTGGAAAACCGAAACCGCGGAGGCGATGGATGCGTTCCGGCTCAAGCCCGGCTACGGCAAGGCGGCTGGGGAGTGCGTCTCGTTGGCGACGCTCTACGCCTCGGCGGTGTTCATCGTTTGCGGCGTGCCCCTCGATGACATCTTCCTGGTCCTCACGCCCCTGCACTCGCAGAACTTCATCGACCTGCAGGATGGCATCCTGACCAACAACCGGCGACTCGTGACCAAGACCATGTGGTTCAACGGCACCGAGATCTCCAACAAGGCCCAGCGGGCCCTCCGCAACGAGCAGGTGACCGTCGTCGCGCACAACACAGGCTGCATCCACTGCCTCTACAGCGACGCCACGATCGATCCGAAGGCCTACGAGCGATTCAAGAGCCGCCTGGCCGGCTACCTCTCGACCGATTTGAATCTGACCGTCTTCGCCAGCTTCCTGCGGTGTTTCCGCGACTATCAGAGGTACTTCCAGATCTGTCGCGATTGTCACGGCCAGCCGCAGTTCATCCGGGCCGAGCTGCTGTACCACTACGAGCACGGCAGTCCGTTCAAGATCGGCGACGACACGCACGACAAGCTGCTGGCAGAGGTCGCCGACGAGGATTTCGTGCGGTTCGAGTTGCCCGGGCGGATGCGATGCGACCGTCTCTGCGAATTCCTCAGGCAGGGGATCGACGTCCGGCGGGCGGACGGCCGTGACGCCATGCGGAAGTTCATCGAGCCGACGATCCCCGACGCCGACAAGTTCGTCGAGGAACTGCGGAAGTTCGTACACATGGAGGCGAACCTGCCGCCCGCCGACAAGAAGTTCTCCAATGACCATGTGATCCAAATCTCTCCCGACTGGAGCCGCGAGCAGATCATCGACTATCTGCGTCAGATCCGCTCTCACAATAGCACCGCGGACCTGGCGTTCTACGCGTTCCGCGACATGGAGAGTTGCGACTGGCGGCCCTTCCTGAAGGCCGCAATCGAGCGAAGCCCCGTCTCGCTGGAGAAGACGCAGGCAATGTCGGTGGGAGCGGTCTACGATTGGCTCCAGGGGCTTGCGGGCGTCTCGATCTACGACGGCAATCGCCTGGCCCAGCCCGATGAGGTCGCCAACTATCTCACCGGCGACGGCCTTGAAAAGGCGATCCTCCTGGCCAACGTCCTGCGCCACAGGTCTCCCGAACGAGATCTGCGCATGGAAGTGGACCGCAGCCGCGTCGTGGTCCGCGGCGAACGGGATTACGAGTTCTGCTCCGCCAAGACGCTGCAAGGCCAGGTGGACATCACGCCCGAAGGCGAGATCGCCGTTGAAGCCCGCTCGTACAGGCCGGAGGGATAGCCGCCGTCGTCTCCCAGGACGCCGTTGCGTGTCCGTGTTCCATGTCCTGAGAAAGACGGGCACGAGAGCGGTTTCCCCTTGATGTCCCTGTTGGCGTTGTTGTACAATCATACTGTAAACACAAAATGAAGCGGCGTCGGATGATACCATGGGAGGGTCTATCCGGAAGTGGAATGCCAGGAGAGAATCTGAGGCATGGAGCCTGCCCCTCGTTTCTTCCGATGAGTCCGCTGCCATATATGGACAGATCTGGAAAGGAGAAGACGATGAGGTACGGTTGTGTTATTCTCATGTTCGTCCTGGCCAATGTCGCCTGCGGGGGCGTAGTCTCCATTTCTGAATGGCACTACATCAGGGGATGGGCGGGTGGCTGGGGCAATGCGGGGCAAAGCTACGAGAGATCGGCATCTTTCCCCATCAGCGACAGTGCGACGGCTCTCGGCTGGAACGATGTGCCTGTCACCGCTTCCAGTTCTGCCGGAAACTGGATGGTATCCGCATCCGTCACCGGGTCGATCTTCTCCGGCGTTGCGACGGCGGAATCGACCTATGTATTCACGACCGAGTGCCCTGTCCTCAGTCTTAAGATCACAGGCGCTGCATGCATGTACTCCTGGGACGGCACTGTCGTTCGATACCGACTCACGGATCGCACGCTTGACGAGACGATCTTCTCGTATTCGTCGTCGACGAGCCACGAGTATGACTGCATCACGGTCAGTGAATCGTATCGTGTCAACGTGCAGCCGGGCCACGAATACGAGCTGTTCCTGTCGGCTGTCGCCTCGCAAGGGGATGACTCTACACCCCATTCGTGGCTGGCGGTACGTGTTCCCGCGCCGGGTGCGCTTGTGCTCAGCAGCCTTGGTGTGGCTGCTGTCTGTTGGCGTCGGCATGGGTGGGCCCGCCGCGCATGATGCGGAGGCGGGGACTGGATTTCACGAGTCCGTCTTGCTTCGCAGGCAACACGGCGCCGGACCACATCGACCATCTCCTCGGCTTGCCGGTCTTCCTGAGAGTACTCCTGGAGGACAGGCCGACAGAGTCGGTGTGAAGCCGCGTTCAAAACAGATGCAGGCCCAGACTGCATTTGTCATTCCCGCGGAAGCGGGAATCCACTTCCTGGAGACGTGCCAAGTCCTAAGGTTCCTGGATTCCTGCGTTCGCAGGAATGACACCATTGGATCGAAGGTGTGTCAGTGAGAGGCGTGTCTTCCCCTTCCTTTGGCTGAAGAAGGACTCTACAATCGGGTCGCGAATTCAGATGAAAGGACCGTGGTCTATGGCAACACGAATGAAATGGTTCGGGCTGTTTCTGCTGTTGGTTTCGGTCGCACAGGGCGGGCAGCCGGAGCCACCGGGACAGGGGAAAGACGGCAAGGCGGTCCACGAAGCGTATCTCTTCGCCCACATCACGCACGGCGACTACGGCCGGCTGTACTATTCCGTGAGTCTGGACGGCCTGCACTGGCGGCTGCTCAATCAGGGCCGGCGCGTGTCCGAGGACTACCGGGGGCACCCGGACATCTGCCAGGGGCACGATGGGCGATACTACCTCGTGGGCAATCGCAACGATTCGGCTGGCGATATCAACTTCTGGGTGTCCGACGACCTCGTGACCTGGACCCGGTACAGCGATGTCACGCCGAACCTCAAGGCAACGCCCGGCTACGAACGAGCCTTGCAGCGGATCGGGGCGCCCAAGCTGTTTTACGACCAGGCCGGGTCGCAGTATGTCCTGACCTGGCACACGCCGCACGAAGAGGGAACCAGGGAAGACCCCGAGCGATACTGGGCCAGTCAGCGGACCTTGTACCTGACCTCGAAGGACTTGAAGGTGTTCTCCGATCCGCCGCGACGCCTGTTCCCCTGGGACATGGGCACGATCGACGTCATTATTCGCAAGCAGGGCGATCGGTACTTCGCGATACTCAAGGACGAGCGGTATCCCACCCTGGACTGGGTGACCGGCAAGACGATTCGCATCAGCGAGGCGGCCGGTCCGTTTGGGCCGTGGACGGAACCGTCGGCGCCGATCAGTCCGAACTTCCGCGAGGCGCCGACGCTGATTCCCTCGCCTGACGGCAAGGCCTGGTATCTCTACTACGAGCAATATCCGGGCGTTTCCTACGGCCTGTCGGTGTCCGCGGATCTGCGGGGACCCTGGTACCAAATCTCCGGCTACACCTTCCACGATGATTGGGACAAGTACAGCCTGCCGCCCAAACTCCGTCATGGTTGCATGCTTGCCATCACGCGATCCCAGTACGATGGCTTGGTCAGTGCGTTTGGTCTGGGTCCCCAACAAGAGCGAGATCACGCAAGTCAGTTCCCTTCTCCGATGAGGGACGCAATCCGCGCCCACGAGCGGATTGAAAACAAGGCAGTCCCCGGCGTGTCGATTGTTCTCGACCATGCGTTGTCTAGGCCGGTCGAGGTCTATTGGGCCGATCCGAGATGCGAACTGCGTCGGATGGATCTGCTCATCCATTTTCACGGGGCGAGTTTCGTTCCGAAACGCGCCGGATATGAGTGCGGGCGCCCTCTCATCGTTGCCGTGGTGAATCTCGGGTCGGGCTCGGCGGTCTATGAGAATGAGTTTTCCCCCGAATCCACTTTCCCCGGGCTGATCGAGATGATCCGCCAATCCGTTTCCGAGAGGGCATCTGCTGAGATTGAGATTTCCGGGGTCTACCTGAGTTCGTTCAGCGCAGGGTATGGAGCGGTTCGGGCAATTCTGAGGAGTCACTCGTCGACGTTGGACGGGATCGTGCTGCTCGACGGTCTGCACACGGACTACACGCCGTCGGGCCGTGCGCTGTCACAAGGTGGCGCGCTCAATACGGAGAAGCTGGAAGGCTTCCTGGAGTACGCGAAGCTCGCCGCGGCCGGCGAGAGGCATCTTGTGATTACGCACTCGGGGATCTTCCCCGGCACGTACGCGAGCACGACGGAGACCGCCGATTACCTGATTGACTCGTTGCATCTGCAGAGGCAGCCTGTGCTCCAGTGGGGTCCTGGGGGCATGCAGATGGTGAGTGAGACGTGCCGGAACGGCCTGGCCATCCTTGGCTTCGCCGGCAACACTGCGCCGGACCACGTGGACCATTTCCACGCCTTGCCGGCATTCCTGGGGATGTTGTTGGACGACAAGCCGATAGAGTCCATGTGAAGCCCGGTACAACGGAGCTGCGCGGTCCAGCGCAATTGCCATTCCCCTGGAAGCGGGAATCCATCCCACCAAGGATGATTGAAATCCCAGGATTCCTGGATTCCTGCGTGACGCAGGAATGACCGGGTCGGGTCGATGCATCTGTCAGCGGTCGGGATTGTAGCCCGCTCGCATGAACTCGAGGTCGTCGGTGCCGTCGGTGACCGGCCAGCGGATGCAGTCGGGATAGCCCACGTCCGTCATGGCCAGCGTGCTCTTCTGCTGCCACTGGTGCTGGATCGCGTGGCCGTCGGAGAAGGCGAGCACGCTGAGTCGGCCGTGACGCACAACGATCGGGTCCCACCAGCGGTCCCCCTGTTTCTCCAGGTTCCAGGACCCCCAGTTGTAGCCGCCGACGTCGGTCTTTTCCTCGAGGAAGACGTACTTGACGCCGGGGTTCTTGATCTGCGTGAGCTTCTTGTAGGAGGGGAATCCCCAGTTCACCATGAGCCAGCTGGTCGCGCCGGTGCCGACGTCGCCGTTCATGCCGCCGGGGACGCCGTAGCTGCGATGCGTCATCTCGGTGCGGTGCCGACGGTCGCCCGGGCAATGGTAGAGATCGACCTGTTTGACGTAGGGGAACAGGGCGCCGGCCTCGCAGCCGCGTTTCTCGTCTTCCAGCGTGGCCTGGGCCCTCTGGACCGTGGTCCCGTTCTCGGTCCGCGGCAACTGGACCCAGTCGTACTTGATGCTGGGCGATGCGGAATAGCCGTCGTGGCCTCCGATGAGCGCGTCGTCGTTGTCCTGTGCGTACATGATCCAGGCGAGGACGAGCTGATGCTGGTTCGACTGGCACGCACTGCCCGCGGCCTGTCTCTTGACCCTCGACAAGGCGGGGATCATGATGGCCATCAGCACCGCGATGACCGCGATGACCACCAGCAGCTCGATGAGCGTGAAACCGCATTGCCTCTTCATGCCGGCGTCCCTCACTGTTCGATCCTGACCGCCCCCGTCCATTCCAGCGGCCACATCTGCTTCATATCGATAGTGTACCAGAAGCGAGGGAATGGTCAATACGCAAGATCGATCCTCGATCCGGCGGAGATGAAATGACTGCCTTGCTTCTCGTCTCTTGACCTAGCTGTTGGTCTATGGCGACGCCTCGCTATTCAACTCCCACCACAATCTCGGATAGTCATTCCCTTCCTCGATCCACCAAACGTCGCCTGTGCCATTGACCGTCTCGCCGACGAAGTCCCAGCCGGTGTCGAGGAACGTCTTGGCTGTCTGCATCTCGGCCGGTTTCCTGCCGGTGCCGCCGCCGGGACTCGTGGTTTGGCCGCTGGTCAGCATGTCCCAGAAGCAGAACCGGACACACTTGCGGGGACCGCGCGCCACGAAGCCGCCGAGGAAGCTGTCTCCGAAGACTGCGCTGCTCGAGTAGCAATTGACCACCATGGCCGGCGAGTCAGTGAGACCCACAAGACCGGCGACGTAGCCTCTGCCTGTGACGCTGATGCCATCTGTGTAACAATCAGAAATGACGCCGTAACTACTGCCGACCAACCCGCCGACGTGAATGCCGCCCCCGGCGATGCTTCCGCCCCGGGCGAAACAGGCGCGGATGACTCCCTCGCCCAAGTTGCCCGCCAGCGAACCGACACCATATCCATGGTCCATCTGAATGTTCGGGTCTATCGCGCCGAGCATTTCGACGCGTGCATTTGGTCCACAGACGTACTCGAAGAGCCCAACGCAATTGTGCCGGGCGGGACCGTAGGTGAAGTTGGCGACTGTGTGACCACCGCCCTCAAATACACCTGTGAATGGATAGTATTCATTGGCGATGGCGAATGACTCCGCTTTCGCCAAGTCTATATCGTTCGTCAACCTGAAGTGGGCTCCCATCAGCCTGGGATTGTGGCCGATGCAATTCCAATCCTCGGGACTCGATATCAGGTACGGGTCGTTCGGTTCTCCTGTGCCGCCGGAAAACTGCGGCAGTCCAAATCCGGCCGGGAGTTGCCAATGAAGCACAGGGTATCTTCGCCCGTCTAGCGGTTCCGCCCAGATATCGTGCGGCCCATCTGCCTGTCCGACGAAATCCCACCCCGCGGCAATGAGAATGTTGGGGTCCTCTAGTTCTGTCGTGGTGAGGCCAGTGCCCCCGGCGCTGCTCGTCTGACCGGAGGCCTCCATATGCCAGAAGCAGTTGATCTCGACACTGCCGCCGCTTCTACCGCTTCCCATGGTGCGCCCGAGAAACCCGCCAACGCCTTCGTCGCCTTCGACGGATCCGCCACTGTAGCAATCCATGATGCGATTGGCATTGTATCCGGTGAGTCCGCCGACGTCGCGCTGACCGCTGACCATACCGGTGCTGTAGCAGTGAATGATGCGGCCGTAGTTGCCCCCCACGAGTCCACCAACGCCGGTGCCGCCAACGACGGTGGTAGTGCTGTAACAGGCGATCAAGCTGCTGCGGTTGTAGCCTACCAGGCCTCCGACATATCCCGTCCGGCTGGTGATGCTGCCACCTTCGACAGAGCAATTCCTGACGGTGCCGGCGACGAAACCAACCAACGAGCCAGCGGAGAAAGTGTGGTCGCCATACACCTGTGGGTGAATCAGTCTCAGGTTTCTCAGCTCGACGCCGGGATCATCAGCCCACCCGAAGAGCCCGATCTCCGTTTCCATCTCATCGGTCACATGGCACGTGAAATTCGAGATCGTATGGCCATCACCGTCGAAGACGCCGCTGAAGCGCGTTGTCCGGATTCCTCCTTCTATCGCGTTCGTGATGGAAGCAATGACGGCCCTGTCGAAGATCTTCCCGCCGGGGAGGTTGGGGTCCAGGTCGATGTCGGCGGTCAGGATGAAGTGCTTGCCGTAGTCTTTGGGTGTCTCGCCCAAGGTGATCAGATCGGTGGCCGTGGCAATCTGATATGGATCGTTCGGCTCCCCCGTTCCGCCGCCGTATTTCGCCATGGTGGCGGAAGCAATGGTCAAAGCAAGACTGACACCCACAATCCCCTGGAATCCGCGAGTGGCGCGCATAGATCACCTCTCGATGTGAGAGCCTGGCATGAACAGCGGCTCGACGCGAAGACAGCCAACGGCAGCGGGGGAGCAGAAAAGCCGGCTCCCCGCTAGTGGCATGACTCCATTGTACCCACTGCGAGCAAGGGATGCTACTGTTAGAAACACGCATTCTCTGTGTCCTGGCGAGGGAGTCTACAGGGGAAAGATGTTGGCAGCCGGCTGACTCGCATCTACAATATGGGCTTAATATCGACAGCCACCCTGGCTGTCGGTTCTGGCGTGGTCCTGGGGTGTGGTATGGACGTCGTAGGTCTTGTCAAATCGGCTGTGACGCTCGCCGGATTGCCCAGATTGCTGCAGGTGGGAATCTACGGCCTTGTCGGCATTGCCGTGGGCGGGACGCTCATCCTGGTCCGGATCGCGAACGCGACTTCCTATCTGTCTGACGATCCCTTGACCTGTATCAATTGCCACGTGATGATGGACGCTTACGCGAGCTGGCAGCGGGGCAGTCACGGCCGGGTTGCCGTCTGCGTCGATTGCCACGTTCCGCACAGCAACCTCGTGGCCAAATATGCCTTCAAATCCCGCGACGGGATGAGGCATTCGTACGTGTTCACGATGCGGACTGAGCCGCAGGTCCTGGAGCTTTCCGCGGGGGCGGTGCCGGTCGTGCAGGCCAACTGTGTGCGGTGCCACAGCGGGCAATTCTCGATGATCCGCCTGGCCGACACCAGTGAGCGGCGATGTTGGGACTGTCACCAAAACGTCCACGGGGAGGTCCACAGCCTGTCGGCCTCGCCCGCGATGCTCCGGCCGGGCCTGCCCGACGCGGGACTGGAATGGATGAAGACCGGCGATTGACGCTGTTCGTAGTGTGCCTGTGAGGGCATATCTTCCTGGGTGGGGAAGATAACGCCTTACGGCGTCACTACGAACGATGCTTCTGGTTGTGCATGTGACGAGGGATGAGAAAGGAGTGGAACGATGACGGCCGAATCGAGCCCGAATGGAGCCAAGGCGAACCGGGAGAAAGCCCTGTTGTCCCTTCCCGTGTGGATGGGGATCGCGATAGCCGGACTGCTCGTGGTGGTCGTCGTGCTGCTCGGGCTGCTGGCGGTTTCGATCATGGAACGGCGGTGGGAAGCTCAGCGTCCGGCGATAGCGGTCCAGCCGGTCGGCGAGTGGGAGATGGACAGCGAGGTCTGGGGCCGCAACTACCCGAATGAGTACGAGTCCTACCTGCGGACGCGCATCACCGACACCAAGACCAAGTACGGCGGGTCGTACCCTCGCGACTATCTGGAGGGCGATCCGCTGCAGGTGATCCTGTTTGCGGGCTATGGGTTCAGCAAGGACTATCGGCAGGCGAGGGGACACTACTACTCCGTGGAGGATGTGAGCAAGACCGCCCGCCTGGCCAAGCCGTTCCAGGCCGGCACGTGCTGGTCGTGCAAGAGTCCGGACGTGCCCCGCCTGATGAACACGATGGGAGTCAAGGAGTTCTACGCCGCCAATTTCCACGACCTGACGCCCGAGATGACACATCCGATCGGCTGTCCTGACTGCCATGACCCGCAGACGCTGAGACTCCGCATCACGCGTCCGGCCCTCAAAGAGGCATTCGCAGCGATGGGCAAGGACATCAATCAGGCGACCCACCAGGAGATGCGCTCCCTCGTATGTGCCCAGTGCCATGTCGAGTACTACTTCCGCACGGACCCGCAGGAGGGGATGAAGAACTACCTGGTCTTCCCATGGGCCAAGGGCACGACGCTGGAGGCTATGCTGGCGTTCTACGACGGTGTCGAGCACACGGACTATGTGCACGCGATTTCGGGCGCGCCGATCATCAAGGCCCAGCATCCGGACTACGAGCTGTACCTGACCGGGATTCATGCGTATCGCAACGTCTCGTGTGCGGATTGCCACATGCCGTACCGCACCGAGGGTGGCGTCAAATACAGCGACCACCATGTGCGAAGTCCTCTGCTGAACATCGCGAACAGTTGCGCCGTCTGCCATCGCTGGGGCGAGGACGAGATCCGGACCCGCGTCGAGGGGATTCAAACCAAGACCGAGCAGGCCAAGCTGGCTGCGGAGGAGGCCCTGGTGAAGGCCCATTTCGACGTAGCGGCCGCAGCCCAGGCAGGTGCGTCTGTCGAGGATCTGGCCTTGCCGCGGAAGCTCCTGCGCTGGGGCCAGTTCCGCTGGGATTTCATCAGCGCCAACAACGGGATGGGTTTCCACGCCGCCCAGGAATCGATGCGTCTGCTGGGTGAGGCGGCCAATCTGGCCCAGCAGGCCCGCGTCGAGACGGCCCGCCTGCTGGCGCGACTGGGGGTCGCGCGGGCGCCGACATATCCCGATGTGTCCACTCGTGAAAAGGCATGGGAGGTGACTCAAGCATTCGTCGCGGGCAAGGGGGGTGCGCTGCTGCCGTAGGATCTCATCGCCTGTGGGATCGCGGGGGTCCGCCCGGCCGTCTGGGCTTGTGCTGCTGCTTGCGCCCGTGGGTCTTGGAGCGAATCTCCCTGATCTCGAACTTGCCTGGGGGTTTGCCCTTCGCACGCCGGACCTGCTTGGCAGGGGGGGAGTTCTTCTTGATGACGGTCAACGCGTTGCGGCAGATCTGTGCAGTCGCCGGATCGGGATGGGCGGCGCCTTCGATGAGGGTCTGCTCGGCGCGTTTCCGCATCCTGCCGCGCATCTTGCGAAGTCCGTAGGCCGCGGCCCCCTTGGCCTGGCGGGGGGCGTCGCCCAGCAGGGCCTCGCGCAAGATCTCCAAGCCGTCTTCCTGCATCCAGGAAAGGCGGAACGCGCTCTGGCGCACAATGGAGATGTTCGAGGAGTACAGTTGCCCTCGCAGTTTCTCCAGCAGTTCGATGGACGCCTCGTCCTTCTCACGTCCGGATGGCTGGCGTTTCTCCAGGTTCATAGCGTCACCTCCAGCGTGCCGTGATGACTACAACTCGTTTGTTGAGAATCGGTGTGCCTGGGTCTCGACGCAGGCACGGGAGCCATCTTGTGGGAATCTGCAAGAGCCAAGATGTGCTCGATTGCTGCCGACTTGCCGGGCGGACGACAGACGTATGCCGTGGTTCCACCCGCTCCCTTCCTGGATTTGAGCATCCTTGCCTGCCCTCCAGTCGAAAGCCTACCCATCGGACTCTCTGCATCATATGCCATTGTCCCAGCAGCACTTGGGACTGTCAACAGTTTTTTTCGCGTGCCCTTGCGGCGGAGGCGACGTCGGGGTATCCTTTCGCCCGCAGCAGGGTCGGAATATCGATTTTTGTGTAACAAACCAGGATCTCAGAGCGTCTGACTATATAAGCTGAGGGGACTCGTCGTCCGGTCTCGTCCCGACGAAGCGCTTGGGGACTGTGATGATGCACCGGGCGTCTCGGCTCGACCTTGAGGCGGCCGCGGTTCACAGCGGCGCTTCATTGCCGGCCAGGCGCTGGGCAGATGCCTCGGCAACTGTCAGGGTGTGTGGAACGTAAGGAATTGTCTTATATGGACTTGCAGGCTTGCCGGCTTGTCCGTTCGAGGTTATGGAATGAGGATGGACTCAAACGGCAGTGCGATTCAGAAGAAGAAGCTGGGCGAATTGCTCTGCGAGCGAGCCTATCTCGATGAGGCCGATCTGGGCGTCGCCCTGGCTGAGCAGAAGGTCAAGCACCGCCAGCTCGGCCAGATCCTCCTGGAGTTGGGCTACGTAACGCAGGCTCAGTTGAACGAAGCCCTGGCGATCCAGGCAGGGATCGAGCGGATCGACCTGTCGACGCTGTCCATCACAGGCGAGATCATCGGCCTCGTGCCTGCGGAGCTGGTCAGCAAGTACAACGTCCTTCCCCTGTGGCGCCAGAACGGTCGTCTGGCCGTGGCCATGGCGGACCCTCTCCAACTGCAGGTCACAGAGGATCTGCGGCTGGTGACGGGCTGCCTGATTCAGCGATTCTATGCCGATCCCGCCCAGCTCGAGCACGCGGTGCTGAAGTTCTACGGCAGCAACGTCGCGCGAATGTTGGACAATCTGACGCCGGCGGAGCAACGGATGGATGAGGATTCCGCCAACGGGGATTTCTCGCCCGCCAGACTGCACGAGCTGGCTCGTGAACCTTCTCTGGTCAACCTGGTGAATCTGATTATCTACGAGGCGATCGAGTCTCGCGCCAGCGACATCCACATCGAGCCGTTCGACCGGGAGGTGAAGATCAAGTACCGGATCGACGGCCTGTTGGTCGAGAAGACGCCCTCTTCCAAGCGACTGCACGCCGCCATCATCTCTCGCATCAAGATCATGGCGAACATGAACATCGCCGAGCGATTCGTCCCCCAGGACGGGCACATCGAGTTCGTGGGCAAGAAGGGCAAGATCGACATCCGTGTCTCGACGGTGCCCACCGTGTTTGGCGAGGCCGTCGAGCTGCGCCTCCTGGATCGGTCTGCCTCGCTGATCAGTCTGCACGATCTGGGCATGAGCGACGCGACCCTCGATGGTTTCTGCAGATGCCTCAAGAAGACGCATGGGATCGTTCTGGTCACCGGGCCGACGGGATCGGGCAAGACGACCACCCTCTATGCGGCGTTGAACAAGATCTACTCGCCCACAGTCAAGATGATCACGATCGAGGATCCTGTCGAGTATCAGCTCGAAGGGATCAACCAGATGCCGGTGAACGCCAAGAGGGGACTGACGTTCGCCACGGGTCTTCGCCACATCCTCCGGCACGATCCGGACGTCATCATGGTGGGCGAAATCCGCGACCGGGAAACGGCCGACATCGCCATCCGGGCCGCGCTCACGGGCCACCTGGTCTTCTCGACCCTCCATACGAACGACGCCCCCGGCGCGGTCACTCGTCTGATCGACATGGGGATCGAGCCGTTCCTGCTGGCCAGTTCGCTGGAAGGCATCCTCGCCCAGCGGCTGGTTCGCAAGATCTGTCCGAAGTGCAAGGAGCCCTACGAGCCCGATGAGACCCTCCTGAAGAGCCTCAACGGGACTGTGAAGGCCACGCCCGGCGTGAAGTTCTATCATGGCGTCGGGTGCAACTACTGCAACCAGACGGGGATGACCGGACGAGTCGGGATTTTCGAGCTGCTTCGCATCACCGGGAGGATCCGCGAGTTGATCGCGTCGCGTCCCTCCGGCGACCAGATTATGAAAGAAGCTCCGGCCGACCACATCAGCATGGTGCATGACGGCATCGGCAAGGTCTTGCAGGGGGTCACGACGCCGGAAGAAGTCTTCCGTGTGGCCAAGACGATCGGCGAGGACGACTGACCGGGGCCGATGGCATGGGGGCAGGCTGGGTGCCGTCCGATGAAACCCGGATGCCAAGCGGAGTAGACTTTGGGCCAGTTTTCCTACAAAGCAGTTGATCGGGGAGGAGGGCACGTCGCGGGCGTCGTGGATGCGGCGGACCGCCGCAGCGCCGTGGCCGCGCTGGCGCAACGCGGCCACTTCGTTATGGAACTGGTCGAGAAGGACCAGGGGCACAGTGCTCCCCCAAGGGCCGAGTCGTCGTCGAGCGGGGCCGAAGCGACCGGTTCGTCCGGCTTCATCGACTGCCTTCGCAACGGTCGCGTTTCCAGCCGGGACGTGCTGGCCATGACCTCGCAACTGAGCACCGCGGTTCGCGCGGGCCTTCCCCTGCTGAACTGCCTCGAACTTATGCGCAAGCAGCAGCGAAAGCCCGCGATGAGGCGGATGTTCGAGCACCTGACCAAGGCGGTCAGCGGAGGCAAGGCCCTCTCCGAGGCGCTGGCCGAACACAATGGCGTGTTCAATCCTCTCTATCTGTCGATGATCCGCGTGGGCGAGACGGGGGGAATTCTCGAACAAACCAGCACGCAACTGGCGATGATCCTGGCGCGCGAGGAGAAGATCAAGTCCAACATGAAGACCGCGGCGGCGTATCCCATCTTCGTGCTGGGCCTGGGCATCGCTTCTGCGGTCCTGGTGGTCACCGTCATGTTGCCCAAGATCCTCGGGACGGTGGAGATGAGCGAGGCGATGATGCCCTTGCCGACCCGCGTGCTCCTGGCGTCCAGCCACTCCCTGCGGGCCCTCTTCACCAGCGCCGGCGGGTGGGTCGTCCTGGCTGCTCTCGTGGGCGGTCTGCTGATGCTCCACAAATGGAAGAAGACCGCCGGGCGGGTGCAATGGGATGCCTTCCGCCTGAAGACCCCGGTCCTCGGGACGGTCCTGCAGACGATTGCCGTCGGGCGATTCGCTCGCACGCTCGGCGCCCTGACCAAAGGCGGGGTCACGATCCTGGAATCCCTGGCGGTCGTTCGCGACACGCTGGGCAACGAGGTCCTGGCCCGCACAATCGACGAGGTGGCCGACAAGGTCAAGCGGGGCGAAGCGCTCGCGGAGCCCTTGGACCAGTCGGGCCATTTCCCTCCGCTGCTGGTGCAGATCGTCGCCATCGGTGAGCAGACGGGCAAGCTCGACGAGTTGCTCCTGAATGCGGCGGATACGTTCGACGCGGACGCCGACGCGGCGATCAATCGGTTCATGGCGATTTTCCCCGCCTTGTTGATCCTGGTCCTGGCCTTGATCATCGGCTTTGTTATTGCGGCGGCGCTGCTGCCCATTGTAATGATGTCGCTCAACGCCGGGATGGCGTGATGAGGACGCCTGTCGAAAGGGGAACAAGAGAATCTGACGGTATCGTGGCTCATGCGAAAGGCTGTGGAATGAGGCATATGAGACGACGAAGAAGGGGCTTCACGCTGGTCGAGCTGCTCGTGGTGGTGGGAATCATCGCGATGCTGGCGACCATGCTGGTGCCCCGCGTGTTCAAGGGAATGGGCAAGGCGAAGACGGACATCGCGCGGGCGAAGATGGCGGTCATCGAGGACTCGCTGGCGCGGTTCCAGTACGACTGCGGCCGCCTGCCGGACGAGGCCGAGGGCGGGCTGGAATGCCTGCTGGCGCCTCCCGCGGAACTGGAGGACAAGTGGAACGGCCCGTATCTCAAGAAGAGCCAGCTCCTGGACCCCTGGGGCAATGAGTACCAGTACCTCGCCGAGGGGCAGACGAACGTCGGGAGTTACGACATCATCAGTTATGGGGCCGACGGCGCCGAGGGCGGCGAGGGCGACAACGCGGATATCGTCAATGAATGACTCTGACGTCAACGTGCGGCGGCATCGGCCATCGTGTCCAGGGCATCGCGGGTTCACCCTCACCGAAGTCCTGGTGGTCGTGTCGATCATTGCCCTGATCGGCGGCGTGGGCGGCGGATACTACGCGGGCTCGCAGAAGAAGCTGCTCGTCGAGAAGGCGGCCCGGCAGTTCCTGTTGATGGCCCGGTACGCCCGGATCGTGGCCATCGAGCAGCAGCGTCCTTATGAGCTCGAGCTGGACCCGAACAACCGGGGTTTCTTTCTGGCAACCGTCCAGACGGATCCTCAGACCGGCGAGTCGCTAAAGGTCCCCGTCCGGGATTACTTCTGCAAGCCGGTCGAATTCGAGGGGGACGTGAAGTTCGAGGACGTGCGATGGGACGTGTCCGGGGAGGCCTCGTCCGACAATGCGGGCTTGGACGAGGGAATCGTCTTTATGCCGAACGGTTCCGCGGAATCGGCGATCGTTCAGATCGGCGACGGCAAGACCCACTACTCGATTGCGGTGATCGCCGCGACAGGCAAGGCGAGCCTCTACCCCGGCATCATGACGGATATCAAGACCGCAAGCATCGATCTGGACGTGCAGGAATGAGAAACACAGTGGTGCAGAATGCCTGGAGCGCGAAGCCTCGCGGCTTCAATCTGATCGAGACCCTGGCGGCCAGCATGATTCTGTCGGGGGCGGTGCTCTCGCTCGGCGCCATCGGCACGAACACCCTGACGAACACGCGTCTGCATCGACACTACGAGCAGGCCGCCTCGGTGATCGATCTGCAACTGGGCGTTATCGACTTCGCGGGAATCGACGAGTTCATCGAGGCCGGCCAGATGGAAGGCGTGAACGACCAGTTCGAGCTCGACTACCACTGGGCGGTGGCGACCGAGTTCACCGGGACGGACAACCTCTATCTCGTGAAGATCACAGTGACCTGGCTCGAAGGGAAGCGGCCGTACAGTGTGACGGCCCAGACCATGCTCAACGGCGCTTCCCTTGCGTTGGAAACGCAGAGCGGGACCGGCGCGGAGGAATCGCAGAACCCATGACCCCGACGCGGCACAACGGATTCACCCTGGCGGAGGTCCTGGTGGCCTCGACTCTCAGCAGCTTCATCGCGATCGTCGCGGTCGGCGCGCTGAATGCCGTTCTGCGGACGTCGCAGACGGTCAACCAAGCCAGCGAGGTGAACGGCGAGGTCCGGTTCGCCGCCCGCATGTTGGCAAGGGACCTGGCCAACCTGTACCGGGATCCGAATCCGGAGAGCGTCAAGCTGGTGGGGGCTTCGCAGGGCTCGGACACGACGGGCCCGCCGTTCTTGACCTTTTACACGGTGGGACGGGCCCCGGCGCGGGCCGATCAGCCGGAGGGCGACGTCTATGAAGTCGAGTACTTCCTGGGAGGCAGCCGGGAGCTTGACGCCGAGGGCGGGTCCGACGAGCCGACGATTCTGTTCCGGCGGCTGTGGCCCAACCCGGACAAGGAGCGCGAGCCCGGCGGGATCTTGACGCCCGTCGCGGAGGGCATCGCGGTCTTCTACATTCGCTTCTCCGACGGCCAGGAATGGACGAACCAATGGACCGAGGAGATGCGAATCCTGCCCAAGCTGGTCGAGGTGACCCTGGGCACCGCGACGCCCGAGAAGGGCGATCCCGTCCTGGAGACATTCATGATTACGTTCCCTCGGATGGCCGAGGTCTCCGCAGGGCAGGCGCAGGAGGGTGAATCATCCGAAGGTCGGGAAGGCCGGCAGGAATCGACCTCGGGACCTTCGGACGAGTCCGGCAACGAGAACGCCCGCCCGACGGGCAACCAGGGACGGCGGGGGCGATAGGCATGAGAACGTACAAGGATAGCGCGAAGAGTGTCGGGGTGTCGCAGGGGAAACCTGCGAAGTCCAGGCCGGGCCTCGTCCTGGTCGCCGTGCTCTGGATGGTGGCCGTCATGATGGCCGTCGTCGCCGTGGTCGGCCGGACCGGCCGGCTGAATATGAAGATGTCCATGTCTGCCACGGACGAGGTCCGCTGCAAGTGGGCGTGCCGGGCGGGCATCGAGAACGCGATCGCGATTCTCAATGAGGATCTCAAAGACAGCGACTGTCTGTCGGATCTCTGGAGCGACAACGACGAGGATTTCAACGATGTGGCGCTCGAGCGGTGCCGGTACAGCGTGCGGGTGATCGACGAGGCGAGCAGGCTGAACATCAACACCGCAACGAAGGACCAGCTCATGGCCTTGCCCTACATGGAGGCGGAGGTCGCCAACGCAATTCTGGACTGGCGGGACAATGACGACAATCCGCAGGCGGAAGGCGCCGAGGCGGGCTACTACGAGAACCTGAGCATCCCGTACAGGATTCGCAACGGGCCGTTCAAGACGGTGCGCGAGCTGCTCGCGGTCAAGGGGGTGACGCGAGAACTGTTGTATGGCGAAGACACGAACCTCAACGGCCTGCTCGACTCGAACGAACGGGACGGGGACCTGAGCCCGCCGTCCGACAACGGCGATCAGCAGCTCGACCAGGGCTGGATCGCCTATCTGACTTGCTACTCCTACGAGCGGAACGTGGATGCGGACGGCAGCAAGCGGGTCAACATCAACCAGGCGAATCAGCAGCAGCTTCAGGACGGGCTGGGCATCAGAGCCCCCCAGGCGAAATGGATCGTAGACAATCGCGGGCAGGGATACAAGAGCATTGGAGATCTGCTCAACGACAACAGCCCGGAGACCTCCTCGGGGAGTCCCAGCGGCAATCAGGACCAGGCGGAGCCGCTCGATAAAGAGACTTTCAGGCAGATCGCGGATCGCATTACGATCGCCGGCGAGGATCGTGTCCCCGGCAAGATCAACATCAATACGGCGTCGGTGGACGTGCTGGCCGCGTTCTTCGGCGGGGACGATCAGGCCCGTCAGACGGCACAGGCCATCGTCCTGAATCGGTCGAGCCTCCTGGAGGGGTTCACGAGTGTCGCCGATCTGCTGAGCCAGCAGTCCATGACGACCGAGCGGTTCAAGGCGGTCGCCGATCTGGCCACCGTCCGCTCGGATGTGTATACAATTCAGTGTCTTGCCGCAGCGGATGTCAGCGGGGCGCGCTTTCGGACGGAGTGCGTCGTGGATCGCAGCGCGTCGCCATGCACGATCCTGTATTGGTATCAGGGAGCTAACTACTGATGAGCAAAGGCGAAAGAATCCCGCATTCCGTGGTCGCGGCCGCGAGGGAAGACGGTCAATTCCGGGCGGTCGAAGTCCGCAGGCTGGATGGCCGTGTGGAGGTCGTGTGGATGCGCAGCGTGCCCGCGGAGAACCAGACGTGGAGCGGCTTCGCGGCCGAGTGCGGACTGGCGTCGCACGGAGACCGTCGGGACAGGACGGCGAAGAGACACGCGCCGGCCGTGGTGGGACTCGACTCGACCGGCGTAGCGTTCTACCGGATCAACACGCCGCGAGTGGAAGAGCACGAGACCGCAGCGATCGTGAAGATGCAGGCGGAATCGTTGCTCCCGCTGCCGGCGGACCAGATCGAGGTCGCATGGCGGACGTGCCCCTCGCACAACGGCAACATGGACATCACGATCGCCGCCGTGCGAAAGGAACACCTGGAGAAGTTCGTGGGCAGCGTGGAGGATTTCCGACCTCGCCACATCTTCCTGTCCTGTGAAGGGACGGCGAAAGCCTGGCACGGGTTCTTCGCCGGACGGGAGCAAGAGGCGTTTCTCATCAGCTTGGGCACAGGGAATACGCAGGTATGCCTGGTTCAGAACGGCCTGGTCACGCGGGCGGGCGTGCTGGACGTGGGACTGTCCGATGTCGAGTTCTCCGGTCGCGGCGTGGAGCCTGGTCCGCCAACGGGAATCCTGGACCGTTTTGCCCGGGACGTACAGATCATGCTGTCGTCGCTCGGCTGGGATGAGACGAGTTCCCGACCGCTGCTCGTCCTCTCCGACGGGGGGCAGACTATCCAGGGGATTGTTGCGATGCTGGTCGCAGCCGGCTTGCCGGCCCAGGCGAGTGAGCCGCAGATCGAGCGTCTCAAGACGCCCGCGGGCTTCGGAAAACGCGAAGCGTATGAGTACCGCACGTCTCTGGGACTTGCGATGATTGCCCTGGAGAAGTCTTCGGCGGCCTTGGGACTCTTCGACCGCGTGCTGGAGGAACAGCGGCAGCAGAAGGCAGTCTCCGCCTGGCGATCCGTGGCCCTGGCGGGCGCCGCGGTTCTCATGATGTTGATTGCCTTGCTCGCGACGGTCTACGTCACGGACCTCGCCAGCGCCAGGCGGTGGGATGCGTTGGTGGAACAGCCCGAGTTCCAGGCGGCTCTGCAGCAGCAGTCGCTGGTCAAGACGGTGGCCCGGCACAGGCCGGATCTCCTCGAAATGCTGACCGAGATCAACGCGGGCCAGAACGACGGGATCGTGCTGGACGGGCTGCTTTTCAAGAAAGGCTCCACGGTCACGCTCACCGGGCAGGCGGACAATATGGAGCAGATGTGGAAGTTTCAGGCGAATCTGCGAGCCCAGAAGGGGATCAAGGGCGCGGAGATTGCGAATGCCGCGCGGGATACCAAGACCAAGAAGGTCAAGTTCACGATTACGCTCGACTACAAGGAGTTCACGAAGAAGGGAGCTGCCCTGTAGCTCTTCGCAGGTGGAAGACCGATGGCAAGAAGACTGAATACACGAGAGAAACGCGTGCTCCTGCTCGGAGCGGCGTCGGCGGTGCTCATCCTGATCTTCACGTATGGC
The DNA here is from genome assembly GCA_017993835.1 of Phycisphaerae bacterium. Taxonomy (GTDB): domain Bacteria; phylum Planctomycetota; class Phycisphaerae; order Sedimentisphaerales; family Anaerobacaceae; genus PLanc-01. The sequence continues at coordinate 25,463 of JAGOLX010000044.1, forward strand.
TCGAAGGGATATGACTGCTGGACCGAGGCGCGGGCGACCCTGTCCGCGGCCAAGCGGACGATCGGCGAGGTCGAGACGGACCGGAGCCGGCAGGCCGCCCTGGCGGCGCTGGTGCCTGTGTGCGAGGCCCCGCTGGTGGAGGACCAGCAGAAGTTCCTCTTCCGGGACCGACTGCACGAGCAACTGAAGAAGGCGGGCATCAACACGGAGCCCTTGCAGTTCCTGCCGGTGAGGAAGCCCAAGGGCGTCCCCTACAGGGTGCTGAAGATCAAGTGCAAGGGCAAGGGCAAGTTCGACCAGTTGCTCGACTTCCTGTCGCACCTGAACGAGAACCCCTATCTGATCGGCGTGGAAGAGTTGCGGATCCAGTGCGATACGAAGGAGCCGCCGGAGAAGCGGAAAGACAAGGAGATCCAGATCGACCTGACGGTGAGCACGTTCGTCAAATGACATCGTGCGTCAGCGGAAAGAGAGGATTCATCGAGACATGCAGGTGAGAACAGGAGACATCCATCACGATGGGCGGGTCCCGCGGCTCCTGGCGGCAGCGGCGGTGCTGCTCGGCGTCTCCGCCTTCGCCAAGGTGGCGGCCTTCTACGTCGAGCGGGGACAGATCCAGGGTCTCGCTGGCCTGGCCCGGATCGGGGACGAGCCCAACGGCTTGGCGGGGTACCAGGACCAGGCGAAGAAAGCGGCCGAGGCGATCAAACAGAAGAATCTATTCATCAAGGAACCGCCCAAGGAGCACCCAATCAAACAGGTGGATGGGATTCTCGGCGACGAGGCGTTCATCGCAGGCCAATGGTACAAGGCCGGCGGCAAGGTAGGCGACGCCAAGATCATCGAGATCGGGCCGACCTATGTGAAGGTCGAGTGGGAGGGCAAGGAGCAGAGCTTTGCCCCGATCGGCGCCGCGGTCTCTGCGCCCTCGGCACCGCCGCCGGCGCCGAAGGAGGTCAATAAGGAGCCGGCGCCCGAAGCGCCCAAGCCCGAGGCCAAGGCGGCGCCTGCGAAAGAGGCGACGCCGGAGCCTGTCGAACCGGACGATCCCCTCGCGTGGCTCAATGTGAGAATGTCCGCTCGCTTGAAGGCCTTCCTGGTGGAGAAGTGGAATGGAGCTTCGGAAGAAGAAAAGGCCAGGGCCAAAGAGGAATGGAACCGGATGTCCGACAGTGACAAGCAGAGGGCGATCGATCAGATGGAAAGCCATGTAGATGAAATGCGATGATCGACATCATGACCGGACCGAATCCTACACCCGCGGTCTGCTGGCCGTGGCGGTGCTTCTGGGTGCGTTGGTTCTTCTGAGGATCGCGGGGTTCGTGACAGCGTCCGCCCAAGCCCGCGCCATGGCTGCCACGGCAGACCCGAACGGGCGGGGTGTTGCAGAGGTGGGCAAGCTGCTGGCCGGCGCCCAGGCGTGTGCGGAGGAACTCAAGAAGAAGAATCTGTTCATCGTTGTTCCGCCGAAGCAGCATCCGGTCGGCGAGGTGCGCGGCATCCTGGGCGAAGAAGCCCTCATCAACGGCCAATGGTACAAGGCCGGCGACAGCGTGGAAGACGCGAAGATCGTCGCGATTGAGCCGACCAAGGTTCGAGTTGCCTGGAACGGCCAGGAGACGGAGTTCCTGCCCATTGCCTCTGCCAGCGTCGAAGGAGGATCCGAGCGGTCGGGACCGCCCTCTCGCGGCGAGCGGTCGGGCCCGCGGCGAGGTCCGACATCGGTAATGACGGGCTCTCGCGGGGCTGCGCCGGGGCAGATGCAGGGCCGTCCCTCCCCTGAGGAGATCAACAAGATGCGGGAACGAATGCAGAACATGAGCCCGGAGGAACGAAGGCGGGCCATGCAAGAGATGCGTCAGAGATTTGAGGCGAGACCTCAGTAGTCCCTGTTCAGGAAAGGTTTGTCTGAATGAAGTCACCAAATGCCATCGCAACCGTCATTTTGATCGTCGCGGCGCTTATCGCGGCGTATGCCATTGGTCTGCTGATTCGCCAAGCCAGGGTGGGAGATTCGTCCTCCCTTACCCCCGGTGCGGCAGAGGTCAATGAAACTCGCATCCGCGAGAGCACCGCGGCGCTGGACCACGCTCCAGGAACCGGGCAGTCACAGGATTCGCAGCAGGCCCGGGCGAAACTCAAGCAGAAACGCACCGAAGACCTCCAGAAGATGGAGTCGGCGACGGAGGAACAGAAGGAGCAGTTCCGAGAGAGAATCCGGGACCGTTTCAGCGCGGACCCGAACGCCAGGGCAGCCAAGAGACGCCCCGTGAGAGGCGCGGTGCCCGCGGCGACTCCGGCGACGCAGGACCCCAACGCGGGCTCCCAGGACGAGAAGGCCGGCTCGGATCCCAACGGCCGGTGAGAGTGGATTGCTGGATGAAACGCTAACACTGGATTGAAGTGAGGTGACACCTTGGAACGGTCAAAGATAGTTTTGTGGGTTCTGGTCCTTGTCGCGGCCGGTGTGATCATCTGGTGGGTGGGGTTCCGTCCGCCGGCGCCGGACCTGCCCCGCGTCGAACGGAAGGGGGGGGCCCTCGCGGGCGCCAGGGTGTCTGCGCCCAACGAGCCGAACTCGCCCGAGAGCGACACGGCGCCTGCGGATGCGAACCAGCCGGGGGACAAGGATCCGAACCAGCCGAAGGTGCAGGCCGGTGCGCCGGAGCCCAACGCGCCTCCGAAGCCGGAAGCAGAGAAACCCTCGGAGGCGAAGCCCGCGAAGGCCGAAGTCCCGGAGGACCCGAACGATCCGCTGGAGGCGGTCAATCTCAAGGACGTCGAGATGAAGAACATCATCGAGAAGATCGCCCAGTGGACCGGCAAGGCGGTCATTCCCAGCGACGAGGCCATGAAGCAGAAGATCACGATCTATGCGCCGGACAAGCTGCCTCGGAGCAAGGCTCTGCTCAAGATCTACAGCGCCCTGCGAATGAAAGGCTTCACGCCGGAAATCGTGGACGACACGATCTTCCTCAAGCCGCTCAGCGAGGCCCGATTGGGAGTCCATCCGATCGTTCCCCCGGATCAGCCGCTGGCGGCCTTCGAGAACTCCGCTCAAATCGTGCAGAAGCTCTTCAAGCTGGCCAATTACCCTCCCGCCCAGATGGCGGAGATCGTCCGCCCGTTGATTGGCGAGTACGGGCACGTGGGCGCCGACGAGACGACCGGGACGCTGCTGGTGATCGACACGGTGGGGAACCTCATGCGGATCGAGAGCATCATCACGCAGTTCGACGTCCCCGACGCCGGCAAGATCGCCACGGAGATCTTCGAGATTCACACTGGAGACCCGACGGAGATGGTCCAGGTGCTTCGTCTGCTCCTGGGTGGCACAGCAGACGGTCGCAGGGGCGGACAATTGCGGAGCAGCGGGACCTCCTCCCGACCGGCCAGTCAGTCATCCGGCGGCAGCGGCAAGGGCGCCACGTCCGTGGTCATCGGCGTGGGCGACATCCCCATCGTTCTGATCCCGGAGCCCAAGCGCAAGTGGATCATCGCCCGCGCGTCGCCGGAGACCATCAAGCAGATCGGCGAGTGGATCGCGAAGATGGACAAGGAACAGCCAATCGCGCCGGAGTACGAGACGGTTTCCATCGTCTACGCCAATGTGGATGAGGTCGCGCGCCGGATTCAGCAGTCTCTGGAGGACATGCCTGGCAGCGAGCTGCGTCCCAACGTGCTGGTCCAGCCGCTTTCGCAGACGCGGCAGATCATGATCTTCGGCCGGGCCGATCTGCGGCAGATGATCAAGAAGCTGATTGCCGAGGTCGACGTGATGCCCGGGCAGTTCCTGACGGAGGTCTTCGATCTCAAGCACGCCGACCCCGATCAGATCAAGACGAACATCGAGGGCTTGTATGAATCGCAGTCGGGCACCTCGTACAGCTACGGCTATCGCAGCTCGCGATACCGTGACATCCAGCCGAGCGAAACCGTGAAGGCCATCTCGTATCCGTCGATGGGACAGATCACGGTGATCGCGTCGGCGGAGAACATGGAGAAGATCCGCAAGCAGATTGCGGACTGGGACGTGCCCCTGGATGTGGACCAGGTCAAGCCGAGGATCATCGAACTGAAGAACTCCGATCCCGTCCAGATGGCGCAACTGCTGACGAAGCTGTTCTCCGAGGACTCGGAGGGCAGCAGCTCGCTGTTTCGCATCTTGTACTACGGCTATGACGAGATGGAGCAGAAGAAGAAGATCATCGGTCCGCTGTACGGGCAGTTGACCTTCGAGGAGGTCCCGGGGACCAAGAAGATCATCGTGATCAGCAAGATTCCCCAGGCGTATGAGGTGATCGAGCAGTTGATTATGGAACTGGACCGGCAGGAGATGGCGGAGATCCCGCACGTCGTCCAGATCAAGTACGCCGACACCGAGGATCTCACGGAGCGGCTCAACGCCATGTTCAACGAGCAGGGGACGCCCGCGCCCATTCGCCGGACGACCCGGGGCATTGGCGATTACTCTATGGACAGCGGCGACGAAGGGCAGAACCAGAACAGCCCTCGCAACAACCCCTCCAACAACAGCCGACAGAACAACGCGGATACCTACACGCCGCCCTGGTCTTCGGGAGGCGCGAGGCGGATGACGAATGAAGAGCCGATCAGCAACGTGATCGGACGGGTCCGGTTCATTCCGGACCCAAGGAGCAAGTCCATCCTGGTGCTGGCGCCCCCCGAGTTCCAGAAGAGCATCGAAGAGACGATTCGGCAGTTGGACGTGCCGGGCAAACAGGTCATGGTCAAGGCCGTGGTTGTCGAAGTGGACCACCAGGATATGACCTCCCTGGGCGTGCAGTTGTCGTCGAATCCCGCGGACACCTTCTCGGTCGGCGAGAACGGCATGACCGCCCTGGGCGAGCTGACGTATCTTCAGGAGCGAGGCTCCGCCACGATCGAGGTGGGAACCAGCGTCACGGGTCTGCTGGACCTCCTGGTGAAGAAGGTCAATGCCAAGATCCTCAACCAGCAGTCGCTGTGGACCGAGGACAACGAAGAGGCGAGCTTCTTCAAGGGCCAGAGGATCGCGTTCCAGACGAGTTCCACGACTTCGGAGACGGGGATCAGCCGGACGCAGAACTTCGACTATCAGGATGTCGGCATGACGCTCGCCGTGCGGCCCAGCATCACGCCGGAGAAGAATGTCGATATGATGGTCACCGTGCTGCTGTCCGACCTGACGGGCGACTCGACCAATGGCCAGCCCAACAGGCGAGTCATGAACAGCACGACAAACATGATCGTGCAGAACGGCCAGACCCTCATGCTGGGAGGCATTCTCTTCCAGACGGACAGCAAGATCGAGAGAAAGGTCCCACTCCTGGGCGACGTGCCGCTCTTGGGCGAGTTGTTCAAACATCACGACGTCAGGAAGGCGAACAACGAGCTGATCGTGTTCATCACTCCGTATGTGATGGACGAGGAAACGTCCGAAACGACCAAAGCGGAAATCATCGAGCAACCGAAGCAGAAACTGGAGACGGTTGAGGGCGAATTGAAGCAGATGTCTGAGGACTTGGAAGAGGCTCTGGAGAAGGACTAAGCTGCCCATCGTAAGCCAGGAGGATCCATGCGCCATGGGCGTGGTCTTCCGCCATTCCCATGGCGCGGGCGCCGAGCGGGTTCGACCGTCTGAGGGGGCGAGTTCCTCTCTATTCGGAATACAGGCTGCGAATCGGACGGCTGTGCGGACGGGAAATCAGACCGTTTCGGTTGTCGCTCCGGCCAGGGGCTCGTAGAGCGCGGTGGGGCGGTCGCCCAGCGTGTTCGTCAAGACCCCGAGGTTCTCGATGGCGCACTCGATCCGGTCGGCGGCCTTGAGGAAGTTGCCGGTTGCGACGCCCACGCCGGAAGGGGTGCCCGTGCAGATCACGTCCCCCGGCTCCAGGGTCATCAGGTGGCTCAGGAACGAGACGATGTCGGCCACGCTGTAGATCATCTGACTCGTGTTGGCGTTCTGACGGACCTCGTCGTTGACCTTCAGGGTCATCTGGAGGTTCTGGACGTCGGGGATCTCGTCCCCGGTCACGAGGTACGGGCCCATCGGGCAGAAGCCATCCGCCCACTTGCCGTTGAGCCAGTCGTAGAAGTCGTCCCAGGGTCGCTGCGGGCGGGCCTTCTTGAAAGTCACGCTGCGGGCGGAGACGTCGTTGGCGATGGTGTAGCCTGCGACATGGTCCAGTGCCGTCTCGCCCGGCACGCACTTGGCGTTCTTGCCGATGACCACCGCCAGCTCCAGCTCGTAGTCGATCTGCTCGCTGTAGACGGGCCACGGGATGGTCTGGCCGGGACCCGCGACGCAGGTCGAGGGCATCAGGAACGGGCGAGGCACCGTCGTCCGTCGCGGCGAGTCCGACAGGCCGAGCTTGTACCCGTGATGGACGGAGGCTTCCTTGATGTGCTCGCTGTAGTTGCCGGCCAGGGCCAGGATCTTCCCCGGCCGGGGAATCGGGGCCAGGAGGCGAAGCGAATCCAGAGGCGTCGCCTGCCTCGTGGATTCGCCGATCCGTCGGACCTCGTCGAGGCAGGCTGTCCCCCGGTCGAGGATCTCTCTCACACATCTCGGCGGGTCCTCGGTCTTCCAGGACGAAGGGACATCCACCACGCCACGGTCGGTCAAGACGCCGCACGAGACCCCTGTGCCACGTTGATACGTCAGCAGTTTCACGTTCGTATGTCTCCGAGAATCAAGGAGTTATGGATTCGAGCCGCATTGTACTGTTTCTTGCAGACGATGCAAGGCTGCGGATTGTCCATCCCGTGGCGAGCGGGGTTGTGTCCTATAAAGACGACAGGCTCCGTACTGGCGGCAAAAAGAGATGCGTTTCTCGCTTTCTCCGAGCATCAAACCGCACTGGCGATACTGAAAAGGCCGTATTCCCGTCTGATCTCAGGACGACGACCATTTGTCTCAAGCGAAAATCGCCCGCGGTCCGATGGAATCGGTGGCGGCCAACAGTCCGCTAACCGCGATTCCCCGTCGTTGGGGATTCGTGTGGCGGGTGGTGCCGCGACGAAAGAGAGTTCGTAATGAAGGGGTGTTTCCGATGACACTGCGGGAGATCTTGGCTGGAACGAGCAATTGGCTGCGGTTCCATCGATATGAACCAGCGGGACACAGCGGGGCGGAACTGGACAGTGACGGCCTGCTGACGATGACGCTGGACGTGCCCCCCGAGGATGAGACCGTTGCGCCTCTGCACGCCGAGCGAGGCGGGGGTCTGCCCAAGAGGCGGGCGTCGGCCTCGAGACCGGCTTCTGATGGTTCCGCGACCGTGACGTCGTTGGACCGGCGAGACTCCGTGGAGAAGCTCCAGGAGGGGTTCAACAGGCTGATCGACCAGCTTCAACAGATCAACGAGCACCTGAACGAGCAGGTGTCGCAGCACCACGATCTGATGGGACGCGTCAAGCAACTCCCCCAATTGCTCGAAAGCCTGCCTTCTGCGGTCGAGAACCAGAAGGTGCTGACCACGCAGTTGCTGGATCAGCTCCGCAGCTCTGCGGCAAAGGACCAGCAGTTTCTGGATGTGGTGGGGCGGATTCCCGTGGAGGCGTCACGCCAGACGGACACGCTGTGCTCCATCGACCGCCAGCTCGCGGCTGCCGCGGATGCCGACGTGCAGATGGCCGCCAGTTTCCTGAAGTTCAGGGACACCCTGGACCGGCTCAACGGAAACACGGTCAGCAATACCGAGGGCATCCTCCAGATGAGCAGGACGTTCGCCACGAGCGACCGCTATCTCAAGTATGTCGTGAATAAGCTCAACAAGCGATACGCCTGGGTCTTTGGCATCGCCGTGGGTGTCTGTGCGGCGGCAATCTGCGTCCTGGCTGGGATCGTCCTCTACCTGGCCGGATAAGAGAGGGGCCTGCACCGATTCGGTACAGGCCCCGAGGATAGTAACGGAAAGCGATGGTACAAGTCCTCCGGCGCCGCCCGGCGCAACCCAGCGGTCGGGCATTACCGCGAAGACGCTGTGCCAGCTACTTCGTCTTCAGCTTCACATTGTCGACGCCCATGGCGTTGTCGCTGATGTTGGCGATCTCGATGCCGAGCTTATGTCCCGCTCCCTTGCGGGCGCTGGCGGCCGAAAGCTCGAGCGAGTAGTTCTTCGGACCCTTCGGCATCTTGAAGCTCTTCGAGCCCAGCGAGACGCGGGTGCCGTTGTTGTCGTAGAACAGCGTGAGCTTCAGGTTGTTCGTTTTGTCCCGGATGGCGCCGATCACGACGGCGGCATCGACGGTCAGCACAAAGACCTCTCCGTCCGTGATCGTGTGGTCCGTCACCTGCCAGATCGACGGATCGCGGCCCCAGAGCAGCGCGGCCCAACTGCCGTTCGTCGGATTGGCACCTTTGCTGATACGGGTGCGGGCGAGTGCGTCCGTGCCCCAGCCCGGGATGTCCTTGAAGTAGGCGACGTTGCCGGGGTAGATCACGTTCTTGGTTGGGTTCGGCTGTTCGAAGCTGTAGTTCACAACGTTCACTGTGATCGGCTTGACCACTCGGGCGTTGCGGACCTGGAGGATGCCCGTGCCGTCCGGCTGGCCGTCCCCGACGCCGAGGATCACCTGCTTGATGGCCTTGAGATCCACGCCCGAGAATCCGGACAGCAGGATCTTCCAGTTCACCCAGTCCGTGGCAAGCGTCAGATACGGATTGCCTGGATAGGAGACCTTCGCGGACTTGCCAGCGTTGTCCACCAACGTCACGTACACCGGCGCCGCATCATTGCCGCCCTGGGCGACGCCGACATCGGCCACCGCGTAGTTGCCGGCGATGTTGCCGGTCCCGGAGATGCTGTCGAACACGAAGGTCCGCAACTCGCCGGCGGCATGAGACGTGGCGGCCAGGCCGATCAGGACCGGGGTGTTCGCGTCAGCCATTTCGATCGTTACCGGATCGCCCAGCGGCGTCCACTCGTTGGCATCGACAGAGAACGAACCTGTGAAGGTGTCGCCGACCCGCTCGAGCTTCACAAAGCAGGGCGCTGCGACAGCGGGGTCCGGGTTCGGGCCGGCTGCTGCCGATCCGCCTGCGGTGGTTCTCCACTGGAAGCACGCGCCGTTGCCGTCGCCGCCTGTCAGAGCCATGATGGCGTAGGGCGAGTTCGCGTCCACGCTCTGGCGGATCATGACGCCGCCCTTGGCCCATCCGCTGGTGCCCGTGCCCACGCTGGCGACCCGGGCGATGATGGAGCCATCGCCGGTCAGCGTCTGGTACACGTAGCGGAATTGGTCGGCAGTGCCCCAGATGTCCGCGCCGGCGGCCAACATCGTGACCGTGCCGTTGCTCATGGAGACCTTCGGTGTGCCGCCCTTGAGCTGCAGTTGCAGCGAGGTCACGCCGTTCTTCGTCCAGTTCTGCGGGCTGGCGTACTCCTGGACCAGTTCGGTGATGAACGGATCCGTGGTGTTGTCATAGGTAACCGCCACAGCGTCATCGATGACCGGGATGTAGTCGGCGACCTTGAAGCTCCAGACGTCGCCTGCGGTCACCGAGCCGTCCTCGGCCACTTCATCCACTTTCCAGTAGTAGGTGGTGTTCCAGCTCAGGGCAGCCGGGACATAGCTGGTCTCGGCCTGCTGACTCACGAGCGTCGAGGCGTCGCCCGCCGCCACCTTGGCCTGGTCCTTGCCCAGGTAGACATTGTGTGTGACGGCCTTCTGTCCGGCGATCCAGCTCAATGCTGGGGTGTCGCCCAGACCTTCGGCGCCGACCGCCGGGAGGGGATCCGTGGCCCACTTGACGAGCTGCAGCCCGCCCTGCGGAATGATCTCCTTGGGGATGCCCGGGCCGGACCATCGCAGGTAGGCCGTGGCGCCGCCGCCGTTCTCGTACATTTCCATCACGAGGACATACCGCTGACCGGCAACCAACTCGAGGTCGGCGCTGGCGTCTTCGGTGGTGCCGCGATCCCACCAACCGTTGGTGATCTGCACACCATTGAGGAACAGGCGGCCGCCGTCGTCGGAGGCGTCATAGAGCTTGTAGGTGCCTGTGACCGGCACGTTGAGCGCCGCGGTCCACCGGCAGGAGAACCTATCCACCGGGATGTTCGGGTCCGGAGAGTTCACGCCGGGCGTGGCGTCGCCGCCCCAGTCGAAGTTGACCGTGGGAACGACCTTGACGACCTTGGGCTCGCCGGACAGGGTCATGTTGTCCCAGTACTCGGCAAAAGCTCCGCCCTCGGGATCGTAGGTGGAGAAGCTCCACACCTCGCCGGGATACACGGTTCCGTCGGCGTCCACCTCATCGATTCGCCAGTAGTAGGTCGTGCCCGGTACGAGCAGGCCTGTGGCATCGAACGAGGCCTCGGCGAGCGTGGCCAACTGCGTGTTGGGATCGCCTGCGGCCACCAGTGCCTCATCCGTGCCGGCATAGAGCACGTGGGACACCGCGGTCTGCCCGGCGGTCCAACTTGCCGTGAAACTGATCGGCAGCCACAGGGCTCCGTCGCGCGGGTTGGGGACGTGGGCCGTCATGGGCATCACGGTGAAGCTCCAGACATCGCCTTCGGTCGTCATACCATCGACATCGATCTCATCGACGCGCCAGTAGTATGTCACTCCCGGTTCCATGGCGTCCATATGGTAGTACATCGCAAACGCCTGAGTCGCCTTCAGGTCGTTGGGTCCGAGGACCTCGCTGGTCCCGAAGTAGACGTCGTGCATCGTCGCGCGGTATCCGGCGGTCCACTCGAACAGAGGTGAGGTCACGTCCATCGCACCATCTGCCGGCTGCGGCTTCCAGGCGGTCCCGTTGGCGATGGCGCCATCTGTAAGAACGAAGTTGTTGATCCACTCACTGATCACTTCGCCGCGTGGGTCGTTGTCCTGACCGCTTGTCTGGAAGAAAATGCCCAGGCGACCGCCCGTCGTCGTATTGACAACGACAACCGGGTCCGCTCTTGTTCCGGCCTCGTTCTGAGCCAGAATCAATTCCGGCACCCAATCGCCTACGAGCTCATTAAGATGAAATGGGCGGTCACTTGCCAAATCCTGCAAAGACGGGGCGACGGCGTGACCTTCAAGCGTAACAACACATTGAGTGTCGTCATCCCACATCGTAATAGCGGGGATGTCCATCATATTTTGTAATCCACCCGCTTCATTATATCCCGCGGTTCCGACGTAGAACATATAGTCGCCGGTGTTGATGATGGTGTTGCCATCATCTAAGAACAGCTCGGCTATGGAACCATCGGGCTGTGCATTGCCTGCCGGGTAGATGGCGTTTGGGAATTGCCCGCACAGAATCAAAATGTCGGAGACACCGTCACCGGTGTGGGCAACCACCCAGTCCGCCAGGGCATCCTGTTGGTCTGCTGTGAATTGCTCAACAGCGGCTCCCGTTACGTTGTCCGCGATTTGCTGTATTTCGCGGTCGGCCGCACCTTGCGACCACCAGCCCGCAGGTGTCCAAATCGCTATGTCAATAGCCATAGCCGTCGAGCAACATGCGAGCGCCAGAACACACGCCAATACTTGATTCTTCATTTTCTGCCTCCTTCTTCCGATTGAAGACTGAAAGGGAACCCCGCTCCGGCTACACACCCGAGGGGCTTACAGTTCCCGGCGGGGAAGCGCCTGCCGTACCGTTGCGCACGCCTGCCGAGCATCCATCCACCTGTCATAACCGCTGTGTACTTCCGTGACCCTGGAGGGCCACTGCGCAGAACCCAAGCCCAAAGAGATGGCATCCCTCGCCAAACAACAGAAAACACATCCCTGTGTCAATCAGAGACCATACACACCCTGCCTCCCGCGTTGGCTCTCTTCGAGAGCCGATCCCGCCAAGTCTCACCGTTACCACAATTGGCCGCAGAAAGCAACGGGGAAGTTGCCGTATCCGCAAAAAAAATTCCCCTGTGGTTTGCCTCGGCCTGACATTTGTCGCGCGGTTCTCAGAAGGACCGGTCAGACACCCGGTCAATTCAACTTATCTTGTCTTGTCATCCTGCTTGAATCACGCGCGGCGCTCCGCTACAATGACACGCTCTGGGGTCTGCAACCTCCGGGAGGGGCGTTCGTCGGACGTCCCGGATGCAGAACGCAGCCAAATCGGTCTTGGGGTGGGGAAGGAGTCGCCTGCCTCTCGGGCACGGCACGCAGGCAATGAAAGGGATGAGTCTCATGGACAGGCACGCACACGTTTCCAGGGGTCGAATTCACCAATTCAGTCGTCGTCAGTTCGTGGGCGCATCGCTGGGGGCGGCCCTTGCGGCAGGGACGAAGTTCGTCTCGGCGGCGCAAACGCCTGCCGGCTCGTCACCCGCCACGCAGGTCGTGACGCTCGGACGGACGGGCATCAAGGCGTCTCGCCTGGCCCAGGGCACCGGCTGGAACGGCTCGGCACGATCTTCCGCACACACCCGCCTGGGCGAGAAGGCATTCAACGAGCTGATCCGCCACGGCCTAGAGCGGGGCATCGCCTTCCTGGACGCCGCCGATCTGTACGGATCGCACCCCTATCTGCGCACGGCGCTCAACGGCGTTCCGAGGGACAAGTACATCCTGCTCAGCAAGATCTGGCCGCGAACGGAGTATTGGAATCTCGCCTCCGGCGGGGCGCGGGCCGAAGTGGATCGATTCCGCAGAGAACTGAACTCCGATGTGATCGACATCTGCCTGATCCACTGCATGACGAACGGCAACTGGCCCAACGAGCACGAGCGGATCCGCGATGAATTGTCCGAGCTGAAGGCCAAGGGGGCGGTCCGCGCCGTCGGCGTGTCCTGCCACGATCTGGGGGCGCTGAAGGCAGCTTGCACACACCCGTGGACGGACGTCGTCCTGGCCCGCATCAACAATGTGGGCAAGGAAGCCGCCATGGATGGTTCGGTCGAGGAAGTCTCGCCGATTCTCAAACAGGCGCGGGCCGACGGGAAGATGATCCTCGGCATGAAGATCTTCGGCGCCGGCAAGCTGACGAGCCCGGAGCAGAAAGACGCTTCGCTCCAATACGTCTGGGGCAATGGTCTGGTGGATGCGGTTACGATCGGGATGCTCAGCATGGAACAGATCGACGACACGATCGAACGGATGAACCGGGCCCTGAGCGCCTGACGCCAGCCATTGCTTCGCGGCGTCACCGCGAACCATCGCACATTGCCGCCGGAGGCGAAATGTGCTACAATGGATCACTGCTGGGCGAGGCGGTGTCGCGTTGGCTTCGCGGACTGCCGGGAGCCCTCTGCAAGGAGCGGTGTTCGAACTTGGTAACGCGATGAAGTCTGCTCGTGGGGCACTTTGGGTCGGTGCGGTCAGCCTGTCCTGTCTTGTGGGGGTGTTGACGGCGGGCGCTGTGCCGGTAGCCCTCTGTGACGACCTCCTGGCGAACGCATTCGATTCACGAGGCACGGGGCTGATCCGCTGTGCGGGCGAGAACGGCCCGATCATCACCGAGTTCGTCGCCTCCAACAGGGATAGCCTGATCGACTCCTACGGGGAGTCCTCCGACTGGATCGAGATCTTCAACCCGACCTCCGAGACAATGAACCTGGAAGGCTGGTTCCTCACGGACGAGCTGGACGACCTCGCGAAGTGGCAGTTCCCGGCGGTTGAGCTTGCGCCGGGGGGGTATCTCGTTGTCTTCGCTTCGGGCCGGGATATGCGGGACCCGGCGGGCCAGCTTCATACGAGTTTCTCGCTCCAGGCCGAGGGGGAGTCCCTTGCCCTCGTCGAGCCCGACGGCTGGACCATCGCCTTCGCCTACCCCGACTACCCGCCGCAACTGGTGGACATTTCCTACGGCCTCAGCGGTGGCGGCGTGTCGCAGACCGAGACCCTCCTGATTGCCCAGGGTGCGCCCGCAAAAGCCCTGATCCCGACCGGCGCCGGCCTTGGCGAGATGTGGAGGCAAAAGGGATTCGACGACTCCGCATGGCTGACCGGCACGACGGGCGTCGGCTACGACTACCCCGGGTACACGGGCCTGGACGTGGCGGCCATGCGGAATGTCAACCAGACGGTGTACGTACGGATTCCGTTCGATGCGCCCGAAGCGACGGACATCGACAAGCTGCTCCTGAGGATGCGATACGAGGACGGCTTCGTCGCCTGGCTCAATGGCTTGGAAGTTGCGCGGGCCAGCGCGCCGGCGACGTCGCAACTGGCCTGGAACTCCGGCTCGACCTCCAACCGGGAGGACGCGGACGCTGTCGAGGTCCAGGAGTCTGATATTACCCCCTACAAGGTTGTCTTGGCCGCGAGCGGGAATGTCCTGGCGATCCAGGGCCTCAATTCCAGCCTGAGCAGTTCCGATCTACTGATCCTGCCGGAACTGGTCGCCGTTCAGACGGAGGAGATCGACCTGGACGAGGTGATTGAGAGCTATCTTTTGGAGCCGACGCCAGGTGCGGCCAATCAGGGGTCCTTTGCGCAGATGGGGCCTGCGATTCGGAACGTCACGAAGAACCCGCTGCCTCCGTCGGCCCAGGAGGATCTGATCATCACGGCCGAGGTCTCTCCGGCGCTGGCGCCCGTTCGCGAGGTCCGATTGCTGGTCCGCGTGAACTACGCGGCGCACAACCCTGCGGAGGGCCTGCCCATGGTCGATGACGGCACGGGGGCCGATGCCGCCGCAGGGGACGGGGTCTACACCGCGACGATTCCGTCCGAGTCCTACGACGCCGGCGACATGGTCCGCTGGTGCGTGACGGCCGAGGACGTCGACGGCAAGGCCTCTCGCGATCCGCTCTTCCCCCATCCAGGCGACTGGCCCCAGTACTACGGAACGGCGGTCCATGACCCTGTGATTATGAGCCAACTGCCGGTCCTGCGGTGGTTCACCGAGAGCCCAAGTGCTGCGGCGACGCGAAGCGGGACGCGGGCCTCGGTCTTCTTCGACGGCGAGTTTTACGACAACGTCTTTGTCCGCCAGCGGGGCGGATACACCGTTGGCTCCGGCTCGAAGAAGTTCGTCTTCAACAATGGATACAAGTTCCGCTTCTCCGACGACTACGATCGCGTCAAGGAGTTCAACTTGAACCAGAACGGGAGCGACGCCAGCTACATCCGCCAGCCGCTCGCGTTCGAGACGCATCGGCTGGCGGGCTGCCCTGCGTCCTTGTCCTTCTTCATGCTGTCGGTGCTCAATCAGAGTGTGGAGGGCGCGAGGATCTTCATCGAGCAGGTCGATGAGGCGTTCCTCGAACGCAACGACCTCGATCCTCGCGGCGCCCTGTACAAATTCGTTCAGCGGTCGCAGATTACGCCGGTGTTTAACGACATCAACTCGGGCATCGAGAAGAAGACGCGGGAATATGAGGACTTCTCGGATATCGCGGCGGTCGTCGCGGGCCTGAAGGCGGCGACCGAGGAGCAGCGGAGGATCTTCGTCTTCGACCATTTCGACGTGCCCGAGATGCTCAACTACCTCGCGGCGCGGTGCCTCCTGCAGGACACAGACGACATCCGCAAGAACTTCTACTTCTACTGTGACACGGAGGGCACCGGTGAATGGTCCATCTTCCCCTGGGACAAGGACTGGACCTTCGGCGTCGTGGGCGATGGGTGGATCTACACATCGCATCCCTTCCTGGGCGACAAAGCTCACGCCAAGAACGACGGCCTGCAGTGGAGCATCTTCCTGGACGTGATGTACAATCTGCCCGAGACGCAGGAGATGTTCCTCCGACGGACGCGGACCGTGATGGATGAACTGCTCCAGACGACGAGCACGCCGCTCGCCCGGAGGTACTTCGAGAGCCGGATCGACGAGATCTATGTGCAGGCCCGTGCCAGCCTGGGAAACCTCGACTCCGCAGTCAACTCGCTCAAGAGCTACTTCCCCACGCGCCGGACGCAGCTCTATATCACCTACAACGTCGCCAACACGACAACCGTGCCGGCCGGCGGCAATCCCGGCATTCCCGACGCGCAGCCCGAGCGGGTGACGATCCGCTTCGGCAACTTCGAGTACGATCCCTCCTCAGGCAATCAGGATGAGGAGTATGTCGAGTTGGTGAACCCGAACTCCTATGCCGTGGACCTCTCCGGCTGGCGGCTGGCCGGCGGGATCGAGCACACATTCCGGCTTGGGACCGTCCTCATCGCCGGCGGTACGCTCTGCGTCTCGCCCGATGTCCGAACCTTCCGCAGCCGAGCCGAAAGCCCCACCGGCGGGCAGGGCCTCTTCGTCCAGGGCAACTACAAGGGCCATCTATCCAATTCGGGCGAGACCGTCGAACTGATCGACCAGAACGACGACGTCGTGGACACGCTGGTCTACGACGGCGCTTCGGGCGGTCACTGACATTCTCCCTCCAGGCTGGTCAGACAAACCTCGCGTGTGGTACAATCCGGCGCGTGTCAGGAATGCACTCTGTTGGTGTCTGTGCGGAAGGAGTATGAGCGTGCCGGTCGGACGATGGTTGTTGGTGGCGACCCTTGCGGTCGCAGCTTTGTCGCAGCCGGTCCCGGTTGCCCGAGCGGTTGCCGACCCTCCACGGGCGATGTTCGAGTACCAATGCGGAACCCTCCGTGCGGCTATTGAAGACCTTGTCGCGACGCACGGACGACGGTATCCGAACGGCAGCGGCTATCTCCGCCGGCTCGACGAGTTGGTCGCCGACCCGACGGGGCTCGCCTCGCGACAGGATGCAGTGGAGCGGCTCCGACACGAGGCGCTGCTGTCGAACCCGCTGTTCGAGTTTGAGAAGGTGCTCGTGGTCAAGCGCGGGACCGTGCCCGAAGAGGCATCGGGCGCGGAACTGGGATTGCCCTCGAACGACCGGTGCAATTCGTCGCTGCCCCGCGACGGGTACGACAACGAGATCGCTGCGCTGTCTCTTATTCGACCCGACGCGGAGTTGACGACCCTGTATCGGCCTGCTGGCGGCGGCTACGTTGGCGAGATGGACCTGCACTGGGACGCCGACCGACTGCTGTTCTCCCAATCGGATGCAACCAACTGGAAACTGTGGGAGATCCGCGTGGACGGGACTGGCCTGTGGCAGGTCTCCCGGATGCCCGACGATGTGGACAGCTTCGACGCGTGCTATCTGCCCAGCGGGCAGATCGTGTTCGGCTCGACCGCATCGTTTCAGGCTGTCCCGTTCGGGGACGGCGTGAACCGGGTCGCGAATCTCTACGTGATGAATGCCGATGGTTCCGGCGTCCGGCAACTGTGCTTCGACCAGGGGCACGGTCTGCACCCGGGTGTGCTCGCGAATGGACAGGTGCTCTATTCGCGATGGGACCACGCGGGCGTCAACCATCTCTTCCTGCGCCTCCTGACGGCGCTGAACCCGGACGGGACGGCCCAGCGGGCGGTCTACGGCGGCAATTCGTGGTTCCCCAACGCACTGTTCTTCCCGCGGCCCTTGCCCGGTCGCAGCGACAGGCTGGTCTGCATCCTCTCGGGCTGTCACGGCGTACACAGGATGGGCGAGCTCGTGCTCGTCGATACGAGTCGCGGGTGGTTCGAGGGATCGGGTCTGGTCCGGCGGATCTCCGGACGGGGCGACTCCGTCGAGCCGAGGATCGCCGACCGTCCGGTCGAGGGCGACTGGCCGAAATTCCTGCATCCATACCCTTTGAGCGACAAGCATTTCCTCGTCGCCTGCCGGCCCGACGCGAAGGCCAACTGGGGAATCTATCTGGCGGACACGTTCGACAACCTCGTCTTGATCCGCGAGGAGCCGGGTTACGCACTCCTGGAGCCGATCCCGATCATGAAACGGGTCAGGCCGCCCGTGCCGGTCGACCGGGTGAATCTCGAACGCAAGGACGGCATCGTCTATCTGCACAGCGTGTATTCCGGCCCCGGCCTGGCCGGCGTTCCGCGAGGGACGATTCGCAGCCTCCGCATAGTCGCCTACGACTTCAGTTACCCCGGGTCGGCGGGTCCGAACCTCATCGGGAGGGGGGGACCTTGGGATGTCGTGCGGATCATCGGCACGGTCCCGCTCGAAGAGGATGGTTCCGTGACGTTCCGCGTGCCCGCCAATACGCCACTGGCGGTGCAGGCCCTCGACCGCGAGGGCAAGGCGGTGCAGATGATGCGCAGCTCGTTTGCGGTCAGGCCGGGCGAGACGTTCTCCTGCGTCGGTTGCCACGAGACGCCGGCCCAGGTCACGCCCTCGCAACTGGCGCTGGCAATGTATCGCGAGCCACGTGAGATCGATCCTTGGCGCGGTCCGGCCCGGGGTTTCAGCTTCGCCCGCGAGGTGCAGCCCGTGCTGAATCGGCATTGCGCGAGCTGCCATGACGGCAGGGCGGCCCAGCCCGATCTGCGACCACATCCGCAATCAGCCCGCGATCCGGGCGGCGTCGGGAAGTTCACGCCCGCGTATGAGTCGCTGATCCCCTACGTCCGGCGCATCGGGATCGAAGACGACGTGAGCTTACTGACGCCGGGCGAGTACCATGCGGACACGAGCGAGCTGGTCCAACTCCTTCGCAAGGGCCATCAAGGCGTCCGGCTCGACGCGGAGGCGTGGGACCGAATCGTCACCTGGATCGATCTGAATGCCCCATGCCACGGGACGTGGCGCGAGGCCTCCCCGATTTCCGGCGGCGTCCACACCCGCCGGATGGAGCTGCGAAAGGCCTATGGCGGCCCGCTGGACGATCCGGAGGCGATTCCCGATTGTCCGAGATATGACGAGACGCCGCTCGAGCCGGCGCCGTTGCCCACGTGTGAGCCTGTGACGGCGGCGGGAGCGCCGTCCTTCGAGCGGATCGAGAGGACCGTCGAACTGGCGAAAGGCGGGACGTTGAAGCTCGTCCGCATCCCGGCGGGCGAGTTCGTCATGGGCGACGCGGCGGGAGAGCCCGATGAACGCCCCCCTCATCGGGTCCGAATCGAGGCGCCCTTCTGGATGGGCGAGTGCGAGATCACGAACGCCCAGTTCCGGGCGTTTCAGCCGGACCACGATGGTCGGTACTATCAGAAACGACATGCTCGGCCCGACGACCAGGGGATTCCGCTGAATGCCGCCGAGCAGCCGGTTGTCCGCGTCTCGTGGGAGCAGGCGACGGCGTTCTGCCGCTGGCTCAGCGAGCGGACGGGGATGAGATTCTCGCTGCCCACCGAGACGCAGTGGGAGTACGCCTGTCGCGCGGGGACTGCGACGCCGCTGTCCTATGGCGCGGTGGACGCCGATTTCAGCTTCTGGGCGAATCTGGGCGACCTGTCGTTTGCCGATCCGGGCACGGGCGCATTCTCCGCGACTACCGGCGGGATCGAACACCCGGTCCTGGAAGGCGCCGGACTCAGCGACCGACGATTCAATGATGGGTTCGTCGTGACAGCTCCTGTGGGACGATTTCGTCCGAATTCCTGGGGCCTTTACGACGTGCACGGCAATGCTGCCGAGTGGACTTCCTCAGACCATAGGACATATGAGACGGATGGGACGGATACGACAGATGCCGGCCGGGACGGTCGAAAGGTCGTTCGCGGCGGCTCGTTCTCCGACCGGCCCGAGCGATGCCGCAGCGCATTTCGTCTGGCTTATCCCCCCTGGCAGCGGGTTTTTAACGTGGGTTTCCGCGTTGTCTGCGAAGACTGACTGGCGAGGAGGAACGGAGCAGCTCGTAGTGTGCCCGTAAGGGCATCTCGTAGCACGGGCATCTTGCCCGTGATCCGGAATCATGGGTGGGACGCCCATGCTACGAATAACGCCTTACGGCGTCACTACGAACGACTCTACTGCGGCGGCTCGAACTTGTAGCCGATCTCGCGAATCGTGTGGATGTAGATGGGGTTGGGCGGGTCCGGCTCGATCTTGTTTCGCAGAGTCGTCACGAACCGGTCGATGCTCCGCGAGCCGACGAATGAGTCGTATCCCCAGACGAGGTTCAGAATCTCGTCGCGGGTCAGCGCCCGGCCGGGATGTTTGACGAACAGCTCCAGCAGGCGGAACTCCTTGGGCGAGAGCTTGATCTCCTCATCCCTGCGAGTGAACTTGCGAGCGGGCAGGTCCAGCTTGCAGTCGCCGAACTCATAGACCTCCGGCTCGGTCTTTCGCACCCGTCGGAGCAGCGCCTCGGCCCGTGCGAGAAGCTCCTTGATGCTGAACGGCTTGGTCACGTAGTCGTCGGCCCCGAGGTTCAGGCCCAGAACGACGTCCGACTCCTCCCCTTTGGCGGTGAGCATGATGATGGGCATGAGCAGGTTCTCCCGGCGGATGAGTCGGCAGACCTCGTAGCCGTTGATCTTGGGCAGCATGATGTCCAGCAGAATCAGATCGGGCTTGGCGTTCAGCGCCGCGTTGAGGCCCGACTCGCCGTCCTCGGCGGTGAGCGTGTGGTAGCCGTGGAACTCGAAGTTGTCCTTCAAGCCCCGCAGCATGGTGGGATCGTCTTCAACTATGAGAACCGTCTGCATAGGCACACGGGAAGTGTGATGTTTGATTGTTGATTGTTGATTTGAAGAAACACCCTCGCCCTTCGCCTCTGAAATCAAAAATCAACCTTCTCACTTCGAACTTCCTTCCGACTCCGAATCTGCGACTTCAAACCTGTATCCGATATTGGGGATCACGTGGATGTACCGGGGTTTGGCCGGATCGGGCTCGACCTTGTTCTGCAGGCTCGCGACCGCCTTGTCGATGTCCCGCACGGTGATGAAGTGCGAGTAGCCGAAGACGGTGGCTCGGATCTCGTCCTGGGTCAGGGGACAACCAGCCTTGCGGAGGAACAGGTGCAGCATCTTGAATTCGCCCGGCGTCAGGGGCACCTCCCGTCCGTTGCGATGGAGCGTGTGAGCAGCGACGTCCAGCCGGCAGTCGGCGAACTCATACGCCGGTGGTTCGGTGTCCTTGCGCCGCCGCAGGAAGGCCTCCGCGCGGGCCATCAGCTCCTTGATGCTGAACGGCTTGGTCACGTAGTCGTCGGCGCCGAGGTTCAGACCGAGCACGATGTCCGACTCCTGGTCCTTGGCGGTGAGCATGATGATCGGCATATCGAGGCCCTTCTCACGGATGTGCGAGCAGACTTCGTAGCCGTTGATCTCCGGCAGCATGATGTCGAGCAGGATCAGGTCGGGCTTCTCTTTCAGGGCGGTCTCCAGACCCTGCCTGCCGTCCAGGGCGGTCAGGACGTAATACCCCTTGGCCTTGAAGTTGTCTTCGAGGCCCCGTACCATGGCGGGCTCATCTTCCACGATCAAGACTGTTCTCATCGGCGACCTTGTGGACTGCTTTGTGCCGCGACCTGTCGGCCCTCGGCCGAACCGAGAGTATACGATAGCCGCGGAGGGCCCTGCGAGTCAACACATTCCGGCCCCGGCGCTGCTCCGGGATCGGTGTTCGATAGGCGGGTTTTGTCTGGCGGACTATGGGCGGGCGTCGTATGATACGCCGCATCCGGAAAGCAGCGGGCCTCCTCGGAGGCGTTCCGCGGCGAGGATGCTCGCGGGCGGCTTTCCCTTTTTCCTATAGGTTTGGAGTGTTGGATATGAAAGCGCTGGTCAAACGCAAGGCCGAGATCGGACTCTGGATGGAGGACGTTCCTGTGCCTCGCATCGATATCAACGACGTGCTGATCGAGGTGGTGAAGACCTCGATCTGCGGCACGGACGTGCACATCTACAACTGGGACGCCTGGGCCCAGAAGACGATCAAAGTGCCGATGGTCATCGGGCACGAGTTCGTCGGGCGGATCGTCGAGATCGGCAGCAACGTGCACGACTTCCACGTGGGCGACCTGGTCAGCGCCGAAGGGCACGTCGTGTGCGGACGTTGTCGCAACTGCCTGGCCGGCCGGCGGCACCTGTGCAATGCCCCAAGTGGAATCGGGGTCAATCGCACCGGCGCGTTTGCCGAGTACATCTCCGTGCCGGTCACGAACCTCTGGTACTGCGACCCCTCGATTTCGTTGGACGTTCTGAGCTGCTTCGACCCGCTGGGCAATGCGGCCCACACCGCGCTGAGCTTCAACCTCGTGGGTGAGGACGTCCTGATCACCGGCGCCGGTCCCATCGGCTGCATGGCCGCGGGGATCGCCAAACAAGTGGGCGCTCGTCATGTCGTGGTCACCGACCTCAATCCGTACCGTCTCGAGCTGGCCAAGAAGGCCGGCGCCACGCTGGCAGTCGACGTCCGGACCCAGACAGTTGAGGACGCCCAGAAGAAGCTCGGCATGAAGGAGGGTTTCGACGTGGGCCTGGAGATGTCGGGCAATCCGCAGGCGGTGCGGAGCATGATCGCCAACATGGCTCACGGCGGCAAGATCGCACTGCTCGGCATCCTCCCTCCCACGGAGATCGACTGGAACGCGGTGGTCTTCAACGGCCTGACGATCAAGGGCATCTACGGCCGGGAGATGTACGAGACCTGGTACAAGATGACCATGCTTATCCAGGGCGGCCTGGACATCACGCCGCTGATTACCCACCGATTCCCCTACACCGACTTCCAGAAGGGATTCGACGCGATGCGGTCCGGGAACTCGGGCAAGGTCGTGCTGACGTGGAAGAACGGAGTGTGACACGGGCATGTCGCCCGTATGTCCCGTATTGCTGAAACAAACTCGAAATCCGAATCTCGAAATCCGAAACAAGCATGAATGACCGAAACGCAAAATCCGAAACGGCTCCCGCCGGATCGCGACAGCGTTTTGGACATTTGGGTTTTGTGCTTTGCATTTGTTTCGGATTTCGAGTTTCGTGCTTCGGATTTCTGACAGCAGGCAGGCTTGCTGTCGGGAGGATGTGAATATGTTTGGCGACATGAAGACGTACCTGGCCGGGCAGCTCGATGAGATTCGTCACGCCGGGTTGGAGAAGCCCGAGCGGATCATCACGAGCCCCCAGGGCAACCGGATCACCGTCTCGACCGGCCAATCCGTCGTCAATATGTGCACGAACAATTACCTGGGTCTGGGCAACCATCCAGACGTGATCCAGGCCGCGAAGGCGAGCTACGAGAAATGGGGTTTCGGCCTGGGTTCCGTGCGGTTCATCTGTGGTACCCAGCAGCTCCACAAGGATCTCGAAGCCGCGGTCACGCGATTCCTTCGCACTGAGGACACGATCATCTACGGCTCCTGCTTCGATGCCAACGGCGGCCTGTTCGAGACGCTGCTCGGACCCGAGGACGTTATCATCAGCGACCAGTTGAACCACGCGAGCATCATCGATGGAGTGCGCCTGTGCAAGGCCCAGCGTCTGCGGTTCAACAACAGCGACATGGGGGACCTCAAAGAGAAGCTCCAGTCGGCCAAGTCGTCGCGGTTCCGCCTGATCGCCACGGACGGTGTCTTCTCAATGGACGGCTACGTCGCCAAGCTCGACGAGATCTGCGACCTCGCGGACAGGTACGACGCATTGGTCATGATCGACGACTGCCACGCGGCGGGCGTCATCGGCAAGTCCGGGCGCGGCACCACAGAATATCGCGGCGTCATGGGCCGGGTGGACATCATCACCGGCACCTTCGGCAAGGCCCTCGGTGGCGCCAGCGGCGGCTTCACCTCCGGCCGCAAGGAAATCATCCAGATGCTCCGCCAGCGGAGCCGGCCGTACCTGTTCTCGAACACCCTGGCGCCTGCGATCGCAGCGGGCTCCCTGAAGGCCATCGAGATGCTCGAACGCTCGACGGAACTCGTCGACCGCCTCCGCGACAACACGCTCTATTTCCGCGAGCGGATCGGGCAGACCGGCTTGAAGGTCCTCCCGGGCGACCACCCCATCACGCCCATCATGCTGGGCGACGCGGCCCTGGCGCAGGAGATGGCTCGACGCATGTTGGAGAAGAGCGTCTACTGCATCGGCTTCTCCTACCCGGTGGTCCCGCAGGGTCAGGCCCGCATTCGCACGCAGGTCTGCGCCGCCCACACCCGCGACGACCTGGACTTCGCGGCCGGGAAGTTCGCGGAGGTCGCGAAAGAGCTGCGTCTGACCGGATAATCACGCGGGAGGAGGGGCGAACATAAGGCTGGAAATGACTGGCTCGGCCGGTATAATGGACCCATAGCGGCGGCCTCGTGCCGGCGTCCGGCGTGCGACCGCCCCCCAATCGGAGGATCGAGACCATGAGACATCTGTATTGTGCATGGGTCGGGTGCTTGTTTGTCCTCGCTGGACAGGCGGCACTTGGCGCGACGAGCGAGTACGTTTTCATCACCGAGCAAAGCGGAGTCATCCAGACGGGCGGATTCGCGGGCGTTCACTGGACCTACGTTCTCGACGGGCGGTTCCAATTGGCGATTGACGCCGATGCGGGAGTTGCGTCTTTCGCGTCGGTGGACGCCAACGCGACGGGCGACAGCCGGACCCTGGACCTGAACGATGTGTTCAATATGACAGGCCTGACCGGCACGGTCGTGTCCGATACGTCCATCCGGTTCGCAGGCAAGGCCGACGATGGCAGCAGCGTTCTACTGACACTGACCTTGAAGGATAACCTCGCGTACCTGAGCGGGGGAACCACTCCGCCGGCCGGCAGCGCGGACTTCTTCGTGTTCAGTCTCGACGCGGTCGCCCAGCGCAAGTACGCCGGTGGTGTCGGCGAGCCGAACGATCCCTACCAGATCGCGACGGCCGCCGATCTGATCGCCCTCGGCGAGACTCCCGCAGACTACGACAAGCATTTCGTCCTGACAGCCGACATCGACCTTGACCCCAACCTTCCGGGAGGCAAGATCTTCGAC
>JAGOLX010000045.1 GCA_017993835.1 Phycisphaerae bacterium
GTATAAAAGCCTCCATGGCGTTGCTCCTCTGGAACGGTACTGTTTGCCAAAAGCGATACCGTACCCCAAAGCGCAACGCCTTTCACCCCTTGGGTTGCGGCCGAGCGCAGCGAGGCCGCGCTGGGTCGCTTCGCGCTCTTCGTGGTTTCAGAAATTGGACAAGCGGTGGGCGGAGCCCACCCTACCGCTGACGCCCATTCTTGCGTCCCTCTTCTTCCGGCGTGGGTTCTTGCACCGCCTGTGCCGGGGGAAGACAAAGGGTGCGTGGTACGCACCCTACGGACTCTCTCGTCTTCAATCTGCGGAATCGGCGTGAATCTGCGGATGAAAGGCGGGTTTCCGCAGGGGCAGGCCCCCGTGCCTGCCCCTGTGTTCGGCGGGGACCAACCATGGGGACAGGCGGGCAATCACGGGGACAAGAGGGCAACCACAGGGGGTTGCCCCTACGGTCTGGGCGTGGGGGGATTCGTTTGTCTTGGCGGTTTGGTGTTGAGACCGTCCCAGACGTGTCGTATACTCATAGTTGCTGAAGAAGAGGACCGATGGATCCTCGGGGAAGACTCTGATGGACGCGTTGTGGCGGCTCCTGGTCGTCGGTGGCGGCCGTTCGGCGGCTCGCAACGGTTCCGTCTTATTCTCTGGAAAGGATCAGCAATGACGATTCTCCTTATCCTGCTCGTTGCCGGAGTCGCGCTGCTCCTGGGCGGCGTGCTCTATGCCCCGTTCATCGCCCGGCTGATGGGGGAGGAGAAGTCCCGGACCACGCCCGCGGTCGAAATCAACGACGGCCGAGACTACGTCCCGACGAAGACGCCCGTGGTCTTCGCGCACCATTTCGCTTCGATCGCAGGGGCCGGGCCGATCATCGGGCCCGTGATGGCGATCCTCTACGGGTGGGGACCGGCCTTGTTGTGGATCGTCCTGGGCGGCATCTTTCTCGGGGGGGTACACGACTTCGTCGCAACCTACATCACGATGCGCGAGGGCGGCAAGAACCTGACGGTCATCGCACGGCGTTACATCGGACAAGCGGCGTTCGTCATGATGCTCGTGATCCTGGTGGCGATCCTCGTACTGGTCTGTGCGGCGTTCCTGGATCTGTCCGCCACCGCGCTGACGTCGAGAGTCAAGCTGCCCGATCTGAAAATGGAGTCCGGCCAGACCCTGTTTCGCGAACAGTCGATCGTCAACTCGAAGACGGGCGAGACAGAGACGTATGCCCTGATCGGCGGCATCGCGTCCATGTCCGTGATCGTGATTACGGCCTTCTCTCCCCTCATGGGATTCCTGTACATCAAGAGGCAATGGCCCGTGTGGCGCTGCTCGATCCTGGCGCTGGGGATCTGCACGATCTCGGTTCTCATCGGCTTGCGCTGGCCCGTCTCGGTTTCCCCGCTCACGTGGAAGCTGATGATCTCGGGCTACGTGCTCCTGGCGGCGGGCATGCCCGTCTGGTTCTTCCTGCAGAGCCGGGATTTCATCAACGTACACATCCTGTACGCGGGCCTGGTCTTCCTGCTGGTGGCCCTGGTGGCGGCGGGGCTTCGCGGGGGCATGGCGGCCTCCGGCGCCGCGATTCCCTGGAGCAATTGGGCCGAGGCGAGCCGGGTCCAGGGGCCCGGCTGGCCGGTGGTGTTCGTCACCATCGCCTGCGGCGCCGTCAGCGGGTTCCACAGCCTCTGCGCCGGCGGGACCACCTGCAAGCAGCTCTCGAACGAACGCGCGGCACGCAGGGTCGGGTACTGGGCAATGCTGCTGGAGAGCTTGCTCGCGGTATGCGTGGTGTGCTGTCTGATCGGCGGGCTGCCGCTCGATACGTACCGGCATTACTGCTATCCCGCCGGCGGCGGCGGCAACGCGGTGCTGACGTTCGCGATGGCCGTCGGGCACATGGTCCACCTCGGATTGGGCCTGCCCGTCGCGGCGGGCGCGCTGGGCGCCATGCTGCTGCTCGAGGGCTTCCTGGTCACGACTCTGGACACCGCGATCCGTCTGACGCGGTACATGATCGAGGAAGGTTGGGGCACGTTCTTCGCGCAGTATGACGTGTTCGCCCGTCGGGCGGGGACCGTCGCCGTCCAGGGGGGCGGGAGCGACTGCGCGGTGCAGCGGATCGAGCCGGTGGGCGCCGGCGGTCTGGCGGTGAGCGAGCCGCCTGTGCGAAGTGTGGAACCGGTCGGACCGATGATCCCCACGAGCGGCGTTCGGCGTGCACTTCTGCGGTTTCTCCAGTTCTACTGGGTGAATTCCGGCATTGCCGTCGGCCTGATGCTGCTGCTGGGCCTGAGCAACGGGTACAAGGCGGTCTGGGCGATCTTCGGCTCCGCGAATCAGCTCCTGGCGGCGCTGGCCCTGTGGGTCGGCACAGTCTGGCTGATGAGCAAGCGACGCCAGTATTGGTTCGCGCTGATCCCGGCGATCTTCATGTTCGTGACCTCGATGACCATGCTCGTTCGGCTGCTGGTCCGGGAGTACCTTCCCGCCTGGCAGACAGGGAAGGCGGGCCTGCTGATCGCCGACGTGATCGTGCTCGCGATGACCGTGGGCGTTCTTGCGTTGACGCTGAGGAACTGGGTCTGCCGGGGGACCGTCGCGACCGGTGACCGCGCGGCCGAACGGGGACAGGCGTAGGAGACGGTGCGGCTGGGGCGCCCTCCGGCGGCGGAGAGCGGGTCTGCAGCGCCGAGGATGCAGGCCGAGTTCACAGATCCTACTCGATCTCGGTCTCGGCGGTGATCGGGACGAGCTTGAACTGGGCGATGGGCGGCCGGGCGTCTCTCGCTTCGATCTCGCCTCTCTGCACGTAATCCTGGGGGAACTGGAACACGAATGGTCGCAACGCCGGCCACTGGGTGATCTGTCGGTCCGCGTCCTCGATGTACAGAATCATCTGGTACGGCGCTTTTCGATAGGCCGCACTCGCTTCCGCGGTCGCCTTGATGTACACAAAAGCCAGCTCGGTGGCCTCGTTCTGCACCTCGACGCGGAACTTGCCTTGCAGGTTCGGGCTGAAGCAGATGCCGTACGTCGCGGGGATCGCGTCTTCGGACAGAACGCTCTGGGCCGGCGACAGCGCCACCTTCACCGTGGTGGCGACGTCCCGTCGCTGGAGGGGAGCCAGTTCGATGTACGGCGTCTTGTCGATCGGGCCGGCCTTCGCCAGGTTCTGCTCTGCAGGCGTCAGTTGGATCCTGGCGTGGAGAGTCTTGCCGGGCGGGACATAGGCCGGCACGGACGACGGATTGAGAGTGACCTGGAGGGATGCGTCGATGCCCACGCATTCCACGGTGACATCCTGCTCGACGAGATGGTAGGTCACGAGGCTCAGCCGCTGCGGCACGCAGCTCTCGACCGTCAAGCCGAGCTTGCGGATTTCGTTGTTCTTCCGCAGGAAGTCCAGCACGTTGAGGGAATGGGCCTCTGTTTCGCTGAGCCCTTCCTGTTCCGGAACGAGGAAAAGGTTCAGGTCCAGGTCCCCCCTGTTCTTGCGCCGGCTCACTTCCGTGACTCGGGCGGCCGGCCCTTTCAGAACGACCTCCCCGAGAACGACGGACGTCCGCAGGTTCGGGTCCGCGCCCTCCGCCACGAAATTCACCCAGAGACTCGGGTCCGTCGACTTGGCCACCTCGATTCGGACGTCGGACAGAGTCAGCTCGTCCTCTTGGGCTAAATCAGCCCATACCCAGATCAGGACCGTCAGGAACACGACAATCAGTATTTTGCCCGGTTTGAGCCTGTCGATCATGGACCTATTCCGTACGACGTCGGAGCAGCCGTCCCACCAGAGGGACGTGATCTGCCGTCGCGACGCCTGCCAAATGGGAACGGACCTGGGATTCCGTCACGTTGCGCATCAGTTTGCCGTCGCGGGCGATGGAGATCGCGCCCGTTTCCTCGCTCACGACCAGGCACATGGCGTCCGACCCCGCGGTGATGCCGACCGCCGCCCGGTGGCGAGACCCCAGCTCGACGCCGGCGATGCTGCCGGCCTCCGCCAGCGGCAACTGGACGCTGGCCGCGACGATCCGGTCCCCCCGAATGACGACGCCCATGTCGTGCAGGGCGGTGCCGGGATAGAAGATGGTCTTGAGCAGGTCGGAGGTGACGCGGGCATCCAGGGGCACGCCCGTCTCGATGAACTCGCCCAACGCGACCTGCCGTTCGATGACGATGATTGCGCCGATCCGGGCCGCGGACAGCTCGGTGACCGCCGTGACCAGCTCTTCGATGGTTCGCGACAGTTGGTGGGAGGCGCCCGCCCAGATCCGCGGCTGCCCGATCTGGATGAGCACCCTGCGAATCTCCGGCTGGAACGCCGCCACGGCCACGATCAACACTGCCAGCAGGAACCCTCGGTACAGCAGTTGCAGACGGTCGAACGGCAATCGCTCCACGACGAGATTCAGGATCAGCACCCCCGAGACCAGGATGAAAATCACCCCGCGAAAGAGCCTCTCCCCGCGGGTGCCCTCCAGAAAATCGACCACCCACCAAATGACCAGGCCGATCGCGAGCAGCTCGACTGCGACAACCCACCAGTCGTAGTGTGCGACGCGGTTGACGTAATCGAAGATGGTGTACACGGATGCAGATCCCTTCCCTGGGGTAGGCCGTCCCGTGAATCTGCTCCGGACTGCGGAATGCGGATTCTCGATACGGTGACTACGGGAGTCTTCTGTCTGTCAGTTTGCTGGGCCGATCCAGACCCAACACCCTGTCGAGGTCGGATAACAGCAGTTCATTGTTGATGCGCAGAACCCGACTGTGCCGACGGTCGACTTCCGCTCTGGTCTCACCCGGATGCCTCAGGCTACAGCCCGCCAGCAGCAATACCGAGATGTAGGCGGCGGCCGCCAGGGCAAGAACACGGAAACCCCGACCCCTGCGTCGTTCCTTCCTATTCTCTACAGTCGTCACGCTTTTCATCATTCCCCTTTTTTCCAACCATGGACTCGTTCACTCGGGCGGCGCAAAACCTGCCCCACCATAGGGTTAATTATAGCCGCCTCGCCCGCGGATGTCAAGACTGGCATAGGATTTTGCCCGTTCCGGCAGCCCGGATTCGACGAAAATGGCATTTCCTCTGTCCGGACAACGAGTTACAATCCCCACCGGCGGGTCCGGCCGGGTCGGGCGGAGCCCTTGGAAAGGGATGCTTTCGAGCTTTCAGGAGCAAGTCATGACGATCCAATCATCGCCGACACCAATGACCGGACGCGAACGAGTCCTTCGCGCCCTGAACCACCAGCCGACCGACCGCGTCCCCGTCGATCTCGGCGGAACCGCCTGCTCCGGCGCACAAGTCAGCGTGGTCGCCAGATTGCGCCTCGCCCTCGGCCTCGACAAGCCGGGAGATCGCGTCAAGGTCTGCGAGCCCTACCAGATGCTCGGAGAAATCGCACCCGACCTCCGCAAGGTCCTGGGCATCGACGTCGTCAACCTGCCGAACCGCAAGAACATGTTCGGCTTCGAGAATGCCGGCTGGAAACCCTGGCGGACCTTCGACGGTACCGACGTCCTGGTCCCCGCCCAGTTCAATACCGATCCCGAGCCCGACGGCTCGATCCTGATGTACCCCGAGGGCGACCGGTCGGCCAGGCCATCCGCCAAGATGCCCCAAGGAGGGTACTACTTCGATTCGATCATCCGCCAGCCACCCATCGACGACGCCAAGCTCAATCCGGCCGATAATCTCGAAGAATTCCAGCCTATCAGCGAGGACGACCTGCGACACTACGAGCAGCGGGCGACCGACCTGTACGACAACACCGACCTGGCAATCGCCGCGGGTTTCCCCGGCGCCGCGTTCGGCGACATCGCCCTCGTCCCAGGCCCCTGGATGAAGAATCCCAAGGGCATCCGCGACATCGAGGAATGGTACGTCAGCACGCTGATCCGCCGGGACTACATCCGCGAGGTCTTCGCCCGACAGGCCGAGATCGCCATCGAGAACCTCAAGCGAATCCACCAGGCGGTCGGCGACAAGGTCCACGTCGTCTTCATGGACGGGACTGACCTGGCCTCGCAGAACAGCCTGTTCTGCTCGCCGGACACCTATCGGGAACTGTACCTGCCCCATGCCAAGAAGGTCAACGACTGGGTCCACGCCCACACGAAATGGAAGACGCTCAAGCATTGTTGCGGCGGGTGCGAGCCCTTGATCGAGGGCTTCATCGCCGCGGGCTACGACGTCCTGAACCCCGTCCAGACCTCCGCCCGGGGCATGGACCCCAAGCACCTCGTCGACAAGTACGGCGACCGGATCGTCTTCTGGGGTGGCGGCGTCGATACCCAGCAGACCCTCCCCTTCGGCACGCCGGAGGAGGTCCGAGCCCAGGTCGCCGAGCGGGTCAAGATCCTCGGCGCCAAGAACGGCTACGTCTTCAACACGATCCACAATATCCAGTGCAACACGCCTACGGAGAACCTGCTCGCCATGTTCCAGGCCCTCGGCCGAAACGTGTAGTTCTTCACCACAGAGACACAGAGGACACCGAGAAGAAGGAACCTCAGAATCCAGGGCAGGTGGGAGAAAGACGAGCTGGTTCGTGGCGACGCCGTGAGGCATTCTCTTTTCGGTTCGTAACGAGGACATCCAACCGCAGAGGTCGCCGAGGCCGCGGAGGAAAGCGGCAGCGGTGGTACGCCGTCCACGCTAATTCGGTGGTCAGCCCATCGGCGTATGGCCTGTTCGGAGTTCCGCGTTTACGCGGTCTTCACCCGCCTGAAGGCGGAACTCCAAACGGTGTCCGCGACGTTTGTCCACCATTTTCAGATGGACGGCGTAGCTTGTCCCCTTCGTGAAACCACGAAGGGCACGACGCGACACGAAGAAACACATCACGCGCCGCCCTTCCTGTCATTCGCGCAAAAGCGGGAATCCATTCATTAGGTCGCGCCCAGTCCCACGGTTCCTGGATTCCTGCTTCGCGCAGGAATGACAGGGTCGTGACGAGGAATTCCGCCAGATTCGCGAAGGACTGTCCCTCGCCCGCGGTTGTCATTCCCGCGGAAGCGGGAATCCATCCTTCTGACGCACGAGGCATCGCTCCACCACACGCGCCAACACTTCTACGCTTCCACGCTCTAACGCGGCGTCCCGCCGCACCCGCTTCACGTTCTTTCCATTTTTTCCTTGTCACCTTTGCCCTGTTCTCTATAATACGCTCAGGAAGACACTGCGGAATGAACCTCTGATGAACGCGATGGTGCACGAGTCCGGTCGTCTGGACGTGGAGAGACCGAGATGAGGGCGACGACGTGGGAATTGGAGATCGCCGCACAAGAGGCGATGGACGTGAGAAGAAGAATGTGAAATCTGTAGGTGTGACCCTCAGCTTTCCCCCATTACACTGCCACCCTTGCCATGAACTCAGTGATGCCTGTGATCATCCCCTTCACCTGCTCCGGGTTATACTCTCCGTAATCCCCATGTGCGGCCTTGTTCCGAAGACCGAGCCACGCCGTAACAAGCTTCTGGTCGAGCGTCGTGTAGACCCCCGCTTTCGTGAGGTCGGCGTTCAATTGGTCCGCTTTCAGGGGAACGTCCTTCCCGTCCTTGTCCCTGGCAACCGGGATTCCGTTCTTCCTGCACAACTGGCGTAGATGCTCCTCCAACGTGCTCCCTGCTATGACGGCTGCTGCGTCCTTGAATTGTTCATGCAGGAGGTACTCGGCCATTTCCACATAGTCGGTAAAGACCTCTGCCGTTACCAGACCCTTGATCGTGAACAGCCAGTCCCCCGCGATTTCCCCCCGGATCGCCGTCAGTATTCCCAAGCCACATTCCACATCTTCAGGATAGGGACCACCTGCGGTCCTGCGGAACTCTGTGAAATGGGAATGCTTCTCGCCATACACGTTTCCTATGAAGGACAAGGAAGCAGCCCTGAACTCTTGCATCTTTCCGTGGACCCCCTGTCTTAGGCCACTTGACTGGTGAGTAGACGCACTACTATGCCCCCCTGGCGACCAGTCTGTCATGGCGTTTCCACTTCCGTCGTCATCATAGCGGGGACAAGTACACAGTACCGCTTTGCCTTCTTCGATCAACTGATCCACTCGTTGAAGCAGTTTTTCTTTCATCATGCAGACAGTCTCCTAACCGTTGAACATGAACCACGCAGCAGACGCGTCCGCGCGAAGCCTGCCATGACCGCCAACGGGAGTCATCATCTTTGATGCGGAAGACACACCGGGACGCTGAACCTGATGCGGGTGGCCGAACTATTCGAGGTATCCATCTTACCTTTGGCTCCGAGACCCAGTCCAGCCACAAAGATGCCTGCACCTGCTTGGGCTTGTGATCCTTCGATTGAGGTCACGGCGACATCGAATTCCACTTCCTTGATAGGCGGGCGCAGCGTCGGTGGTGATGCGTTGACAGTCGCGTTGTTGTCTTTCGCGTACTCCTGCGCCTCCTTGACACCGGCTATGATTTCCCTCAGACTCTCATTCACGAATTCCTGTAGCTTCATTTCCAAGCCTTCCCAAAAGGGTTTGCGTCGCCGCATTCTCCCATCGCACGCCCAGGAACGCAACCCGATTCGCTGAACAATCCGTAGGACCCCGGACTACGCAAAAAGGGAAATGATCGACGGCGATGGGGGAACCATGGGAATCATGGGGTCGCATCTGGGAATTAGAGATTATCGCTGACACATCGCCGGTTTCGATTTCCGGCGACAATGACGGTGGGCACAGCCCACCCTACGCTTGACGCGGATTCTTGCGTCCCCTTCTTTCCGCCGGGGTTCGTTGTGCCCTCTGCGGCGAACGGCGCGTCGTTCGCTTCGCGGCAGGTCTCCTCTTCTTCTTCGCCTTCCTGCCTTTTCTTTCGTGCGGCACGTCTCCTGCACGGCGGTGGGCGTAGACCTGGGCCCTCCGCTCGGCTGACCACTCCTCGGGGAAGTTCACGCGGGCGAACTCGCCGAACAGCTCGACCACGTTGCGGTCGTAGGCCCGGGCCGCATCGACCTCTTTCTCGAAGAGCCCGAGATAGAACTGCTCGTTGTTGCAGTAGATCTGGGCGAAGTACTTCTCGCGTTCCTTACGGTAGCTGACGCCTTTGAACCGGGAGTAGGTGCCCTGGATCTTGGCGGCATTCTGCGTGTTCTCCTGATGCGTGCAGATGCGGAGATTGGCCCGGGTGTTGTCGAGCCTGTTGCGGTTCTTGTGGTCGACGATCCTGCCCGGGGGCGGTTGCATGATCTGGCGGTGCATGAAGATCAGCTTCTTCTTCTCGTACCGGATGGCATATCCGCCTTGCATGTGCCATTTCCACCGGCTTAACCACTCATAGTCCGCGTCGTCCACGTAGGCATAGTACCCGTCGCCCAGCGCGATCTGCCTGACGTCGCCTTCAGGTTTCTCGGGCCTGGGTCGGTAGTTCCAGCAGATCCCGCGGGGAGGCGTCCGTTGCATCCGGCCGAGCGAATCCGGATGGTTCGCGCAGGCGGGCCAGGGGGAATCAGGGGGTCACATCCGGATTTAGGAATTAGAGGTTGTCCCTGATCCCTCGGTGGTTTCGGTTTCTAGCGACAACGAAGGCCAAATGAGGGCCAGCCCGGTAATTTCCCGCCCCTCGGCGCAGCCTGCGAATGCCTGCAGGCCAAGTCCCCCGACCCGGCGCCGTGGATTCATGAGTTCTGTCTAATCACCCAGCGTCATGGGCGCGATCTTGACGTTTTCTAATATGGCTTGCCCGTTTTCGGCGATGAATCCGATGCGTTGCGGAATGCGGCCGGCTGTGTTGGGATCATGCGTTGTGTTGAACGTCTGCACAAGCAGGTCATCCAGGTAGAGTTCGAACATGTTCTTGCGGACGAACAGGCGGAAATTGTGATTCCGGTGGGGAACGACGCCGGCCGGCGCGGCGCAGCCTGGGCCGATCACATCCTCGGAGCGGAACGCTCCGCCGTCGCCAAGGATGAGTCTTCCGATCTCCGTTTGGCCCTGGCTTTGCAGCAGAATCGCGGTTCCCTCGCCGTTCTTCTCTTCCAGATAGAAACCGGCCGTGGGAGCCACGAGCCGGCGGTCGCGGCAAGTGGCTCGGATCGTTCCTTCGACGACGATGCCTTGGCTGCAATTGACCCTGTCCTCGAGAACCGCAACCGTTCTCGGCACAGTGAGCCGAAGGAGGGAGTTCTGTTCCGGCTGTGCCTGAAGCTCAAGACGACTGCCGTTTGCGATCATACGGCAATTGCCATTCTCGTCGCTGGGATAGACTCTTGTGCATTTCGAGAGATCGATGTCGGTAAATGCGCCATGAATCGCATCGTTGCCTTTCCAGTATCCAAGCCGGAGGTGGCCTTGGGGATCGACGATCGCTTTCTTCAACGGCGGCAGCCAGGTCTCGCCGGACTCGTAGGAGTAGCCGCTGTACATGTAACTGTTTACGAGCAGTTCCTCCTTCACGGGGCAGAATCGAGCCCACAAGGAGACCCAGCGGGTTGAATTGCCGCAAAGCCGGAATGCGCCTGAATCGGCGATGAAGGGCCCGCCGGGAGACCGGGCCACGAGCGTGAAGACGCCGTAGCCCGTGTGGCCCATGTAGTTGAACCATCCCCCGACCAGGTAGAACCGGTCGCCGATCTGATGGCAGCCGCCGATTTCCAGGATGCCTTCGTCCTTCGGTGTGGGTGGGGGTGGAAAGACGCCCCAGTCGATTGTCAGCGGCGGCTTGCCGGACCAACGAATGCCATCGTCCGACTCGAGAAATCCGCCGGGCCCGGTGGCGTAACCGTAGTAGCGGGTTTTGTCGCCTTCGACAACCGGCACGACACTCATGCAATCCAGGCGACTGTCGGCAGGATACCAACGGGTGTCGGGCAGCAGATCCGCCTGGTTTCCCATGAACGTCCAATGAACGAGATCTTTGGACTCCCAAAACCGGATGACGTTCTGTACGCCCGGCTTAGTGAAGCTGCCGTGGTTCATGATGAACCGGTCGCCAACCCGATGCACGGCCATGGCCCAGATGTTGAAAGGAGCGTCCTGGATCACCGGCCCGCCATCCTTCCAATGCACGCCGTCCTTTGAGGTCGCCAGCCAGACATTGCGGAAGTTGTTATCGTCACCGCCTGTCTTGTACATGCTGAAGAGATAGAACTGATCCTGGTGCCAGAGCGCGAAGCCGTCCTTGAATCGTCCCACGGATGGCTTGTATAACATCGCGGCACAGTCGCTGCCCCACAGCAGAATCAACGGAACGAAGGCGGTGGCTGCTGCTCGGAAACCTGCACGCGAGCGATTACAGAGAACCGTCATGCTGGTATCGTCCTAAACCGACATTTCCCATGTGACTTCTGTCCGGCAATGGCGCCGGTCACCTGATCTACAAATGTACCACCGTTTCCGCGCGGAATTCAAGTGCAAGACACTCCCGGGGAATCGGAGGGTCGCATCCGGAATGAGGAATCAGAGATTGTCCGTGATCCCTCGGCGGTTTCGATTTCTGGCGACCACGACGGTGGGCATGGCCCGCGTTACCGCTGACGCGGATTCTTGTGTCCCTTTCTTTCCGCCGGGGAACTGTGAGGATCGGCCCGGAATGGCACTTCCCCAGGCCGCAATTGGAGGCTGACGGGGTGCATCTTGAACCAGGAGCTATTCGGCGTCCGGGTCCGGCGCTGGCTTCGGCTTCGCGTGACCAGAACGGTAGGACGGAGCGGGGACCCCAAACCGGGAAGAGAGAGCCAGCCCTCAACATGGAAACGTGGAAACCAGGTGGCGAGGTCACCATTGCACCGAAGGGAGAACTGCCGTAGACTGGGCACCCAAAACCTTGCAGTAGGAGATCGTCTCTGGGATCCATGTCCACGAACATCGTGATCGTCAATGAGAGAGCCAACTGGGGGCGGTGCGGATCGAGGCTGCGGAAGATCACCGACCTGCTCCGCAGGCAGGGTTTTCCCTTTTGCCTGACGACCAGCCAAGGCCCTCAACACGCGGGTGAGCTGGCGGCAGCAGCCGCGGCGGACCACGCAGACACCGTCGTCGTCGTGGGCGGCGACGGCACGATCAATGAGGTCGTCAACGGACTCTTCGCTTCCGGGTGCAGCCACGTGCCTCGGATCGGCATCATCCCTTTGGGATCGTCGAATGATTTCTCCAAGAGCCTCGGGATTCCGCAGGGTCTTGCCCAGGCGTGTCAGACCGTCACGTGCGGGACGGTCCGAGGCGTCGATATCGGTCGGGTTGGCTCGCAGTACTTCTGCTCGGCCTCGTGTCTCGGCTATTTTGCCGAGATTGCGGCGCGGAGCATGCAGATGAGACGCCTTGGCGGGTCGCTGCGATACACGCTGCCGGCCCTGAGCGTGATCCGGGAGATGGCGTCGGGCTGGCAAATGGACATCCGCACGGACAGCGCGGTCTTTCGCGGCACGTACGCCGTGCTCCTCGTCGGCAATGCGCCCCGTTTCGGCGGGCTGACGATGTTGCCCGGCGCGCGGTTCAACGATGGCGTCTTCGACTGCCTGCTCATCGAGATGGCCAGCAAATGGGAGGCGCTGCACCTGATCCCGCTGGTTTACGGGAAGGCCTTGGAACGCCACAAGAGGGTCATTCGGTTTCAGACCCGAACCCTTTCCGTCTCGCTCAGTTCCGCCTCCCGGCTGTGCAACGATGGCGAAGTGCATCCCACTCCTTTCCACCAGCTCGTATACACGGTGCTGCCGCAGCGACTGCCGGTCATTTGCCGAGCGAGGCAGGATCTTGGCATCAGGGCGCAGGACGCCGCCGGAGAGACTCAGTTGCAGGGACATGGACCGGAGCGGCGGGAAGGGGCGCCTCTGGAACCAGGAGTCGCAGCTGAGAATGGTGGGCACAGCCCACCCTACGCCTGACGGTATGTCGTTTGTCTCGCGACAAGTCTCCTCATTTCCTTCGCCTTGCTGGTGCTTTCTTGCGTCACATTCTACGTCTTCGTTCACCTTTGTATAGGATGGGTGCGGCCATGCGGACGGAGGGCGTTCGCGCCCGGAAAGGGCTGTTATTCTGCCATCGATATGGTATAATACGGTCGGTTCGAGGAAGGGCACTATGGGTGAAAGAAGAACAGGTGCCGCGAGGGGAAGGGGCAGGGCACTGCCGGGGAGGATGTTCTACGCGAGGCGCAGCGGCCCGCATGTCCGCCCAATCATCCATCATCCATTATCCATCATCAATCGCGGCGCCTTTACGCTGATCGAGCTGCTGGTGGTGATCTCTATTCTCGTGCTGCTGATGGCGGTGCTGCTGCCGGCCCTGTCGCGAGCTCGCAAGCACGCGAGGGCTGTGGTATGCCAGGCCAACCTGCGACAGTGGGGTCTTGCCTATTCCGCTTACGTCGCCGAGAACGAGGGCAAGATGTGGGTGGGAACGTATGGTCCGTTCGCTCACCTGCAGTCGCATCTCGCCGACTCGAACGAGATGCTCACCTGTCCGACGGCCCCTCGCCCATCGACCAGCACAGAGGTGGTGAACATCCAGCAGACCATGTGGCGCGCCGGTGCGAGCGGCGGCTATGGACACAACACTTTTACCGCAGGGGGGAGGTTTGATCCCGCGGAGAGCAACTACGATCGTGTGAAGGGGTGGGGGCGCATCCCCCTGCTCTTTGACTGCGGCCTCCCCGGCGTCTGGCCGTTCCCTGACGATCCCCCGCCGGAGTACGAAGGCGACTGTTCAACCGTAGACGGTAGCTGGTCGACCATGAAGATGGTATGCGTCAATCGCCACAGTGCGCGAATCAACATGCTCTTCCTGGACTGGTCGCTGCGTCCCGTCGGACTGAAAGAGATCTGGACATTGAAGTGGTATTCCGAGTTCGATATGGCCGGGAAGTGGACCCAGGCCGGCGGCGTCCAGCCCGAGGACTGGCCCAAGTGGATGCGGCGGTTCAAGGACTATTGATACGACCCTGGCACTTGCGCGGATTGAGATGGGGGACTTCACAGGGGACGCGGCGGTGACGGTGACGCGGGGGACATCCGCGGGTGGGACTGACCTTTCTGTTGGGCGGGATCCTCGCATATGGCAAGGTATTGTGCTGACTCTGTCATTCCCGCGCAGGCGGGAATCCAGAAGTCATGGGATGGCGGATGTCCCAGGATATGGATTCCTGCGTTCGCAGGAATGACAGCGTCCAGCCCATGGTTCGTCGCCCCACAGGAGACAGCAGAACGGTCATTCACCCGAACACTCGGTGCGTCGCGGCCCCCTCATTGACACGTCGGGAATCGCAAGGTACCCTCCTTCCAGCCGGAGTGAACCTGGCGCGGCGGTCTGGGTCCTCCGTCGGGTCCGGTGCTGTGATTGTTGTCCGCTCCGTTCGTTCCACAAGTCTACATGATGAAAGCTAACGCGATGAATCGACGCGAAGTGTTGAAAGCCGGTTGCGGGGCCGCCCTGGCGGCGGCCGGGTTGGGTCCGAGTTCCTTTGCGGCCGAGTCGGCCGGCGGGGCAGCGCCTGCGCTGACGATGTCACCGTCCATGAAGAATTTGGACCAGGCCGTCCGGCTGCTGTTCGACGAGTACGTCCGCGATCCGTCGATCTGCCTGGCCGCCGACGGCAACTATTACCTCACCGGCACGACATCGGGCCAGAACTGCATCCGCCTGTGGAGGTCGAAGGACCTGGTCCAGTGGGAGAAGCTGGACTTCGAGTGGCGCTACGGCGACAGCCCCTGGCACCAGAACTACAAGGCCAAGGGTTGCCCGCTCTGGGCGCCGGAAGTCCACTACAAGAAGGGCACGTTCTGGCTGACGTACAGTATGCCGACCTACACGGGCGAGTTCAAGGACTCCGGCTCTGGGCTCCTGTGGAGCACGACCGGCAAGGCCGAGGGGCCGTACGTCGACGTCTCGCCCGACGAGCGACTGGGCGACGAGATCGACGCGTCGCTCTTCGAGGACAGCGACGGCACGGTCTACTTCGTCTGGCATTGCGGCAAGATCCGCAAAATGAAGCCCGACCTGAGCGGGCCCGCCGAGCCGGGGCGCAAGCTCCAGATCGCTGTGCCGGACCCCGATCCGACGCACCATTCGGACCTGTGCGCGAAGATCCACGGCCCGAACTCGTTCGACCACATCGGCTACGAAGGCGTGTTCCTCCTGAAGATCGGCGACACGTACGTGCTGACCGCCTCCGACCATTGGGACGGCAAGTACACCTGCTGGGCCGCGACATCGAAGAATATCTACGGCCCGTACAGCGCCCGCTATCCGGCCATTCCGAACGGCGGGCACAACATGTTCTTCAAGGACAAGTCGGGCCAGTGGTGGTCCACGATCTTCAACGGCCCGGTGAACGAGAAGCCTGCCATTCTGCCGGTGACGATCGCAGCAAATGGCCAGATCTCGCTGCGCGAAGTGAGTTGAAACAAAAGGCGGCCGACCAAGGACGGATCACGAGGAAAGGCAACTCGTAGGGGCGACGCATGCGTCTCCCTCAGGCACGGCCCCAAGCGCGTCCCGCATGATGAAAAAGAGAAACCGCAGAGGTCGCGGAGGCGCGCAAAGCGGCCTCGTAGGGGCGAATTACCATTCGCCCAATCCCCTCGAACGCCATTTGTCCACCGATCAACCCAGATAAACGCGGACGGAAGCACGTAGCGCGTAGGATGGGCTTGGAGCCCATGCGGACAGAGTTCGCAACGAACCCCAGCATAGAACACGCAGAAGCTTAAAACAAGGGCTGGCCCTCGAAGTCCCGGAACCAAGAGCGTTTATCGCTTTGCAGGGTGCCAGCGGAGAGGCCCGCAACTCGGGCCAGTCTCTGACAGTCCCGCCGGTACCCCGTAATGCGTCAAAGGCACTCTCTCGTCCGAAGAAGCCCCCTTGCCCTCCGCCTTCGTCCCGGCGATAATGCCTCAGGCAGAACACTGAAGAAGAATTATCTGTCGAGCCCACTGAGAAGCGGGTGAACAGGGCAATGACTCTTAGGTAGTGGATAATGGGTATACTGAATCCAGAGTATGTTATCATGCCCTTCAAGCAGTTGTTGGCCAATTGTCACAACAATGTGCTTCTGGGACTAAGGCTCGTTGAGAAACTCGAGAAGTTTCCAGACCCCTCAAATGAGGAACTTCAGCTCGTACAAATTCAACTGCTATTAGGCAACCGATCTTTGGGCTTGAGCCAAACAAAGGAGCTATTCAAGCAATGGATATTGGTAAATGGGTTTGAAGATATCCACAAGTGCATCAGGATAACCCTGGAGAGGCTGTTTGTATTTAAGGCTATAGAGAACCAATTACTGAGCAATCCCTCTTTGGATATCGCGAGAGTCGAACCCCTGCTGAGGGTCAAGGCCAACAAGTTCAATTATCCGGATCTGCTGCACGCGGTGCACGCTGAATTAGGAGGCACCTTGTCCTACGAGAAGCAGTTGGAGACAATGAATAACGCAAGGAACTGCTTGGTTCACAGGAATGGCAGGGTTGCGGAAAAAGACTGCAATAACGATCAGAATGATAGGTTGGTGATTGTTGGCAACAGATTCAAACTCTTCTTCAAGAGAGGCGATGAAGAAGTCCCTGCCGAGATTGGCAAGCCCGGACCAGAGAATGCAGCTCTTATGTTGGGTGCCGAGGAATTCACAATCGAATTTGCCATTGGGGCCACACTGGATATCACGTTAAAGCAATTCATCGATATCATGAGTACCTGCATTTTCTTCAACGCAGATGTTGAGGAGAGACTGAAGGGCAGGAAAACGTGACGGAGAGCCTCTATTGTCGGATTGCGCCTCCAGTAGACCAGGGGCAATTCGAGGACCTCGACGGGCAGCCCGTAGGCTAGAGGTAGAGGCATGAGAAGCCGCCGAGAGTCATCCACAGGAGTTTCAGGTGGCTGGCGGTCCAACATCCTCAGATGCTCCGCTCAGGGCGCTCGCGTTTGCTGTAGCGGAGGTAGAGCGCGATCTCGGTGCCGACGAAGATGAAATTCAAAACGTATAGCGCGACGACCCAGTCGAGCCGGCCCAGGAGCTTGGAGAGGATGCCTGCGAGGTAGCCCATCTCGACGACGACCAGGAAGAACAGGCTCATGCCCGCGACGTTTCGCGTTCGCAGGGTCTTGGCGATGGCGACGGGCCAGGATACGCCGAAGCAGATCATCATCATCGCTTCAAAATAGGGGGCCAGGAATTGCATTCATTGCTCCGGTTGTAGGTTCGGCGGGAACCGCTACTATGAACCCGTCCTCCAAGGGGACGGCGATTCTCGATTCTGGACGCGTTCTCACTGTCTGTTCCTGCGTTCCCGTCCGCCGGGGAACGCAGGGCTGGAAGGGCGCAACAAAGCCCAGCATGGTAACGTTCTTCCTCCGCAGAGGCAAGGCAGGCGGCGGATGTGCGACGGTTTTGTGGGGGGCTGTAGACTCGCTCTTGTCATGCTGAACGAAGTGAAGCATCTGGCATGGGCGTCATGACGTGCGTCTGTTCCCTTCGCAGGCCAGGTCCTTCGCTATCGCTCAGGACGACAAGCGAAGCTGTCGGCTGACAAGACGCAGTCGCACACGACGGCAGTTGCTGTCTGCATTTGGTTTGAACTCATCCAGGGTCATTGGGTATATTCTGCGGGCCGGAGAACGAATCGCGAATCGGTCTCCATGGGACGTGGACCAAGAGGATACATCGATGAAAGAGAACGTTTCGGTGAAGTGGGTTGCTCTCGTTGTGTTGGCGATGTTCGGGTGCTTCCGCAACGTGGCAGTTGGCGCGGAGCCTGCGCCCGCCGTGCGCGTGGGCGATGGCCCCGAGCGGCGCGTTGAGGTGTGGTCGGGGGACCGCATGCTGTTCCAGTCGCCCGACGAGGGACTTTGGTCGGTGGCGACCGCGTGGAAGGATGGTTGGCCCGACGGCTGGCGTCACGCCCAGGTCCGCGAGGTTCAAACAGTCGGCGATTGGACGGTCGTGACCGGCGCGATCGAGCTGCCACAGGGCAAGCTCCAACTGCGAGATTCCTATCGCGTCGAGGGCAGGCTCGTTCGTGGCGTTCGACGATTCACATGGACCGGGAAGGAGCCGTTGTCGCAATGCACGCTGTCGGTTCGCTGGCTGGCGCCGGGGGCGAAGAACGCCATGCCCCTGCTGCCCGGCATCTGCTATTACGGCAATCCCATGGGCGCCCGCACCGGCGCCGGCGCGGTGGCCGTGCATACGGGCAAGCCTGGCGAGGAGTCGATCTACGAGGAACACCGCTACGCAGCGCCCTTCGCCAGCATCGAATGGAGCGAGAGCGGCGCGTGGCGCGGCGCCGCCATGCACACGATCCCCTCGATGCTGATCGACGCGAATCGGCGAGATCAATGGTGGTCGCTGGGCCTGGTCGCACACGACGAGTCGTGCGAGTTCGTTTCGCTGTCCGGCCCGTGCGCCTCGAACGGCAGGCACAGCGTGGTGAAGGCCTTCCAGGGCAGGTTCATCGACTATCCCGACACGTGGATCAACCTGCGGGCGGGGACGATTGTCGAGAAGACCTTCTTCCTCGAAGCCTATCCGGTCGCGAAGCAAGGCTCGGGCTTCCGCACGCCGCTGAGCACGGCGATGGATTTGAACCCGGCGGGGGACC
Source organism: Phycisphaerae bacterium (assembly GCA_017993835.1). Classification (GTDB taxonomy): domain Bacteria; phylum Planctomycetota; class Phycisphaerae; order Sedimentisphaerales; family Anaerobacaceae; genus PLanc-01. The sequence continues at coordinate 18,555 of JAGOLX010000045.1, forward strand.
TGGAGGACTTGCCGACGCTCGATCAGATCGTCCGCGACAAGTACCGTTTTGCCTGCTCGCGTTTTCGCGATCGGCCAAAGGACCCGGGCTTTCACATGTTCCCCGGCGACGGATCGGAGTACGTGATGGGCTGGTGCGGGCAGGCCGCGGCGCCGGGCTATGCGCTGCTGGTCCTTGCGAAACGGCTGGACGATCCGAAGTCGCGCGACATGGCCGTTCGCTCGCTGAACCTGCTGGCGACCGCGCCTTTCAACGAAAACGGCTTCCTGCTTCGCTATTCGGCCGGCTCGGGCAACTGGTCGGAGCAGAACGCGGTTTCGCAGGGACAGGCGATGGAGAACTTCGCCCGGGCCATCCTGATCGCGCACAAGCAGGGTGGCATCGATACGAAACCCTGGGAGGCATTTCTGCGGAAGGCGTGCGAGGTCCACGCTCAGCGCATCCTGCGGGACGACTGGCGTCCCGGCTCGACCAACGAAGGGTTCTTCGTCTCGCCGCTGTGCAAGGGCTACGGCCTGTTCGGCAACGAGGACTTCAAGCGGGCCGCGATCAAGGCTGCCGACCACTACGCCAGGCGGCACCTCGACATGACCGAACCCTACTGGGGCGGCACGCTCGACGCCCAGTGCGAGGACAAGGAGGGCGCGTGGGCCGCGTTCCAGGCGTTCCTGGCGGTCTACGAGCTGACGAAAGAGCCTCGCTATCTGGAGTGGGCCGAGCACGCGATGGACGTGACGCTCACCTATACTGTGCTGTGGGACATCGACATGCCGCCGGGCCGGCTCCGCGACCACGGCTTCAAGACGCGAGGCTGGACCATCGTCTCGGCGCAGAACCAGCACCTCGACGTCTTCGGCGTGATGTTCACGCCGGAGATCTGGCGGATGGGCGAATACCTGCATCGCGACGACCTGAAACGACTCGCTGCGGTCATGTATCGCAGTTGCGGGCAGATCATCGACCCCTACGGCAGCCAGGGCGAGCAGATGCAGCACACCAACTTCATCCAGTCGGGCGACATGTCCGACACGTCGCGGGCTCGCGGCGGCTACGCGGAACACTGGACCGTCTTCTGGATCACGGCCCACTTCCTCAACGCCGCGGCGCAGTTCGAAGAGATCGGAATCGACCTGGACCGTGTCGGGACTTCGAGCCCAGGAGTCCGCTCCAATCCATGAAACAGGTTTTCACGGGCCCTTGCCAATCAGGTCCAGCTTCTGTTCCTTGGCCCACTTGTACCCTTGCTGCCCGAGGTAGGAAAGGAGTTTGTACTGGAAGGTCATGAAGGTATCCTGGCTGAGGATGGAGGCCATCGCTTCGGTGATGATGACCCGCTTGAGCAGTTCCTTGCCCTTGCAGTTGTCCACGAGGATGCGGCGCTCCTGGATCTCGCGGAACAGCTCGGGGTTCACCCCGTCGATCCCCATCTGAATGCTGATCGCCAGGAACTCGTCGTCAACGCGCTTGAGCTCCTCCTCCAGGGCCAGGAAGCCTTCCTTCCGGATGACGGACGCGTACTTCCTGAGCTGGAGAATCAGGTCGAAGCACTCTCTCTTCTCCTCAACGCTGCACTGTATCCGCTCGGCAAACTGCCAGTCGTAGTATAGCATGACCATCTCCTTTGTAGACGCATCCGTCCACTGGACACTTCCACCGAATCGCTGCGCACACAACCCCAGGCAAAGCGAACCTTGTCGGGCGGAGATGATACCCCTCTGAGCAGGACTTGGCAAGCCATGATTCTCCGGTCCGCCGATCCGGTGGTTTGTCCGCTTGCGGGTGTCACTTTCCGCTTGATCCCGGTCTTCGCTGCCGCCATAATTCCACGGGACGGAACATCGCGGACGAACCTGCGATGAAGAAGTCGTATCCCTTGGGGGTCGGATGATCTTGCAGAAGGAAAGAGAGGGCATTGTGAGTACATTGCGACAGCCGACGGTTGTTTGCTTGACACTCGTGATTTGTCTGCTGGCGTCTGCTGTTCCCGGCCTGGGCCAGACGTCGATCTCCACCAGCAAGTCGGGCGACATCGACGGCCCGTCGAGACCAGCCGTCCCAACCACCCCAGCCGGCCCGGCCGTCACGTACAGCGTGTACCGCTATATCGACCAAGGAGGCCTGCGGGACCAGCGAACGGGCCAGTGGCTTGAAGGCTTCCGCGTGCTCGTCCCCAAGGGCTGGCAATTCACCGGCGGCTTCCGGTGGATCGCGAACGAAAAGCCCGCCAACATGCTCAGCAAGACGGACCTGCTCAACCCCGTCAAGTCGGACTATGCAGTCACCTCGCCCGACGGTCGGTCCGTGTTCCGCCAATACCCGGTAGAGTACTGGGTGCAAACCAGCAGTCTGTTCCAGCCCGGACAGAACTACAACGGCATGATCGTCTGCTCGGCGCTGACGCCCGAGCAGTACATCACGCAATTCGTCATTCCCCGCCAGCGCGGCGTGCAGGCGTCCGACGTGCGAATCGTCAAGCAGGAGCCTCTGGACCAACTGGCCGCGAAGTACGAAGTGGAGAGTCGCCAGCTCAGCGCGCTGCTCAGCGGAACGTCGAGCGGCCTGAGCTTTCGTGCCGGCCTGGTCACCATCGAGTACACCGAGAACGGCGTCGCCTACCGCGAACAGTTCATCTGCATCCTGCAGTACATCGAGACCGCCGGCATGGTGATGTGGTGGCAGCGGATGAACTTCAGCGTCCGCGCGCCGCGCGATCAGTTCGACGCCCAGCTCCCGCTCTTCACGACGATGGCCTTGAGCGTGCAGACCAATCCCTATTGGTCGCTGGCCCTGATCCAACTGCGCGACAAGATGAACTTCTCGATCGCCCAGGCGGATGCCTACGCGAACAAGGTGCGAAATGAGATCGCGGCCGCCCACGCGCAGACGAGCCGCGAACTGGCTCGCGACGGAGGATACAATACCGGCGACTACTACGACTACAAGGGCACCGACGGCAACCGGTACAACCTCCCCACGGACAAGTACCACTTCATGAACAACAACGGCGACATCCTCTCGCAGGATGAGTCCGTCCCGCCATCGTCGGACTGGACGTCGATCGAGCCGTACAACCAGTAGGATCTCGCGGCTATCCAACCCACGACGGACCTCGCGAAAGCGCCGAGCGTCACACCTGCCTACTCCAGAACAGAATAGGATGGGCCTGGAATCTCAGATCGTGTACGGGGCCCGCATCGCGCGGGACCGCATCCGATCGGCTTCGGGATCGCCGACGAACTCAGCCTTGCGCAGGTCGAATTTCAGATTCCGCTGCAATTGCTCGCAGATGTCTGCGGCCAGGCAGATGTGCATGGACCGACACATGACCTCGGGGTTCGCCACCGTGGGTCGGCGGGACCGAATGCAATCGAAGAAGTCCCGCACGTGGTCCAGGGACCGCCGGGTGCGGGCGGTGTAGTCCGCGAGCACCTTCTTGTACTCGCGCATCATCGCCGGCGAGGACACGTCGGGTGCGGAATACCCGTCGGCGGCCCCCGCCCATCCTTCCGGACCGTCGAACCGCTCGCCGCAGGCACCGTGCCAGTACTCGCACGGTTCCCAGACCGAGCCGGCGACTCGGAACAGGACCAGTTTGATCCCGTTGGACAGCCGTGTCACCATCGTCGCATCGGGCCCCGCGTACTCGAACTCGATAGAGGACACGTTCGTCATGTCGAGTCCGGCGAGGGCCTGGGCCACCGTGTGGGCGCCCCACATCGCGACGTCCGTGGCGAAATCGTAGAAGTGATACCAGCCTCCGCCGTTGACGTAGCCGGCATTGTAGGGCCGCCAGGGACAGGGGCCGAGCCAGACGTCCCAGTCCAGTTCCTCCTTGGGCGGTTCCGGTTCCGCGGGCAACCAGTCGTGGCGCAACCCGTCGCGCCAGCGGCAGTCCGCGTACACGGTGTGGATCGGGCCGAGCCGGCCGGAGCGGGCCATCTCGATGGCGAATACGTGGGTCGGCTCGCTGAGTCGCTGGGCGCCGGTCTGGTAGATCCGACCATACCGTCGGGCGGTCTCCACGACCGCCTGTCCCTGCTCCATCGTCAGGCAGGCCGGCTTCTCGCAATAGACGTCCTTGCCCGCCCGCATCGCGAGAATGGAGGCCAGCGCGTGCCAGCGGTCGCCGGTGGCGATCAACACGGCATCGATATCCGTGCGTTCGGCGAGGAACTGGCGGAGATCGCCATACGTGGCGCAGTCCCTGTTGCCGTACCTGGTGTCCACCGCGTTCTTGGCTGCGTCGCGTTTGCCTTTCACGACGTCGCAGATAGCGACCCACTGCACGTCCGGCTGGGTCAACATGTAGCTCAGATCGTAGGAGCCCCGACCGCCGAGGCCGATGCCGCCCATCACGATGCGTTCGCTGGGTGCGACGGCTCCGCCATGGCCCAGCGCGGAGGCGGGGATGTAGTAGGGCATCGCGGCGACTCCGGCCGCGATGGCTCCTCGTGCCAGGAATCCGCGCCGCGTGAGGATCATGTCGTTGTCCTTGCTCCTGGGGCGTTTCTTCGTCCTGTCCATTTCATCGTCTCCACTCGGCAAGCTGGACTTCCATCGATGTTCGCGCCGCACGGCGGACTCGACGGTCCGAGCCGACGAACGCGAAACTCCAGCTTACCGCCGAAGGCGGTCCGAGTACAGGTTTTCTCAGAAGTCCGTTCTCGGCGATCACACCCAACCTGGACCGGCTTGCTTGGGACCCAGCGCCTACGCTCGGCGGTTGCGATTCCCCGGCAGATCGAGCCATTCCCCAGACTGCTGCCGCGGGGGGGACAGGCCGAATCCATGGAATGTGCCGGGAGAACATGCTATCATGCTGTCGGCGCCACGTGTCAGGTTGAATGGATGCAGGAGCAAGTCATGAGAACTACGGTCGTGCTTTTCATCGCAGGAGTGTGCGGGGCCATGGTGGATGGAGGACTCGCAGCGGTGCCCGAGACAACTCCGAATGGAGTCACTACGAACAGGCGGGTGATCGATCTGGACGGCACATGGCAGGTGGCCGAGGGGATGATGGAGGAGATCCCCGGGCGGTTCGAGCACAAGGTTCCTGTTCCAGGTCTGATTGACATGGCCGAGCCGGCGTTCGCCGAGGTCGGCAAAAAGAGCGAGAAGCGCCAGGCCTTCTGGTATCGGCGGACATTCACGCTCGATGGCGAGGTCCCGGCCTCCGCGATTCTGAAGATCCACAAGGCTCGATACGGTACGCGGGTGTGGCTCAACGGCCAGATCGTGGGCGAGCATCTGCCGTGTTTCACACCCGCGTTGATGGATGTGAAGCTCTATCTGAAGGGGTCGGGACAATCGAATGAGCTGGTCATTCGTGTCGGCGCGGATCGCGGGTGTTTGCCCGCCGGCCAGCCGAGCGGCTGGGATTTCGAGAAGTACCTCTACATCCCCGGCGTTTATGATTCCGTCGAGCTGATCCTCTCGGGGGAGCCGCACATCGTGAACATCCAGACGGTGCCGGATATCGACTCGCAGAGCGTACGGATGGTAGCCGAGCTGCAGTCATCCGCTGTCGCCTCCTGCACCGTGACGTGTGAGGTGCAGGAAGCCGAGAGCGGCGTCCCGGTCGGCAGGATCCAGCAGACGAATGTCCCGATCGGGGGCGATGGCGTCACCAAGGTGGACATTGTGGTCCCGATGAAACCCTGTCGGCTGTGGAGTCCCGACGATCCGTTCCTCTACTCACTCAGGCTCAGCACGGGCGCCGACACGGCGGATACCCGCTTCGGCATGCGGTCGTTCCGATTCGACCGCCGGACAGGCCGGGCGGTCCTCAACGGCAAACCCTACTTCATGCGAGGCACGAACGTCTGCGTGTACCGGTTCTTCGAGGACGCCGAGCGAGGGGACAGGCCATGGCGGGCCGAGTGGGTCCGGCGGTTGCATCGGAAGTTCAAGAGCATGCACTGGAACTCTATTCGCTACTGCATCGGGTTCCCGCCGGAGATCTGGTACGACATTGCCGACGAGGAAGGGTTTCTGATTCAGGACGAATTCCCGATCTGGACGCTGAGCGAGGACCCGGAGAAGGTCAAGGCCGAGAAGATCGCGCCCGAGTACGTCGGGTGGATGCGGGAACGATGGAATCACCCGTGCGTCGTGATCTGGGATGCGCAGAACGAAAGCAACACGCCCGAGACCGGCAAGGCCCTCAGCCAGGTCCGGCACATGGACCTCTCGAATCGGCCGTGGGATAATGGCTGGGCCGCGCCGCAAAGCGAAGCCGACTGCGTCGAGGCGCATCCCTATCTCATGATCGGCCTGTTCAATTCCGCCTGGGGCAACCCGAAGTTCAAAAGTCTCAGGGACATGCCGAGTGTCTCGGGTGTCCCCAATCTCAACGAGGCCCAGCGCAAGCTCAAAGTGCCCATCATCATCAATGAGTACGCCTGGCTCTGGCTCAACCGCGACGGCACGCCCACCTGCCTGACGGGTCCCGTCTATGAGAAACTGCTCGGCCCGAACTCGACCGCCTCGCAGCGCCGCGAGCTGTTCGCGAAGTACCTGGCGGCCAAGACCGAGTTCTGGCGTGCACACCGCGAATGCGCCGGCGTCCTGCATTTCTGCGGCCTCGGTTACTCGCGGGCCGGCGACAAGCCCCGTCCCGAAGGCGGCGCCACAAGCGACCACTTCATTGACCTGGAGAAACTCGTCTTCGAGCCGCAATTCGAGCGATACGTCCGCGACGCCTTTTCCCCGGTGGGGCTCATGATCGACTACTGGGGTCAGGACTTGCCCGCCGGTCGGGGTGTCGAATTCACTGTGGTGGCGATCAATGACCTCTATGAGAACTGGAAAGGCACGCTGCGTCTGTGTCTAATGCAGGGGGACAAGATGGTTGTCTCGCGTGAGATTCCGTGTACGATTGGCTCGTTGGGCAGGAAGGACGTGTCTTTGGCGTTGTCCCTCCCTTTGGAACCGGGGGACTATACGCTGGTGGCTGACCTGACTGCCGACGGACAGGAGCCTGTTCGCAGCATTCGCGATGCCAGGGTGATTGCCGCCAAGTGATGGAGTGGAACCATGAGTTGTCGAAAGCGTACGCGTCGTGATTTCTTGAAGGCAACGGGAGCTTGCGCCGCCGGCGTGGCGCTGGGCGGTTGCGTGGAGGAGGGCCCCCGGTATGCATTGCCCACGACGCCGGTCTATCGACCTGCGAAGCCGAACATCCTCTGGATCACCTGCGAGGACATCAGTCCGTTCCTGGGCTGCTGGGGCGATCCGCTGGCGATCACGCCCAACCTGGACCGGCTCGCAGGCCGCTCGATCCGCTATACGAATGCCTATGCGACGGCGCCGGTCTGCTCGCCTTCGCGGTCCTGCCTGATCACGGGTGTCTACGCCACTTCGCTCGGGACCCAGCATCTGCGTTCGGAGATCGCGATTCCCAGGCAGATCGAGCCCTTCCCCAAGCTGCTGCGGGCGGCGGGCTACTATTGCACCAACAACTTCAAGGAGGACTACAACTTCCGTGATCCCGCGATCTGGGACGATTCGAGTCGGACCGCCCACTGGCGCAACCGTCCGGCGGGCCAGCCGTTCCTCAGCGTGTTCAACTTCACTGCGACGCACCAGAGCCAGATCAACGGCTCGGACGAGCAGTTCGAGGCCCAGTACGGTTCGAAGCTGGCGCCCGAAGAGCGTCACGACCCCGGCAAGATGATCCTGCCGCCGTACTATCCCGACACGCCCATCGTCCGCAAGATGTGGGCCCGGTACTACGACCTCATCACGTACATGGACAAGCAGGTCGGCGAGATCCTCGATCAGCTCGAATCCGACGCGATAACGGAGAGCACGATCGTGTTCTTCTTCTCCGACCACGGCATGGGCCTGCCTCGCTTTAAGAGGACGCTCTACGACTCCGGTCTTCACGTCCCGCTGCTGGTCCGGGTCCCCTCGCGATATCAGAGCGCGACGGCCTTCGCGCCCGGCGGCCGAGAGGATCGACTCGTGAGCTTCGTGGATTTCGCGCCGACCGTGCTGTCGCTGGCGGGGGTGTCGATCCCTTCGCACATGCAGGGCGCGCCCTTCCTGGGGAGGGAATCGTCGGCCCGCGAGTATGTCGTCGGCGCCGCCAGTCGGGTCGACGAAGCGTACGAGATGGCCCGCTGCGTCCGCGACCAGCGGTTCAAGTACATCCGAAACTTCCTGCCGCACTTGCCCTATGTGCAGCCGAGCGACTACTGCGATCAGGCGGAGATCATGCAGGAGTTGCGCCGCGTCGCCGCCTCGGGGGGGATGGCGGGGATGGAAGGATTGCTCTGGCAGCCCACCAGGCCGGTCGAGGAGCTGTACGACACGCTGGCCGATCCGAACGAGGTCCGGAATCTGGCGAGTTCGCCCGAGCATCAGGCGACGCTGAATCGGATGCGGACGCGTCTGCGGGACTGGATGCTCGAGACGAAGGACACCGGTCTGCTGCCGGAGGCGGAGATGCACATCCGGGCGGCCGGGTCTACGCCTTACGAGATGGCCCGCGATCCCGCGAAGTGCCCGCTGTCGGACATCCTGAGTGCGGCGGAGCTGGTGGGCTCCGGCGCGAACCTCCTGACCGCGATGGTGGAGTCCCTGTCAGATGCCGACAGCGCCGTGCGCTATTGGACGGTCATCTACCTTGCGTCGCTCGGCGCCGACGCAGCCCCTGCGACCGAGGCGCTGAAGGCCGCGTTGAACGATCCGAGTCCGGACGCGCGATTCGCCGCGGCGGACGTGCTGTGTGGGCTCGGCTCGTGTGAGGAGGTCTTGCCCGTCCTGACGGTGGGCCTGTTGGATTCCCGCGAACCCGTCGTGCTGCACGCTGCAAGGACCCTGCAAAGGATCGGCAGCAAGGCCGCTCCCCTCGTCCACGAGATGGAACGCACTCGCGGCAGGTGCAAGAACCTCGATGGCAGCTACCGAAACGACAACTACGCTATGTTCATCGACTGGGCGCTAAAGCACGCAATCGAGAGCTGCAAACCGTAGCCGCAGGGAATCAGTCCTGGGGCGGTGATTCTATAGAGGGCCTCGTGCCTACGACTTGTCATCCTGAGCGCAGCGAAGGATCTGGCTTGCGCCCGGGAGAGACATTTCGTTCGCGGCCCAGATCCTTCGGCTTTGCCTCAGGACGACAAACTTGGCATATCGCCGGAGTCTCCTGAGTCCATATGAAAGGGCGGATCGACCATGGATGAGAGTCGGGAACTTGCAGACCGGGGTGCCGGCAGTACGACCTATGTCCTCACGATGACTCTGGTGGCCGCCCTGGGCGGGCTGCTGTTCGGCTACGACACCGGGGTCATCAACGGCGCGATCGGGCCGCTCAAGGCCCATTTCCAACTGGATGACGTCCAGGAAGGATGGGCGACCGGCTGCGCCCTGCTGGGCTGCGCCCTCGGCGCAGCGGGCGCCGGGCCTTTGAGCGATCGCTTCGGGCGCAAGAAGTCCCTGATCATCTCCGCGATCCTGTTCTTTGTCTCCGCGGTCGGCACGGCGATCCCTCGCACGCTGACCACGTTCATCCTCTACCGGATTCTGGGCGGGCTTGGCGTGGGGGCGGCTTCGATCATCTCGCCCATGTACATCGCGGAGATCAGTCCGGCCCGAATCCGCGGGCGGATGGTCTCGATCAATCAGTTTGCCATCGTCAGCGGCTTTCTGGTCGTGTACTTCGTCAACTACTTCATCGCGTTGCAGGGCGACGCGGCCTGGAACGAGCGCCTGGGCTGGCGGTGGATGTTCGGGTCGGAGGCGCTGCCCGCGCTCGGGCTGCTGATCCTGTCGTTCCTGGTGCCCGAGAGTCCGCGTTGGCTGACGAAACAGGGACGCGCCGAGGAGGCCCTGCACATTCTGACCCGCGTGGACGGCGCCGCCTATGCGCAGGCGGAACTGGGCGAGATCAAGGAGTCCCTCGCTCACGAGGGCGGCTCGCTGAGGCAGCTTTTCCAGCCGGGCATGAGGATCGTCCTGGCTATCGGGATCGTTCTGGCCGTCCTGCAGCAGGTCACCGGGATCAACGTCTTCCTTTACTTCGGGACGGAGATCTTCAAGAAGATGGGGTCCGGGACGAACGCGGCTCTCTTGCAGACCATCGTGGTCGGGGTCGTGAACCTCACGTTCACGGTCATCGCGATCCGGACCGTCGACCGGATCGGTCGAAGACCTCTGATGATGATCGGCTCGGCGGGGATGGGTGTCTCGCTGGTCGCGATGGGATTGGCCGCCCACCTGCAATCGACCGGCCTGTGGATGCTGCTGTTCATCCTGGGTTACATCGCCTGTTTCGCTTTGTCCGTCGGGCCGGTGACGTGGGTCATCCTGTCGGAAATCTTTCCCACGCGGATTCGCGGGCGGGCCATGGCGGTCGCGACCGTCTGCCTGTGGATCGCCAACTACCTCGTGTCACAGACGTTCCCCATGATGGACCAGAACCCCTGGTTGGTCGCGAAATTCCACCGGGGGTTCCCGTTCTGGCTCTACGGAGCGTTCTGCATCGTCCTGCTAGTCTTCGTCCGCGCCTGGGTGCCGGAGACCAAGGGCAAGAGCCTCGAACAGATCGAGCGGCACTGGACGCGGTGACGCCGACGGGGTTGGCGACAGGATTCCCTTGTTTGTCACAGGGGTTTCATGGCCTCGATGGTGAGCGCTCGCGAGGAAGAAGAGAAGCCCCTGCGCGGCGGAGGGAGAGGAAAAGCGAGATAACACGCAGGGGCTTGAGGGCTATACTCACAACCTCACTATACCGGTTCACTGCAACGGCGTAAAGAGAATTCCGTCAGATTTTTCCTGAAAATTCGCAGCATTTTTCCCTTGCCGCCGCAAATCTTGCATTCGACGAGAGATATGGTATTCTCGAAGCGGACTGACATGAGTTTTCCCGAACGGATGACAATTCAGAGCCATACGATACCGGTGGTTCCACGGTACGCAGAGACCGACAAGGGCGGCGTGATCCATCACAGCGTCTATCCCGTCTGGTTCGAGATGGGACGGACGGAACTGCTCCGGGCCAACGGCGTCGCCTACAAGGACCTGGAGGCAGAGGGGATCTTCTTCGTCGTCGCGGAACTGCGGATCAAGTATCGCCGACCGGCCTTCTACGACGAGGATCTGCTCCTGGAGACCGCCTGTTCGAACGTCACGGCGGGCAAGGTCGAGCACACCTACAAGCTCACTCGCAAAACCACCGGCCTGCTCCTGGCCGAGGGCTCGAGCGTCCTGGCCTGCGTGAACGCCGAGGGGAGCATTCGCAGGATGCCCCAGTTTTTGTTCCCGCAGGCACAATAAACCGCCCGATGATGTAAGAACGACAGGGCGGCGTAGCGGTGTACTGAATGCCTTTGGGTACAACAGGCGCGCTGGAGAATGAAGGTGCATGGGGTCTATACCTCAATGGGAGGGGACAATAGCGCGGGGCTTCCCAATCCCCTCGCGGCACTCCATGATCTCATTTCTTTACGTCAGTCCAAACAGGGGAGCCCGCTTGGCGTCTCGCCCGATGGCCGCACTGATGGGGTGACTTGCGAACCACTAACCGCCAGCTTTTTGAATTTGCTTTGTGGGCGGCGTGAGCTACAATAGCAATTGGAATTGGAGGCGGTGCGGGAATATGAGCAAGCGGTTTTTGGGTCATTTGTCCGACGTTGTTTCGACGCTCAGGGAATCGCCCTTTGTTCTCTTCTTGGGAGCGGGGGTCAACGGAAGCCTCTGCCCAAAGTGGAAAGAGGTGCTGGCTGCCCTGCGGAAGGTCGCCTTTGGCTATATTCGCAGGAGTCTGCCCGGTGTCTCTCCCGAACAGTTCGGGGAACATTGTGGTTCGCTGAGCTACGAGACTCAGGCGGAGGTATACAAGCTCATACTGGGTTCTACGTACGAGGCGTGTCTCAAACGGGCAATCTACACCAGCGATCTATCGACAGGTGGCGTGTTTGACAAACGGGAACTGGATACATACATGCGGACGCCCAGAGCGGAGGTACCGTCACTGGCACAGAAATATCAACTCTTGCGGGATGTGGCCCGCCTCAGTCAGTACCCCACCACGATCGCTGTGCTGACCTTGAACTATGACAACTACCTGGAGATGAGCATAGCATCCCTTGTGAAAAGACGTATCGACAAACCCGGGCACGCGTTGTCCATGCGAGTGCCGTATTCAATGCCGGGTGGCGGTGCCTGTCGGTTCCCATCGCCTTCCCGAGCAGTTATACCGATTCACCACATCCATGGCTTCCTGCCTTATCCTACGGCCGACCTGCCCAAGGACTCGGAAGACATCGTACTTTCGCAGGACGAGTACATCGCCGCGTTCAACAACGCCATCGGCGTCAGCAATTGCACGGCGATTCACTATTTGACACATTACCCAGCCCTGTTCATTGGACTTTCCATGTGTGACTGGAACCTCCTGAGATTCCTCCGGGCCAGCCAGTCCAGCGGTCGAACGTTTCCACATTATTGCATCTTGAAGGAAGAGGGACATCTGGATCGCATTCGCATGTCGCTGTTGCAGAATTACGGTGTCAGAGTGCTTCCGTGCAGTTCTGAGAAGGCGGATGGGCGGGATTCCTATGCGCCTGTTCGGAGGACTGTGCGGCAGTTGTGTGATGAACTCGACAGGATGAACGATTGACGGTGCTGCGTAGAGGAGTGAACGATGCCAAGCAACCGCATACAACTCGAAGGACTCCCGGGCGGCTTTGACGTGCTACTCCGCAACCAACTTTGTCTGCCGCCTCATGCTTCTGGCAAGGCGCCGGATGGACTCATCATACTGATCCGAGGTGGACCTGGAACAGGCAAGACAACATTGGCTCTACAAGTAGCCTGTCATCTGGTTTGCACGACGAAACTTGACCGCGGCACCTACTGTAGTCTGGAGCAACAGCCGTATAGCCTTCGATACAAGCTGGCTTCGATGCTGGTTCATCAAACGGAGCACGTCACCGAAATGAGAGATAGACCTTTGCCGGATACGCAAATGAATCCGCGAATCCTCGGCATTATCCGGTGCCTGATGAAGGAGGCACAGAAGCGAAGAAAGGGGCCGTTATCTACCGATGAAAGGGAGACGATCGTAGAGCAAGTGGAGAAGATCCTGGAGAGTGACTCCCAGTTTCCGCTTGAGTTTTACGAGCATCCGCAGTCACCGTCAGGCCCACAGATGCCGCTCTTTTCAGGCAATCTCGATCGCGGCATGTATGTTATGAGTGATCTTCTGAGCCAAGGGGACGAGGATTCCCCGAAGCCAGGGCCTGTTCTTGTTATCGACGGCCTTGCGACCGTGCCTGCCTCCCAACGCAAGGTCCTTGGTCTGGATCGTCTCTTCGACCTCGTGAAGCAGCATAGCCAAGTCGGGATCGTCGTGTATGAGCCAACCGATGAGGCCGAGGAGCAGAACCTGGATCATTTGGTTGATATGGCCATCGAACTCCGAGAGCATCCACTCGAAGGTTCAGTGAAGTACTTGGTAAATGAGATGCATATTCTCAAGGCCCGATATCAAGACCCCACGCGCGGCTGGCATCAGTATAAGATGCGCGATTGGGGACTGGAATTCTTCCCATCGATTCACTTCCAGGTCCAGATGCCCGGATACATGCCGGTGACTTACTCGCGGTCGCTCGAACCTTTGACCAGGATCGTCAGGGCGCCGGCGACGCCCGGCGTACAGCCCGAGGTAGCTGGCAAATCCATTCTCGAAGGACTTGTCGGTGGCATGGACAACGGTAGCGTAACGGTCTTGCTGGGCAGCAGGGGGAGCTTCAAGTCCCAGCTCTGCATTGATTTTCTGACGGCGGGTGCTCTTGACCGCAAGAATGGCTTGTTCATTTCGCTTATCGATAATTTCAAGAATCTTGATGAGAACATGCTCTGTCCCCGCCTTCTGTGTGAGACGTTATGCACTTTGAAGAACGAACACTGCAACAAGTTCATCCACCTTTTTCATCAGCGACCTGGCTGTATTACTCCAGCCGAATTCCTCTACTACATCAAGAAGCGCCTGGACGTCAAACCAGATGGTGATACGGAGAAATTGGATCGCCTGGTGTTCTGGGATCTAACTCAGTTGGATTACCGGTTCCCCATGCTGATCGACGACAGCATGTTCATCCCTGCTCTCTTGGATTGTTTCAAGTTCACTACGTCCAGCCCGGTTGAGGCAAGCCAGGGCAGCCCCAAACATCGTTCGCTTCGGTCAGTCATCATGGGAGCAGGGAATGCGAAGTACACCAGGGCTGTCTCTGCGATGGCGGACAATGTCTTCTACTGCTGGAAGGACTCCTGCCTCATCGCCGATTCTCCCGATGACTGCTATGGAGAGCACAGAGAAGACGTGCGCAGATCTCTGAAGCTGACTGACGCAGGCAGATTCACGGAGTATCTCCTCATCTACGTGGACCGGCGTGAGCGGCACCACGAAATGGGTCACAACAACCTGTACGCATTTCCAGTCGTGGGAGGGCAACTGCGTCTGCCGGGGCACAAATGGGAGCCAAACACATTCTCAGCCGAGGCGAAACACTTCGTTGGCGCTCGCGAGAAGATCCAGAAGATATATCAGCAGCAGGGGTTGGAATGAATCTCTCGTTGCTTGAGGACGGGCACCTCACCCGGTACTGCTCGCTGACAGAGTGCGATTTGTAGTGTTCGGTTCTCGATCAGGCGTCGTCCTCGAGTTCCGGTTCGGCGGACCAGCCGATGATCTCGTCCAGCCACTCGGCGGCCCCGGTCGTCTCGTGCCAGGCCTTCGCCAGAACATCCGCGCAGAAGGTCGCCTCCTCGTCATAGAACAGGGAACGACCGTCGGGCGTTGGCTTCGGGAATGCCTGGCCTTTCATGAGGTACTCCGCAGCGGTCGGGTTGTTCTTGATCGCTTGGTGCAGGTGCCTGCGGGCCGTAGGGGTGTCCCCTTTCTTCCGGAAGGCGAGCAGGGCGCGAGTGTAATCCCACGTGCAGTTGCCCTGATCGCTCTTGTTCTGTCTGAGGAGCTGCTCGACCTCCTGATCCCTGCCCAGGCGCAACAGGCACGGCCAGAACCAGAATCGAACGGCTTGATTGTCATCGGGATTCAGGCGGAGCAGCTCGCGGAAATGGTCGGTTGCCTCCTGGAGTCGGCCCACCTCGTTGAGGCAATGGGCCAGGCGGAATTGCGCTCGCACATAAGGACGGGTCTCGATGATGTCCCAGAAGTGACCGGCGTCCTTCTCGAAGACCTCGGGGGCCAGGGTCCGCTCGGCCGCCTGCACGGCCCGCGTGTAGTATTCGAGCTGCTTGTCCCGAACGGGCGTCCGCTCGCCCAGCAGGATGTAGGCATCGGCGCAGTTCGGATCGACCGCCAGGGCCTTGCGGGCCATATGGATCTGCTTGCGTCCCTTGACGCTGTAGGCCCGAAAGACGATGTCCTGGGCCTCCTCCAGCGGCGTCTCGGGCTCAAACTCCTCGATCCTCTTGCCGAGGAAGTTGGCTTGGATGAACGCCTCGTATTCCTCACGCGTCTTGAAGTCTTTCCCCTGCATCGCGCGTTCCATGTGCGCCGCGATTCGGTCCATGACCAGCGGACTGGCCAGGGGCAGGTTGGGGTCTCTGGGACGCTCGGGGGCCAGCACGTCGGGCAGTGTGAATGCGAACTCTATCGGCTCGTCGAAGGTGTCCACCTGTTTGCGCCAGCGGCCGGAGTCGAACTCCTGCTCCGTGGACTGGGCCAGAGCCCGCATGAAGCCCTCGAAGAAGGCCAACTCCAACGGGCCGGGGCGATGGTAAGGGCTCTTGACCTCGTAGCAGATCGCAAAGGGATACGCATCCGGCCCGGCCACCGGCAGGTCGTACCGCTCCCAGAGATCCACGTCGCCGAAGGGGAGGCTTGTCATCGGGCCGAAACGCAGGAGCCAGTACCGTCCACCCATCATCTGTTCCTGGCCCGGGTTGGCGACGAACCGCTCGAAACCGGCCCGGGACTCGTGGAAGGCCAGGCCGATGAGCCCGCCGTTGGACCCGAGGACGGACACGTGGCGCAGAACTGGCTCGACGTCGGGCGACTCCAGGACGATGAGGTCGTCGTTGGCCAGCAGTTCCCACGGCCGAGCCCGGTAGAACTCCCCCGCCGCGGCGGTATAGGCCCGCATCATCTCGACGGTGACGCCCTCGGTGTCCATCGGACCACAGGGCATCGGGTAGTAGGGTCGGCTTGCCTCGGCTGCGTCGGTCAGGCTGCGTTCGAGAATGAACGACTTCGCGATCAACTCGACCGTGATCTCGGCACCTTGGAGCTGGTCGCGGAGGTGTTCGGCCAGAACGGGATCGCAGACCTGGACCTTCCCCGGCCTGTAGCCTGCGAGCTTCTTGTCGTACGCCAGATCGACGAGGGCGTCGAGGAGGGCTTCGGATTGATCTGTGGGTTCTGTGTAACCGTCGGACAGGAAGGCCGCCCGAGTTTGCAGGCTGACCCAGCCGGCCGCCCACGAACGGATCGGGTCGGGAAGTCCTTCGTCATCCGCCCGAACCCAAAGGGGCAACCTCGTGATTCCGCCCTGCCAGACTTCCCTCGGGTGTTGGGGCAGACGTCGGAGCCGCTCTGCCTGGAAGTTTATCATATCGATTATGGATTATGGATGATTGATGATTCTCGCAGTCCACTCCTTCCGCTTCAATTATCGATAATCGACCATCCATCCTCAATGATTACCGGAGAGGGCGGGATTCGAACCCGCGGTAGAGATAAACCCTACACGGCCTTTCCAAGACCGCTCCTTAGGCCACTCGGACACCTCTCCAACGGCCGACCTGCACCGTTTGGAACCCTGATTCTACGATAAATCGTCCAAAAGACAAGCCCCCATGACAAAAACATGGTGCAGAGGGGGGCATCCGGCCTTTTTCCGCGTGAAGATGAACCACCGGGACGGTAAGAGAGACTGAATATACAGATGGATGATTGCCCAGAGCAACCTGTTGACGAACTGCTGGTGATGGATTGCCAGGACGGCAGCCGCAAGGCCATGGAGCAGCTTGTCTGGCGGTGGCAGAAGCGGCTGTGGCGCTACGCCCTGCGGCTCACCGGCGACTCCCATGCCGCCTGGGACGTGACCCAGGAGAGCTGGCTGGCCGTCGTCCGGGGCATCTCCCGGCTGAACGATCCGGCCCGGTTTGGCCCGTGGGTCTACCGGATCGTGACGAACAAGGCGGACGACTGGATCAGGAAACGCTCCAGGATGACGCCGCTGCCGCCGGATTATGACCGGGAAGCCCGCCAGGCGGCCGGCCCGCAAGCGGATGTCGCGGCCTGTGATCTGAACGACGTGCTGCATCGGCTCTCCCATGCAGCGAGAACCGTGTTGACGCTCTACTACCTGGAGGGCTTCGCTCTGGCCGACGTCGCGGCGGTCCTGCGCGTGCCGCAGGGGACCGTCAAATCGCGACTGCACGCGGCACGAAATGAACTGAAGGCCCTCTGGGGCGAAACACCTGAATGAAGGAGACGCGACAATGAACGATGATATCCGCAAGATTCTCGATGACACGTATGACGATTCCCGAGAGGATTCCCTCCGCACGATGATCGGCGATCTTTACAGCCGCAAGATGCTGTCCACCACGGTGCTGATCTGGTTCTGGGCAATCGTCTTTCTCGTGGCCGCGGGCTACGCCGCCATGAAGTTCTTTGAAACCGACGAGACCCAGAGCCAGATCATGTACGCAGCCCTCTTCGTCTGCCTCGTGCAGTTCATCGGGCTGATGAAGGTCTTCGCCTGGCAGATGATGGCCCGCAACAGCGTCAAGCGGGAGATCAAGCGGTTGGAACTCCGCATAGCGGAATTGGCAAAAGCACTGGACAAAACCGCGCACGCAGGTTCTCATTGAGCGCCCCCGACGGGTGTGAAAGGAGAATCGAATGATGGCAAGTCACTGCGTCCAGGCGATTGCAGCGGTCACTGTTTTGCTGGTGGGTGGTGTCGAAGCAAGGGTGCAGCCGGCGACTTATGCCGAGCGGCTCGGCTGGCCCAGCGGGACCCGGGTTGTCATCTTCCACGTCGACGATGCCGGCATGTCCTACGACTCCAATAAGGGCACGACGCAGGCCATCGAGCAGGGGGTTGCCACCTCGACGAGCGTCATGATGCCCTGTCCCTGGGTGCCACAGTTCGCGGCCTACGTGAAGGAACACCCGCAGATCGATGCGGGCATCCACCTGACCCTCAACGCGGAGTGGAAGAACTATCGGTGGGGACCGGTCGCAGGGCATTCCGTCGTGCCGGGACTGGTCGATGAGCACGGCTACCTCTGGAACGACGTCGGAGACGTGGTCGCTCACGCGACGCCAGACGAGTTCGAGGCCGAGATCCGAGCCCAGCTCGACAAAGCCCTGGCGATGGGAATCCAGCCGACGCATCTCGACAGTCACATGGGTACGTGCTTTCAGCCGCAGTTCATCGAGCGGTATGTGAAGGTGGGCATCGAAAAACGGATTCCGGTCCTGATCTTTGCCGGCCACCTCCAGCACATCGGCGAGGAGGTAGGCCTGTTCCGTCCGATGCTCGAAGTCCTGGCGAAGCAGGTCTGGGACGCGGGCCTGCCTGTGATCGACGACCTCGTGACCAGGCCGACGAACGCGAGCGATTTCGCGGAGCGCAGGCGGGAACTGATCGAATTGCTCCGCCAGATGAAGCCCGGCGTCACGGAGATCATCGTCCACTGCACCGCGCCGACGGAGGTCTTCCAGCACATTTCCGGCTCAGGTGCGACCCGCGAGGCGGAACTGAAGCTGATGCTCGACCCGGGCGTCCGCGCCTTCATCGAGGACCAGGGCATCATCCTGACCACTTGGCGGGAACTGAAATCCCGACGTGCCGACGCACACTGAATGATGTGGACAGAGTGTTGGAGCCGTGAATCCACTCCGCCAAGGGGTGATTTGCACAACCGGTGATAGCTTCGCGAGAGTGCCCTATTCTTTGGGCTCTTGCGCAGACCCTGATGCGTTTCCGCCTGGATCGAGTCTGTGCCCTATGTTTCTCTTCCACTCCGGCCAGCTTTTGAAGATCCTTCGCGCCTCGATGAAATGTGCAGGGCAACTGCGATCCGCCAGTTTTGGGGTGCTGTTGCAGTTGCCCCCAGGCGATTTACTGTTATCCTGTGCCTGTCCCATTTCCACTCTCCAGTCCCTGCCGATACTCAGCGAATCTCTTCGTCACGTCCACTTCTTGATCCAGGTAGCAGTAGGGCAACATCTGTATTCTTGCTGTCCACGTACTCACATGCCTCGCGGTCGTATTCGGGCCAATACAAACCACCACCCGGCTTGGGGCAGTCATTGGCTCCGGTGGCGAGGATCTCATTGTCGCGGGCTATGACCGCTCCCACTTGGCGTGAGAGGTCCGCTGATCTCAGAGCAGAGGTGAACGCCATGAACATGGCGTATTCATCGAAGTTGGGCGTGATGTAGGGATTCCCGAAGACGAGATCGAGTATTCGCCACAGGCTGTTTTTCCAAGCGGTATCCTGATCACTGAGATGGATGAAGAAATCTGCGAGATGGAATGTGTCACGCGTGTGCTGGCCGTGGCCCTCCACCTCGTCCTCATCTCGTTTGATCAGTTCTTCCGCCTGTGCCGCATCCATTCCCTTTTCCTTCAGCAGATAGTCACGGCGTGTGTCTTTGCTGGAGTACACCCCGAAAAGGTAGAATCCATCGGCATAGACGCGTCGAAGGCGTCTCACCTCTTCCGGATGTTTCAGGGAACTGACTATGTAGGTAATGCGGTGTCCGGGCTCAACGTTCCTATGATCATCACACGTTCTCCCCCGGAAGATCTCCGAGCAGACCCCCATCGCAAGAATCGAATTGTCACCCGACGACTGACGCGCTCGGTTACCTCGGTCGATGAATGTGCTTATGCGATCGAATTCGGACATGAACGAGGAAGGGATGTCGTCGTACAGCACGCTAATGACATCATGCGATACGCTGATCTGTCTCGTATCGTACTTAAAGAGCTTGAGTCTATCTGCGATGGCCTCAGCTACCCGCTTCTGTTGTGTACCCACCGCACCGACGAGCCCAATCACAATCTCAGTGTCTCTGAAGACACCGTCGGGGGACTTGTGGGCGTGCTCATCCGGACTATTGTCGACAGCAGGCCTATCCTCACACACGACGGACTCCTCTGCTCAGTAGTCAACGTCTCTCAACTCGGCCAATCCACGCACTCTCGCGTACCTTCTCCGCGTCTTGTCCCGATCTTGAACATGGCGGCTCCACTGCCACAACCAACAGTGTAGCAGCAACCCGCGTTGGAGTCAAGTATCAGGAACCCGCGAGTTCCCGGTCTTGGGCGCCCTCTGCACCTGGTTCTTCGCGAATCACCGAAGGCGGAGACGACGAGGAATTCATGCCATTCACTACAGCCAAAGAGAGCCCAGTCCTACGCCTGCTGCTCGTGGAATTCGCCGGCGATCTTGGTGAACAGGTAGATCGCGACGATGCCGACCACCACATTGCCGGCCAGGACGTACCAGACGTACTCGGGGTGTCCGGCCTTCTCCAGGTAGCCGTAGAGCGTGTCGTACGTCACGCCGCTGAGCAGGCCGCCAATGGCGGTGGCGAGGAAGTTCGAGCCCATGTACAAACCTGCTTTCTCCTTGGGTGCGATCCAGGTGATGTATTCCTGGATTCTCGGCGAGGAGATCATCTCTCCGACCGCGAACAGGAAGATCCCGAGGAACACCAGCGACGACGAGGAGACGGGGGCCAAGCCCAGGACCACGAAACCGGCGGCGGCAATGGCCAGTCCCCAGAGGAAGGCAGGGATGGGACGGGCCTTCTCCACGATCCTCGATACGAGGAGCTGGAAGACCATGATGATGTAGCCGGTGTGGGAGATGGTCTCGCCCAGGATGTGCCGGACGTGGTTTTCGTCCTCGGCGGAGAACAGGTTCGCAAACGTGGTTCCGAACACGCTCCGGATCGTCACGTACAACTGAGCGGTGTCGGTGGCCTTCTCCACGTACAGGGCGCAGAGGTTGAAGAACGCCCAGAAGGGAAGCCAGAAGAAGACGCCCAGCAGCACGAGAAAGGTGGAGAATCTCACGTCCGCCAGGGTCCTGCCGATATCCTTGAGCTTGCGTCCCAGCGTGACCCCTTCGATCTGTCGCGGCGGCTCCTTGTAGAACAGAATCGTAATGACCAGCATCAGCCCGATGGCGACGGCCGCGGCGCCAAAAGCGTAGTTCCAGGAGATGACGCGCAGCCTGCCTGCGACGATCGGGCCGAACGAGGCGCCCACGTTGACCATCGCATAGAAGATCGCGAAACCGAGGGTCTTGTTCGTCCCGTCGGTCACGGCGCGAACCGTGCCCGAAATCAGCGGTTTGAAGATCCCTGCGGCCAAGCCAATGCTGAGCATGGTCAGGACAATCCCGGAATAGGACTTCGTCAGGAGCAGCAGCAGGATCGATGGCAGGTACGCCAGGTAAGAAACGATCAGCACCTTCTTGAAGCCGAACCGGTCGGCGAATGTACCGGAGATGACCGGGATGAGGTAGGAGAACAGCAGGAAGATCGTCCGGATGACGCCGAGCTTGCTCATGCTGAAGCCCAGATGGTCGCTCACGTAGATGGCAAAGCCCATGTAGATGCCGTAGTAGGCGAATCGTTCCAGGACCTCGATGCTGTTGGCAACCCAGAACACGGGGGGGAAGGCGGTTCGTTTTTCCATGCAATCAATCTCCAAAGCCATCGGGTTCATTCCAACCGGGCGGCATTCTAACCCAGATCCCCTCGCTACGCTACGGGTTCTTCGCAATCCGTTCGGCAAGCTGGTCCTCGCCTGGGACCAGTTGGCTGCGGTGACGCTCGACCTCCGCGCGGAGGGCCGCGATCACGTCGGGATGGTCCTTGGCGATGTCGTACTTTTCCGACGGGTCGTGCCCGAGGTGATAGAGCAGGGGCGGGTCGTGCTCGACCGGTTTGTCGCTGCCGTAGCCCGATTGCGTGACGAAGTGTGCCTTGTACGGCCCTCTGCGGACCGCGAAGAGTTTCGTGCCGCGATAGTAGAACATCGTGTCGCGCGGGCTGGGGCCCTCGCCGAAGAGGACCGGGCGCAGATCGAGACCATCGACCACGCGGTCGGTCGGGACCTCGGCGCCGCCCAGTCGCAGGATCGTCGTGTACAGGTCCATCGTCGCGCCCATGTCGTGGATCACGGCCGGTCGGATCGTACCGGGCCACCACGTGATGCAGGGCTCGCGCATGCCGCCTTCGAAGGTGCAGCCTTTGCCCTCGCGGAGCGGGCCTGCGGAGCCCCCATGCCGGTCGTACGCCAGCCAGGGCCCGTTGTCCGAGGTGAACACGACGAAGGTATTCTGGGCGAGCCCTTCACGCCGAAGTGTCTCCAGGACCCGCCCGATGCCCGAGTCGATCTCCTCGACGACGTCTCCGTACAAGCCGCGGGTGCTCGTGTTGCGGAAATCCTCCGAGCAGAACAGCGGCACGTGCGGCAGGTTGTGCGCCAGGTAGAGAAAGAAGGGCCGGCCCTTGTTCTGCTCGATGAAGCGGACTGCTTCCTCGGTGTATCGTTTCGTGATCGTGTTCTGGTCGGCGGGTCGCTCGACGATCCGGTCGTTCCGCATCAACGGTACGTTCCAGTACTCGGCCTTTGGGTCCTGGAAAGCCGCGCGTCCCTTGGGGCCGCCCACGCGGTCCATGTCGTTGCTGTAGGGGATGCCGAAGTAGGAGTCGAAACCATTGTTCGTGGGCAGGTACTGGGGCAGATGGCCGAGATGCCACTTGCCGACGCAGGCACAGGTGTAGCCCTGCGGCTTGAGGGCTTCCGCGAGGGTGACTTCGCCCTGGGGCAGGCCTCTCGCGGAGTCCGGGAACAGGACCCGCCGGACGTCGCTGCACATCCCGCTGCGAATGGGCAGTCGCCCGGTCAGCAGAGCCGCCCGGCTTGGCGTGCATACCGACGCTCCCGCGTAGAAATCGGTCCACCGCTGGCCCTCGGCTGCCATGCGGTCCAGGTTGGGCGTGCGAATTGTCGGATGGCCGTAGCAGCCGAGGTCGCCATAACCCAGGTCGTCGCAAAAAATGATGACGAAGTTGGGTTTCCTGGCTGCTCTCTCTGCACCGAGCAGTCGTGCGACGCCGAGTGCCTTCCCCATTGCCACACCCGCTGCTCCCATGCCGGCCCATCGAATCAGTTCTCGTCGCGTCATGGCGTTCTTCATGGTTGTCCCTTTCAGATTCTGCCCGAAGGCCGACGGCCCGTGCCCTCTGTGTTGGTTATGGAATCGCCGAGGTCCTGTCGCATCGCGTCGGCGAGTGTCTGGAGTCGTGTCACGATGTCCGGGTGCTGGTCCGCGACGTCGTGCTGTTCGCTGATGTCGTTATCCAGGTCGTAGAGGGCCAGGTCGGTCTTGGCCTGCTCGTACCTGGCGGGGATGCCGCCCGAACCGCCGGGACGACCGGCCAGCGTGCGATAAGCGTGCGGGAAGTGCAGCTTCCATTGACCACTGCGGACCGCTTCGAGTGCCCAGCCCTGGTAGTAGAAGAACGCTTCGTGCGGGCTCCTGGCGCCGGATTCGCCTGCGATGACCGGCCAGATGTCCTTGCCGTCGATCTTGTGCTTGGGCAGCGACGCGCCCGCAAGGCGGGCGATGGTGGGCAGCACATCCATCGTGCTGACCGGCTCGCGGGAGATTCGCCCGCCCGGAATCCGCCCGGGCCACCAGAAGACCGTGGGCTCGCGCTGGCCGCCGTCGAAGGTGGTGCCCTTGCCCTCGCGGAGTGGTTTGGCGGAGCCCGCATGGTCGCCGTAGCTGAGCCAGGGACCGTTGTCCGAGCAGAACAGGACCATCGTGTCCTTGTCGAGCCCGAGACGCTGAAGCGTCGAGACGATCTGCCCGACGGACCAGTCGATTTCCATGACGACATCGCCGAACAGGCCCCGCTTCGACTTGCCCTTGAACTTGTCCGAGACGTGCAGCGGGACGTGGACCATCGAGTGCGGCAGGTACAGGAAGAACGGGCGGTCCTGGTTCTTCTCGATGAATCGCACCGCCCGCTCGGTGTACCAGGTCGTTAGTTGCGTCTGATCGGGATCGTAGGCGACGACCCGCTCGCCCTCGACCAGCGGCAGGTCGGGATAGCCCCTCGGGTTCTCCGGGTGCTTGGGCCACATGTCGTTCGAGTAGGGCAGGCCGAAGTACTCGTCGAACCCGTGGCGGGTCGGCAGGAATTGCCGGTGGTGGCCGAGGTGCCACTTGCCATAGCAGGCGGTCGCGTAGCCCAGCGGCTTGAGCATTTGGGCGATGGTGGTCTCGGTGTCGCTGATGCCGATCTTCGCCTCCGGCCCAAGCACCTGCGGCAACCCGACCCGCTGCGGATAGCAGCCTGTCATGAGCGCCGCCCTCGACGGGGTACACGACGATGCAGCCGCGTAGAAATCCGTGAATCGCACGCCCTCGGTCGCCAGGCGGTCGATGTTGGGTGTTTCATAGCCCTCGGCGCCGAAGCAGCCCACGTCGGCATAGCCCATGTCATCGATGAAGATGACGACGAAGTTCGGCGGGCGATTCGCGTCCTTGTTTGCCGATGCTCGCGGCGTGCTGGTGCATCCGGAAATCGCGATCCCGCCGGCCGCCAGGCCAACGGCCCTGAGGAACTCACGACGGTTCAACTCTCGGCCCATTTCACGACTCTCCAAATGCGGGTCCCCATTTCATCTTCCGGCGAAACAGACGTCTTTCTTATACCGTGGCGCAGACGGAATGTCATCGGACTGTCGAGCGGTTTAGGTTTCGCCGGGATCATCTACGTGCGAAACGCGATCCCTTCTGCTCGCTGTGCTTGCTTCTTCCGGTCATCCCGCTTCTCCCTTGGGCCGGGCAGGACCTGCTTGTGTGAACGGCCAAGGCGCGGTATACTCAGAGCATGACGAGCGGAGACATGGCCATCAAGACGATTCAGGATCTCCCGGATTCGGCGACATGAGAGGACATTGAGGAACGGGTCTGCTTCCTGGCCGGAATCGACGAAGGCCCTGCGGATATCCGGGCCGGCAGGGTAGTTCTCCACGATGAAGTGAAGCGGAACGTTCGAGAATGGGTACGAGTGCGAGTCTGAAGCAGGCCCGCGAGGGCAGTCTGCCGCATTGGGCCGCCAGCGTGGAGGGGCGTTGGTGGCCCCCGCGCACCGTCCGGTCTCGCAAGCAAACGTCTCGTTCGCGTTCAAGCCGGAGGCGGCAACGCGATAAACTCCCCCGACAGGACCGCTTCGGGCGTGCTTCTCCGATGACGACGACGATTCGCGAAGTCCCGTGACGAACCTGATTCACCCTGGAGGGGTTTACACACTTCCCCGGCTCGCCGGTTATTCTATGGTGAGAAATGAACATGTTCAGTCTCCCTTTGAAGGCCGGCCATGAGGCACGACGAGCGAATCGAGGTGTTTGACAGGCTCCAGGCCAGGCACCTGCCTTTTCTGACGGCGGTGCTCTGGAAACTCGCGGGCGACCGCGAGATCTTCGCCGAGGCGATGCAGGATGCGCTGCTAAGCATGTGGCGGCACGTCGAGAAGCTCGAAGGAGCCGATGCCCCCGGCTACATCTACCGCATCGCTCTGAGCGCCAACTCCCGCGCGTGGCGCAACCGCATCGGCCGGGATGGGCAGGCGCCACCCTCGGAAACGGGCTTCCGTGAGGAATCCGGGCAAGGGGCCGAGCAGGCTGAGTTGCGGCTGGCGGTCCGCCGGGCGATTGCCTCTCTGCCGGCCAGGCAGGGCAGAGCGATTGTCATGCGGTATCTCGAACAGCAGGACTACCCCGCGATTGCCGCCGTCCTGGGATGCTCCGAGGCAACCGTCCGGTCCCACGTATCCAAGGCGGTCGCGACGCTCAGGAGCCTGTTGGCGACGCAAATGCAGACGAAGCAGGAATGGGATGATGGCGAAGAATGACCTCAATCGAATCCTGAACGGTCTTGGCGGCGACCGGACGCCGGATGACGTTCGCCGGCTGGCGGAGGAACTTGCCGGCCGTCTTCGCCGGGAGCTTATCCCAACCCGACAGCACAGACATTCCTTTTGGAGGGAACATATCATGAGGAATCGAATAGCACAGTTGGCCGTTGCGGCCGTAATCATCGCAGCGGTTTCCATCGGTCTGTATCATCTGGGTGTCTCGCCTGCCGGCACGGGCATCGTCTGGGGCGACGTGCTGGCCAAGGTCCAGAATGTCCCTGTGGTCACCTACAAGATGAAACTGACGATGACGTATCCCGAGGGGCGGCAGTGGGCGGACGAATCCGACATCTACGTGAGTAAGGAGCATGGAAGCCGGATCGACTCCTACAAGGAAGGCCAGTTGTACATGGTCAAGCACATCCTGCCCGCCCGCAAGATCGCCTACATCGTTCATCCGCAGCTCAAGCGGTACTTCGAACGGACCCTGTCGGATGAGCAGGCCGCGGCGATGCGGGACCAGCAGGACCCGAGGCAATGGCTCAGGTGGATTCTCTCGTGGGACTATGTCAAGCTTGGCCGCAGCGAAATCGACGGCGTCGTGGTCGAGGGGATCGAGGCCAAACGAGAGGACAGGGAGACGATGCGCCTCTGGGTGGACGTTCAGACGAACTGGCCCGTCCGCATCGAGTCGGAGGGACAGATGATGAACGAAGGCCAGCTTCGGCCGTCGCATATGGTCCTGGACCACTTCCGGTGGGACGCGGAGATCGATCCCGCTGTTTTCGAGCCCAACATCCCCGTCGATTACGTGCTCAGTCCGCCCCGGTAGCGACGCGATCGTGCCAGGGTGGTAGTCTACGGTGAACAAAAGAAGGAAGGCCGGTCCATTAGGGGCCGGCCTTCCTTGCCTACTGGACCGCAGCGCAACAAATCGTGAGGCAAATCGCCATTCTTCGTGTAATCTGAGGGATGGCGATTGTCTCTATTGTGAAATGAGCCCCTGAACGCGACGTGTTGCGTTGGGGGCTCGCACCCAGATCCGGATGCGGAGTTGGGATTGGACGAACGTAGCGACAGAGACTTGGTGATGGCCTCCTGCAGGGGCGACCGGACGGCGTACGCCGGGCTGGTCCGCCGGCACTATGACCATGTCTTCGTGGTCTGTCTTGGCGTCTTGGGCAATGTCCACGACGCCGAGGATGTTGCACAGGACGCGATGCTCAAGGGCTTTGAGCAGATCCGCCAGCTCCGCGACGGCGCCCAGTTCGCAGGCTGGGTCGTCGCCATCGCGAGGAACCTGAGCATCAACCAGCTCCGCAAGCGCAAGGTCACAGACAAGACGCTCCATGGCGAGAGGCCGACCGAGCACATGGCGGTCGAGTCCGGCCGTGAGGACCTGCAACGGGCAGTGGCCCGGCTCCCGCGGGATCTCAGGACGCCGCTGGTGATGTACTACTTCGACGGCCAGGATGTGAAGACCGTCGCGCGGAGGCTCGATCTCTCGCCTTCCGGCGTCTACCTGAAGCTGCGGACCGCGATCCAAAGACTGCACGAAATGCTGACTCTACGAGGAGATACGCCATGAACAGGTCTTGCCTGGATATGCGGGATGGGATCGTTGATTACCTGCTGGGAGCCCTGGATGGCCCTGGGGCGCGGGCCGTCAAGGAGCATCTGGACGGCTGCGAAGGCTGTCGGCGATACCTGGAGGACGTCAAACGCCAGTGCGACGCGCTGGCGGAACTGGGCGCGGAGGTGGCCGCAGGGACGACCGCCCGCCAGGACGAGGTGATCCAGGCGTTGGAGGAAATCACGCCGGACCATGCGGGGCTTGGGGGGATCATCCGGGTTGTCAGGGGGGTCGCGAGGATCGCGGCTGCGGCGGTGCTCGTCCTCGGTACGGGCGTTGTGATCGGGCGAATGACCGCCCCGAAGCCGGTGGACGTGGAGCAGCTCCATGCGGACTTGCAGGCGTCCATCGTCGCGTCGCTGACGCCCGCGATTCGCGAGAGCGTCCTGGCGGGACTCCAGGAGCGCCTGGAGGCGGCCCTTGCGAGCAACGATGCGACGCTGCGGGTCGAGGTGGCCGAGCAGATCAGTCGGGACCTGCGGACCTTCTCGTCACAGTTCACCGCCAGTTCGGAGAAGCTCCTGGACCAGCGGTTCGCGGAACTCGTCGAGGTCATTGAGGCCGCACGCCTGACCGACCGTCGGCAAGTGGCCCAGGCGCTCGAACAGATCAAGATCCTGACCGGCGCGGGCCTGCGGACCGTCGCAGCGCTGGCGGAGGAGCCTCCGACCCGCGTGCAGAATTGAACGATTTACCACAGAGGCACAGAGGTCACAGAGAAGAACGGCGGGATGTGAGCGGATGAAGATGGTGTGCACAGCACACCCTACGAAAGGACAGAACCATGACATCCGGTAATCGAAGCATCTTGATCGTCGCGCTCGTTGCGCTGTTGGCGCCCGGCCTGGGTGGGGTGGCGCGGTCGCAGGGCGGCACTTCGACAGAGACGCCGCGAAAGACCTTCACCATCTCGGGGACCGTCGGTGTGCCGGGCGTGAAGTTCAAGGGTCTGCCGGGCGATCCGGTCTCGGACGATCAGGGCAGATTCTCCATCGAAGTCCCGAACGACCTGAATGGCTACGTGATGCCGATCAAAGAAGGCTATGTTTTCAACCCGCCTTTCGTCGCCTTCGGTCCTGCCAGCAGGATCGACAACGTGCACTTCACGGCCCGCGTGGTCACATTCGCAATCTCCGGCAACGTCGGAGTGCCTGGAGTCGCGATGAAAGGCCTGCCCGGCTACGCTGTGGCTGACTCTCAAGGTCGCTATCGGGCCCAGGTGGAGTACGGTTGGTCCGGCACAGTCACGCCGACAAGAGAGGGATACTGCTTCGAGCCCGCTGAAAGGGTCTATGCGCAGGTCACAGCGGATCAGGGAAATCAGAACTACAAAGCCCAGAGAATCACACTCGAGATCTCCGGCTGCGTCGGCTTGCCCGGCGTGGTGATGAAGGGCTTCCCTGTCGATGTCCTGACGGACTCCGCGGGTGTGTACGTCGTTCAAGTCGACTACGGCTGGAGCGGCACAGTCACGCCGGAGAAGGAGGGCTATGCATTCATGCCGCCCTCCAGAACGTTCCAGAAGGTCGAGTCGTCTCTGACGAATCAGGATTGCACCGCCGACGTCATGACCTTCACGATCTCCGGATTGGTCCGCGTGCTCTCCGCATCCGGTGCTGTCGGTGTGGAGGGAGTCGCCCTGACCGGATTCCCTGGGGATGTCATCACCGACGCGAATGGTCGATTCACCGCGACCGTGCCCTACGGCTGGACGGGCACCGTCATCCCGTCGAGGACCGGGTACACGTTCACGCCGCAGTTGCGAAAGCACGAGCGCGTGCGAAGCCGGATCGAAGCGCACTACGAGGCCAAACCCCTGATGCACACGCTGTCGGACGTGGCTGCGGTTGATAACCTCGGACCGATAGCCGGCGTTCGGGTCCTTGCCGAGCCGGGCGGTTACTCCGCCGTCACCGATTCGCAGGGTCGGTATTGGGTCAAGGTGCCCTATGGCTGGAGCGGTCGTCTGGTCTTGAGCCATCCCGATTTCGAGTTCGGTGTAGCCCCTCAGTATAGAGATGTCACCAGTGATATCATCGACGGAGAAGCAGTGGCGATCTCGGCCCGAGAGCAGATGGTCGCCATATCCAGCGTGATTGTCTCCAACGGCGAACCCGTCCAGGGCTTGACGCTTCTCGCCGAGCCGGGCGGTTATTCCGCCGTCACCGACGAGCAGGGGCGCTACACGATCAGAGTCCCTTACGGCTGGAGCGGCCAGTTGATCCCGCAGGCCCAAGACAGTGAAGTCCGCAGCAAGATCCCGCCGAGCTCGTATGTCAATGTCACAGGCGACATCATCGATGGGAACTGTGTTGAGATGCTGCCGAGGCAAATGCTGCTGTCATCGAGATCTCGCCTGGGACTTCGCCAGGCAGATGTCGGCAGTTCGACCGGCGGCGTCCTGGTGATTCCTGTGACGGATACGGCGCCGGAGAGGATCGCCGAGACGACGGAGGATATGCGGGTCATGCTGCACATCCTCAAGGACAAGCTCAACGAGCCCAGGATGATTCTGGGCGTGCTTCGCGACTACGGCAGCTTCTTCGACGAAGGTCGCACGGTTGAGGCGCTGTATCTCCAGGGCACTGCCGTGGTGTTCATCGTGCAGGTGGACTTCCCGTACTCGTTCCCGGCGCAACAGCCCGCCGGGGGCGAAGCGGAGCAGGAGCCCGCCGATCCGGTCTGGGAGCAGGCCCGGCAGAAGCTGCGTTCGCCGCCGGGATCGAGGACGTTGGGGTCGGGCGCCCGGACGCCGCGGATGACGTTCGACCAGTTCAAGGACGAACTACTCAGGAGTCTCAAGCACGCTGCGAATCTCCGGAACATCGATCCGAACGAGCAGATCATCCTGACGGTCGTCGCACAGAACGAGGGGGCAAGCCGGGCAGGAGGCGCCGATGCGATGAGGCTGTATCGGGAGGTCTATGGAAGCGACCTCATGGCGACGATGGGCGCAGTCCGTCGTGCTCGCACCCCCGCGACGACCGTCCTGACGATGCAGGCCAGCAAGGCCGATGTGGACGCCTTCGCCAAGGGCGGCCTCGAGTTCGACCAGTTCCGTCAGAAGGTCAGATCTTTCACGTACTGACGCCGCACAATTTCACGAGAATTCTGAATCAGAGCGGGTCGGTCTTCGCTAATATAGGCAGTAAGAGCGTTTGTTCAGGAGGTATGCCTATGCGAAGTCCAACCGTGAAACACCTGATTCGGATGTCCGCGATCGTGGGGGTGCTGGCGCTGGTGGTTATGCCTTCGGCGTACTCCCAATCGCAGACGCAGAACGCATCTCGAACCCGCAGCCAGACGGAATGGCAGCAAGGCCAATCGGACTGGCAGCAGGACACCTCGCCGCCGACGCTGGGGGGCCAGCCGGATTTCGGCCAGCGAATGATGCAGCGGCACGCCATGCAGATGCAGGAGATGCAGCAGGAGTTCGCGGAAATGCAGCGAATGGCGGAGGAGAACCGCAACCGGGCCATTCAGCAGGCCGTCCGCGCGTCGGACGAGCAGTGGCGGCGGATCAAGCCGAAACTCGACCGCATCGAGAGGCTCAAAGCGGAGGCCGAGGTCTCTGCGGGTCCCAACTCCGACTCCGGCAGCGGCAATTTCCAGGGCCAGGGCCTCATGTTCGGAGGGATGTCCGGCGGCGGCGGGGGCGGGGGGGCGGCCTTCGGTTCCGG
>JAGOLX010000098.1 GCA_017993835.1 Phycisphaerae bacterium
CCAGGTGCACGTGAATGCTGAACACCGAATGACTGCCATGACGATACGACTCCATCCGCCTATTATGCTAAAGCTGTCGCCTAAAGGCGAGGGTTTTAACCCTCCCAAGCGGTGACAATAAGCCAGTCTCACGGGTCAGCCGTCGCGTCTGCTCAGTTGCGCCGGCCATCCTCAGGACCCGTCGTATCGGGCCGCTAATCGGTGGATCGAATCTCGAGTACGCGGTTGCGAACAACTTGGGCAGCCTGTTTGATCGTCTGCATCTGCTTGCGGACGCGCGTGCCGGCCGCCTTGTTGCCCCCTTCGGCTTTGTTGATATCCGACTCGATTTCGGCTACCAATCTCTTCAGATCTTCATATTCCTGCATTGAACAATCCTCCATTCCTTGGATTGAGATTGCGGAAAATGTAGCCCGGCGACGTGCGGCTGTCAAAAGAAAACCCCCTTCTTGCGAAAAAAACGCGATGCCGGGCGTATTACCCCGCACAGGCCCGCGCCGGCGAACAGGCAGTAATCCCCCACACTCAAATCGTCGAAAACGCCATTTTGCGCCTTCTCCTGCGGACCGCCTCTTTCTCGTGGACAACGACGAACACCCTTCGTAAGCTGCAAGTGGTCCATGACAGGCTCATTCAATACCCCCCTATATAAGGAGGCTGCCGTGAGAAGATGTGTCTTAGGCTCCGCATTGCTCGTGTTCGCTCTCTGTCATCAGGCGATGCCGGAAGCGACCGATCCAGGCATCAAGGGCTTCGAGGAGGTCCTCGTGCAGGCCAGGCCGCTCGACCTGGCGAGCGTTCGACTGACCGGCGGCCCCCTCAAGCACGCCCAGGACCTCGATGCCAAGTACCTCCTGGAGTTGGAGCCGGATCGCATGATGGCGGGCTACCGTCTGCGGGCGGGCCTTGAACCGAAGGCCAAGGGCTACGGCGGATGGGACGCCGTCGACAGCAGGCAACTGACCGGCCACATCGCAGGACACTACCTCTCCGCGGTGAGTCTGATGTACGCCGCCACGGGCGATGCCAGATTCAAGGAGCGGGCCGACTACCTCATCCGGGAGATGAAGGAGGTTCAGGACAAACGAGGCAACGGCTATCTCGGCGCAATCATGGACGCCCAGGGAACCGATGGCGAGCAGATCTTCCAGCAGGTCTCCCAGGGCAACATCCGCTCCGGCGGCTTCGACCTCAACGGCCTGTGGTCGCCTTGGTACACCCTGCACAAGACCTACGCCGGCCTGCGCGACGCCTACCGCTACACCGGCAACCAGACCGCTCTGGACGTCGAGATCAAGTTCTCCGCGTGGGCCGAGGGGATCGTCTCGAAGATGACGGACGCCCAGGTCCAGCGGATGCTCAACACCGAGTTCGGCGGGATGAACGAGGTCTTCGCGGACCTCTATGCGGATACAGGCGACGTACGCTGGCTGAACCTGTCGTACAAGTTCGAGCACCGTTCGTTCATCGAGCCGCTCCAGCGCCACCAGGACAACCTGGGCGGCACGCACGGCAACACACAAGTGCCCAAGCTGCTCGGTTCCGTGGATCGCTTCGCCTACACGGGCGACGCCGGCGACATTCTGGGCGCTGGCTTCTTCTGGGATCGCGTTGTTCAGCACCACAGCTACGCCACCGGCGGCCACGGCAAGGACGAGTACTTCGGCCCACCCGACCAGCTCAGCGACCGCGTGGACGGACGCACTGCGGAAACGTGCAACGTCTATAACATGCTCAAACTGACCCGCCGGCTCTTCGCGCTGCGTCCGGACGCTCACTACGCGGACTTCCAGGAGCGGGCCCTGTTCAACCACATCCTGGCCTCCATCGATCCCGAGGACGGGCGGACCTGCTACATGGTCCCGGTCGGTCGCGGCGTGCAGCACGAGTATCAGGACATGTTCGGCGGCTTCACCTGCTGCGTGGGCTCGGGCATGGAGAGCCACGCCCTCCACGCGGACGGGATCTACTATGAGTCGGGCGACAAGCTCTACGTGAATCTGTACATGCCCTCGACAGCGGATTGGCCTGCGGCGGGCGTAAAGCTGGCCGTCGAGACCGATTTCCCCGAAGGCGAGTCGGCGACGATCAAGATGGCGGTCCAATCCCCCAAGGAATTCACGCTCGCTCTGCGAAAGCCTAGCTGGGTCGGCGAGGGTTTCGCAGTCAAGGTCAACGGCCAGGTCGTGCCGGAAGAGCAGGGACCGAGGCCGGAGGGCAGACCGGGACGAGGACGCCCGACCAGCGAGTTTCCAAAGGCCGGCTCGTTTGTGGAGATCAAACGGACCTGGAACACAAGCGATGTCGTCGAGCTGGCCCTGCCCAAAACGCTTCGCCTGGAACCTGTGCCCGACAATCCGCAGCGGGTCGCCATCCTATGGGGCCCGCTCGTCCTGGCGGGCGACATGGGTCCGGAGCCTGAGTGGGGTCCCGGAAGAGGCCGGCGCCGAGAGCAGCCGGAAGTTCCGGTGTTCGTGGCCGCCGAGCGGCCGGTCGCCGAGTGGCTCAAACCCGTGGCGGACCGTCCAGGCTGCTTCCGCACCGACGGCGTCGGCCGGGCGACCGGGAGCGATCAGGTCAGCGACGTGAATTTCGTCCCCTTCTATCGTCTGCACCGTCGGACCTACGCCGTCTACTGGGATCTGTTCAGCCAGGCCGGATGGGAGCAGAGGAAAGCAGAGTATGCCGCGGAGCAGGAGCGACAACGCAAGCTCCAGGCGGCCACCGTCGCCTTCGCCCAGCCGGGAGAGATGCAGGCGGAACGCGATTTCAACTATCAGGGCGAGGATAGCTTCCCCGACCGCGTGATGGGCCGGCCCGCCCGACGCGGGAGGAACTGGTTCTCGTTCGACCTGCCTGTCGAGCCGGCGCATCCGATGGCCCTGGTCGTAACCTACAACACGGACGAGTGGCGACGCCGGACGTTCGATATCCTGGTCGACGGACAGCGAGTCGGCGACCAGGTCGTGGAACGCAGCGGCGCGCCCAAGTTCTTCGACGCCCAATACGCCATCCCGGCGGAGTGGGTCAAGGACAAAAAGAAGGTGACCGTGCGGTTCCAGGCCACCAACGGAAACGAGATCGCCGCGGTCTTCGGCATTCGCATGATTCGCGCCGATGCGGAACAGTAATACGGATCAGGCATAAACAAAGGAGACTTCCCGTGAAGACATTGCACTCATGTCGCAGCCAGATACTGCTGTGGTCGGCGGTCGCGGTCGCCCTGTGCGGCTGGGCACTCGCCCAGGACCGTCCGTCCTCCACCACGGCCGTGAACCTCGCCGTCGTGGCGACGCCCACCAGTTCCTACGTCTCCGGCGACACCCGGAACACCGCACTGAACGACGGATTCGATCCCAGAAACTCGCAGGACGACCGCCAAGGCTCTTACGGCAACTGGCCCACGCGAGGCACCCAGTGGGTTCAGTACGAGTGGAGCCAGGCCATCAGCACTGCGAAGATCGACGTCTATTGGTGGGCGGACCGTCGCGGCGTGCACGCCCCCAGGGCCAGCCGGCTGTTGTATTGGGACGGCAACGCCTTCGTCCCGGTCCCGAACGCATCGGGCCTGGGCGTCGCGGAGGACCGGTACAACACGACGACCTTCGACGAGGTCCGGACGATCAAACTCAAGCTGGAGATTGACTCCGACGGCGAGTTCTCCACCGGCATCCTGGAGTGGAAGGTCTACGACTCAGGCAAATCGCCCGCGTTCCCGCCCATGGTTGCGGCGGGCATCGACCGCGCGGTGGTTCGCGGCGGCAAAACGTACCTGCACGGCGCCGTCAAGACTCTCAAGCCGGCCGACGAATCGGACGCGATCGTCTGGAGCAGGGAGTCCGGGCCGGGCAAGGTGACGTTCGAGAACGCCAACGCCGTGGTCACAACCGCTACGTTCTCCAAGACGGGCGATTATGTCCTGAAACTGTCCGCGGGCAAGGGGGATCTGGCCGGGTCGTCCACGCTGAATGTCAAGGTGGTCTCGCCCCCGCCTGCCGATCGCCTGGACGTAGTCTACACGAAGAAGTACAAGATCGACAATCCGTTGTGGAACGCGAGGGCCAAGGCGCTGATCGTCAACTGGATTGGGCACTGCATCGACAAAAACAACGACCCGAACCTCCGCGAGGGCGGCATGAACAACTTCGTTGAGGCCGCCAAGAAACTCCGTGGCGAGCCCGCCAAGCTGCACATCGGCTATCCCTTCTCCAACGCCTGGGTACACCAGACGGTCGAATCGATCTGCATCGCGCTGATGGTCGATCCGCAGGGCGATCCCGAGATCATCCAGGCCCAGGAGAGGATGAAGGCGACGCTGGAGGACTGGATTCCCAAAATCCTCGCGGCCCAGGAGCCCGACGGCTACCTCCAGACCCGCTACACGCTCGGCTCGCGCGGGGATCGCACCAAGCCGGAGCGATGGAGCCCCTACCTGAGAGGCGAGCACGAGGGCTACGTCGCAGGCTATTTCATCGAGTCCGCGATCAACCACTACACGCTGACCAACGGCACAGACAAGCGACTCTACGACGCAGCCAAGAAACTCGCGGATTGCTGGGTCGCCAACCTCGGGCCGGGCAAGAAGGACTGGTTCGACGGGCACCAGGAGATGGAGCAGGCGCTCGTGCGGTTCGGGCGGTTCGTGAACGACATGGAAGGCCCCGGCAGCCACGGCGACAGCTACATCCAGCTCGCCAAGTTCCTCCTCGATTGCCGCCGGGACGGGAGCGAGTACGACCAGAGCCACGTGCCGGTGCAGCAGCAGTATGAAGCGGTGGGCCACGCGGTCCGCGCCGCTTATAGCTACTCCGCCATGTCGGACGTGGCCGCGGAAACGCACGACACCGACTACCAGAGCGCCGTGATGAGCCTCTATGAGAGCATGGTCAACAAGAAGTACTACGTCACCGGCGGCATCGGCAGCGGCGAGACCTCCGAGGGCTTCGGGCCCGACTACTCGCTCCGTCACGACGCCTACTGCGAGTCCTGCTCGACCTGCGGGCTGATCTTCTTCCAGCACAAGATGAACATCGCCTATCACGACGCCAAGTACGCGGACCTCTACGAGGAGTCGATGTACAACGCACTGCTCGGCTCGGTGGACACGGACGCGAGGAATTTCTACTACCAGAATCCGCTGGACTCGCGAGGCCCCCGCTATCCGTGGCACAACTGCCCCTGCTGCGTGGGCAACATCCCGCGGACGCTGCTCATGGTGCCCACCTGGACGTACGTCAAGAGCGACGACGGCCTGTGCGTGAACCTCTTCATCGGCAGCACGATCAACGTGGAGAAGGTCGCCGGCACCGACGTCCAGATGGTCCAGAAGACGGACTATCCCTGGAGTGGCGACGTCTCCATCACCGTCAATCCCGCCCGGACCACGAAGTTCAGCATCCGCATCCGTGTCCCGGATCGCAGCGTCAGCGAGTTGTACGCCGGCACGCCCGAGTGCAACGGGATCACGTCCCTCTCGGTCAACGGCAAGACGGTCAAGCCCAAGATCAAGAACGGGTACGCTGTCATCACTCGCAAATGGAAGTCCGGCGACAAGATCGACGTGAAGCTGCCCATGACCATCCAGCGGATCAAGGCCAGCGAGAAGATCGCGGCCACGAAGGGCCAGGTCGCCCTGCGGTACGGCCCGCTGATCTACTGCGTCGAAGCTGCCGACCAGGAACTGGGCAAGGTCCTTGCGCCGGAGGCTCCGCTGACCACCGAATGGAAAGGCGATCTCCTGGGCGGCGTCCTAGTCATCAAGGGGACTTGGTCGGACGGCTCCCCGATGACCGCGATCCCCTACTACGCAAGGGACAACCGCATCGAACGCCAGGCCGGTCCGGAAGGTCCAGGCGGCCCTCGCCCAAGAGGCCGTCGGGTACTGAATTCCGCGGTTTGGATGAAAGACCAATAGCCCGAGCACAGCGTGATGCGCACCCTGCGACTGGTGTATAGGTCGTAGGGTGCGTATCACGCACCATCTTCTCTCCTGTCACGGCGCGGCGTCCTTGGACGTAGACGGCAGCGGAGCGACCACGTTCACGAGTTCCTCGGGCAGGTCGAGCCGTCGGAAGACCTCCGGCCCCAACTCCGTGTCGCGACACAAGAGAATCGAGACCGAGACACGACCGCTTCCAGGCTCGACGGTGGGGACCGAGCCGGGACAAGGCGTCCACGGCTTGAAACGGCAGACATTGATCCCTTCGGACAGAACCGATGGCGGTATGTCGTCGATGCGGATGTCCGAACGATACTGCCCCCAGTTCGCAACGAACTTGATCTCGACGGCAAGACTATCAAATGAGGGACCAGCCAGTTCGCCCGCTGCGAAGAAGATGTGCACACGCGCGTCCTGGCCGCTGCGGAACACATCGCGGAAATAGTCCACACGCGTCTTCAAGTCGTCGGCCCACGTGTACCAGCTCGTCTGGATACACTCGATGTCGAATGCGGAATGGTCGATGCCATTCGGATCGAGGTCGCAGAGAACGCGAGCATCCCTCAGCGCCACGTGCAGACGGGGATCGAAACGTACCTCCTCATTGGGATCGACCGTCGGAAACCCCGGATACCCCTTCTCGATGCGGAAGAACTGCGTCCACCCCGGCGAAGCGTATACCGGACCTTCGAAAGCCCTGGACGAAATCGGATTCACCCATCGTGCCTGATGGATCAGGTTGCCATCGATCTCGACCACCATCTCGCGGGTCTGGTACTTGTGGGGGACCATCCAGGCGATGAAATCCAGGGCCGCATCCAGATCGAGCAGAAAGATCTGATCGTCCCAGTCAAAGGCCAGGATGTCGTCGATGGTGAATAGGACCTGCCCGGTCTGCGCGTCTTTCCAGGCGGCGTGCCCTCTGGGCCTGGCCTCGCCTGAGACGTTTTCCTGTCCACCCCACGCCGGGGGCCAGAGGAGAACCCAGAACGAGAACAGAACCAGCCACGCGAAACGATGCGGACGCCGCCTCGTCTGGCTCCCCCTCTGCATCCTGGTGTCGTCCGTCCGGAGTGATGCAATCGCGTTGCAGTTGCACATGGGACTGCCCTTTCACGCTGCGAGCTCTCACACTCGGTCAACCCCTCCTCTCCGCCAACCTTTCTTCATTCCAGGCTTGAAACCGCGGCCACTGCAAGAGAATCGATTCAGAGCATCTCTTCGAGGATCTCGGCGGCGTCCTGGACGAGCTTGGGACAAATGGTTCGGAACAAGCCTTCCTGCGTGGCGCGTTGGGTGCCTTGCGGCGTGCTGATGTCGCAGCCGAGCAGCTCTTTGCAGACGACCGTGTGGTTTCGCTGCTGAAACTTCTCGGCGAACTCGCGGATCGCGGCGTAGACCCTCTCGCGGCCGTCCCGCCGGTCGCAGTTGGGACCCGCGTATTTGAGGCCCAGGACCATGAAGGCCCCGGTGACCGCTCCGCAGGTCTGGGCCAGGCGCATCCCGCCTGCGAAACCGGAGGCCAGCCTGATCCCCTGCTCCGCCGGCAGCCCGACCAACGGGCCGTAGTGGGCCACGATGGCCTGAGAACAGGCCGCCCCCCCGCAAAAACACTGCACTGCATCATCCACTCTGCTCATGACCGTCTCCAAGTCAGGCCGCGATGATTGTCCATATCACATCGCCATTCTAGCCGAAACCGGCTGCTATGTCCAAACCAACGGCAGGTAGCACAGGGGCAGGGGGTGCACTACCGCAGTTGCGACCTCCCGCAGAGTGTGGAGACGTTGCCCGACTCTGTCATTCCTGCCACACCTGCCCTCGACCCCCGATCAGGTCGGGGGCAGGCTCTGATCGGGGGGTCAAGCAGGAATCCAGGAGCCGTGGCGTGCGACGAATCCCAGGACGTGGATTCCCGCGTTCGCGGGAATGACATTCCAGGGTCTCCACGAACCGCTTTTGCACGCGCAGATACGGTCAGGCACCCAGCGGCAGGCCTCTCCGCCTGCGAGTCCTGTGGCACAGGTTTGACACCCGGTGCAGATGCGACTAAGATCGACCCACGACGATGGAACAGAAACCAATCAACATCCTTGGCATCGAAACAAGTTGCGACGAGACGGCGGCGGCGGTCGTCGCCGACGGGCGCCAGGTGCTCTCCTCCGTCGTGGCCTCGCAGACGAAGCTGCACGAGAAGTACGGCGGGGTCGTGCCGGAGATCGCCTCGCGGGCGCACATCGAGAAGATCTACCCGGTCATCACGGAGGCCCTGGAGCGGGCCGGTATCGACAAGGGCCAGATCGACGCGGTCGCGGTGGCGAATCAGCCGGGATTGACTATCGCGCTGGTCGTTGGCGTCACCGCGGCCAAGACGTTGAGCTTCATGTGGCACAAGCCGCTCGTCGCGATCAACCACCTGCACGCGCACCTGCAATCCGCGATGCTCAGCGAGGAGAACCTGGAACTGCCTGCGGTCGCGTTGATCGTCTCGGGCGGTCACACGTGCCTTTACGACGCCCAATCGCCGTTGGAACTGCGACTGCTCGGCTCGACCATCGACGATGCGGCGGGCGAGGCCTTCGACAAGGTCGCGACGATCCTCAAGCTCCCCTACCCCGGCGGGCCGGTCATCGAGCGGCTCGGCAAGAAGGGCAATCCCAAAGCCATCGACTTCCCGCGGTCCATGCTGGCGAAAGGCTCGCTCGATTTCTCGTTCAGCGGGCTCAAGACCGCAGTCCTCTATCACTGCCGGGGCCAGGACATGGAGGGACAGAACCTCGTCGATTCCATGAGCGAGCAGCAGATCGCCGACATCGCGGCGTCGTTCCAGGCCGCGGTCATCGACGTCCTCGTCAGGAAGACCAAGCGGGCCGCCGAGCAGATCGGCGCCAGGACCATCCTCATGGGCGGCGGCGTCGCCGCCAACGGCACCCTCCGCGAGGCCATGCAGAAGATGGCCGACAAGAGCCGCCCGCCGCGACGACTGCTCGTGGCGCCGAAGCAGTATTGCACGGACAACGCGGTTATGGTAGCCTCGCTGGCGTACCACAAGTACAAGGCGGGTCTGTTCGCGCCGCTGAGCCTGGAGGCAAGCTCGACAGGCTAAGGAAGAGAAGCACGAAGTTCGAAATACGAAATCCGAAACAAATTCGAAGCCCGAAATACAAATGATCGAAACGCTGTCGCCCATCGGATGAGCTGTTTTGAGTTTTGGGTTTTGGTCATTCGTGCTTGTTTCGGATTTCGATATTCGGAATTCGAGTTTAGTGAGTATGTAGAACCTGCTTTCGTGTAGAGGTGTGCGTATCCAGCCGGAACACTTGAGACAACTGTTGGAGCAGGTCAAAGACGGCCGGGTCGGCGTCGACGACGCGATGGAGCGGCTCCGCCACCTGCCGTTCGAGGACCTCGGATTCGCCAGGGTGGACCACCATCGCCAGCTTCGCAAGGGGTTCCCCGAGGTCATCTTCTGTCCAGGCAAGACCACGGAGCAGATCATCCGCATCTTCGAGTCGCTCGCGGCGCGAGGCAATAACGTCCTGGCGACCCGGGCAAAGGCGGAGACCTTCGAGACCCTCGCGAGGACGGGCAAGTTCCCGAACGCCCGATACGACGAGCTGGCCCGTGCGATCGTGCTGGAGCAGAAGGGATTGCCGGCTTCGAAGACCGTGCTGCCCATCGTGACCGCGGGCACAGCGGACCTGCCCGTCGCGATGGAGGCCAAAGTCACCGCGGAGATCATGGGCCAGCAGACCGAACTGGTCTGCGACGTGGGCGTAGCGGGCCTGCACCGGCTCCTGGAGCATGTGCCCAAGCTGAACGAAGCCAATGTCCTGATCGTCGTCGCAGGCATGGAGGGCGCCCTGGCGAGCGTAGTGGGCGGATTGGTGAGCTGCCCGGTCATCGCGGTGCCGACGAGCGTCGGGTACGGCGCGAATTTCCAGGGGATCGCTGCCCTGCTGAGCATGCTCAATAGCTGTGCGTCGGGCGTCACGGTCGTGAACATCGACAACGGGTTCTCCGCCGCGGTCACCGCGACGATCATCAATCGCAAGATCGAGCGGACGCTGTGAGCGAAGACAAATCCGAAATTCGAAACAAGCACGAATGACCAAAACACAGAATTCAAAACGACTCATCCGATTGGCGGCAGCGTTTCGGTTATTTGGGTTTTGTGCTTTGAATTTGTTTCGGATTTCGAGCCAGGCGGGACATGGGACTGAATATGGAAATCGTTGAGACTACTCCGAGGCTGCCGCCGCGACCGACAGAAGGCCACAAAGGCACGTTTGGGCGGGTGCTCATCGTCGCAGGCAGCGTGGGGATGACCGGCGCCGCGGCGCTGGCCGGTCGTTCGGCGCTGCGAGCCGGCGCGGGACTGGTTCGGGTCGCCACCGCCAGGAGCGCCCTGCCCACCGTCGCGGCGATCGAGCCGTGCTATACGACACTGCCGTTGGCCGAGGACAATGAGGGACGAGTTTCGGCAAAGGCCTTGGGCGTCATCCTTAACGCGGCGCAGGGGAACGACGTTGTCGCCATTGGACCGGGCGTGGGCCAGAGCACCGGCCTGCGATCCATCGTCGAAGCTCTGCTCCAACAGGAGGGCTTGCGCCTGCTGGTCGACGGAGACGGCCTGAACAACCTCAGCAAGATCTCAGGCTGGCCGACGAAGCGCAAGGCGGATCTCGTTCTGACGCCACACCCAGGTGAGATGAAGCGGCTCTGGCCCTCGCTCTTCCGCGAGGAGATCCCCCAGGACCGACAGCAGACCGCGACGCGAGCGGCGCAGGCCGCCGGAGCGGTCGTCGCCCTCAAGGGCGCCGGCACCGTCGTCACCGACGGCCGGCAGGTCTATATCAACACCACCGGCAATCCGGGCATGGCTACCGCAGGCTCGGGCGACGTCCTCACAGGCGCAGTCGCAGCCTTGATGGGTCAGGGCCTCAGCAGCCTCGACGCGACCATCCTGGGCGTCCACCTCCACGGCCTGGCAGGCGACCTCGCAGCACAGAGACTCGGCCAGATCAGTCTGATGGCGACAGACATCATCGAGTC
>JAGOLX010000010.1 GCA_017993835.1 Phycisphaerae bacterium
CGTCGTCTGAGCAAGGACTACGAGACGCTGACGGAAAGCAGCGAGGCGATGATTCACTTGGCGATGATCCATTTGATGCTCCGGCGGCTCAGGCCGCGCGCTGCATAGAGGTTTTCATACAGATTCTCAGAGAACACCAACGGCCTGCTGCGTCAGTACCTGCCCAAGAGCACCGATCTGACCCAAGTCACCCCTGAGCAACTGCGCGCCATCGTTCACGCCCTGAATCGCCGGCCCCGCAAGTGCCTGGGCTTTGCAGGTCCCTTCGAAGTCTTCCACGCCCAACCGCCCGGATCGCTCTTGCGGCCGACTCTCCTTGCGGATACACTCGATCTGCCGTGGCGGAGTATAGGGCTCTGCCGGGAAGCAACTCGAGCGCCGTCACAGCCCAGGGGCAGGGGCGATGTTGTATAGATACCACATCGCCTTACCCTCTACCCTGTCTCTGGCCCAATGCGGAAAATCCCAGGGGTCTGGGGACAGAGTCCCCAGTCTCTCGCATGTCACTGTGCTATCGGATCGCTTGCGATCCCCGCGAATGGCTGTGTTGCGCTTCGCATGTTAATGCGCCGACCCTCCTCCACATACTGGCCATACCGCCGGATCTGCGCCCGTCGGCCCGTCCCCCAGTCGGACAGGAGTCCGCCCGGATCAAACCAAGCGCCGGCCCGCGACAGGCCGAGGCAGGCCGGGTAGCTCGACCAGCGATACGCACGCAACGCCTTGCGTCGAATCGCGACGGACGCCGCACGCAGCGACTTCGTCCGGACTGGATTCAGATGGATGACTGCACGAAAGAGCCGCCGGCCTGCGGCCGGCGGACTCGATACGCTGCTCCAACGAACTGCGCAGG
Source organism: Phycisphaerae bacterium (assembly GCA_017993835.1). Lineage (GTDB taxonomy): Bacteria > Planctomycetota > Phycisphaerae > Sedimentisphaerales > Anaerobacaceae > PLanc-01. The sequence continues at coordinate 854 of JAGOLX010000010.1, forward strand.
AGCGAAAAAGGACGATGGAGTCTGGACGTTTCGAGAGTGATGTCACGCTGCAAAACAGCAGACAGCCGAAGGCCGAAACATCGCCGGATGTGCAGGCGGAAAGAATTTCGGCTCGGAGAGAGTATTTTTGTACTTGACAGGAACCCTATATGGATGACCCCGATCTTCCCTCTATCCTCCCCCCCTGACCCCCTCCACCTCTCCCTCCGTATTCCCTTGTTCAATTCGCTGGCGCACCCACTCAGGTATCTCTTGAGAACAGGGGTCGGTTACGCTGAGGATTCCTCCCCATGACCCTGTAACCTCATGTTCAATGAGACACGCACGAGTAGCCAGTCTGTCATAAACCAAAACGCGCACCTTGTACCAACTGGTAGGTACCTCCTGTTCCATGATATAGGCTTCATAACCCTTCCATTGCCCGAGATCAAACCACCCTGGTTCGCGGTTCCATCGAGTTCCATATAACTCGATGGAGCCCCCGACGTTTCGAGTCATTCCGAAATGCAAAGACCCTGATTCGTATTCGACCCATCCCAATGTGCTGAAGGCACTGGCGGCAAGAACCCTGGAGAAATCCTTTACGCTGATATTGAAACGCATGATGTACGTGTGACAACTGGGGTTGACTACAGAATCCACGAAAAAGCCACCGACGCGGTCTACTCTTATGTCCGTCACGGATTCAGGGATCGGAGAAACCAGTGCCGCGCGGAACAGTGACTGGCTCGAGGTGTGCCACTCACGTACTTCCAGAAAGACTATTACTGACATGATCCCGCAGAGAACGAGCGTCACTGCCATCCTACGTTTCTTCTTCCGCGGCATCATGGCGCTGTTTCCCAGTATCTTCCAGCCATTTCACCAGGTTCAAAACTACACCACTCCTCAAAAGGCCAGCTTCCGTATATCTTATAGGGTACTCCATTGTCATATTCCAAGCACTCCAAGTACCCATTGGGTCGGTCAGGAGTGGTATTCCACCAGTCATAGGCGTCGCGGAACCAATCCTCGAAGTAGAAGGTGTACGAAATCGAGAGTTGCCCACTCCCGCGCCATGGGTGATCCTTGTCCTGCGTTCTCCGCACCCTAATATGTGCCACCACATGCAGGTCAGGGCCATCGCGCACTTTAGGCAAATTAGGCTGGCGCGGTAAGGTTGTTTTTGGGAGAATCGTCTCGTGTGACATGCTTTTGCACGAAAGGATTCTCTATGCTGGTGATGGGTGCTCAGGATGCGGTCAACCTGCTGCGGTTCTTCGATGATCTTCCCGACCCTCGGTCGAACGTCAATCGGCTTCATCGATTGGGGGATGTGATCGTGATCGCCATCTGCGCGATCCTCGCGAATGCCGATGGTCCCACGGCGATTGCCCAGTGGGCCAAGCTGAACGAAACGTGGCTGCGAAGACACCTGGCACTGCCGAACGGGATCCCGGGCAAAGACACCTTTCGACGCGTTCTGGGATTGCTCCCTCCCGCTGCGTTCCAGCAGTGCTTTCAACAATGGCTGCAAACCTTGCAGACGTCCGCCGACGACGAACCGGAGAACAAGAGGCACATTGCGATTGACGGCAAGGCGTTGCGCCGGTCTCACGATCGCCAGCACGGTTGGGGGCCGCTGCAGATCGTCAGTGCCTGGGCATCGGATTTCGGCATCACGCTGGGCCAGGTAGCCACGGAGGAGAAGTCCAACGAGATCACGGCGATCCCGCAACTCCTGGAGCGGATCGACGTCCAGGACGCGATCGTAACTCTTGATGCCGCCGGATGCCAGAAGACGATTGCCGCCAGGATCGTGCAAGGCAAAGGCGACTACGTCTTGGCGCTCAAAGGCAATCAAGGGAAGCTCTTCCATGATGTGGAATTCCTGATGCTGGGCCCCCTCCAAGACGACTGCTCGGGCGGTCCCGTCAGCCGTTACGTCGAAGTGGAGCAGGGACATGGTCGTCTGGAGGCCCGCACCTACTATCAGATGACCGCCCCGTCTTATCTTCATGAACGCTCACAGTGGAAAGGCCTGAAGACCATTGGCGCGGCGGTTCGGGTCTACGAAGAGAAGGGTATCGAGAAGCGTGATGTTCGGTACTATCTCAGCAGCCTGCGTCGCAACGGTCGGCAATTCGCCTCTGTCGTACGACGTCACTGGGGAATCGAGAATTCTCTGCACTGGTCGCTCGACATGACCTATCGGGAAGACGAAAGCCGGGTCCGCAACCGCACATTCGCGGAAAACCTCTCCTGGCTGCGTCGCATGACACTCGGCTTGATCAAGCAACATCCGGGCAAGCAAAGCAACATCATGAAACGCCGCATGGCCGGCTGGAGTCTCGACTTCCTGATGCAAGTCCTTACCGGAAAAGGAACTTAGTGTGCGCTGGCCCTGCATGCAGGTATCCTTTCCCAAGCACAACGAGATCTGGCCAGTATTGTGGTCTGAATGGACCAAAGTTGTATGCTCTCAAGTCCTGCATTACAAATTCCACATCCTCGTCCGGTCGGTCCCCCAACTCCTCGGCGCTTATTTGGCCGTGTCTATACTGGTCAGCTCTGTCCAGCCAAGCACCAACTTCGCGGTTGATCTCTTCCCATTTCGTGACGGCTAGGTGCCGCGTGGTCCATTTGAAGGCAAAAACGATCCGCTGTATGATGCTATCATTCTTGAATCGCTCCATCAACCCCGTATCAGCGAGGTCCAGTGCCGCACCGCTCTTATGTACATACCACCACCAGAAGCAACCAACGGTCCACGGTGTCCCCCACTCGGCATAGCGTGCCGGGTCTATCATCCATTCATCAGGAACATAACGCGGCCAAGGGTCTATGGATCTCAGGCATATCATCTCCCCCGATAACTTCTGCGTCCACACGCCAATCATGCCCGATGGATCTACCCGTCCAACGGGGTTACCACTGCAGTAAGCATACCGATTCATCCCATCGCCGTAGCCGATGGGATCGGTCTGGAGGAACCTGCCGATCTCGGGGTGGTAGTAGCGGGCGCGGTAGTAGTAGAGGCCCGTGTCCTTGTCGAACTCGCGACCGGTGAACATGAACCGGTTGGGGTGGTTCGCGTCGCTGGCGGCCACCTGGCCGTAGACGCTGTACTCGTAGAGCTGGACGATGTCGCCGGAGGCGTCCGTCAGGGCCACGACGCTGCCCAACGCATCGTAGTGGTAGTACTGCGTGCCGGCGTAGGTGCCGCTGCTCTCGATCAGGCAGATCGGCTCGTCGATGCACGGGCCGTGGACGTACTTGCGGAGGAGTGTGTCGTTCGCATCGTACTCCGCGATGATCTGGTCGCCATCGTAGAGGAACTTCAATTCCGTCGTGCCATCGACCTTCTTCTCGATCCTCCGGCCGGACAGGTCGTAGACGTACTCGATCTCGTTCCAGTCGTTCGCGTCGGGCATCATCCCCGTCCACACCACGCAGTCCACCCACACGCAGTCGCTGCCTGCCGAGCCGCTGGCGTCCTTCATGTACTTCCAGCGGATCGTGTGCGTCCCTGTCGTTTGGCGTGCCACCGCCAGCGATGGGGCCGACCCGAATGGACACGGTCTCTCTTCAGACACGGATTTCATGGACTCACACGGATTCTCAATCGCCAATCATCCATCATCAATCGTCAATTCCTATCGCCATATTGCCTGAGCCTGGCGGAATTGTCAAGAGAAAGCAGCCGACCGGCAGTGTCGTACTCGTACGCGATGCTCGCGCCGTTGGTCAAACAGGGGCGACGGCTCCTCGGGCATGTATTCGAGTACAGTTGTCGTCATGGGCGCTCCAACAACGGGAGTTGTCCGCGATGTGCCCAGAACAGGTCGCGGGTTGGCGATCTTGAGCTTGCGGCGATGCGAGAGGTCAATCCCTTCGTGAGAAATCCGTGTGCGAACGCAGTTTCTTCCTTGGAAATCCTGTGCTGCCATCCTAGAATGGCAGTCTGCATGCGGAGCGGACAGGCTTGGGGAGACGCGGAACAGCACCGGATGTGCCCGAGACCACGATCGGGTGCGCCGAACCAGCGGGAGAGACTGTGAAAAAGGAGAAAATGACATGGGTATTGACTTTCAGAAGTACTTCGACCAGACGGTAGATTGGATCATCAAGAGCGGCCCCAGGGTGGTCGTCATTCTGGTGCTCATGTTCATCGGTGTGAAACTGTCGGGCGTTGTCGCGAGGCGCATTTTCGCGGTCATCGGCCGCCGAAGGAAGATGGACGAGGAGTACAAGAAGCGTGCTGACACGCTCAGCTCGGTCATTGGCTATTTGATCAGCACCACAGTGGTTGTTGTGGCAGTGCTCATGATCCTGGCGGAGCTGGAGATCGAGATCGGGCCAGTCCTGGCGGCTGCCGGTGTGGTTGGCCTTGCCGTCGGCTTTGGCGCCCAACATCTCGTGCAGGATGTGATCACCGGCTTCTTCATCCTCCTGGACGACGAGATTCGCGTGGGCGACGTGGTTCAGATCGCCGACAAAGGAGGCCTTGTGGAGCGATTGAATCTCCGCATGGTTGTCCTTCGCGACCTGGCGGGCAACGTCCACTACGTCCGCAACGGGAAGATCGACATCGTCACGAACATGACGAAGGAGTACTCGCGGTATGTCTTCGACATCGGCGTCGCCTACCGAGAGGATGTGGACGAGGTCATCCGGGTTATCCAGCAGGTGGATGAAGACTTGCGGAGGGACCCGGCGTTCGGGTCGGACATTCTCGAGCCCATCGAGATCCTCGGTCTCGACCAGTTTGGACAGTCCTCGATCGTCATCAAGGCCAGGACCAAGACGAAGCCGATCAAGCAGTGGGGCGTCGCACGCGAATTCAACCGTCGCCTCAAGAAGAAGTTCGACGAGTTGAATATCGAGATCCCGTTTCCCCACCTGACGTTGTACGCTGGCCAGGACAAGGCGGGCCAAGCTCCGCCGCTGCCTGTCTCGCTGCTGCGTCAAACGTGATGTTCTGACGCGTCTCATCCCGCGAATCGCAGCGACTCTGACGCGAATGTCAGCGCAGGCGACGTTCGTACCGCGACGGATGCGCAACCGAACCTGCGCACACTCTCGTGCGTAGTAGATATGTAGCGACACTGGTTGAATAGGATGCCGCTGCCTCTGGAGAATCCCCGCCGAGTAATAGCCCAACAAGAGCGAACTGTGTCCTGTGGAAAGAAAGGCGGTGAACTATGAAGAGGCTCGCCAGGAAAATCGGACGTCTCGGCGAGAACCATGTTGAGAAGATGGTGCTTGGGATTGCGGGGGCTATCTGCATGTGGCTGTTCTTCACTCGGGTCGTCTTCAGTCCCAACGTCGTGACTATCGACGACACTGGCAAGGCGTATACCCCGGGTGAGATCGACCACCGCATTTACGAGGAGAAGGCTCAGACCCTTCGCGCGGAACTGTTGCGGCAGAAAGAGGCCGAACCCACCGAAAAGTATGTGAGGAGATTCAACGGCGTGATTGCTCCGGAAGATCCCGCGATCGCGGGCATCATCAACCGGCCGCTGCCGAACGGCTTTGTCGGCTTGTTCGAGCGTCCGCTGAGTTTCCTCGACGCGATGCCCGGGAGGATGCCTCGCATGAGCGCTCCGGATCGACGGTTTGCCTCCCGAAAATACCATCTGCCTGCGATTCCCAAGGTGACGGAAGTAGACGCCGGCCACATTCGGGCGGTTGCCTACGTGCCCGTTCAGGAAATCACGGCGCTGGAGGCCTACGACCAGGCGGAGGTTGAACTCGACGACATCGACCTGGTGACCGTGGAAGGCAGATTCGATGTGGCGGAGTTGTATCGCCGGTTTGGGGCGAGTTTTGCCGGTGTGGACGTCCTGAAGGAAGACTGGCGGGATTCCGAGCTGGCCAAACCGATCTTCGCGGCGGTCCAACTCGAGCGGCAGGAACTGGACGACGATGGGACATGGGGCCTCTGGCGAGCGGTTCCACGCAGCCGCTTGGATGTCGATACGGGTTTCTTCGAGGTGTATGAACGCGTCGAGGATCTTCCTCTGGGCGGGCTGGATCTTCGGATGATACTGTTCGATGACGATAGAGTCGCTGCGACGCTGCTGCAACCCGAGTCATACCAGATTGCCTCGGTGCCGGAACAGTGGTTTCCGCCAAGCTACCACGCAAGGTTCACAGATCTGCAGGAGAAGATGGAGTGGGAGAAGCGAAGGCACGAGAGACAGAAGGACCGCGGTCGGGATTATGTCGCATCAGTGGCTCTGGGGCGTGACACTCGAAGCCGCGGTAGACAGGTGGGGATGGACCGGCTGATCCGGCGGGACCCTGACACGGTCATACAATCATACGCCGGCGGCGAGGTGGGTGCGATGAAAGCTCGATGGGAAGGGACCACTGCGGCGGTCTATTACGATTTCGCCAAGGAGATGATTGTCCCCGGCGAAGACCTTTCCCTGCGGGACGTGCCACTGCTGTTCTGGGCGCTCGACGACACCGTCGAGCCGGGCAGGACCTATCGCTATCGCATCCGTCTCGGGGTCTTCAATCCTCTGGCGGGAACGGACCAAATCGTGGACGAGGACATGGCCCAGAAGAAGCAGGTCATCCTCTGGAGTCCATACTCCAAGGTGTCCGGACCGGTCGAGATCCGCAAGAGAGAGTATCTCTTCGCCCAGAGTGCCCAGCCGCGGCTTGGCATGGCGACAGTGGAGGTGGCCCGGTATGTCCTCGGTCGCTGGCACTCGCGGGTCTTCCGCGTGCGACTTGGGGAAGAGATCGGAAAAGTGGTGGAGTCGGAGAAGGATGATAGAGCGAAGAACCGGGCTCGCATCGAGATGGCCGCGGCATCGGGGGGCACTTCAGGGTTTGCCACGGTGCGAGGTGACATAGCATCAAGTCCTGATTCGCGGAGCATTCCAGAGACCGCGGACTACCGCACAGGCAAGGTTCTTATCGACTTAGTCCCGGTCAACGACCGCGGCCCTGGGCCGGATCTGCGTCAACGCAAGTACTACGATATGCTCTACACGTCCGATGGAACTCATATTGAGCGTACGCCCGTGGACGCCGCCAACTGGCCGGAAGACCTGATGGCGGCCTATCGACTCCTCCAGAAGAACACGCGGAAGAAGCCTCAACCGCTTCGGGCATTCGACGCGTCTGGCACGTGGAATTGAGATGGTTGGTCCGGATTCCTGGAATCCCCAGAGGATCGAGGTCCGCCCGGCTCGGCGCTCAGGGCAATTGCTGCAGGCATGAGTACAGCAGGAGAGTAGGCACACGCGTGCCATAGAATGCCTTTGAACGCCCGCCGGCCGGGCATAAATTTCGTTTGACAGCCGCCGGGCAGTCCGCTAACCTAGCGTGATTCTAAGGCCATGCTGTGAATGTGGTTAGGTTGAAAGCGGTTTGGTTGGAGATCCTGACATGGAACACAAGATCCTGTTGAAAGAGAGCGACATACCACGGCAATGGTACAACCTGGCGGCGGATTTGCCGACGCCGATGCTGCCGCCGCTGGGTCCGGACGGCAAACCCATTACGGCGGAGATGTTGGCCCCGGTCTTCCCGATGAACCTCATTGAGCAGGAGGTGAGTACGCAGCGGTGGATCGATATTCCGCAGGACGTGCTGGACATTCTGTACCGCTGGCGTCCGGCTCCGCTGCGTCGCGCGGTCTATCTGGAGAAGTATCTCAAGACGCCGGCTCGCATCTACTACAAGGACGAGAGCACGAGCCCGCCGGGAAGCCACAAGCCCAATACCGCAGTCGCCCAAGCGTACTACAACAAGGTCGCGGGCATCAAGCGACTGACCACCGAGACCGGCGCCGGCCAGTGGGGCAGCGCCCTGGCCTTCGCCTGCGCGTTGCTGGGCCTGGAGTGCAAAGTGTACATGGTGCGGATCAGCTTTGACCAGAAGCCCTTCCGCAAACTGATGATGCAGGTCTGGGGCGCCAAGTGCGTCGCCAGCCCGAGCAGCGAGACCAACGCGGGGCGCCAGATTCTGGCTGCGATGCCGGATACGCCGGGCAGCCTGGGCATCGCAATCAGTGAGGCCATCGAGGCCGCCGTCACGGACCCGACCGGCCAGACCCGATACTCCCTGGGCAGCGTGCTCAACCACGTCCTGCTCCACCAGACGATCATCGGCCAGGAGGCCAAGAAGCAGTTACAGATAGCCGGCGAGAAGCTCCCGGACGTCGTCATCGGCTGTGCCGGCGGCGGCAGCAACTTCGCGGGACTGGCTTTCCCGTTCACTGCCGACAAGATCAACGGCGCCAAGATCGACATCATCCCGGTGGAACCGGCGGCCTGCCCGACGATGACCCGTGCGCCGTTCGCCTACGATCACGGCGACACCGCCTGCATGACGCCGTTGCTGGCCATGCACACGCTCGGTCACGCGTTTGTCCCGCCGCCGATTCACGCGGGCGGCCTGCGGTATCACGGGATGGCTCCGCTGGTGTGTCAGTCCATCGTCGAAGGGCTGTTTACTCCCAGGGCGTACCATCAGGGCAAATGCTACGAATCGGCGTTGCTGTGGGCGAAGACCGAGGGCACGATCTGTGCTCCCGAGACCAGCCACGCGATCGCCGCGACGATCGACGAGGCGATCAAGGCCCGCGAAGAGGGCAAAGAGAAGGTCATTCTGTTCAGTTACAGTGGGCACGGACTGATGGATCTGGCCGGGTATGACAATTTCATGTCCGGCAGACTGACCGATTACGAGCTGCCCGAGGATCTCCTGCAGAAGTACACGAAGGACCTCGAGAAGATGCCGAAGGCCCCGATGCGAAAGAGCGGCCGGTGGTAGGATTGGCGGCCGGCGACCAGACGGCTGCGAGGCAAAGCGGCCGGAAGATTCGCAGATATCCGTAGGGAGGAATATAGATGAGGTACGTGGTTTATTTGGCCGTTCTGCTGGTTGCAGCAGCCTCGCAGGGGCAATTGCTGAATACGGCGGAACCGGCCCAGGACTGGGAAGGCGACCTGCAGAAACCGGCCGACGCCCCGACGATCCACACCATGGTCGGCGTCACCTGGGACAGCAAGTACATCTGGCGCGGCTTCGACGTCTATGAAGACGAGAGTGCCACGCACCTGACGGTCGATCTGAATCTCTTTGACAGTGGTTTCGGCGTCAGCGCCGTCGGCCACCGCGCCAACGCGGGCGGGTTCGAAGATCGGGAGCGATGGGATGGGACGGTGTACTACCAGAACGGCTTCTACGCCGGCGAGTCCTATGCCACGAACTACCGCGTCGGACTCGTCTACTATCTGTATCCGGAGCTCAACTCGGGCCAGTCGATGGACATGATCGAGGGCCATTTGATTCTCTCCTGGCCGAAGCTCCTCCCGATCCAGGGTCTGCAGCCCAGCTACGCTTTCATCGCGATGGGACAGGCGGACAGCCCCTCGATCCTTCCGGACGGGGGTTCGGGCACACTGCAAATCGGCATGCTCGACTACGGTTTCGCCGTTCCCGGGATCATTCCGGGTAGTCCTGACTGCGTGGTCACGCTGCACGCGGAACTGGTCTACAACGACGGAGTCACGATCACGGCCAGACGGACCGGCTACTACGACTGGAGGGTCGTGCACCCGAATCCCGACCATGGGTTCTCCCATGCGGTCTTGGGCGCCTCCGCCGATGTCCCTCTCAGTGCCGACGGCAGATTCCTGCTGACGCCGTCCGTCTATTATCAGAACACGATGACCGACACGATCAACGAGGACGAAAGCGAATTCTGGGTGAGCGTCGGGCTGCGGTACTTGTTCTGAGTCCTGGCTTCTGTCCATCTCGATGCACATTCCGGGCCGGCCTTCGCAAGCCGGCCCGTTCTACGTGTGCCCGGCATCCTCGCGGATTCCCAGACAGCGCCCACGGAGCAGAGGGTCGTGTGTGAGGTAGTTCATGGTGACGCCGTGAGGCGTTATCTTCCATGCGTGGGAAGATACGCCCTTACGGGCGCACTACAAACTACCGAGTCCTGACTGTGTACAATCGCCCTGGGAGGATCGAGCTTCTCGGTTTACTACCTGCCGCCGACAGGCTATGATGGCCGGCGATGGTGTCCGAATGACACGATCGTTTCGAGTCCCTGGTTTTGGATTGAAGGAAGGCATGGCGCGAGAAGAACAGGTTTTGGTGGTCGAGCGGAAGCTCTTTGACGAATTGGGCGCTTTCCGCGGGTTGCAGTTCGACGTCCAGCGGTATCTGGACCGGCTCTTTGCGCCGGGGGTCCCGCGTTTCCTGGCCCGTCCGACGGCGGAGAAGGACCCGAGCCACAAGCAGCTCATTCCCTATGTGCTCATGACGTGCCAGGGCAAGTACCTGACCTACGTGCGAGGCAAACGGGCCGGCGAGACGCGGCTAGTCGGCAACCGATCCATGGGGATCGGCGGGCATATCAACCCCGTTGACTGGACGCTGTTCAGCGCCGATCCCTATGAGACATATCGCGAAGCGGTCCGGCGGGAAGTCGAAGAGGAGGTCTGCGTCGAGGCCGGCCATACCGATCGCGTCGTCGCCTTGCTCAACGACGACTCCAACGAGGTGGGCCAGGTGCATCTGGGGGTCGTGCACTGCTGGGTCTTGGACGCCCCGAAGGTGAGCCGGCGCGAGCAGATGATTACCCAGATGGAGTTCATGAGCGTGGACGAGCTGCGGGCGGTCCGCGACCAGATGGAGACCTGGTCGCAACTGTGCCTGGACGGCCTGGGCCCGATCCGCGAGAAGCTGAAGGAAGTCTGATTGCCAGCGTCTATGGAGGCCCCCGCACACAACCCGACGGTCACCCCCATTCCGCTTTCGCGGATTCAGCGTCTGATCGGCGAGCGCATGCTGGCGTCGAAACGGACCAAGCCGTGCTTCTATCTCCAGACCACGGCCGATGTCACCGAGCTGATGGGCATGAGGCACCGCCTGAGCAAGGCCCTGGGCGTCAAGATCACGAGCAACGCGTTCTTCATCCACGCGATGGGAATCGCGGCCCGTCGGCATCCCCTGATGGTCGGCCGACTCGTTCCGGGAGACAACTGCCGAAACGGCGACGGCCTGGTCATCCAGATCGCCGAGAGCGTCAACGTCGGGTTCGCGGTCAACAGCCCGCAGGGACTGGTCGTGCCGGTGGTCCATCGCGCGGACAGCCTGTCCCTGGCCGAGATCGCTGGCCGGGAGAAACATCTCACGGACAAGGCGCGAAGCAACAAACTGGTGCTCGACGATATCGAAGGCGAGACCATCGGGCTGAGCAACCTCGGGGCCTACGATATTGATTCGTTCCTGGGGATCGTGCCGCCGCCGGTGAGCACGATCCTCGCGGCGGGCAAGATCGCCCCGGCCGCGGTCCCACAAGGCGGCCACATCGTCGTCCGCAAGCAGGTCAGCCTGTCGCTGGCCGTCGACCACAGGGTGATCCAGTGCGATTACGCCGCCCGATTCCTGCATGACCTGGCGGCGCAACTGAGCGATCCGAAACATCTACTGTAGTGATAGGAGGAAATCCGATGACAAGGTCCCCAAGCAGTATCGGATGTCTTGGCGTGGTGATGCTATCGTTGCTGGCTGGTTTAGCGGTGGCCCAGCCGAAGGTCGAGGTCCTCTGGCCGGACGGCGCCCCCGGCGCGAAGGGCCAGGCCGAGGGCGACAAGCCGACGCTGACGATCTATCTGCCGCCGCAGGACAAGGCCACCGGTGCCGCCATTGTGATCTGCCCGGGCGGCGGTTACGGGCACCTGGCCATGGACCACGAAGGCCACCAGATCGGGCAATGGCTGAACTCCTTTGGCGTCGCGGGCTTCATTGTGTCGTACCGTCATCGCAACAGCGGCGCCGGGTACGGCCATCCCGCCCCGATCCAGGACGCCCAGCGGGCGATCAAAACGGTCCGGTGCCGTGCCAAAGAGTGGGGCATCGATCCCAATCGGATCGGCATCCTGGGCTTCTCCGCTGGCGGGCATTTGGCCTCGACCGCCGCGACGCATTTCAACGAGTCGTTCTGGGAGGCGCGAGACGCCATCGACCGCGTGAGCTGCCGGCCGGACTTTGCCGTTCTGGTCTACCCGGTGATCTCGTTCAGCGAACCGTTCACCCATGTCGGCTCGCGGACGAACCTGCTCGGTCCCAACGCGGACGCAGCGATCATCGAGAAGTTCTCGAACGACAAGCAGGTGACTCCGAAGACCCCGCCGATCTTCCTGTTCCACACCTGGGAGGATACAGGCGTCCCCGCCGAGAACAGCATCGCGTTCTACCTGGCGCTGCGGAAAGCAAAAGTCCCCGCCGAGATGCACATCTTCCTGAAAGGCCCGCACGGCATCGGCCTGGGCGCCAACCGCGGCGCCGCCTCCGCCTGGCCGGGCCTGTGCGCCAAATGGATGGAGGAATCCGGGTTCCTCAAGGGACAAAAGCGCTAGGATGGGCGGGAGGGTGCATGTCCGCTAACGCGGCCTCCCGTGGGGCAACGAGGCATGGGCCGGGCGCTGTCATTCCTGCGTCAAGCCCCACCCTACAAACGCGCCAAGGCGGCTTTCATCCCCTTCGGGTGGGCCAAAGGACCATGAACGGCTTCGTGGGAAGGACAGTCCAGGGTTTCCGTAACCGTCTATTGGGCGCGTGCAGGTACGGTCGCGCACCCCAAGCGGGACAAATGGGACCGTCGCCGGACCTGAGACCTCGCTATGACAAGGGGGACTCGGGGGCAGCGGCGTCCTGCGGGTCGGCTTGGGCAGGCGTCGGTTCCCCGGCGGGAGCCGATGCCTGCGGCTCGTTGTAGATCGGCACAGGCGCGTAGCACTGCGGGACCGGGAGATTGACCTCGCGAATCTCGATCGGCACAGGGGCCGGAACTGCTTGGGTTTCCGCCTGGGCCTGCGGCTGCGGCGCGGGAATCTCCTCGGGCTCGTCGCTAATCCCCAGGAAGAAGTTGGCGACCTTGCGGTAGTCCTCGGCGCCGTTGCAGGTCGGGTCGTACTCGAAGATGGTCTGGCCGTAGCTGGGAGCCTCGGCCAGCTTGATGTTCCTGCGGACGAAGCTCGGCAGCACCACCGCCCCGGACCAGGCGGTGTTCGACCCGCGGGCATTCTCCAGGAACCCCTCGATGTCCGAGCGGACTTCGTTGGACAACGAGGTCCGCGTGTCGTGCATGCACAGGAGCACGCCCGTGACCTTCAGGCGGGGGTTGATCCGCTTGTTGACCAGATCGACCGTCTGAAGGAGCTTCCCGAAACCCTGGAGGGCCAGGAAGTGCGGCTGCAAGGGGATCAGGACCTCCTCGGCGGCCGCCAACGCGTTGAGCGACAGCAGGCCGAGCGACGGGGCGCAGTCGATCAGGCAGAAGTCGAACTGGTCTGCGCTGCCCTGCATGGCCTCGCGCAGGACGATCTCGCGTCCGACGACGTTGACCAACTCGGTTTCCGCGCCAACCAGATTGATGTTGGCGGCGAGGAGCCAGAGGTTGGGACGGATGAGCATGAGACTCGATTCGAACGGAGCGGACTCCGTCAGGACCTCGTAGGCGCCGATCTTGACGGCCTGGGGCTCGACGCCGAGATGAATCGTCATGTGCGCCTGGGGGTCGAAGTCAATGACGATCACCTTGCGTCCCGCGGCGGCCATCGCGGCGGCCGTGTTGACCGCGGTAGTCGTCTTGCCGACGCCCCCTTTTTGATTCAGGACTGCAATCGTTCTCAATCCGTTCACCTCTACTGTTGTTCCTGAGTCCTTCGTCCGTCGGCTCGGAGCTTCTTGAGCACGGCGTCCAGGACACCGTTGACGAACGGCCCAGACTTCTCCGTGCTGTACTTCTTGGCCATCTCGATCGCCTCGTTGATGATCACCTTCGGCGGGATCTCCGAGCAGCTCGTCAACTGGTACACGGCCAGTCGCAGGATACTCTTGTCCACCGGCGACAGCCGCGAGAACTGCCAGCGAATCGTCGAGCCGCCGATCAGGTCGTCGCAGTCGGCCACCCGGGCCCACGTCCCGCTCGTCCATTCCCAGGCGAGCTGGCGAGTTTTCGAATCACCCTCCATCTCGTGGAAGAACTCGGCCATCAGGCGTCCGAGCAGCTCGGAGCCCTGGATGTCAAGCTGGTAGAGGGCCTGCATGGCAAGCTCTCTGGCCCTCGTTCGTTTGTCCATAGCAAATCGTAAATGGAGAATCTCTATCCTATCTGTTGCATGACGTGGGCCATTTCCATCGCGGTCATGGCGGCGTCCGCGCCGGCATTGCCCATTTTGGTGCCGGCCCGCTCGATGGCCTGCTCGAGGTTCTCGCAGGTCAGTACGCCGAAGATCGCGGGCACGCCCGTGTCGTAGTTGATCTGGGCGACGCCGCGGACCACCTGCTGGCAGACCGCATCATAGTGCCCGGTCTGGCCGCGAATGACGGCCCCCAGGCAAATGACCGCGACGTAATGGCCGCTCTCTGCGAGCTTCTTGGCGACGAGCGTGATCTCGCAGGCGCCGGGCACCCACACGGCGCGCATCTGCTCGTCGGAGGCCCCGTGGCGGCGCAGACAGTCGATGGCCCCTTCCAGCAGCTTCGAGGTGATGAAGTCGTTGAATCGGCTGACGACGATGGCGTATTTTCCCTTGCCGGCGGCTATCTGTGCACTGACTTGTTCGATCATAGTACGGGCTCTCCACACACATCTGACCCAGCGGCCTTGTCACGGGCAGGTTCGTTCCCGCGATGCCTGCGATTGGCTGGGGGCCATTATAAGACCCTCGCCAGCCGGTCTCCAGAAAAACAGCAGCCGCAACACCACCCGAACACCGTTGCCGACGGTCTCTTCACACTAACCATAAGCATTATAAGGGCTTACCGCCTCTGCCGCCAGAAGAATCCGCCCGCCTGTGGAAACCGCTGTGCGGACGGGCGAAATGGCTAAGGCCCCCATGCCCAATGGGCGATAACCCTGGTGTACGACAACAGGCAGTAGCCGGGGACTCGGACGCATCGCGTCGGGGGACCCTGTTCTGGAGGTATACTGTAGCTATGATGTTCGAGGGCATGGATTCCGGTCCCTATGACAAGGCTGAACGCAGCGCTCGCAAGGCCTATGAACTGTATGAAGACGGCAAGATGGCCCAAGCCCTCGCCGCCCTGGAACGGGCCATCGAGGTCAACCCGACCAACAGCGCCTGGCATTTCAACAAGGGTCTGACTCTCGATGCCATCAACCGGTTCAACGAGGCCATCGCGGAATACGAGGCCGCTCTGCAACTGAGCCCGAACGACCTGGAGATGCTCAACGCCCTGGCGGTGGACTACACCCGCACGGGTCTCTACGACCGGGCTCTCAGCACATTCGAGTACATCCAGCAGCTCGATCCGTCGTTCGAGCCGTGCTACTGCAACCGGATCATCACGTACGCCGAGATGGGCCAGCACGACCTGGCCGAGCAGATGTTCTACCTGGCCCAGCAGATCGACGAGGAGTGCCCGCTGTGCTATTACAACATCGGCAACAGCCTCTTCGCCCGCGGGCAGTACAAGAAGGCGGTCCGCTGCTGGCTGCGAACGGCCGAGCTGGAGCCGACCCATCCCCAGATCAACTACCGCATCGCCCAAGCCTACTGGTCCGACGGCGACCCCGTCAAGGCCCGCGAGCACTTCCTCGTGGAGTTGCGAGGCAATCCCGGCGACGTCGAGGCCATCATGGACTTCGCTTTGTTCCTCCTGGAGCAGGGCGACCTGGACGGCGCGAGGGAGAAGTTCAATCGCCTCCTCGAAATGGACCCGGATTTCGCGCCGGCCCTGCTGTACTCCGGAGAGATCGCGCTGGATCAGGGAAACCACGACCGGGCTGCCGAGCTGTTCGACGAGGCATTGAAGAAGGACCCGACCCTGGCGGGTCCCCACTTCCGACTGGCGCAGTGCGCCCTGGTCGAGCACCGCAAGGACCGGGTGGCGAAACACCTGCTGGCGGAACTGGAGCGGGAGGTCGACGACGCGGGCACGCTGGTCTCGATGGCCTCGATGTTCCTGACCATCGACGATCCCGATCACGCCTCCCACTGCCTGCTGCGGGCGGTCGGCATGGACACGCGAAGCCCCGACGCCTACTACTACCTCGGCGTCAGTGCCGCGAACAAGGGACAGTTCGCCGACGCCGACCGGTTCTTCTCGCGAGCCCTGGAACTCGCCCCGGAGCACATGGGGGCCCTGCGGGATTCGGCCTTCACCTACCTGGCGGCCAACGAGGCTCCCAAGGCGACGGAACGGATCGCACGGGCCCGCGCCCTGGCGCCGGATGACTGCGAGCTTCGGATGCTCGACTACAGCGTCCGGCTCATCCTGCTCACAGGCCGGTTGACACACTACGCGGCCCGCCTGGACCCGCGTCCGTCGATTCGACGCCTGCACCATCGACTCCGGCGGCGCTGAGGGTCCGGCCCGAACCTCCCTCTCGCCCATTCTGCGAAACCTCCTGAATTCGATCCGACACGAGGCCCTTTCTGACGCATGACTCCTGCGGTCTCCCATGGGTGACGAGGTATAGGCTGGACGCCGTCATTCCTGCGCCAAGCAGGAATCCATGAGCCGCGGTTTGCGATGTGCCCTGGGAACTGGATTCCCGCCCCCGATCGGGTCGAGGGCAGGCTTTGCGCGGGAATGACAATCCAGGGTCTTCGTGAGCCCCTATGGCACGCGTGCAAGTACGGTTGTACACCCGACCTTTTCCCCGTCGTGGTTTTGTCTTGTATGTCCCCGTCGTTGATGGCACAATAGAGGTAAGAAGTGCCCGTACCGAGACTGCGACACAGGGAAGACGTCGCAGGGCAGGGAGAGACGTGAGCGACGCCTTTTTCGGAAAGGGTAGAACGATGAAGAGACATACCGCAGTGATCCTCGTGGCTGCTGCATTCTTCTGTGGGTCCGCTTCTGCGGAGAGCGTCGAATGGATCGACGGGATGGGAGCGGTAGCCCCCTCCGGATGGTCGATCAGTCCGTCGGACCCCGCCACGACGGACGTGATTTCCTTCTCGGGGCCCACCGACCAGTCGTATGGAAACAGTTGCCAGGCCGAGGCGACCTTCGGCGGCACGCCGTATCTGTCCATCAATCACTCCACCAAGAAGATCGAGTTGAAATTCCAGGGCCCGGCGCCCACGACGTGCATCCTGATCTACAAGCCCGCGGTGGGCTTTCGCGGCAACTTCGGGCCCCTCGCCGCAGGCAACTGGACCTTCTCGTGTACGAATTCCCGGATCCCGTTCTCCATCGCCTTCCGCGTCTCCGGCAGCGGCGGCGCCGGCAAGACCATCCGCGTGGACAAGAACGCCCCACTGACCATCTGGACGCCCGACGGCAGCACCTGGACCAAGGCCTACCGCAAACTGCACGACGGACTGGCCGCGGCGCAGGACGGAGACACGGTCCGTGTCGCCGACGGCACATACGTGCCCGACGAAGGGTCGGGCGTTACCCTGGGCGACCGCACCGCCTCCTTTGTGATTCCCGACGGCGTGACGGTCCAGTGCGGCTATGCCGGCTACGGCGCCAGCAATCCGGATGCGAGGAACGTGGACGCCTATCCGACGATCCTGAGCGGGGATCTGAACGGCGACGATCTCTGGGGCATCCTGAATACCTCGGAGAACAGCTATCACGTCGTCTCGGCCTCGGGATCGGGCACGCTCGACGGCGCGATCATCACCGCGGGCAACGCCGACGGGTCGGGCAACGACCGCTACGGCGGCGGCGTCCTGCTGACCTCCTCGACGCTCCGGCTCGAAGCCTGCAAGATCCGAGGCAACAAGGCGGATTTCGGCGCCGGTCTGGCATGCCTCGAAGGCATCGCGCCGGTCGTGATCGACACGGAAATCACCGGCAACTGGGCGTACTTGTTCGGCGGATGCCTGTATAACGACGACGCCAACGTCGAGATGACCAACTGCCTGGTCACCGGAAACACCGCCGGCAGTGCCGACATCCTGGGCGGCGACGCCATCGTCAACGTCATGGGCAGTCTCGACATCACCAACTGCACGATTGCGGACAATCAGCCCGGCTACTCTGTCCACGCGAACGAGAGGGCGATCGCCAATCTCATCTGGGGTACCGCTTTCGTGGACACGATCTCCATCAAGAACAGCATCATCCGCAACGGCGGCAACGAGGTCTGGTGCACCGAGCCGGGTCTCGTCACCCTCTACTATAACAACATCGAAGGCGGCGCCTCCGGGTTCAGCGGTTCCGGGAACATCGACGCGGATCCCCTTTTCAAGAATCCCGGGCTATTCAGCATAGAAGGGCAGTGGTTCTTCGACGATGACGGGTACACCCTGCGGGTGGGCTCGCCCAGCATCAACGCGGGCAGCAACAGCCTCGTGCCCACAGGCGTCACGACGGATCTCGACGGGAACACTCGCGTTCAAGGCAGTCGGGTCGATCAGGGCGCCTACGAGTCGGGCGGGTTGCCTCCTGCGGTGGTCCTGGTTCCCGATGTGGTCAACAAGACGCAGGCTTCGGCACAATCCTCCATTACGAGCGCCGGACTGGTTGTCGGGACGATCAACCATGCGTACAGCAGCACGGTGGCCTCGGGACGAGTGATCAGTCAGGACCCGGTTGGCGGCTCGGTCGCCGTCGTGGGTTCTGCCGTGGATCTGGTGATCTCGCTCGGACCGGATCCGGGATCATCGTGGACGCTGGAGGATACCTCCGACATCAACATGATGGTCCCCAATCCTGCGCCCCCTTACCTCGTCACGGTCGACGGCTCGGGCACCTGGGACTTCTACGCCAGCGGCACGACGGACTACAAGATCGAGATCACCAGCGTCGCCGGCGTGGGCGGCACGTGGACCGTCGTCCCGTCGGCCGGCACGGTAGCCACCGGGTCGCACACGATCTCCTTCACCATGCACGGCGAAGATCTCGACGTCAGTTGGATGACCCCTGGAGCCCATAAGATCGCGGAGATCAGGTTCTACACGCGATAACCGGCCACGACGCCGCAGGGAATCCCGTTCCGACGTCGCAGCAGAGAGGGTCTGCGCTCTTGAGATTGCAGTGAATCGGTCTGTGGAGTCGAATTCCCACTGCCGGAAAACCTGCGAGGAGACCCCGGAACGGCAGTTTTTTGTTTGTCTGACTCCCGGTCGTCTATATAATAGTGCGTCCGGAAACAGGGGACTGCGACGGCGGGTCCAACGGTATCTGGTGTCTCAACAATGGTCCGGACAGGCCGGTGGTCGATACCGGCAGCGGTGGCGGTGTGCCGTTGTCCGGCCGAGTGGCGGAATGGCAGACGCTGGGGACTTAAAATCCCCTGCCCGCAAGGGCGTATGGGTTCGAGTCCCATCTCGGCCACTGGGGTGAACTGCGGGTTCCCGGTCGCCGTATGTTCTGGGCGCGTTCCACGCACGAACCGAAGCGTCGACGCAACCACGGTATGAACTGGTCATGCCCTGTATCGACAGAGCGTGTTGGAGGTAGACTATGGTCAACAAGAACGTCAAGCTCGTGGACAACGACAAGCCGAATCTCTACCGCGAGGTGTTCCCCTATACGGAGTTCCCGAAGGTAGCTTTTGACGGGCAGCAGGAACCGTACGACGTGCCGGAGGATATCTGGATCACCGACACAACGTTTCGCGACGGCCAGCAGGCCCGGCCGCCGTACAAGCCCGAGCAGATCCTCCGGATCTACGACCTCCTGCACCAGATCGACGGCGGCGCCGGCCTGATCCGCCAGTGTGAGTTCTTCCTCTATTCCGATAAGGACCGCAAGGCCGTCGAGCTGTGCAAGGCCCGCGGCTACAAGTACCCCGAGATCACCGGCTGGATCCGCGCAGTGGCCGCGGATTTCAAGCTCGTCTCCCAGCTCGGGCTCCAGGAAACCGGCATTCTGACCTCCGCCAGCGACTACCACGTCTTCCTGAAGCTGGGCAAGACCCGTTCCCAGGCGCTGAACAGCTACCTGGACATCGTCAAGGCCGCCCTGGACACCGGCGTGCTGCCGCGATGCCACCTGGAAGACATCACGCGAGCGGATTACGACGGGTTCATCCTGCCGTTCGCGGTCGAATTGGTGAAGATCCAGGAACAGTACGGCAAGCCGGTCAAGATCCGCCTGTGCGACACGCTGGGTTTCGGCCTGCCCTGGCCGGGCGTCGCGCTGCCGCGGAGCATTCCCAAGCTGATCCAAGGGCTTCGCAGAATCGGTGTCCAGCCCGCGCAGCTCGAATGGCACGGACACAACGACTTCCACAAGGTCCTAATCAACGCGGCCACCGCGTGGCTCTACGGATGCAGCGCCGCCAATGCGTCGATCTTCGGCTCCGGCGAGCGAACGGGCAATCCGCCGCTGGAGGCCCTGGTCATCGAGCACGCGCAGCTTCGCGGCATGGTCCCCGGCGTCAACTACGCCGCCATCACCGAGCTGGCCCACTATGCCCACACGGAGCTGGGCTTCGAGATCCCGCGAAACTACCCGCTGGTCGGCCAGGATTTCAACGTGACGCGGGCGGGCATCCACGCCGACGGGCTGCTCAAGAACGAAGAGATTTACAACTGCTTCGATACGAACAAGCTGCTCAACCGGCCCATCGGCGTTGCCATCGCCGACAAGACCGGCGCCGCGGGCATCAAACACTGGGTCGAGACGCGCTACGAGATCCAGATCGCCAAGCATGACCCTCGCATCATGCGGATCAAGGACCGGATCGACGCGGAGTACGCGGCCGACCGCATCTCGGCGATCTCCGATGAAGAGATGCACCAGTGGGTTCGCGAGGCCTTCGAGGCCCAGATGCCGCCGGCCAGAAAAGGATAGGACTGCAACGAGAAGGAAATCCAAAGCACGAATATCGAAATCCGAAACAAACTCCAAGCACGAAATCCAAATGACTGAAACGCTATCGCCCGTCCAACGGTCGGTTTGGGTTTGTGGATTTCTGTCATTCGCGCTTGTTTCGGATTTCGTACTTCGAATTTCGGATTTCCTCGCTTCGAGGTGTTATGGCTCACGACGAGATCAAAGCGGTTCTTTTTGACCTCGGCGATACGATTTTGAACTTCGGCAAAGTCGATACGACGAGGGCCTTCCTGGCAGGCGCCCGCGCTTCGCACGCCTTCCTGAGGTCGCAGGGCCAGCCGGCCGCCTGGTTCCCCTGGTACTTCACCTGCAATCTCGTTCGCATGAGGATCCACTACCTGATCTCGAATCTGACGCACAAAGACTTCGACTCGCTCGACGTGCTCAAGGCGATCGGCACCCGTCAAGGGGTGCAGATGTCGCCGGCACAGTGGGACGAGTTCGCCTGGCTGTGGTACGAGACGCTCAGTCGCACGGCGCAGGTCGAGCCGGACCTGCGCGAGACCCTCGATACCCTGCGAGGCATGGGGCTCAAGCTCGGGATCGTGTCCAATACGTTCGTCAGCCGGGCCTCCCTGGCCAGACACCTGGGCCAGCTCGGCCTGCTCGAGTTCTTCCCCATCCAGCTCTATTCCTATGAGTACCATTTCCGCAAGCCCAGCACGGAGATCTTCCGCATCGCGGCCGGCAAGATCGGAGAGACCGCCGAGAGCATCGTCTTCGTCGGGGACCGGATCGACAACGACGTGTTGCCGGCGATGAAAACCGGGATGCACGCTGTGCTCAAGGACGCCTACACCAACGCGGGCAAGCCGACGCCGCCGGGGGCTCACAGGATTCGTCTGCTTGCGGAGTTGCCGGGTGTTGTCGAGCGGATCAACGCTGCCGGGCAGCCGGCGCGGGTCAAGCCGTGAGTCTTCTTTCGTTGCCTGCGGAAGTCATCGGAAACTGCATTGACACGTCGCGTCCGTCTTCATACTATCGCATCCCGTTCGTCCACGTTGCGTGCTGGCGCTGGTTGACACTTGAAACGCGACGCGGGACGTGCAACGGATGAAGGAGAATACCGATGGCAGCAGGCAGAACGATTGATGTGACCGATGAGAGCTTCGCGGACGAAGTGCTCGAATCGGATATTCCCGTCCTGGTGGATTACTGGGCGCCGTGGTGCGGGCCGTGTCGAATGGCCGCACCGGTTCTGGAGAAGATTGCCGACGAGTACGATGGTCGGCTGAAGGTCTGCAAGCTCAACGTGGACGAGAACCGCGAGATTGCGACCCAGCATCGGATCATGAGCGTCCCGACGATGTTCCTGTTCAAGGACGGCGGACTGGTCGATCAGATCACCGGAATGACTCCGAACTTCGAGTCGGATCTCAAGAGGAAGATAGAACCCTACGTAGAGTGACGGAGGGTTCTGTTCGTCCTGTCAGTCCCATGGGTCCGATGGGACGCACAGGACGAATAGGACCGATAGGACGCGACGAAGCCGAAGTCGGAGGAACGACACCATGGCGGATTCTCAGTACGACGTGATTATCGTCGGTGGCGGACCGGCCGGACTCGGGGCCGCTCTGTACAGCTCGCGAGACCGCTACCGGACGGTGATCCTGGAGAAAATGATTCCCGGCGGGCAGATCTTCAACACCGATCGGATCGAGAACTACCCCGGAATCGCCCGAATCGACGGGCCGAGCCTGATCGACCAGATGCAGAAGCAGGTCGAGAGCTTCGGCACGGAGATCCAGACCGCCAGCGAGGTGACGGACATCAAGCGGACCGCCGACGGCCACATCGAGGTTTACTGTGGCAAGGACCGCTACGTCGCGAGGGCGGTCATCCTGGCGCCGGGCAGCGGCTACCGCAAGCTGGGTGTCCCCGGCGAGGACGAGTTCCGCAATGCGGGCGCGGGCGTCAGCTATTGCGGCACATGCGACGCGCCGTTCTTTCGAGACAAGGAAGTGGTCTCGGTCGGAGGCGGTAATTCAGCCCTCGAAGAGACCCTGCACCTGACGAAGTACGCGAAGAAGGTGACGATCATCCACCGGCGCAACGAGTTCCGCGCGGACAAGATCCTCGTCGAGGAGCTGCTGGCCAAGGCCGCCGAGCCGAATAGTCCTCTGGTCATCCGCTACGACTCGGTCGTCACCGCGATCCAGGGCGCCGGACGGGTCCAGTCCGTGCGGCTCAAGAACGTCAAGACCAACCGCGAGGAAGACTACCCCTGCGATGGCGCGTTCATCTTCGTCGGCATGGTGCCCAACACGGAGTTCCTCAAGGGCATCGTGGACCTGACGGACCAGGGCTTCATCCGCTGCGACAACGCGACTTTGCGAACCTCAGTCCCGGGGATCTTCGTTGCAGGCGACTGCCGGGTCGGAGCGACGATGCAGCTCATCACCGCGGTCGCCGACGGCGTCAACGCAGCCATGATGATCAAGCAGTACCTCCGCGATCCGCAGTGGTGGAAGAAGGCAACCAGCGGAGAATCCTTCGGCTGGTGACGGAATGGGACATGGGACCCATAGGACGAACAGGACCTATGGGACGTCACCAGAAGATCCCATAGAAGACCGCGACCGCTGCCAGGACTGCGGCGCCGGCCAGTTTCACCCCTGGCGTAGTCGTTGTCTCGATTTCCTCGCGAACGGGCAGCACCCTGGGTGTCTCCAACGGTCGGAGGAACGTGATCGATCCCATAATCATCAACACCAGTTCGAACGCCAGGGCAACCTGAATCAGGAAATGTATGCCCGGTGCGAAAAACCGGAATAACGCATACAGGGCAGGACCACAGACCAACGCGGCTACGCCGGCAGCGGGAGGGGCCTGCGGAACGAGCATCCCGAAGAGAAACGCCGCCACGACGCCCGGCCAGATGTAGCCCTGGAACTGCTGGATGTAATTGAAGATCCCGCCGAACCTCGGATCGTTCAGTCGGGGCGCCAGAAGACAGCCGGCAACGACGACCGCCGCGGTTGTGATCCGTCCGAGCAGCAGCAGGCGCTTCTGCGGCGCGTTCCGGTCGAAGAGCCGACTGTAGATATCCATGGTCAGGATCGTAGAGACGGAGTTCAGCATGGATGCCAGGGAACTGATAACCGCGCCGGTGATGGCGGCGAACATGAACCCCCGCAGACCGGCCGGAATCAGGTGGCGGATCAGCATCGGAAATGCCTCGTCGGCCGATTTCATCTGACTGCCGTAGAGCTGGTACGACATGATCCCCGGCATGACGATGGCAAAGGGAATGAGCAGCCACAAGCCGCCGGCGAAGATCACGCCCAGTTGGCCCTGGCGGAGCGTCTTGGCGGCCAGCGTCCGCTGCACGATGAACTGGTTCAGGCCGCAGTAGTACAAAATGACGATCCCCATTCCGGACACCACGCTCGTCCAGGGCAGGCCCTCGTGACTGGCCGGGTGGACCATGTGGAGCCGATCTGCGTTGGCGGTCGAGAACTGCTCCCAGCCGCCGCAGGCGTGCAGACCGAGGAAGAAGGTGGCAATCCCCCCGATCAGCAGGGCGCCGCCCAGGAAGAGGTCGGCCCAGGCGATGGCCTTGAGCCCGCCCCAAATGGTGTAGACCGCTGCGATCGACCCGATGAGCCAGACGCTCTTGGTCAGGCTGACGTCAAACACCTTGCTCACCGTGAACGCGCCGGAATAGAGCACCGCGGACAGGAGCACGGCGATGTAGATCACCACAGTAGTCGCGGCCATGAGGACCCGGGCCGTGGAGTTGTACCGGTATTCGAGGTATTCGGGCATCGTGTAGATCCCCGCCTTGAGGAACCGGGGCAGGAGGGTGAACGCGATCAGGACGATGCCGATGCTGCCGGCCAGTTGCCAGTTGCTCACCGCCAGGCCGACGCTGCCGGCGCCCTGGCCGCTCATGCCGACGAACTGCTCGGTGGAGATATTGGCCGCGATGATGGACAAGCCGATCAGGGGCCAGGTGAGTCCCCGTCCCGCCAAGAAGTAATCCTCGCTGGTCCGCTCCCGCCGACTTTTGAACATGCTGACCCCGACGACCACCGCGATGAACGCGACGAAGACCCCGACATCGAAGGCATTCAATTCCATGGGAGAATCCACTCAACGCAGTTATCAACATTTCGACTCATGTTCCGAGTTGTCACAATAATAGACCTTCAGTCCGAGTGCCACAAGATTTCGCCCGCGGGGCTTTGCACATCGTGACGAATCTGGTAGAAACAGAGTATCCGACGAACAACGACAGGATGGTGATAGCAGCAGAAAGGGCCGATGCATGTCCGACGCGTTCCACAACCACGGAATGACCAGACGACGGTTTCTCAATGTCTCGCTGGCGGCAGCGGGGGGGATCATCGCGATGAACCCGCGCTGGTCCCGCGCTGCGGCTGATCCAAGCCAGACCCGCTGGGCATTCTTGTCGGACACGCACATCGCGGCCGATCCCGAGAACAACTACCGGGGTTTCTATCCCTGCCGGAATCTGGAGAAGATCGTCTCTCAGCTTGGCGCGGACCTGCCCGAGGGCGTGGTCGTCACGGGCGACCTGGCCCGGCTCACCGGCCAGATGGGCGACTACGAGAACCTCCGCACCCTGTTGATGCCCTTGGTCGGCAAGCGACCGATGTACCTGGCACTGGGCAACCACGACGACCGCGCCGTCTTCCTGGATGTGTTCGAGGACCGGCCGGGCCAGGCGCAGCCGGTCCAGGACAAGCACGTCGTCACGGTCGAGGCCGGTCCCGTCCGGTTCATCCTGCTCGATTCGCTGCTGGCCACGAACAAGACGCCGGGACTGCTCGGCAAGGCCCAGCGGACCTGGCTCGGACAGTACCTCGCCAACAGCGACGACAAGCCCGTCATCCTGTTCTTCCACCACACGCTCGACGATGGCGACGGCGATCTGTTCGACGTCCTGTGGCTCTTCGACCTCATCAAGCCCGTCCGCAAGGTCAAGGCCATCGTCTACGGCCACTCCCACGAGTACAGGTCCTCGGAACGCGATGGCATCCAGCTGATCAACCTGCCCTCGACGGCCTACAACTTCGGCGACAATGAGCCGCTGGGCTGGATCGAGGCCAAGCTGACTGCCCAGGGCGGGGAATTCACCTTGCACGCCGTCGCGGGCAACACACAGCCCGACGGGCGCGTCGAGGGCTTCACCTGGCGAGCCTGAGGGACGGGAGACCCTCGCGGACGAGCCTGATTCGTGCCATAGCCCCCATTCACTCCGCTTATTCTCGGACTGACCAGCCGGTTCCTGCGCCGAAGGACCGCAAAACTCCCCCTTGCGCGGCTTAACATCCGCTTAAGCAAAGATTCGCTATATTTTAACGGGGGAATGGGCATGGCTCTGCCGATACTCCTCCCGAAAGATGACTGGGGGATCGATCCGCCGCGGCGAATCTGCCCTCGTTCATCCATGTCGATGATGGGAAGGGTGATGTATGAGGTACGGTGGCTCGGACCGTGGTTTGAATAGACGACAGTTTCTCAAGAGCGGCCTGGCTTGGGCCGTGGGTGTGGCGGCGCTGGGTCCGACCCGGCTCCTCGGCGACGACCGGGACCAGTGTACGCGATGGGCGTTCCTCTCCGATACGCACGTGGCGCCCGATCCGGACAATCGCTATCGCGGCTTCTATCCGTATCGCAATCTGCGGGAGATCGCCGGACAGATTGCCTATAACCCGCCGGACGGCATCATCGTTACGGGCGATCTCGCCCGGCTCAGAGGCCAGACCGCGGCGTATGACAACCTCAAGACGCTCCTCGCGCCCGTGACCGAGCAACGACCGGTCTATCTCGGCCTGGGCAACCACGACAAACGCAACGATTTCACCGAGGTCTTCGGTGGATCCACCGACGTCGGGATGACCGTGGAGAACAAGTGCGTCGCCGCAGCGGTTGCGGGGCCCATGCGATTGATCGTCCTCGACAGCCTGATCATGGACCGGGCGGCGGGTCTGCTCGGCCGGCCCCAGCGAACCTGGCTCAAGAACTTCCTCGAAGCGTGCGACGACCGGCCCACGATCCTGTTCTTTCATCACAGGCCCAGGATCGATCTGCTGGACACGCGGCGCCTGTTCGACATCATCGCGCCCTGCGCCAAGGTCAAAGCCGTGGTCTATGGCCACTCACACAAGTTCAGGTTCTCCCAGTACAAGGGCATTCACCTGATCAATCTGCCCGCGACGGGGTACAACATGTCGGGCAAGCAGCCGGTGGGCTGGGTCGAAGCCAGACTCACGGACAAAGGCGGCCAGTTCACCCTGCACGCTCTCTGGGGCAACCGCAAGCTGAACGGCTGTACCGAGAACCTGTGCTGGAGATCGTAGCCGGATCGGGGAAGACCCGCCCGGTCGCAGCATGGAGCCCGAGATAGGCCTTGCAGATCGCCTGCTGTTGTGGTAGAAGAGGACCATGACAGGAGCATCACATGGGGATTGTTCCGGCAGAGGCGAGAGGGTTTCGGTTCCTTGGGGCACCACACGATGTTGAAGGCTTTGACGCGACGATGGGACAAGCGGCGGTTTCTCACGATGAGCCTGGCCGCTACGAGTGGAATACTTGCGCTGCCGCACGGGCGTAGTCGGTCCGCTCTGCCGCAAGACATGACGCGATGGGCCTTTCTGTCCGATACGCACATCCATGGCAATCCCCGCTATCGATTCCGGCGTTTCTCGACCTACGAAAACCTCCAGCGGGTTGCCGACCAGATCGGCGAGGATATGCCCGAGGGCCTCGTCATCACGGGCGATCTGGCCCGATCCAAGGGCAGCTCCGAGGCCTATGAGAACTTCAAGTCCCTGCTCGCGCCGATTGCCCGCCATCGTCCGGTCCACTTGTGCGTCGGCAACCACGACCACCGGGAGGACTTCGTGCAGGCCTTCACCGGCTCGATGGACACCGCCGCGATCAAGGACCGCCATATCGTCACCGCGATGGCGGGTCCGATTCGAATGATCGTCCTCGACACCCTCCTGTACGTTAACACCTTCCCCGGCATGCTCGGCAAGCTCCAGCGACTCTGGCTGGAGACCTACCTGGGCGCGAGCGACGAGACGCCGACCATTCTGTTCTGCCACCACGCGCCCCGCGCCGATCTGCTGGACACCCGCCGGCTGTTCGAGATCATCTCGCCCGCCCGGAAGGTCAAGGCGCTCGTCTTCGGACACTCGCACCGCTATGAATTCACGGAGCGAGACGGGATTCACCTGATCAATCTGCCCGCGACGGGCTACAACTTCACGAGCGCCCAGCCGGTGGGCTGGGTCGAGGCCCACTTGACTCGCGAGGGCGGCCAATTCACGCTCCACGCGGTCGGCGGCAATATGAGTCAGCACGGCAGCACCCAATCCCTCCGTTGGCGAGCGTGATCCCAGGACGCGAGCGCCGGCTTCCACCAGAAAGTGGCTTCCAGATGACTGTTGACACGTACTGCACAGGTCTCCATAATCGGCCGTTGTCGACCTTGGGGTCGCCGCCCTCGATGGGTCGCCGCCGAGGGGGCGGAGGAAGCGTGAAGGCGGAGACAGTATGATATCGAAAGGGAAGGAGCATTCGATGGTCATCTTTGTGGGGAACTTCTCGGGCGACACGAGCGAGCAGGATCTGCTGGACAAATTCGAGCAGTATGGCCAGGTCACGGCCGTGAATATGATGCGAGACGAGATCTCGAACCACGTGCTGGGTTTCGCATTCATCGAGATGCCCGACAGCGCCGCAGCTCAAAAAGCCATTGCCGCTCTGGACCGGACGACGTTGAGGGATGCGACTCTGATCGTCTGCGAAACGGCGCCGCGGATCGAGCGCCGACGTTTCGTCCAGAAGCAGTCTCCCTCCGCGCAAGTCTACGCGCCGGGCCAGGGCTGATCTGGGTGTTACAGGACAGCAGATAACCACGATCAACGGCCCATGGAGGCCTGGGAGCGGAATATGTTCAAGGCAAGCGATGTAGGCAAGAAGATGATCATCACGGTCCGGCCGGACACGCCTATCTATGACGCGATCCGACTGATGGCCAACCGCAATCTGACGGCCCTGCCCGTCGTGGACACCGACTTGAACCTGGTCGGCATCCTGGCGGAGCGGGACGTCCTCAGACTCCTCTACGAAACGGCGGATCGCGTCGAACAGACGGTGGCCGACTACATGAGCACCCGTGCGGCCAGCCTGGACGTGAACGCCAGTCTGATCGATCTGTGCGACCAGCTCATCGATTCGAGCTCGAGGGTCATGCCCCTGACGGAGAACGGCAAGCTGGCCGCGATTGCCAACCGCAGCGATCTGATCCAGGGTATCCTGAGAGTCAAAGGCCAGGCCATCTGAAAACGACCCGCCTCGGCGGACCGGCCGCGGGATGTCTCTCCGAAAAAGCATATGCCACCCGGGCCTGTGCGACCCAGGTGGCATACGTCGCTGTGTGGCTCTCTGGTGAGAGAAGAGAGCGGTTATCCTTTCACTTTTACTTTCACGGCCTTGCTCTTCTCGGCCTTCGGCAGCGTGACCGACAGGACGCCATCCTTGACGACGGCCTCGATCTTGTCCGGGTCGACCTCCGTGGGCATCGGGATGTCCCTGCGGAACGAGCCGTAGGTGCTCTCCAAATGGTAGTACCCGTCACCCTTGTCCTCGTGGGACTCCTTCTTTTCACCGCTGAGGGTCAGCGTGTTGCCGTAAACCGAGATCTCGATATCGTCGGGCGTGCAGCCGGGGACCTCGGCGCGGACCACGACTGCGTCGTCTTTTTCCGCGACGTCGATCGCCGGCCAGCCTCGTTCGTTGAAGAAGGACAGCGGCCTGTCCAGCCCTCGGAAGAAGCCGTCGAAAAGGTCGTCCATCTGGCTGCGAAACGAACCCAATTCATTTCGATTTCTACGAACCCATGGAACAATCGCCATATGCATACCCCCTTTCTTGCCAAAACACGATTTCTGATCTTCTTCAGATTCGAATCCGCATTTCTTATAAAGGGGATACGCAAATCGCGTGCCAGGGCGGGATCGGCCATCTCGGCTCAAAAACCCCGAATCAAATGAAGATTGACGCCCTCCAGGCGTCCTATAGACTGTCAAAATGGCACTCTGGGCGTGCTGTGGGCATCGCAGTCGTCCAAGGGGCCGTTGCGACCGCGGGATACAGGGAATATGCAGGTAGGGATTCACCAAAGGAAGGACGATCACATGGGCAATGTCCAATGTACTCCACGCTGGGGCTCGATCCGCGAGACCTTTCGCGAACCGCTGTTGCGGTTCGTCGAGCACGTGCGGACCAGGCTTGGCGACCATTTGGGAAGCATCACCGTCGTCGGCAGCGCCCTGACAGATGACTTCCGCCCGGGCGTCAGCGACATCAACACCGTGGTCGTCCTGGACGAACACAGTGTGTCGGCCTTGAAGGCCATCGCCTCCTTGGCCAGGCCGATGAGACGACACGGGTTCTCGGCGCCGTTGCTGATGACCACGTCCTACATCGAGCGGTCGCGCGATGTGTTCGGCATCGAGTTCCTCGATCTCCAGTTGACGCACGAGACGATCCTGGGTGACGACCCGTTCGTGGGGATCGAGATCGACAAGCCGGACGTCCGCCTCCAGTGCGAGAGAGAGCTCAAGGCCATGCTCGTCCGCCTCCGACAGGGCTGGATCGCCGCCGCGGGCGACATGAGGTTCGTCCGCGACATCCTCGTAGCGACCGCCAGGGGATTGACGCCCCTGCTGCGCGCCTTGCTCTGGCTCCGGGACATCACGCGCCCGACGACGATGGCTGCCACAGTGCGAGAGGCCGCGGACCGCTTTCGCGTCATTTTGGATCCCGTCCTTGCTGCGGAGAAATGGCGCCATGAGAAGTCCCGACCGTCCGACGCGGATATCGAGAGCACCTTTGTCGGCATCGTCGGGGTCGTAGACCGGCTTGCCACGATCCTCGACGAGATGGAGGTATAGCCATGCACAACAGCGCAGTGTGGTTCTTTGTGATGATTCTTCTGACGCCGGTGGTCGCGGTGGGCAACTACGCTCCCTCCCAACTGCCGACGGCGAAACACTACGTCGAGGACCACGCCAACGTCGTCCGGCCCGAGCACGAACAAGCCCTCAACCGCCTGCTCCAGGAACTGGAACAGAAGACCGGCGCCCAGTACATCGTCCTGACCGTGTCCACCACCGCTGGCGTTCCCATCGATCAGTACTCCCTGGAGGTGGCTCGCGACACGTGGAAGCTCGGGCAGCAAGACAAGGATAACGGCATGCTCTTCGTGATCGCGGTCTCCGATCGCAAGTACTGGTTCACGCCGGGCAAGGGGCTGGAGGGGTTTCTCACGGACAGCTACCTCGCCGGCCTGGGTGAGAGGACCCTGGTTCCCTACCTCAAACAGGGTCAGTACAGCGAAGGCATCCACGCCGTGAATCTCGCGGTGGCCCGACGAATCGCCAGCCAGACGGGCGCGACTCTGTCGGGATTGCCGGCGCCCTCGCAAGGTCTGATTGACCTACGCACAACCCAACAGCCCAACCGGTCGGCTCCGCCGCGGCGTGTGGACGGTCGCAGTCCGAATCCGCAACCCTTCCGCCCGACTCCCGTGCAGCACGTGGGCGGCGGCAGTCTCAACTGGCTGCCTGCCTTGCCATGCTGCCTGGGACTGTTTGTCGCACTCCCGATCCTCCTGCTGATCCGCGCCGGTCGCGGGGCAGGAGGCTACAGCGAGACGAGCGGAGCGTTCTTCCCGACGATGTTCAATGGATTCAGCAGCCACACCCGCCATCACCACCTCGGTCCGTATGGGCATGGTCTGCGTGGCCCGTTGCGCGGCGGTCCCTTCGGCGGCGGGTTCGGCGGCTTCGGAGGCGGAATAGGACGCAGACCGGGCGGCCACGCGGGAGGGGGCATTGGGCACTTCGGAGGCGGGCGCGGAGGCCATTTCAGCGGCCGGGGCGCGGGCGGCAGTTGGTAGAGCTGAGGAGATCGCAAGCGCCTGCCTTCGCGCCTGTTCACGATGCGCGAGATGCGGTGCTCGGAGCTTTCTTCCGGTTGTCGCCGTCTTCTTCCGGGTCCAGGTCCGCCTGGCAGGGGCGTCCCAATCTCCTTCTGCCATGCCCAGTCCCCAGACTGCACTCTGCGACAAGGGCCTTATCAGCCCTGTGAAGGCGGTTCCCGACGCCGACGGATGCGCCCCGACGGATGCCCCTTCCCATCTGCCCGGCGCGGCACAGGAGTTGCAGCATTGAGACAGAAGAACCGCTGTTTTCTCATGACCCTGGCGGCGGAGTCAGGGAAGACGTGTAGCCGGATAGGCAACCGAAAGGAGTAAGGCAACATGGACGTGTCCAGCATTGGATTGAACGCGCTCTTGGGCGCGTATGGAGCAAAGGCCTCGCATCGCCCCGGCGACCTGGATGAGGCCACCGAACGCCTCATCCACGCCAAGGACAAGGATGGCAATGGGACGCTCAGCGCCGCGGAGATCTCGATTTCCGACGAGGCCTTCCAACTGGCGGACGCCAACGCCGACGGCGAACTCAGCGCGGACGAACTCAAGAACTCGGTGGATGTCATTGGCAAGGAGCTGGCGGCGCAAGGGCCGCCGCCTTCGCCTTTCGGCAGGGGGGCCGACGACGAGGATGACGACGAGGACTCCACGGAAACGGCAACTCTGGAGCAGATCTTCCAGCAGGCGGATGCCGACGGCGATGGATCGCTCAGCGCCGAGGAGTTCCAGGTTGCGGCGGCACGGATTGCCGAGCAGATGGAGGCCCAGGAACCGCGGGGGCCTCGCCCTCCACACCCCGATTCTGACGAGGCGGCCGCACGACTGGTTCAGGACCTCGACGAGGACGGCGACGGCGCCTTGAGCGCCCGTGAAATACCGATCTCATCCCGAGCCTTCGACTCTGCGGACACCAACCAGGACGGCGTACTCAGTCTCGAAGAGCTTCGGGCCGCATCCAGGCAGACCGCCGAAGAACCTGCCTCCCGACAGAAGCCGATGCTGGCCTTCTTCCGGCAGGGTTCCGACGATACGACCGAAGCTCTGGATCAGATCGCCTGAGCAGGTTCTGGTTGAAGGACACAACACAAAAGGGTCTCCCGGCTGACGTGAGCCGAGGAGACCCTTTGTCGTTTCTGCAGGTTTGGTGGACGGCGCGCCGACGGGAGCGACGGTCAGCCGTCGAGGGTCCAGCCCGCGCGATACTTGCGGCTCAGCAGCTCGTTAGCCTCGGGGCAGTTGCTGACCTTGCCTGTCGTGCTGTTGTACTCGAGCTTCTTGCCTACGCGGTAGGCCACCAGGCCCAGGAGCATCGTCTCGATCATCGTGCCGCTGTAGTCGAAGTCGCACGCGGTCTTAAGGCTCGGGTTCTTGCAGGCGTCGAGCCATTGCTTTTGGAAGTGCCCGAGGTTCGGGAGCATCTTGTCCTTTGGCCGGCGATTGTAGTAGCTCATGTCCGCGTCGTCGCCGAAGGGGATCAACAGGCGGGAGGTGAAGTCGCTGAGCAGGTAGCCTTTGGTGCCCTTGAACAGTGCGCCATGGCCGATCTTGTTCAGATCGACCCACTCTCGCGGCGTTCTCGGCATCGCGCCGCCCTGATACCAGTGAACGCCGATCTCGCCGCGCCAATCGTTGGCGGGCAGCACGGCGTGGCTCTCCATCGTGACCGGCGTCACGTCCGGGTTGAACGGCTCGCCCTTGGCCTCCATCGTGGTGGGCAGGCCGTTGCCGACCACGTTCCAGACGATGTCCATCGTGTGGCTGCCCATATCGCCGATCTGGCCGGTGCCGAAGTCCCAGTACATGTTCCACTGGAGGCAGTTCATGCCGGGGCCGCCGGAGAAGTAGCCGGGATTGTACGGATGGAACGGCGACGGCCCGATCCACAGGTCGTAGTGGAAGCCCTTGGGCGGCTCGCCCTCAGCGGGCAGATACCCCGGCCGGCGGATCTGCCGGTCGCCCCAGGCGTACGCTTCTTTCAACTCCCCGATCGCGCCGTCGTGGACGAGTTCCTGGATGCGGTTGAAGTTCGGGTACGCGTGACGCTGCATGCCGACCTGCGTGGCCAGCTTGTCCTTCTTCCGGAGCCAATGGGCGCGGACGATGCGGGCCTCCTCCACACTGATGGCCAGGGGCTTCTCCATATAGCAGTGGAGATTGCGGTTCAGCGACCAGTTGGCGATGAACGCATGGGTGTGATCCGCCGAGCAGCAGACGACCGCGTCGAGACCTTTGTGATCGAGGCACTTGCGCCAGTCCACGTACTTCGCGGCGTTCGGGAACCGCTTGGCGCCGAACTCCAGGTGATCCTCATTGATGTCGCACAGAGCGATCACGTTCTCGCCGGCAAGGGAGTCGAAGTGGGCCTCGCCCCGTCCCCAGGTGCCGATCAAGGCGATGTTGAGCTTGTTGCTGGGTGCGCCGGCGCCCGCGAGCACGGTGCTGGGCACGATGGACCATCCGGTCCCGACTACTGCGGCGGTCTTGAGGAAGTCGCGTCGTTGCATGTTGCTGTCCTCCTGTGGTTGTCAGATTACGGTTCCTTCACTTGAGGGTCCTGGGTCCGATCTTAGTCGATACTGCCGGAGACAATCAAGACCGCTCCTGGGGAATCGAGAATTCCGCGGATAGGTTGTTGACTTGTCGTGCGACGCTGCGACACTATGGGCACTATGACGAACGCAGAGGGCAAAACGCCGAGTGAGAGCACCGTGGAGACACGGTATCTGGTGATGCCGACGCAGGCCAACGCGCAGGGGACCGCCTTCGGCGGGGCCATCGTCGGCTGGATCGACATGGCCGCGGCTATGGCCGCCCAACGCCATTGCGGGCGGGAGGTCGTGACGGCCGGAATCGACTCGCTGGTCTTCCGCAAGCCCATCCGCATCGGCGACCACGTCATCCTCAAGGCCGCGGTCAACTACGTGAGCCGGTCCTCGATGGAGGTCGGCGTCCAGGTCGTTCGCGAGGACCCCTACACCGGCCAGCAGGTGCTCGCCACCACGGCCCACCTGATGTTCGTGGCCCTGGACGAGAACAAGCAGCCCACTCCCGCGCCGCCCCTGCTGCCGGAAACACGCGAGGAAAAGCGACGCTATGAGAACGCCCGCCTGCGGGTGCAGGCCCGCAAGGAGCGTCTGCGAGCCATCGACCGGGAGAACCAGCCTTGACGGGCCGTCGTATGTACAATAGACGAGCATCGGCGGCGATCCTCTGCCGGACTGGAAAAAGGCAGATCGGACCTATGTTCTTCAACGAAATCTCTTGGTTCGATTTCGTTGAAGAACGCCAAGGCCGGTTCTCTCGAACACGACCGTGGTTTGGGTGGGAAAAATCGATGCGGAGATTTTTCCCGCCCAAAGTAGGTCCGATCTGCCTTTTTCCAGTCCGGCGGTGCGCGAGAAGGGGACAAGAACGTGGACGAAGATAAATACACAATCACCGACACGAAGCAGGACATCCTCAGCCATCCGAGGAGACGCGACACCATCCACGTCCTGACCCTTGACCCCATGCTGGCGGCCGATATCTGCGAGAGGATCGGTGCGGACAAGCGTCTCGTGCGGTGCAACGTGATCTGCCCGCGCGGGACGAACGTTCGGGATATGCTGGAGGCGATGGAGCGGACGGCGCCGGAGACCGCCGCCTCCCGACTGGTCCTCTTCGACGTGCGTCGCGCCACGTTGCCCAGGCTCCGACACGTCTTCAATGCGGTCGTCGGCTACAATCGCCGGGATTTCAACAGGCTGTGCTTCAGCATCTGCATCGGCGACGGGCCCCTGAATCTCTTTCGGGACGGCGCCTTCGCGGAGCTGTTCGTCGCGCACCTGGCGGCACAGCGGGTGGACTACCATCCGGCCGTCATTTTCTACGATCCCTTCCTGCACTACGAACCCAACGAGGCCTTCTTGCAGAGCATCGACGACGACTTCGTCATCCCGGACTCCGTCCCGCAACGGCTGGCCCCCTTCTTCAAGAGCGGCCAGATGAAGGTCAGCACGATTCGCCAGTTCTTCCGCGCGGTGGACAAGGACGACGAGACCCGCAAGAAACGCCTTCGCATGCTCCGGCATGTCTACAAGAAGCGACTGGCGGAGATCTTTGCGGGACAGCCGGAGCAGCTCAAGGATCTCCTGAGCCGCAAGGGCATCCAGTGGGCCAGCGAGAAAATGAACCTCTATCCGCTGTACTTCGAGGACTGGGTGTGCGACCTGATTCGCCAAGCCCGCAAGAATGCGACGGAGAAGAACGGATGATGGATCGTGGATGGCGGGTGATTCGAGCACGCCGCTTCACAATCATCCATTATCCATCAACAATCATCCTTGCTCAGTCCCACTTGTGCTTCTTGATCGCGCGGAGGATCTTCTGGGCGCATCGCAGAGCGGCCAGGCCCTCTTCCGCGCTAACTTCCGGGGCAAACTCCCGATCCTTGACGGCCCGGAGAAACGCCTCCTGCTCGAGACGAATCGGTTCCTTGTCGTCGATCTCGAGCTGCTCGATGTGCAGCAGGTCGGGCCAGTTCACGGTCGTCGGGTTGAAATCGCTTCGTTGTCGCCATTCCTTGATCATGCCGACGACGTTCTTGTTCGGATCGGTCTTGACGAGAATGCCGCTCTTCTTGAGGTAATCGACGCTCAGATAGGCCTGGCGGCTGAAGACGCGGACCCGGCGCTCCGTCTTGAGCGCCAGCCGGGAGGCGGTGATGCTGGCGACGCACCCGTTGTCGAAGACGATCCGAGCGCTGCAGATGTCCTCGCCGCCCTCGATGACCGTGACGCCGACCGCGTCCACTCGTTTGATCTTGCTCCTTGCCAGGGACAGGATGATATCGATGTCGTGGATCATGATGTCGAGCACGACGCCGACGTCCGTCGAGCGGAAGGGGTAGGGACTGACGCGGTGCGCCTCGATGAACTTGGGCTCGATGTCCAGTCGCTTCATGGCCTGGGCGACCGGGTTGCACCGTTCCGAGTGGCCGACGGCCACTACTGTGTCGTACTTGCGGGCCAGGGAGACGATCTTGCGTCCCTCGCGGACGCTCGACGCCAGCGGCTTCTCCACGAGCACGGGGATCCGGCGGCACAGGAACAGCTTGGCCAGTTTCAGGTGTGTCGTCGTGGGCGTGGCGATCGTGACGGCATCGATCTTGTCGAACACCTCGGCGCAGTCCGTGCAGGCGGCGCAGCCGTACTTCTCGGCCAGTTGCGAGGCCTTGGTCTTGTCCGCATCCACGACCGCGACGAGTTCGCTGTCGGGCAATTGGCTGTACACTTTGGCGTGGATCGCGCCCATCTTGCCCGCGCCGACGACCGCCGTTCGTATCTTCTTATTGTCTTCCATCATAACCCGAGATTGGGGAATCACACTGGTGTGGCCCGCGGAAGCGACACAATCGCAGTCCGCGGCTATTCGGTTCGGAGGCTCTCCAGGTATCGACCGAACCGGTGCTCATTGCTTCGGAAGATCGCATCGACCATGGCTCGCACGTTCTCGTCCAGCCCATTCTGGGCCGCCAGTTCCTTCGCGTTGTTCAGCAGTGTGCTGCCATGGCGGTACAGGAACCGGTAGGCGTCGAAGATCCGTTCCTGCTGCTCCTCGCTCAGCCCCGCACGGTTCATTCCGCGTTTGTTGACGCCTCGGACTCGATGGGGATAGTGGCCGCTGACCATCAGGTAGGGCGGAATGTCGTGCGTCAGCCCGGCCAGGCCGGCGATGTAGGACCAGCGCCCGATGGTGACGAACTGATGGGAGGCGGCCAATCCGCTGAACCAGGCTCCCGTCTCGATCTTGACGTGCCCGCCGATCTGGACAAGGTTGCTCAGGACGATCTTGTCTTCGATGATCGCATCGTGGCCGATGTGCGAACCGACCATCAGGAGGTTGTCGCTGCCGACCCGGGTGGCGGTGCCGGCGTGCTTGCTCACGTGGATGGTCACGTTCTCGCGCACCACGTTGCGATCGCCCATCACCAGGGCGCCGGCCTCGTCGCCCGGACCCATCCCGAGGATTTGCGGATTGCAGCCGATCATGGAGTTGGGATAGAAATGGTTGCGCTGGCCGATCGTCGTATTGCCGGTGACGATCACCCTGGCTTCGAGGACCGTCCCGGCGCCGATCGAGACGCCGCCGCCAATCGTGCAATAGGGGCCGACAACCACGTCGTCGGCCAGCCGCGCGTTCTCTTCCACGACCGCGGTGGGATGGATAATCGCCATAACGGTGGTTCCCTTTCAACCGATTTGTGATTGTTGATTCTTGATTGTCGATCTTGGCTGCCGTTCTTCTTCAATCAAAAGTCAACCATCGAAAATCGTCCTTTCTCAGACTGTCTCATCATCAACCAGAATGAACTTGATTTCCGCTTCAGCGGCCACGATATCCCCGACCATGGCCTGGCATCGGCAATGGGCGGTCCTGCGTCGCAGGCGGACCGTCTCGGCGATCAGGATGAGCTGATCGCCCGGGACGACGGCCTTGCGCAGTTTCACATTGTCCATGCTCAGGAGCATGGCGAGTTTGCCCGTGTGCTCCAATCGCTGGGCGAAGAGCAGGCCGGAGACCTGGGCCATCGCTTCGACGATCAGCACGCCCGGCATGATCGGCGTTCCGGGAAAGTGCCCCTGGAAGAACTGCTCGTTGAAGGTGACGTTCTTGACGCCCTTGATCCGCGTGTCGCCTTCGATCTCGATGATCTTGTCGACGAGCAGGAAGGGATATCGGTGGGGCAGGATCTTCTGGATCCGCCGGATGTCGAGGATCGCATCGGTCCCGAACCGGTCCATTCGCTCCTGCTGCTGGACCGCCTCGTAGAGCTTGCGAACGAGCTGCTGGTTCAGCGCGTGGCCGCTCTTGTAGGCCACGATCCGCCCGATCACCGGACGGCCGACCAGCATGAGGTCCCCGATCAGGTCCACGATCTTGTGCCGGACGCACTCGTTGGGAAACCGGTAGACGTTCTTGACCGGTCCGTCCGTATCGATGACCAGCAGGTCGGAGGGATTGATGTGCGTGCCGAGCCCGCGAGCCCGAAACTCCCGGGCCTCCGCCTCCAGCAGGAAGGTCCGCGCCGGCGCCATGGTCGTCTCGAACGTGTCGGGGGTCAAGCGGTAGCTGAAGACCTGCCGCCCGATGGCCGGATGACTGCTGTAGTCGAGATCGTAGGTGATGTTCAGCTCGCCGTCCGTGTCGGGCAACGCGTAGATCGTCGCATCTGCGGCGCTGACGCTGACCGGCTTTCGGATGACGAATTCCTTGCGCGGGTTCTGCTGCTCGACGACGCCCGCGGTTTTGAGACTCGTGATGTACGCGGCGCTGCTGCAATCAGGCGCGGGCAACTCGGGTCCGTCCACCTCGATCGTGAGGTTGTCGATCTCCAGGGCACGCACCGCGGCCAGGCAATGTTCGACGGTCTCGATGCTGACGTCGCCCTTCTTGATGCTCGTGCGACGGCTCCGCTCGGCGATGCTCGGAGCGGTCGCGGGGATGCGCACGGCGCTGGTGACATCGGTGCGCACGAAGACGATGCCGGTATCCTCTGCGCCCGGGCGGAACGTCACCGTGGCCTCTTGGCCGCCGAACAGGCCCTTGCCCGTGAGCGTCGCGTCATCCTTTATCGTTTTCTGCAGCTTCAAGTTTGTCTACCTTCGCCGTCAGGCGCTTGAGCTCTTGCGAGAATCTCGGCAGTCGGACGATGTAGCCAACCACCCTCGCGGCTTCCTTGACGTCCATCGCGGGTGTCCACGCAAGCCGCTCTCCAGGCCCGACGCTGCTCGTCACCCCGGACTGGGCGCCGATCATGGTCCCGGCGCCGATCTCGATGTTGTCGGCCAGTCCGACCTGTCCGGCCAGAACGACCCCGTCTCCCAGGCGCGAGCTGCCCGCGACGCCCACCTGTGCCGCAATCAAGCAACATTTGCCGATGACCACGTTATGGGCGATTTGCACGAGGTTGTCGATCTTCGTGCCGGCGCCTACTATCGTATTGCCAAATTTCGCTCTGTCAACGCAGCAGTTGGCGCCGATCTCCACGAAATCCTGGATGACAACCCCGCCGTTGTGGGGGATGAGCCGGTGGGAACCATCGACGAAGGCGTAGCCGAACCCGATGGACCCGATCGTGCTGTTGGCCTGGATGATGACGTGGTTGCCCAACACGCAGTTGTGATACACGACGACGTTGGCGTCGAGACGGCAATCCGAGCCGATCGTGGTGTTCTGCCCGATTCGACAGCCGGCGGCAATGACCGTGTTCGCTCCGACCTGGACGTCATCGGCGATCACAGCGAATGGACCGACGCTGACGCCGTCCGCCAGCCGGACGCCGGACCCGATCCTCGCGGACGAGTCCACCCCCTCGACGGGCGGCTTGAGCCTTGGCGCAAACAAGCCCAGCGTCTGGATGAGGGCCGCGTTGACGTCTTTGACCAGCAGTTGTGGCTTTTCCAGTCCGTCGATGACCTTGGCCACGATCACGGCGGCAGCACGCGATCCTGCGACCGCCCCCTGGCGCCGGGCTTCCGTGACGAACGTCACGTCGTTTTCGCCCGCGGCGTCGATCGGAGCGATCCCGGCGATCGGACGATCCGGACCGACAGGTGGGCCCGCCACGGTGGCCCCGAGTCGTTCCGCCAGTTCCATGATGGTGAGAGTCATCTGCATTCCGCGATCCAGTGTTGGCGTCATGGTTTGAGGGTCGCATCGGCATCGATACGGGTGATCACCTCGCTGGTCAGGTCGATGCACCCGTCGGCGTACAGCACTTTGTGCGTGTACAACGTGAGCATCAGTTCCTCGCTGGAGATCGGGAACTCGGGCTCGCTCCTCTCCAGAACGAGGTCCAGGCCCTTCTCCTTGGCGATGTCCTGGGTGACTTTCATGAAGACCTGGTAGATGTCCTCTCGCCACTTCTTCTCATCGAGCATGGACTGCTGCTTGAGGAAATCCTGCTGGCCCTGCAGACGGGATCGCTTCTCGAACAGAACCTGCAATTGCTGCGCGTGGTCGGCGGTTCCCTCCTTGAGGGTCTTGAGCTCGGCCTCCTCGCCGTCCACTTCCTTCCGGAGGTTCTCCAGTTGGGCTCTGCCCTGGGAGAGGCGGGCCATCGCCTGGGCGTTGTGCTGGGTGTGTTTCTGGGATTTCGCGAACATCTCGCCCATGCTCACGACTCCGATCTTCGACGTCGGGCCCGCCGGCTGGGACGCCGCACGCCCGTGGTCCAGCACCGCCAACAACGCCAACGCGCACACCACGACTCCGCCGACCGCCATCTTGCTGTTCATACAAAACCCTTTCTGACGTTTCCGTCTTGCTTGATGCTGTTTGCAGGCTGGGCCCTTGCCCGCCGTTAGAACATGCCGCCGCCGGAGAAGCTGAACACCTGGGTTTCATCCTCCTCGTCCCGCATCAGCGGGGTGGCGATTTCGAATCGCATCGGCATATTCCCGAAGATCTGGGGCACCTTGATCTCGATGCCCGTGCCGATCGACAGGCGGTAGCTGCCCGTATCGATCGTGCCGGAGTCGGAGAACAACAGCAGATTGAAGTTCTTGCCGACCAGAGGGATCGTCATCTCCGCGCCGGCCAGGAAGACCCAGTCGCTGCCGACCGGGTCCCTCCGCCGCGGCTCGAGCACGTTCGTTTGCAGCCCGCGGGTGCTGACGCCCCGGTACTCGAAGCCGCGTATTCCGTAGCGACTCGTGCCGCCGGCGTAATACTTCTCGAACGGCGGCGCGTCGCCGACCACGGTGCCCGCGAGCAGCTTGCCCGCCAGGATGGTGCGCCGGCCGAGCACGTCCTCATGCAGGGTGAAGTAGTGGACGTAGCTGGCTTCCAGGAGTCCAAAGGTGTCGTCGCCGGTCACCTGTTCATAGGACGCGCCGACCGTCCTGCCTTGGGTCGGATCGTAGATATCGTCGACGCCGCTGTAGCCGAGGCCGAAGCGGACGCCGTACAACTGGTTGTTCTCCTTGACGTCCCGGATCTCCTGCGGCGCATCGTAATCGAGGTCCTCGACCTCGACGTTCTCCGCTCGAAAACCGATGCTCCTTCGCCACTGTTCGTTGAGGCGCTGCTCGAAGCCGAAGCTGCCTTTTAGCCGTGACTCGTCGTAGGATTCCCGGTATCGCATGTAGCTTTGTCCGAGGGTGTTGAACGTGATCGGTTCGTCCCGCCAGTAAGGATCCACGAAGCTGACGGAGTACTGGCTATACCTGGTGCCGGGCTCGAGGCGGACGCTGAACCGCTGTCCGGCCCCGCGGAACGGCTTCCATGGCCTGAGCCATTCTCCCAGATCCTCCGGCGTGTCCGTGATGTCGAAGTTCTGTTGCTGATAGATGATCTGGCCGAGCACGCCGCTGTCGCTGCTGAACCCCACACCCGGGCGGATCATTCCAGTCATGCCCTCTTCGATGTCCACGCGGACATCCTTGCTGTTCG
This sequence comes from Phycisphaerae bacterium, assembly GCA_017993835.1. Taxonomy (GTDB): domain Bacteria; phylum Planctomycetota; class Phycisphaerae; order Sedimentisphaerales; family Anaerobacaceae; genus PLanc-01. The sequence continues at coordinate 43,062 of JAGOLX010000010.1, forward strand.
GATCGCCATCCTCGGGAGTGACCGGTCGAATCATGACTTGGCCGGAGACGGAGCCGGCACCCCGCGCCACGTACTTCTCGAGTCGTCCATAGCCCTCTTTCGGGGCCATCTTGGCGTTGTAGAACTCGCCGGGGGTGAAGTTGTACTCATCCAGAACCCGGCGCGCCACCTTGTCTCGGGTGCTCTCGTTGCCCGTCACATCGATGCGTCCGATGCGGAACTGGCCCCCCTCGCGGACATCGAAAACCAGGTTCACGAGGTTCTCCTCCACGTCGGCGGTGAACTTCACGCCATGGCGAACCTCGGCGTCCACGTATCCGATCTCCCGGTATCGCTGCAGGATCGTTCTGGCGTCCCGGTCGGCGTCCTTCTTGAGACAGGCATCGCCTTCCTGCGATTTCAGATTCGCCCGCAACTGCTCTTCGGTGAAATGGGTGTTTCCCGTGAAGGTGATCTTCGCCACGTGGTAGAGAGGGCCCTCCTCGATCAGGAACGTCACAGCCATCGTCTCCCCGTCGGACGAGAGCTCGGTCTGCGATTCGATCTTGTAGTTCAGATAGCCTCGCCCGTAGTAGAACTCGCGAAGCCGGTCGACGTCGGCCTCGATTGCCTCATCGGTGAAGTCATACCGCCAGAGCAGCCATTTGCGTTCTTTGATCTTGACGATCTGCCGGAGCGTTCTGGCACTGAAGGTGTCGTTGCCGATGAAGTCGATGCGGCTGATCTGGACTCGCGGCCCTTCCTCGATCCGGTACAGCAGGTGTCCGTCGGTCAGTCGATCCCGGTCCAGTGTGACCTCGACGGAGGTGTAGCCGACCTTGCGATAGACCTCGGCAATGGTCAGCCGACCGCCTTCCGCCAGAAAAGGATCCAGGCGGTCGCCCAGCTCGAATCCCAGTCGTTCGCGCAGGACGTGATCCTTGTACTTCTCGTTGCCCTCGAACTCAATCGACTTGATGATCCCGGCGGATGCTGAATCGCGGGGCGCCGATGGCTGATTGGGGTCGCCTGCCGGAGGTTGGTTCGGCTCGACGGTCATCTGTTGGTTCGGATCGCTTGCCTCGGCCGCAACACACGGACTCACATGTCCCGCCAGGGCAAACAGCACCAGGAGAACGGCAATAGCATCCTGCATCTCGATCATTTGTCATCCATCATCAATGATCCATTATCCATCAGAACGGCACGGCTTCCTGCTCGATTTGCGCCAGGTTCTCGAACCGCGTGCACTTCTCGCGGAACGTGAGTTTCACGGTGCCGGTGGGACCGTTTCGCTGCTTGGCGATAATGACCTCGGCGGTATTGTCGGGCTCGTAATCCTCTTCCCCGCGATGGTAGTAGTCTTCGCGGTGCAGCAGCATGACCACGTCGGCGTCCTGCTCAATGCTCCCGCTCTCGCGAAGGTCGCTCATGCGAGGGCGGTGATCCTCCCGACCCTCGGGCGAACGGTTCAACTGGCTCAGCACGATGACCGGCGCCTCCAGCTCACGTGCGAGCGACTTGAGGTACCGCGAGATCGTCGAGATCTCCTGCTGGCGGGATTCGACCTTGCCGGAGCCGACGTGCATCAACTGGAGATAGTCCACCATGACGCAGCGGATGCCGTAGGCGCTGCGGAGACGGCGCGCCTTGGCGCGAATCTCCAGGGGGGTCAGTGCGGACGTGTCGTCGATGTAGATGGGCGCCTCCGAGATGACGCCGCAGGCCTCCACCAGCTTCTGGTAGTGCTCGGTGCTCAGCATGCCCTTGCGAACGAGCTGGGCGTCCACACCGCTGTAGCTGCACAGGAACCGCTCAGCCAGCTGCTGCTTGCCCATTTCCAGCGAGAAGATCGCCAGCGGGATCTTCTCGATGATCCCGACGTGCTCGGCGATGTTCAGCGCGAAGGCCGTTTTGCCCATGCTGGGCCTGCCGGCGATGATGATCATCTCGCCTTTCTGCAGGCCGCAGGTCATGTCGTCCAACTGGTAGTATCCCGTCGGCAGGCCGGTGACGTGGGTGCCTTCGCGTTTTTCGATCAGCTCGTAGGCCTTTGTGACGAGGTCCTTCATGGCGACGGCGGAACTGGTGATTCGCTTGTCCGTCACGGCGAAGATCCGCCGTTCGGCGGCATCGAGCTTCTCCGCCGCGTCTCCGCTCTCGTCGTAGGCGTCGGTCAGGATCTCCGTGGCCGCGATGATCGTCTCCCGCAGCAGCATCTTCTCCCGGACGATGTCTGCGTAGTACTGGACGCTCGCGGACGACGGCACCGACTCGATGACCCGCTGGAGGTACTCGGCGCCTCCGATGGCGTCCAACTGGTTGCGGCGTTCCAGCTCGTTTCGCACCAGTAGGCCGTCGATCCCTTCGCCGCGGTTCTTCTCGTAGAGACTGATGATCGCATCGAACAGGATCTGGTGCTCGCTGTGGTAGAAGGCGTTGCGATTGAGCGTCTCGATCACCTCGCCGACGCACCGGGGATCGATGATCATGGAGCCCAGGACGGCCGCCTCGGCCCCGAGGTCCTGGGGCATGCTGCGCATGGGGATCCCTGCATCCCGGGCCGGCCGAGCGGGCCTGCCCGCGGACTCCGGCGGGGACGAGGACGCACCCGCTCCTGTGGCGGGGGATGCCCCCGATTTGGACGCCTTCTTGCTGTTCTTTTCCGCCACGAATGGCCTCTGATCCATCGATACCGGTCCTGCGCACTGCATCGCACGTCGCGCGAAGGTCGGCATCCGACGCCCCTGTGATGCGGCGGCGCAGGACGTATCCGCCTCGACGCGACTGAAACAGGGGGGCATTGTACCTGCCCCAGACTGGTACGTCAAAGAGATGTTGGGCCCCTCCGCGCGGGCACCCGCGCACCAGTACTGAAAACCTACGGTTTGAGCCACTGGTCGAGCCAGGCGAGGACCGTCTCGTGCCACTGGATCGAGTTGCAGGGCTTGAGGATCCAGTGGTTCTCGTCGGTAAAGTATAGCAGCTTGCTGGGGATTCCCCGGCGCTGCAGGGCATTGAACGTTGCCAGACCCTGACTGGCCGGGATGCGGAAATCCTGCTCTCCGTGGATGACCAGCATGGGGGTCTTCCAGTTGCCAACGAAACGCAGCGGATTCTGATCTTCATAGCCGGCCGGGTTCTCCCAGGGGGTGCCCATGTGGTCCCACTCGGGGAACCACAGCTCATCCGTGTCGAAGTAGGCTACGCGTTCGTCGAGGTTGCCGTCGTGGTTCACGAGGCAGCGGAACCGGTCCGGCCATTGCCCGGCGATCCAGTTGACCATGTAGCCGCCGTAGGAGGCGCCCAGGGCGCCGACGCGGTCGCCGTCCATCCAGGGATATCGCTCCAGTACAGCAGCCAGACCCTTCTGTAGGTCCACGAGGGGTTTGCCGCCCCAGTCGCCTCGGATGGCGTCGCAGAAGGCTTGGCCGTAGCCGGTCGAGCCGTGGAAGTCCACCATGACCACCGCGTAGCCAGCGCCGGCGTAGGCCTGCGGGTTCCAGCGGTAGTGAAAGACGTTGCCGAACGAGCCCTGAGGGCCGCCGTGGATCAGAAACGCCACCGGGTACTTCTTCGCGGGATCGAAGTCCAACGGCTTGACGACATAAGCAAACACCGTCTCATCGTTCCAGCCGAGGAAGCTGAACTGCTCGTACTGGCCCATGCGGACCGCCGCGACCTTATTCGCGTTGATGCTCGTGAGCTGGGCGACGCCCTTGCCTTCCGTCGAGACGCGGAACAGTTCCGCCGGACAATGGAGGGTGCTCAGGGCATAGACAATCCGGTCGTTCGCTGCATCGAAAGCGTGGACCGTGCCTTCCTTGACGAGGGTCCGCGTCTTGCCGTCTTTCACGTCGATGACGAACAGGGAATCCTGCCCCGTGTTTCCGGCGACCGCGAAGATCTGCGTGCCGTCGGGCGACCAGGCGATTGTCGAGGGGCTGCGATCCCAGCCCTCGGCGAGGACGCGCTTTTTCCCGGCGGGCCAGTCGTACAGGACGATGCGGAGCTGGTCGGCCTCGTACCCCGGCCGGCTCATCGCCAGGTAGGCGAGTGTCCTGCCGTCGGGAGAGAAGACCGGGTAATTGTCCAAGGCCTGGTTGTCCTCGGTCAGACAGCGGGGCGCCGACGAGCCATCCAGAGAGGCGACGTAGAGATCAAAATCGGTGGACCAGGCTTCCTCGCGTCCGACGTCCCGGGCGGCGAAGACGATCCCCTTACTGTCGGGCGTGAAGGCGATCTCCTCCGGCCCGCCCCACGGCTTCGACGGCGTATCGGCATCCATCTTGCCCATCACATCGATCGCGTCCCCTGATGCGACAGGTCGGACGAACAGGTGCGACCGTCGGCCGTCCTTCCAGGTGTCCCAGTGCCGGACGAAGACATGGTCGAAGATCCGTCCGCTGGCCTTGTTCCTGGTATGTTCGTCGAGTCGTTTCTTCGTCTCCGAGGCACTGCAACCGGGAAAGACCTCCATTGTGTAGGCGATGAATGCGCCGTCGGGCGAGACGAGCAGGTTGCCCACGTCGAGCGGTTCATCGGTTACCTGCTGGGCCTCGCCGCCGTCGGGGGCGATCCTCCAGACTTGGCTGGACGCGCAGCGGCCCTCCGGGCCGGGGCCCGACCGGCTCGACAGGAACCACACGGTCCGCCCGTCGGGCGACCATCGGGGATTGGAGTCGGCATCGGGGTGCGAGGTGAGCCGCCGCAGGCCTGTACCGTCGATGGAGACGAGCCACAGGTCCGTCCGCCCACGATTGGCCTCCAGATCGGTTTCACGAACCACGAAGGCCACGTGTTTGCCGTCCGGCGAGATCTGCGGATCGGAAATCCGGTCCATCGCCAGCATGTCGTGAACCGTGAACGGGTGCGTCTGGTCCGCGGCTGTGACAACGCCCAAGCCGCACAGCGCCACAATCCAGACGATGTTGCACGAACGCGATATCCCTGCCGACCGAAACTGCATGAGCTTCTCCTTATTCCGCTTCTATTTCCGTTAGATTGTCACCGCGCTCGGGCCCTTCGCCGCCGACTTCTTCTCCGAGCCCAAGTGGACGGGAATGTCGAGCCAGAAGGTCGAGCCCATGCCGACCTCGCTCTCGAACCCGACCGTGCCGGCCAACATGCCTGCCAGCTCTTTGCTGATGGACAGGCCCAGCCCGGTGCCCGGCGTCTCCCGCGTCAGAGACCCGTCGCCCTGACGGAACTTGTCGAAGATCTTGTCCTTGTCGGCCTCCGCAATCCCGCACCCGGTATCGCGGACCGCGAACCGCACGATTCGCTCGTCCAGCATGGAGGCGCGGACCTCGATCGCCCCTCGGGCAGGCGTGAACTTCACCGCGTTGCTCAGGAAGTTGTACAGGATTTGCTGCACCTTCCCGGCGTCCGTCACAATCAGCGGCACGTCCGGGCCGACCTCCATGCTGACGCGAATCCTCTTCTTCCTCGCCAACAGGGAGAATGAGGAAACCAGCGACTCGCAAATCTGCGCGACCGACGCCTGCTCGATGTGCATCTCCATCTTGCCCGCCTGGGCCTTGGCCAGGTCCAGCAGATCGTTGATCATCGTGAGCAGGCGGTTGCCGCTGGTGATGATGTTCTCGGCGTAGCGCTGGCCCTTCTCCTTCTTGAGCAGGGTGGGCTTCTCCCGCAGGACCTGGGCAAACCCGAGGATTGCATTGAGCGGCGTGCGGAACTCGTGCGACATGTTCGCCAGGAACTCGCTCTTGAGCTTGTTGGCCTTGAACAGCTCGACGTTCCGCTCGGACAGCTCGGTGATCTTGGCGTCGAGCTGGCGGTTGGCCTCGCGCAGCTCGTCCTGCGCCGCCTGGAGGTTGTCCAGCATGTGGTCGAAGGCGTCGGCGAGTCGCTCGTACTCGTCCCCGGTGGCGATGGAGCTTCGAATGTCCAGGTTGCCCTCCGCGACGTTGTTGGCCAAGGCCCGCAACTGGCGGATGGGGCGCAGGATGATCCGCTGCGTGATCCAGTAGAAGGCGACCGTGGCGCCCGTGGCGCCCAGCACCGCGGCCACGACCGTCCAGATGCGGTTCATGAAGACCATCTTGCGTAGCTCACTGCCCACGCCGCGGGTCTGAAGGACCGCGGCGCCGATGTTCTCGTTGAGCGAAAAGGCCCCGCCTGAACCCTGCGGATTGTGGCAGCTCACACAGCCCTCCGTCGCGCGAAACACGCGGACATAGGTGCTCTGGGTCGTTCCCTCGACCTTGGTCAGTGCGATGGTCTCATCCCGGGCGTCGTCGTCCTTGATGCTGTCGAGGAGCTTCTTTTGCAGGTCGGTCAGCGGCAGCGCCGCACCGCTGTCCGTCTCCTTGGGGAAACGAACCCAAATCATCCCCGGTTCGTTCGGGTCTTTGGCCGTGCCCCGGCTGTTCAGCGCCGGCGCCTTCATCCCGCCCGGGCTTTCCAGTTGGAAGTGCGACCGCAGCAGCACAGACTCCACCCGGGCCGCGTTGCTGTCCAAGAGCACCTTGCGAGTGAGCTGGCGCATCCAGGCGTAGGGGATCAGCAGGGCAATCACCAGGCTCAGCAGCACCGCCGAGCCGAACAGGATTCGGCACTTGTCCGCCAGCGACAGCGGGCTTAGGTGCAGCACCCGAAGAGTCCGTTGAAACATGTTGCCCAGATTGATTCGCATGACCTGGAATTGACTACTGACGATTCATCGTCGATTATCGGCCGTCGTTCTCGTGACCCGTCCCATGTTCTTCATCCGCCCCGTCCAGGGCCGGCCCGTCCCCAAGGACTGCCCCGGCCCTTCGCGGCGACCGTCCATTCTGACATGATCCTGCGACTTTTGCAACGCGCCAGTCGGGTCACGGCGGAGGATGGCCGATCCCGCCTGCCCGGAGGGAGGCCGGTGAAAACGAACGGGCTCCCCGAGACATCGCCTCGGGGAGCCCGGTGGGTTCGTGACAGGGCCCGCTCACGCCTGCTTGGGCGGGTTCTCGACCTCATGCGAGTGCTTCTGGACGCGCAGGTTCAGCTCGTCGAGCTGTTTCTGGTCCACCTCGCTGGGGGCATCGGTCAACAGGCACTGGCCTCGTTGGGTCTTGGGGAACGCGATCACGTCGCGGATGTTGTCCGTGCCGGTCAGGAGCATGGTGAGCCGGTCCAGACCCAGTGCGATGCCGCCGTGCGGCGGGGCGCCGTAATCGAGCGCCTTGAGGAACCATCCGAACCGCGATTGGGCCTGCTGGCGGGTGATGTTCAGCAGGTCGAAGATCTTCTGCTGGACTTCCGGGCGGTGGATACGGATGCTGCCGCCGCCGATCTCGCTGCCGTTCAGGACGATATCGTAGGCCTGGGAGCGAATGTGCATCGGATCGGTCTCGAGCTTGGGCAGGTCCTCGGGCACCGGCGCCGTGAACGGGTGGTGTACGGAATCATACCGCTTCTCGTCCGCGTTCCACTCGAACAGCGGGAAGTTCACGACCCAGACGAACTCGAACACGCCGGGGTCATAGAGCTTCAAGTCCTTTCCGATCCGGCAGCGAAGCGGCGCCAGGGCCTTGTTCGCGACGGCCTCCTTGTCCGCGACCAGCAGGATCAGGTCCCCATCTTTGGCGCCGAACCGCTCGACCAGTTGTCGCAGTTGTTCGGGACTGAAGAACTTGCCGATCCCGCCGCCGATGAACGTGGGAGTCGGGCCATCCATCTTGACTTTGCTCCAGGACAGGCCCTTGGCTCCGAAGTCCATGACAAGATTTGTGAGCGTTTTCTCGATATCCGCGCGGGAATACGCATCGCCCGCGGGGGCGCACAGGCCCTTGACGATGCCGCCATTCTGGATGGTGGACGTGAAGACCTTGAACGTGCTGTCCTTCGCAATGTCGGAGACATCCTTGAGCTTCAGGCCGAATCGCAGGTCCGGGCGGTCGATGCCGTAGTCGGCGATCGCCTCGCTGTACTCCATCCGGCGCATCGGCAGCTTCACCTCCACGCCGAGAACCTCCTTCCAGATCCTCGCCACGAGCTTCTCGTGAACGCCGATGACGTCGTCGACCGTGACGAAGCTCATCTCGACGTCGATCTGGGTGAATTCGGCCTGGCGGTCGGCCCGCGGGTCCTCGTCGCGGAAACAGCGAACGATCTGGAAATACCGCTCGACCCCGCTGACCATCAGCATCTGCTTGAAGAGCTGCGGCGACTGCGGCAGCGCATAAAACGCGTTTCGGACGAGCCGGCTGGGCACGAGGAAGTCCCTGGCCCCTTCCGGCGTGCTCTTGGCCAGCATGGGGGTCTCGATCTCCCAGAACCCCTGCTCGTCGTAGTACTTGCGGGCGAGCGTGGTGACCTGATGTCGCGTCTTGAGCCGTCGCTGCATCTCCGGCCGGCGCAGATCGATGTACCGGTAGATCAGTCGGGTTTCTTCGTTGGTTTTGGTCGCCCCGTCCAGCTCGAACGGCGGCGTCTTGGCCATGTTCAGCACCTCGAACTCGTCCACGATCACTTCGATCTGGCCGGTGGGCAGCTTCGGATTCTCGAGCCCCTCGCCCCGCGGTCGCACCTTGCCTGCGGCGGCCACGACCCATTCGCAGCGGACCGTCCGCGCCACGCGATGCGCCTCGGCCTGGACCTCGGGATCGAAGACCAGTTGGGTGAGCCCCTCCCGGTCCCGCAGATCGAAGAACACCAGATTACCGTGGTCGCGATAGGATTGGACCCAGCCAGCCAGCACCACTCTCTTGCCGGCGTCCGCCAGGCGAAGCTCGCCGCAGTTATTCGTCTTCTTCAACATATTGAAGTCTTTCGACATCGGTTGACTGCCCGCGCCCGCGAGAACGCACCCCGGGCGTCAGACAAAAAATACCATTATAGCAGACGATGCCTCACCGGTCAAGATGGGCGTCGCGCAGCATTACCCTGCGGGTGCATGACTGTATCTGCACGCGTGCAGTAGGGTTTCACGGAGCCCCTGAATTGTCATTCCCGCGCAAGCGGGAATCCAGTTCCTGGGACACGTCGCGCGCCGCGGTTTCTGGATTCCTGCTTGGCTTGGTGCGGCCTTCGGCCGCAACCCAAGTGCCTGCCATCGATTGGAACTGACGTTCCGATTCCTATGTATCGTGGGCTGTGTGTGTCCTGTCCGAAATACTTGTCAGGAAAGCAAGATGTCGCGCTTTTGCAGTGCAGGAATGACAGAGTCGGGGCAACATCTTGTCCCTCTCTGCGGGAGGTCGCGGGGGCGGTGATGCACCCTGATACCATCAACTCTCGCTCCGCATTACTCCCGGACCGTGGGCGGCTGCTGGGGCGCCGTTGCGGCGACTGACGCGGAGTTCTGGGAGCAGGTCTCCCGTGCGGGGCCTTGGGCGGCTGCCTGGCGAGCCGCCTGTTGTCGCCAGATCTCCTTGGCCAGAGCGACGGCCGCCATGTTGGCGTTTGTCTGCGGTTTCTTCGGCGAACTGGTTCGCTTGCGGGGCTGTCGTTTCACGCGTGCAGTGGGGACGGGCCTGTGGGGCGCCGGTTTCGCTTCCGCCGGTTGCGGCTGTGACGACGAGGCTGGCACTGGGGGAGCCGTGACTTCTTCTCGTGTCTCTGCCAACGGGGTAGGTGTGGCAGTCGAAGTTGACTTCTCTTCGCTGGCGTCGCACCGTGCTGCTTCCGGCGTCTGTCCCGTCTCTGCAACGGGTTGCCGGGCGCCGGGCGGCAACTGGTCAGCCGCGCAATCCGGACAATCCCTGGTGGACGGCGAGTCCGTCCGATCGGTCGTTGGCACCGGGAGGGCCCAGACTGCCGCGATGGCTCTTTCCACCGCATCGTCTCCCCCTGCGACCTTCGCCTCGCGACAGATGAATCTCAGCTTGCCGACCAGTTGATCCAGGTCGTGCACATAGGTCCACAGCAGATCCATCGCTTTCCATCGTGTCTGGCCGTTCCTGGATATCGTCCTGACCTCCTCGACCAGGCGCTCGTACGGCCAGACAAGGCTCCACCCGTCGAGCAGGGCATCGATCCGCCTGGTGACCGTCTCCAGACGTTCGGCCTCCTGATTCTGGAGGGTCCAATGTGCCTTGGCGTCCGTTGAATGACCGGGATCATCACGGCAATCGCCGGTCTCATAGGACCACGTGGCAAACAACTCCTGTTCGTAGGTTCCCGCGAGGGAGGACGCCGGCCGCATCCAGGATCGTCTGCGACTCCTCGGCTGGGACGGCGGATCGTAGGCGCACACGATGTTTCCGCCTTCACGCTTCGGCACCACCGTCAGGATGCCTTGCGTCCTGCCCCAGAACAAGCGGCCCAACGGCGATGGGGCTCTCCATCGTGTCGCGCCCAGCGGCGTATAGGGACCCCTGGCGGGGGTCTGGCAAACCACGGTCCGACGCATCTCGTTCAGCAGGGCGGTGAGCACGGTAATGCGCTCGACGACCCAGATCTTTGGATCGAGCCCTGCCAGGCACTGGACAAGCCCTCGCATCACCTCATCCAGGATCGACAATGTGCGAAGCATCACGGAACCCGCCGCATCCGTCCTCAGGAACTGGTTGGAGCCCGCCGGATTCTTGTGCGCCGGCGCCTTCTCCAGGACCTCGCTCTGGCTCGCCCACGCGAGGATCTGTTGAGAGAACTCCTGATAGGAAGCTGTGCCCGAGGGGTCCCAGTGCTCCAGGACCTGAATCCAGAACTCGAACCACTGCGTCTCATTGCGCCAATGGTCCTCGATGGAATCCGCATGGAGCACGCGTCTCTTGTAGTCCTGATAGCGAAGGGCATCGAAGTCCAGACCGGTCAGGAAAGCGGTCGCGCCGGGCCAATCCTGGAACATGGTTCCGCGTTCCTCTTCCTCGAATCGCCACAAGGTAAACAGGACGTGGGCGCAATGGGACAAGAGGAAGTACGGCTTCTCAGAGAAGACCCCGTCGTGTCGCCCGAACTTGTAGTAAAGGAATACTGCTTCAGAGGCTGAACTGACCGCAGAAAAGCTCTCGGCCAGGCGGCGTACGGCCTCGGTTGTCTTTGCACCAACCATATTCATTCCCCGGCATGACTTGTCTACATACGGTTTCAACTCGGTCATTATGCCAGTCCTTCATCGGCACTATCGGACGCCCACACGACCAGAAACGCCATGCCGGGGGATTCTGGGCAACGAAAATACGTAGCAATACGCAGGTTGGTTGTGGATCGCGCGGCGAGGGGAGATGATTATCGGTCACAGGAAAAGGCAAGCAAGAGTGTCGGGATTGACCTGCCATCGGGGATGTGCTGAACTGCGGAGACAAGAAGAACCGGCGAAGCCCTCACTGCAGGGCCTCGCCGGCGTTGAAACGTCTTTCCTTTCCTGTTGGTGGAAATGCCTATGTGCTGGGCGTCTGTCATACGTGCTTCCGCAGCTTCATGCCGGCATAACCCAAGCCGAGGAAGCCAAGAAGGACCGCACCAGGGACAGGGACATAGGTGGTGTAGCTGTCGCTCTTGCTTAGGGGGCCGATTGCCTGCACATGAAGACCGATGAGAAGATCTCCAGTGTCGAGCCCCTGCAACAGGTTCGCGTAGGTCGTCTTCAGACCGAACGTCAGCATCACCCACTCGCCGAGGACGTTGATGCCATTTGGCGCAACCGGGTCACTAGCATCGGCTGAAAACTGCACCGTAAGGGGTCCCCCGCCGTAACCGGGCAAGCCGTTCTTCGGATCCAGATCTACCGGTTTGAATTCCACACCCTCCCCACTGTCGGCAACCGACGCCGGTGTGGAGAGGTACTCCCCATCGTAGAAATAGATCTGCGCAATCGAAGAAGGTGTTCCTACAGCATTGAAGAACGTGAGGGACACCTGCGAGTCGCCTACATCCTCTACTTGGACACTAAGCTGATTCAGCGGCAGAGTGGCCGTATTACCGGTAATGTTGTTGTTGAAGTAGTATGTGTGCATCTCGGCACGGCTCTGGGTTGGCATGATCGCCAACAGCATGAAGAGGAACGCGCACGAAATACTCATCCAACGAATCTTCATATCTACTCTACTTCCTTCTTCCTCTGACCCGCACCATGCGGGAGCTTATGACCCGTTATTCGCCCGCGACGGATCCGCCCGCGGAGCGATGAACGGGTACTTCCTCCGTTTCTCTTGTCAGCTCAGAACGATGAATGGCAACGAAGGGGAGGGCCGCGGGGGGCGAGGGCAATCGGTGTGAACTGGGAATCCCGCCACGACGCAACGACTGCTTCCTGGCGGTATCGCGAGAGAAAATCCTCGGTTATGCAGCCCGGCGGGACGAACCATGAAGCTGCAGAGTGGAGATCGCCGGGCGAGAGGTCGAGACGGTGCGCGATTTCAAGCCGGCGCCCATCGTACCAGGAGACGGGGAGCGCCGCCGCGGACAGGACCTTCATGTACGGCGCCGCCTTGAACAATCCCGCGAAGAGCAACGCGTAGAGAGACAGAGCCAAGCTGTCCTGTTTGTCCGCCAGGACATACACCGGCACATGAGCATCGGCGGGTTCGGCGCCCGCCTCTGCGTCAGCAGGCAATCCCACAGGCATGTCCCTCAAATGGGGAGAGCAGAAATCCACAAGCGGGATGGCGTCCTGCCAAGAGGGAAGACTCGCGCAATCGGAAACCGCCTCGGTCGTGCCATACGGGACGAGGTGCGGGTCGTTCAAGGGTACAAGGTCCGCGTCGACCCCCTGCGCGACGGCCAACGTCGTGGCAATCACCACCACATGCCTCACCGACATCATCCTACCTCCTGCGACCACTCCGATAGTTGTATTTTCCCTGAGATCGTTCGTTCTGTCAAGGGGTATCTCTGTAAATCGTAGCCAATACTATTACATATCCTGATTCCCTATGGTATTACCGGAGATTTCTCGGCTGGTCTGTACGCGGGGAAGGAAGCCCCTGGCCTGGCCGCCATGTGCAGTGTAGAATGATCGCACCCGCTCGCGGGATGGAACGGATGTGGCATTTGTGCGTCCCTGTGCGCCCTCCGGAGCGAGCGAAGAGCAGGAGTTTTCAGTGAAGAGGAGATGGCCATGAATGGGGTGACTACCGGACGACGGGATTTCTTGAAAGCTGCCGCGACGATCGCGGCCGGGGTGGGATTGGGATCGATGGGCGCCGCAGCGCGCGGCCAATCGCGGCCGGACCGACCGCTCAAGGCGTGCCAGTTCGGTATGTTGCCCAAGGAACTGGCCGACAAGGAGAAGTTTGTCCTGGCCAGGAAGTGTGGCTTCGAAGGGATCGAGCATTCGCCCATGGCGGATTCGGCCGCAGCGAAGGAGCTTGGCGCCCTCTCCCGGGAGGCGGGTACGCCGATCCACTCCCTCTCTTACGGCGGCTGGGGCGCCCCGCTGTCGGACCCCCGCCCGGAGGTTGTCGACAAGGGCCTGGCGGGTATGGAAGCCGCACTGCGAAGCGCCAAGGACCAGGGCGCCGACGTCGTCCTGCTCGTGCCTGCGGTCGTGAACGAGGAGGTGGGCTACGCGGAAGCCTATTCCCGCTCCCAGGCGAGTATCCGCAAGCTGCTGCCGCTGGCGGCGGAGCTGAAGGTGACGATCGCGGTGGAGAACGTGTGGAACAAGTTCCTCCTGAGCCCGGTGGAATTCGCCCGGTACGTCGATGAATTCGACAATCCCTGGCTGCGGGCCTATATCGACGTGGGCAACATGATCCTGTTCGGATACGCACAGGACTGGGTCCGCACGGTCGGCAAGCGGATCGTCCGCATCCATCTGAAGGACTTCAAGCGGGAAGGCTATCAGTGGACGAACCTCCTCGACGGCGATGTGAACTGGCCGCAGGTTCGCAAAGCCCTGGCTGAGATCGGCTACAACAGCTACATGACGACCGAGCTTGCCGGCGGCGACGAGGTCTACCTCACCGACCTGGCCAAGCGGATCGACAAGATCATTGCGATGAGTTGAACGGTGCGCCCCTCGGCCGATTCCTGCCTGCCGGCGGGGGGCTGCTTTCACGAACTAGGCGGGCCATCAGGAGGTGAGCTAATGAGAACGGATCAATTGACTCGGCGCGGATTCCTCACGGCTGTAGGTAGTTGCGGCGCGGGGGTCGTCCTGGCCGGCGCGACCAGGGGCCTGTCCGCCCAGACCCCCAGAGTCAAGCTGAGCACGCCGCACGCGGAGAAGATTGGCTGGCGACTGTCGTGCCAGCTCTACACGTTTCGGGATCGGACCTTCTACGAGTCGCTCGACGCGCTCGCGGGCCTGGGCATCCGCTGCGTCGAGCCGGCCTTCTTCCTGCCGTTGAGCAAGGAGCAGCCGGACCTCAAGACGAGCGAGTCCCTGTCGCCTGCGTCGCGCAAGGAGATGAAACAGCGGATGGACGATCGCGGCATGCTGATGGCGAGCTACTACGCGCCGCTCGAAGCCGACACGAGCACGTTCCGCAAGGTGTTCGACTTCGCCAAGGAGATGGGGGTCGAGACGCTCGTCGCCGAGCCGCCGGCCCAGGTGTTCGAGGTTCTCGATGGCCTGTGCCAGGAGTACAAGATCAATCTCGCGATCCACAACCACTCGGAAGCGGCGGGCTCGAAGTACTGGCGGCCGGAGAACGTCCTGAAGGTCTGCGAGGGCCGTAGCAGGGCCATCGGCGGCTGTCCCGACACCGGACACTATGTCCGCACCGGCCTGGACCCCTCCGAGTGCCTCAAGAAACTCGAGGGACGCATCATCTCGGTGCACTTGAAGGACGTTGCCGAGATGGGCAATCCTCAATCGCGGGATGTGCCGCTGGGCGAGGGCAAGGCGAAGTACACACAGGTCCTGCAGACGCTGCGTGCCCTGAAGTTCCGCGGCCTGGCGACCATCGAGTACGAGCACCTGTCGCCGCAACTGGTCGAGGACGTGGCCAAGTGCGTCAAGTTCGTCGAGGATTTTGCCGCGACGGTAAATGTATGATGTCACAGTCCGGGCGCACGGCGTGCCGGATCACAATTGGGAGTACTGTGCAATGAGAAGCTCCGTTCGTCACTCGGCTGCCATGAGATTCATGCGTTTTTTGGGCCTGTCCTGGGTCGCGTTTGCCGTGTGCGGATGCGCGGCGCAGTCCGCGCCCGCTGCGACAGGCTCGTGGCAGGTTGGCACGCCCATCGTCACGTACTGGGCGGGCCCGTCGCTTACCGACGCGGTGGCGCAGCAGATGGTCGAAGGCGGCTTCAACCTCGTCTGGTGCGGCAGCGAACAGGAACTCGACGTGGCCCAACGTCACGGGCTGCGAGGTCAGCTCACCAGCGGCCTGTTCACACCGGCGTCGCTGGACGACCCGAAACGCTGCGAAGAACTCGATGCGTTCGTGGCTCGGGTCAGCAAGCACCCGGCGCTGTACTCGTACCACCTCATCGACGAGCCCGCCGCTGCGCAGTTCCCGGCGCTGGGCAAGCTGGTCGCGCACCTCCGCAAGCTCGACCCAAAGCACCTCGCCTACATCAACCTGTTCCCGACGTACGCCAACAACGAGCAGCTCGGCACGAAGGGCGACGTCGTGACCGCTTACCGCGAGCACCTGCGGCTCTACGTCGAGCAGGTGCAGCCTGCGCTCATCAGCTACGACCACTATCAGTTCCAGCTCAAGGGCGACGGCAACCAGTACTTCCTGAACCTGGCAATGATCCGTCGGGCGGCGCAGGACGCGGGCGTGCCCTTCCTGAACATCGTGCAGGCCTGCACTTGGGCGCCCGACGCGATGCGCATCCCGAATCCCGACGAGTTGCGGTACCTGGTCTACACGACGCTGGCCTACGGCGCTCAGGGCATCAGTTACTATGTGTATGCCCATCCGAACCACTACGGCAGCCTCGTCAGTCTGGACGGGACGCCCGGGCCCCTCTACCTCGCGTTGAAGTCGTACAACCGCGAGTTCGCCGCGATGGCGAAGGAGCTCCAGCCGCTGCGGTCGCTGGGCGTGTATCACACCTCGATGCGCGAGATGGGCTGTGAGCCGCTGCCGGCCGACGCGGCCTTCCGTATCGATTCTGCCCGGTCGCCCGCCCCGGCGCGAGGCTTCTTGCTCGGCCTCTTCGGGACGACGGAGAAACCCACCCATGTGGTCGCGGTGAACCTGGACTACTCCGCCGGAGTCAGCACGTCGCTCGTCGGACCGGGCCGGCTCGAACTCTTCGACGCCACAGCCGGTCGATGGACCGGCACGAAGAAGAATGGTGGGCTTGACCTGACGCTCCCGCCGGGCGGGGGAGCGCTTGCTCGAATTGCCCGCTGATGAAGTCCAGGAGAATCGCCGCATGCGTACGACACAGATAGATCGCTGCCTTCGAAAACTCGCTCTCTCCTTGGTGACGGGTCTCTGGTTCCAGGCTGCGTCCCTGGCTGGGGCCGAACCCGCTGGGGTCGTCAGGGAGATCGACATCGTGCATTTCTCGCACACGGACGTCGGTTTCACCGACAGCCCATCGGTCTGCCGGGAGTTGTACTGTCGTTACCTCGACATCGCGGTGGATACGATCCTGGACTCGATGAAAGGCCTGGCGGACCGGCGGTTCTTCTGGACTGCGGAAGCGACGATGCCGGTCAACGACTGGTGGCAGTCGGCGACTCCCGCGCGGCGCAAGCAATTCCTCAAGGCGGTCCGCGCCGGCCAGTTGGAGGTCAGCGCGCTGGCCTGCAACAATACGCCGTTCATGAACGCGGCCCAGTGGCGAACCATGCTCCATTGGCTGCCTGAGAACCTCTGGCAGAAGGTGAATCCCCAGGTCGCGATCCAGAACGACGTGAACGGGATGCCCCGCGCCGGCGCCCTGGCGCTGCTCGACCGCGGCGTGCGGTACCTGTTCACCGGCATCAACGAGGACAGCGGGGGAGTGCCGTTTCCGCGACCGTCCGCGTTCTGGTGGAAGATGCCCGACGGTCGGCGGATGTTCGTCTGGCTCAATATCGGCTATGGCTCGGGCTTCGACTTCTTCGAGCCCGCTGAATGGCGTCGCGGCCCGGTGCCTCGGGCCGCCGACACGCGGTATCGCCCGCCTCGTGCGGGGGACATGCTCAGCAGCGACGAGGAATCGGTCCGCAGGGCGCATCGCCAGTGCGTCGAGCGGGTTCGGAGTATCGAGAGATCAGGCTATCGGCACGAGGTGCTGACAATCTCGATCACGAGCCAGTGGCGTTTCGACAACGATCCGCCGTTTCCGCCATTGGCGGATTTCGTCGCGACCTGGAACCGCCTGGGACTCGAACCGCGATTGCGGCTGACCACTGCGGCCGACGCGATGCAGCGAATGGAGAAGGTCATGGGCGCGACCGCGCCCGAGTATGCGGGCGAGTGGACCGACTGGTGGGCGAACGGGACGGGGTCGGCTCCGCGCGAGGTGGCGGCCAGCCGGGTCGCGAAGCGGTTCCTCGCCGCGGTCGAATCGCTGTTGTGGGGGCCAGTGGATGAGAACACCCGCCGGACGATGGACAACCTGTACCGCGACCTGTGCCTGTTCGACGAGCACACCTGGGGTTCGAGCCTGAGCGTAGCGAAACCCTACAGTCTCGATACGCAGGGCCAGTTCGTCGAGAAGAGCATCCTGGCCTACCGTCCGATGGCGAAGGCCGAATGGCTCCTCTCGCAGCGGGCCCGCACGAAACTCGTGGGCGAGGGGGAGGGCCTGTTCCTCGCAAACCCATTGCCTGCGCCGTTCAGCGGGTGGGTGCAGATGATCGCGACGTGCCTGCGGGGCGACTATCAGACGGTCGAGAATCCGCAGACCGGCGAGAAGATGAAGCTGTACTTCGAGCCGGGAATCGAGCCCTGGGGCAGGCCTCGCAAACCCGAGGACCTCAGCCGCGAGGACATCTCCGCGACGTTCTCCGACAACGTGCCGAACAAGATCGCCCGGTTCTGGGTGGAGAAGCTCGACGGCAACACCGTCCAGCGCCTGCGACTGAGCACGGAGAAGATCGAGGTCGATCGCATCCCGAATGACAACGCGCCCCAGATCAAGACCGATGCAACAGGCTGGCCGACTTCGGCGGTTTGGCAGGGCATGAAGCAGCCGCTGTTTCTCGCAGGCTGTGGCGATCTTCTTGCGGTGAAGGTCCACGGCTTCGCGCCGCGTCACGTCCTGGCCGACATTCGGGGCCGTCGGGGCGAAGCCCGCGAGCAGATGCGCCGGGAATCGCTCGAAGAGGTGGCTGCCGTGCCCGAGGGCAGCGCGGCGGTCCGCGAGACGCCCCATACCCTCGTGTACACGCAGGCTCTGCAGCACCCGCGCCTGGCATGGGGGACGCGCGTCGTCGAACTGTGGAAGCGCCAGCCGCGGGCCCGGTTCACGGTGCGAATCAATCGTCTTTCGTCCGCGACGCCGGAGATCTTCTACGTCGCATTTCCGCTGCCTGTGGGCGATGTCCTGCCGAGATTGAGCAGCGGGGGCGAACCGTTCACCCCGTTCACCGACCAACTGCCCGGCACGTGCCGCGACTACTTCGCCTTCGACGGCTGGGCGGACTATGTGACGCCCGAGGGCCGGTGGCTGTGGGTCAGCCGGGATGCGCCCCTGATGACCTTGGGCTCCTCGCCCACGCTGGCCCTCCGCCAGGAGCCGCCGGAGGATGCGCACCGCCTGCTGGCCATGGTCTTCAACAACTTCTGGTACACGAACTTCGTCGCGGACGAGCATGGGATCATGGAGTTCCAGTTCGACCTCGTCTGGCAGTCCGACGCCGCAGGTTCGGCTCAGGATCTGGCCGACGCCCTCGTGACCGACCCGGTCGTGCTCCTGAACCCGGGCACGCAGGAGGACGCCCGCGTCGTCGAGGACCTCTACCGGCCGTGAGGTGCCAGCAGGCGTCCGACCTGGCGACTTGGTGTCGGTTGCCTGGACGCCGGGCTCCGTTCGGTTCGGCGCCCCCGCGGTTGTGCTCAAGGGAGAATTCCTGAAGGCCGATAGAGCATGGGCTAGGCGACGGCGCGTGGATTCTGCTTGATTCAGCACAGTGGTATGTCGTAGAATACACAGTGTGCTTTGGAATAAGCGATATTGTCGGACCTTTGAGCGTCACGCTCACTTCTCGGGAGGAGTCGGCACAACTGCAGACACAATCACATGGTGAAGCGTCATTCTCCCCATTGCCGTCGTAGCAGCAGGGCAACGGGTGTTCTTCGCATTCAGACGTAGCGTCGCAACGCAGTAGTGTGGATGTACGGCATGTTATGAAGGAGGACGATCATGGGCAAGAGACTGGTTGCATGGACACTGTGTGTTTTCGTGGCGAGCCTGATCGCCGGTCCCCTGGCGCACGCCGGGGATCCGGCACTGATCGGCTGGTGGAAACTGAACGATGGCTCCGGCGACGTCGCTACCGACTTCTCCGAGAATGGCAATCACGGGACCATCGTGAGACCGACCGCCGGTCTGGGTCCGGGAGGATCGGTCTGGCTGGACGATTCTGAGCGGGGCACCGTCATCAGTTTCAACGGCACGGCCAGCGGCGCCTACGTGCGGGCCGGGCAGATTCCACAGATGACCTTCACCAATGACTTCACCTGGGTTTTCTGGGCCAAACAACAGGCGGGAAATGCAGAGAACGACATCATCATCGGCAATCGAATGAACGCGAATGCGGTCGACTTCTCTCCCCGGCAGTTCATCAAATTCACGCCGACCAAACTCGAGTGGCACCAGAACTCCCTGGGCACCGACAACCTGGACTATGACGACATTCCCAATGATGTCTGGCTTCACCACGTTGTCGTGAAGACCGGCGCCCAACTCACGTATTTCCGCAACGGCGTTGAAGCTGCCGCTCGCGTGATCACGCAGGCTCTGGATTATCCTATGCCCTTGTTCTTTGGCGGTGACAACGAGAACGCCGAGGGCGAGAATTGGGCAGGAATGCTGAGCGACGTGCGCGTCTACACACGAGCGTTGACCGTGAGTGAGATCCTGCGTGCTATGGCCGGCAAGGGACCCGATGCGGAGTTGGCTGCCGAACCCGTTCCCGAGGACAGGGCAACCGACGTGTTGTTTGACGTCGAGTTGACTTGGGCCGCAGGCGAGTCTGCCGCTACGCACGATGTGTATCTGGGGACGAGCTTCGCAGACGTGAATAGCGCCAGTCGGGACAACCCGACGGGCGTCCTGGTTGGCCAGGACCTGACGACCGCCCAGTACCAGGTGGAAGCAGCGCTCGAATACGGGAAGGTCTACTACTGGAGAGTCGATGAGGTCAACGGTGCCCCCGAGTATACCGTGTTCAAGGGGGACGTGTGGAGCTTCACCGTCGAGCCCTATGCCTATCCGGTGAAGCCGACGATGGCTACCGCTTCGAGTGCCGTGGCGGGCGCGGGACCGATGAACACGATCAACGAATCCGGACTCGTGGATGACCAGCATTCTACCGATATGACGCAGATGTGGTTGACTCCCAAGGATTCCCTGCCGGCCTGGATCCTATACGAGTTCGACAGGGAATACGCGTTGTATGAGTTGTGGGTGTGGAACTCCAACTACATGATGGAATCCACCCTGGGGTACGGGGCCAAGGACGTTGCCATCGAGTACTCCACGGATGGCCAGACCTGGACGCAATTGGAGGGGGTCCCGCAATTCAACCAAGCCACCAGCCAGGACAAGTACGCGGCGAACACCATCGTCGATCTCGGCGGCGTGACCGCCAAGTACGTCAAGCTGACCATCAGCACCAACTGGGGCGGCTTCATGACCCAGACGGGCCTGAGCGAGGTCCGGTTCTTCCAAGTGCCGGTGCAGGCCCGCGACCCGGAACCGGCGGATGGCCAGACAGGCATCAGCGTGAATGCCTCTCTCGAATGGCGTCCCGGGCGCAAAGCCGCCTCGCACGCGATCTACTTCGGCACGGACAGCAACGCGGTGGCCGAGGGAAGCGTTTCCGCGGTGACACAGGCCGATCACGGCTACACGCCGGGCTCCCCGCTGGCTCTGGCGACGACGTACTACTGGAGGGTGGACGAAGTCGGCGACGACGCGACCTATGCCGGCAACGTCTGGAGCTTCACCACCGAGGAGTACGTCACCGTCGATGATTTCGAGAGCTACGACGACGACATGGACGCCGGCACCGCCATCTTCCAAACCTGGAAGGATGGATACGACATAGACGAGAACGGCTCGGTTGTCGGCTATGAGAAGACTCCGTTTGCTGAGCCGACGGTCGTCTTTGGCGGAGACCAGTCGATGCCGTTCAGCTACGACAACAACAGCAAGGGCGCCACATATAGCGAGGCGGCGCGGACGTTCGACGACGCCCAGAACTGGACGGACTACGGTGTCCAGACGCTGGCGATCTACTTCATGGGCGATGCGGCCAACACCGGTTCCGGCCAGCTCTACGTGAAGATCAACGGCACCAAGGTTCTGTACGATGGTGCGGCGACCGACCTGACAATCGGCGTCTGGCAGGCCTGGACGATCGATCTGGCCTCCATCGGGGTCAACCTGAAGAAGATCACCTCCTTGGCGGTCGGCGTTACCGGCAGCGGGGCAGTGGGCCAGTTGTTCGTCGATGAGATTCGCCTGTACCCGACGGCCAGTGTGACAGTCACGCCGGTCGATCCGGGCACGACGGGCCTCGTAGCCTGGTACAAGTTCGACGGGGACGCCAAGGATTCCGCGGGCAGCCATCACGGCGTTGCCACCGGTTCGCCGGGCTACACGACGGGCAAGGTCGGGCAGGCGCTCAACATGACTTCCGACGCACAATATGTCCTCGTCCCGTACTCGGCCGACCTGGCGATGAGCACGTTCACGGTCGCGGCATGGGTCAATGTCGCGGATCTGGACGCCCTCCGGGCCATCCTGGGCACTCGTATCGGCGGCGACTACACCTTCGACTTCAAGGTGACGTCTGCGAGTGTGCACTCGGATGTCGGCAACGGCACGGCGTGGTTGAACAGCAACATATTCGTCTACGAGGATCAAGGCGGCCTGTGTGACATTGGCGTATGGTACTATCTCGCCACTGTGGTCGATGATGTGACCGACACGGCCAAGACATACATCAACGGCGCCCTGGCGCAGACTGCGACCTTTAGCGGCACGCCCATGTTCATGCAGTCGGGCCAAAGCCTCGGCATCGGGTACTGCTCCTCCGGGGAGTACATGCACGGCCAGCTCGACGAGGTTCGGATCTACAACCGCGCCCTGTCTGACGCGGAAATGGCCGGCTTGGCCGGGCGGACCGGAACGATCTACGTCGCTCCGTAGGCGCAGCCAGGAACGACCCAGGCGGCCGATCCGACGGGTCGTCGGCTTGGGGCAACAGAGTAGCTGACAGATTCAGGGGATGCCCGGCATCGTCCAGATGCATGGGCATCCCCCGTTCTCTTTCCTCCGGTTGCAAAGAACGCGCACGCTTCGACCGGCTTCCCGTGTCGACCAGATTGCCCGCGGAAGGAACAAGATGCCGCATCTCTGCGATTCAGACTCTTCGTCGGGTAGATATGGCGTCCTATAATGTGGCACTTGTCAGGTCTTCTCTCCATGCTCACCATCATGCCCATTCTCTCGGTGCGACGGGGCAGGTACTTTTTCCAGTATCCGGGCGGGCGGAATTCTGTATAATCTCCGGGCCGCCGTGAGCGGGTTTTGTGCCGATAAGCCGGGTGGTTTTTCTACCTTGTAAGTCTTTTTATGGGGCCGTCCCATAAAAGGGTAAAGTTTTCCGGACGGGTGTGCCGAAGAAGCTCATGGTAGGTATTTAGCGGACTGTCAGTGCTGAAAAGCAGGTTTTTCCAGTCCGGCGGGGGCTCCCTGACGCGATGGATCGCGTCGAGGACCCGTGACAAACAGATCCGGCCCAGGAACCGGCGCAATGGAAGGCTCGTTCGCGGAGAGTACTATGAGAACAGTGGCAATCGTCAACCAAAAAGGGGGATGTGGGAAAACGACGGTATCGATCAACCTGGCCAGCGCCCTGGCCGAGCTCGGCAAGAAAGTCCTGCTGGTGGACATGGACCCCCAGTCCCACTGCGCCGTCGGGCTGGCCGTGCCGGAAGAGCAGATCGAACAGAGCATCTACGACGTTCTCATCAGCCGCAGCCGCAATGAGCCGATTCGCCTGACCGAAATCCTCTGGCAGATCGGCGAGAACCTGGAACTCGCGCCCGCCAGCATCGATCTGTCGGCGTTCGAGCAGCAGATGGCGGGAATCGCCGAACGAGAGACCTGCCTCAAGACCGTGCTGGACGAGGTCAAGAACGAGTACGACTTCGCGGTGGTGGATTGCCCGCCGGCGGTGAGCCTGCTGACGTTCAATGCCCTGCGTGCGGCCACCGACGTGCTGGTGCCGGTCGAGACGGGCTACTTCGCGCTGCACGGCCTGAGCAAGCAGTTGGAGACGCTGGGCATTCTTTGCAAGCGATGCCAGCAGCACGTCTCCGTCCGCGTTCTCGCGAGCATGTACGACATTCGCACGAAGATGGCGAGGGAGATCCTCGCAGAACTGCGGTCCCACTTCGGCGACCGCATGTTCAAGACGGTGGTGAACTTCAACACGCGAATCAAGGAGGCTTCCAGCTTCGGACAGCCGATCAACGAGTACGATCCGGCGAGCAAGGGGCAGCAGGATTTCCGGATGCTGGCCCAGGAGGTTGTCGGGAGCGAGGAGCGGCCGCAGGTCAAGAGCAAGCGGCTCGTGGATTCGCTGGCCGATCAGCTCGAAGCGATCGGCGCCAGCGCCAACGATCTGTTGAAATCCGCTAAGCCCTCGGTCATGGCGACGCCGGTCAAGCAGCCGGAGCCGGTGGCGGCTACGCAGGTCATCGTAGACCCCGAGCCGATTGCGGCTCGACAGCCGGCGCCCGCGACCGTCAGCGTTGTCGCAACGGCGCCCAAGGTCGAGCCTGCCGCGAAGATCGACACGAAGCTCGCCAACTACTACGGCGTCAGCCAGATCCAGGACGCGGTGGTCTTCGTGACGCTCTACCCCCGCGCCCAGAACGTGCAAATCGCGGGCGACTTCAACAACTGGCAGCCAGCCGGCACGCCCATGCAGCGAGTCGGCGACAGCGGCGTCTGGCAGGCCAAGGTGAGACTGCCCAACGGCATGTACCGCTATCGCCTGGTCGTGGACGGCCAGTGGCAGCAGGACCCCTACAACGAGCGTTCCGAGATGAACCCCTACGGCGACTACAATTCCGTGCTTGAGGTGAAGTAGTCCCCGCCGTGCGCCGGGTAGTGATGGTTCAAACCCGGCGCGGGTCTCCTCCCAGCATCGCTGTGCAGCGCATCTGCGAAGAGCGGAACGGAGCCGGTGAATCCTTCGGCAACGAGGGAGGCCTTTCCGGTTGTTAATATGGTGAGTTTGGGAGGTTTGGGTTATTCTGTACCTGGAAAAATGTTGGGGTACACGGTGTTTTTGTTGTTAGAAAGGACTTTGAAAGGGGCACTATAGGGTTGACACGGTCGTCCTATAACAGTAGGGTGACATAGGAATCTCGGCTTGCCATTGGTGGTTCATATGCGATGCGGGGTGGCAAGGTGACCGGGCAAGGATGCTATGTGCGTGATAGTGACGCAGTCTGTTGCTTCCGCTTCGCAACAGGGGGCGGGTGTTCTGCCGACTGGAGGAGTCGGGGGAGTGGGGTGCATTCCGAAATTGGCTCTCACTTGCGTCGAGCCGGCGCGATCGCGCGGGCCGGCTCCGGCACTTCGACACAGCGTCATCTCTTTGCGCCCTGGGCGCCGGGTCGCGGCGTCTGAAGGGGACCGCGTGTTCCCACACATGACGTTGCACCCACCGGGAGGAGGACTGCTTTCTCGGTCCGACCACGGGCATCCAGCACAGGAATGAACGGGGACTCTGCTCTCGGCGCCCACGCCCGGATGGCGTGGCGGAGGAGGGGCCCGAAAGAAAACGGAGTTTCAGAAGGAGAAAGAGATGAAAAAGGTATGGATTGTGCTGGTTCCCATGTTGGCGCTGACCACGGCGCTGCAGGGGGAGGGCGGCAGTCCCTCGGGGACAACGGTGGATGTGGTCAATCAGATCGGCACCAGTCAGAGTCAGGACCTCTCGAACACGACGATCGCGGAAGGAGGATCGAGCTGGAATGACAACGCGTCCACGTCGAACTCGCAGGTCGATATCGACAGCACGTCGATCTCGAACTACGAGAGTCGGACGTCGCCGCTGACTTCGTTCCCGCCGTATCTGCCGTACTGGAACCACGGCGGCTGGGGCACGGTCAAGGCCTATTTCCCCAACAGCCCGTCCGCCAACGACGCGGTCTACGAGACGACGTTCGATCCCGAGAGCGCCGAGGACATGCGCGAACTGCGCGGCGTTCTGAAGGCCCTTCCCTATAAGGGTCTGGTCGAGGTCGTCGGCGGCGTGCTCAACTGCGCCGCAGTCGCGCTCTTCGACGCGCCGAATCGGTATCACCACGGTCGCGGCCTGGAGATCGCCAACTCGATCACGCGGGACCGACGGCCCGAAGGCAAGCCGCTGTTGGTCTTCATCGACTCCAACGTCGATGTCTTGCTCCTGCAGGAGGAAGGGTACGCCTACGTGGGGAAGGTGAGCGTCGATGCGGACGTCGAGCGAAACTGGGATCATGCATACAAGGCCGCGGTCGCCGAGGCGCTGCTGTGGGACACCGACATCCTGCTGATCTCCGGCGGCATGAAGGGCGTCACGATCGGCTCGAATTACACGTTCCCGTCGGCCGCTGCCGGCTACAGCCAGGCGAACTACTCCCTCTCGCTGCTGGGGGCCAGGGCCACGGGCATTACGGAAGGCAAGGGAAAGGCCGTCCTCAGCGGCGACGCCTACCGCTTCTGCCCCGGCAAGGCAGATCGTCGACGGATTCCCGAATCGTTCTACGAGCGCATCCGGGCCAGGCCGCAGGCGGCATCGCAGGAAGTCGGGATGGCGCCAACGGTTCGTCCGCCCGCGCCCGTCTCGCGTGCCGCGTCGTCGGCTGTGTCGGTTTCTGCGGTGCGTTCGACGCACGTGACCGAGTCCGTGCAAACGCCGCGGGCCGTCGAGACGCCGTTGACGCCTCAGCCCGAGTCGCAGCGGGTGACTCCGGAGGGGCAGGTGTTGCCGCCTCCCCAGTCGCAGGGAGCGGAGCGGTACGATCAGACGCCGCCGGCCATTACGCCGCAGGTAGAGGCTCAGGCGGAGCCTGCGCCTGTGTGCTCCGTCGAGCAGCCGGCGCAGGTCGCGCAGGACCTGCCTGGGGTAGTGACACCGACCTCCCGCAGCGAGAGCCGAAGACCCGGAATCAAGGTCCGTCGCGAATTGCTCGCCAAGGCCGGACTCCAGGACGGACGAAACGTGATGTTCGTGACCCCGCGATAGCCGTCGCAGAGGGCGGTGACTGTCGCAGAGCAGGCGCAGGTCGTCTCCGTCGCGGGGAGAAAGGGGGTGTTGCGCCGCCAACCAGGAGGATTGTTGAGAGCGGATCGGCGTCCGGCGTGTCGGTCTCCGACGCTCTCCACTGCAACGAGGGACCATTCGAGACAAGGAGGTGCTCATGCACAGACAAGGGATACCCGTGGTATCGATTGTGTTGGCGCTAGCCTGCTGCGCGGGGGCGTTTGTGGGCCAGGAACAGGGATTCAGTATCGGTGCGGCCAATTTCCTCACATGGCCCGGCGGCGTCGGCAGTGTCGAAGGCGGCCATCAGGCGTCGTTCGGCCACCAGCAGACCGTCCATAGCGGCTGGGGATGGAACACCGCCTGGGGCGTGCAAAGGGAAGGCGGCTTCTTCACTCAGAACGCCAGCATTAGCGGCAACGCGCCCACCTGCGTCGGGCAGGACGCCGATATCGCCGGCGGCCAGCAGCAGAACGCCGGCACGTGGGGACCCGTCGGCACGTCCCAGGGCCAGCAGATGGGCGTCGGTTTCTCGACGAGCATCGTCACGCCCTGGGGGTCCGGCGCGACCACCGCGTCGCAGACCTTCTCCGGCGGCCAAATGCAGACCCTGGCCTCGCCCACCGCGATGGGCACGCAGTCCCAGTTCGTCGACCTCAGCGAGTACGCGAGCATCGTGGGCGGAGTCGTCGAGGATCCGACGGTGACCAACTCGATCTCGGTCGGCCTCAGTCAGAATCAGCAGGCGGCCGCTCCGTGCGCCCCGCCGTGCTGGCGGTAAAGAAAGTCCCGCTGCGGACCTGCCGGCCCGCACGGTACGTGCAGGAAATGACCCGCCCGCCCGTTCTCGGGCGGAACAAAGCCCCTCCCATCCCGAGGGGCCATGGCCCGAGCCCTGGCCCCTCGGGCCGGAGGGCGCCTCCCTTCCAGAACCCCGCTGACGAAGAATCCCCTTTTTTCTCTTGACATTCCAGATTGTCATCTATTACTATTCTCGGATCGAGACAATGTCCGTGGGGGCCGTTGGACTGTGAGGATTGGAGGAGGAGTGAGGGTGAAAACGTACGTGGGTCTTCCTGTCGTCGTGGCGGCCGTTTTGTCGATCCTGTCTCGCGCTGCCCTGGGAGGCGGCACCAGCGTCGTGTACATCTACGGCGGGGGCTTCGATCAGAGGATTCCCGCCGACCCCGTCGCCACAAAGGGATGGATGCAGGACGCGGTAGTCATCGTCCCGGATCACATCATCATCTGCGACGTCGATGTCTTCGTGAGCATCCGTCACACGGCGGCCTTCGATTTGCAGTTGCTTGTCCGAGGGCCCGACGGGACCTGTCTGACGCTTGCGGTCAGCGACCCGTTTGCCGGCTACTACGAGGGCGAAGACTACATTGCCACCACGTTTGACGATGAAGCCGATGCCGCAATCGAGGAGGGGGAACCGCCTTTTGCCGGGAGCTACCGGCCCATCGAGACGCTGGCGGCCTTCGACGGCCTCGATGCCTACGGCCAATGGAGTTTCCGCGTGCACGACGCATACTACAACGACACCGGGTGTCTGGATTGCTTCAAGGTCATTATCACCGCGACCTCGCCGGAGTCGCCCGTGGAGGTTCCCGCGCCGGCGGCGGGAGGACTGGTTCTCCTGGGCTTGGCTTTGCTGTTGCGCCCGATTGGGAATCGTGGACGGATGCCAGTACGAGCGTGGCCGCGGCCAAGGTCGTAGTCGCCGGGCGTTCAGAACAATGCGTCGTCCTTCTCGCGGACCTTCTGCTCCTGTTTCTTCTTGAATTGGTGGAGCTTCTCGCGAAGGGACGCGTCGGCCAGTGCCAGGATCTGCACCGCCAGGATGGCGGCGTTCTTCGCTCCGGCCTTGCCGATTGCCACGGTGGCGACGGGCACGCCGGGAGGCATCTGGACGGTGCTGAGCAGCGCGTCGAGACCCGCGGGTCCTCCCTCGGCGGCCAGGGGAACGCCGATGACGGGCAAGACGGTCCAGGCGGCCATCGCGCCCGCGAGATGAGCGGCCATGCCCGCCGCTGCGATGATGACCTGGATCCCCCTGGCCTCGGCGTTCTGGGCGAATTCGGCGGCGGCCTGCGGCGTGCGATGGGCCGAGAGGATCCGCACGGTTGTCTCCACCCCGAATTCCCGGAGCTGGTCCACGCAGCTCTGCATGACGCCCAGATCGCTGTCCGAGCCCATGACCACTGCGACCGACGCACTCTTCTGCGATGCCATCGTGTCTCCCATTTCCTATTTGCTATTTGCGATTTCCGATTTACGATTGACGACCGGGTACGTTGAGTCGATCCTGCGATTCACAACTCGCACGCGCAATCATAGAAGATCAGTCGCGAATAGTAAATCCCGAAGGGGGCCGTCATGGAGCTTCGAAAACCCGTTGTGGCCGGCCAGTTCTATCCGTCCGACCGGCAGGAGTGTCTGGAACAGATCGACGAGTGCCTGGCGTCGTGTGCGTGGAGCGATTCGTTGCCCGACCCGCTGGTGGCAGGGATCGTCCCCCATGCCGGCTGGACGTTCAGCGGGGCGCTGGCGGCCATGGTTCTGGCCGCGGTGAAGAGGCAGCGGGCAACGGTCCGCACGTTCGTGATCTTCGGCGCCGCCCACGGGTACTTCGGCGCCGGTCCCATCGTCGATGCGAGCGACGCGTGGGAAACCCCCCTGGGCCAGGCGAGGATCGACGAATCGCTCCGGCGTTCCCTGGTCCAGAGCGGAACGGCCGTTGCCGGTGCCTCCGCTCACCGTCGCGAGCACAGCATCGAAGTGCAGGTTCCCTTCATCCAGCACCTGTTCCCGGAGTCCGCCATTCTCCCGATCATCGTTCCGGCGAACGAGTCGGCGCTTGCGCTGGGCGATGCGACCGCCGATCTGGTTGCGGACCCGACGGCCGGGATCGTCTGCATCGCGTCGACGGATCTGACGCACTACGGCCCACGGTACGGCTTCACCCCGATGGGGATCGGCGCCGATGCCTTGGGCTGGGCCAGCGGCGTCAACGACCGGCAGTTCATCGAGCTGGCTACCGCTCTCGAACCCGAGCGGTTGCTCGCGGACGCCATCGAGAACGGTAACGCCTGCGGCCCGGGCGCCGCCGCCGCGGTTGTCGTTGCCGCCAGGAAACTCGGCGCCGCCAAGGGCGTCCTGCTCGCCCACACGAATAGCAACGAGGTTCTGCTCCGCCAGACGGGCACCGCCCACCACGACAGTGTGGGCTACGCGGCTATCGTGTTCTGAATGTAACGGATCACTTGTCTGCGCAATTCCACTCGTGGAACGGCCAGGCAACGTGACACGCCTGCTCGTTCCGGTTAGGGAGCTCCTAACGAGTTCTGACGAGCAAGATCGGCAATCGAACCGTGTGGCCGTGTGGCACCCCCGCCCTCGGGGGTGATCCCAGTGATCCCAGCCGGGGGCGACTGGGCCACATTACTGTCGGCTGAAGGGACTCCGAACCAGGCGCGCGAAGTCTGCCAAAGCAGTGGTACACGCTACCGAACTTGTCCGTCAAAACCCATCAGAGATTGTGCGGACAGAGTACATCTTGGGAATGGGTGCGGATGCGTCTGCGCCCGGAAGGAGCATGCCATGAGCGCAAACGGGGATCGGATGAGACTGGGTCGGCGGGAGTTTCTCAAATCGGCGGCGGGGGCGGGAGCGGCGATCGCGCTTCCCTCGGTCGGATTGGGTGCGGCCGGGGAAGGCGAACCGGTCGAGCCGATCAATGTGGCTCTGATCGGTGCAGGGGAGCAGGGCAGCGTCCTGTTGGCTGCCTGCCTGAAGATCCCCGGCGTGAAATTCCAGGCCGTCTGCGACCTCTGGGAAGCGTACAACCTGCCGCGTGCGTCCCGCCTGGTGAAGCGATACGGCCATCCAGGCACGCCGTACATCGACTGTGGGGACATGCTCGCCAAGGAGAAGGGCCTTCACGCGGCCATCGTCGCCACGCCGGACTTCTGGCACGACAGGCACACGGTCGCCTGTCTCGACGCGGGTCTGCACGTCTACTGCGAGAAGTCCATGTCCAACACGCTGGCGGGAGCCCGCCGGATGGTCGAGGCCGCTCGCAGAACGGGAAAACTCCTCCAGATCGGCCACCAGCGCCGGAGCAATCCGCGATATCTCCTGTGTCGCGAGAGACTCCTGTGCGGAGCGGAGCTGTTCGGCCGGATCACCGCGGTCAACGGGCAGTGGAATCGGGCGGTCCAGGTGCCGTTCGGCTGCCCCAAGGGCAAGGAGATCGACATCGCGACTCTGAATCGCTACGGCTATGCGTCCATGCAAGAGTTCCGCAACTGGCGGTGGCGCAGAGGCCTGGGCGGCGGTCCCATCGTCGATCTCGGCGCCCACCAGATCGACGTTTTCAACTGGTATCTCGACGCCAAGCCGAAGTCCGTGCTCGCCAGCGGCCGGCTCAACTATTACGACAAGGGTACCCACGATTGGTACGACACGGTCATGGCGGTCTACGAGTACGACACGTCCCAGGGCCCTGTCACTGCCTTTTATCAGACGCTCAGCGCTAACGGCAATCAGGGGTACTTCGAGAAGTTCATGGGCGACCGTGGCACGCTCGTCCTCTCCGAGCGGGTGGACCGCACGCGACTGTATCCGGAACCGTCGGACATGCCTGCGACCGCGTGGGCCCAATGCATCCGGAACGGAGACTTGACCGCCCAGCCGGAATGGATGAAGCTCGTTGAGCGAATGAGCGTCGAAGAGCTGGCGAAGACCCTCACTGTGTCGGACAGTCTCAATGCGGCGGGCAATACGCCGACCCTTGAACTCGCGGTCGAACTGCACAAGCCGATTCACCAGCCCCACCTGGAGAACTTCTTCGACGCCATCCGGGGCAAGGCCAAGCTCAACTGCCCGGCCAACGTCGGCTACGCAGCCGCAGTGACCGTGCTCAAGGTCAACGAGGCCATCGAGGCGGGCCGTCGACTGGACTTCCAGCCGGACGAGTTCGCCGCATAGCTCCCGTGCGGGTCCCGTGTCTTCTCATCCGAAGTTGTAGTGCTTGCGGACGGCCTTCTCGACGCTCCAGACGCAGTCCAGGTCCTGAGGGAAGATCACCAGGTCCCCCGGCCCGAAACTCACGGAATCCTTGCCGTCCGAGATGGTGACCGCTCCTTCCAGGATCAGGCAGGTTTCCTTCTCCGTGTACGACCAGTCGAACGTGCTCGGTTCACACGCCCAGATCGGCCAGTTCTTGCATCGCTTGAGTTCCTCCGGGGTAGGCTTGCGAACAACGATGTCCTTCGCCGTGGGCATATCCTCATACTCCTTGCAACCAGACCACGAGACGCGACTCCCATACGAACACTGGATTATACCGGGCTTCTTCCAGGATGGAAGCGGCTGAGCGATTTTCCCGCGATTCGCTGGCGAGGCGGGTTCTGCCGGTGTATATTCGCGGCTTTGCGGCCGAGGGGCCGTGTGGAGATGCAGGACGTATGGAGCCTTGCCGGCTGGCCGAGATCGAACGCTGGTTTGAGGAATACGCGGGCCGTTTCTTCGGTCCGGACGAATACGTGAACAGGCACCTGCGGCTTAAGCAGGAACACACCCGGCGGGTGCGCGAGGAGATTCTCCACCTGGCCGGGCGGCTTGCCCTCGACGAGGATCAGACGCGGATCGCCGAAACGGTCGCCTTGCTCCATGACGTCGGTCGATTCCCCCAGTTCGTCAGGCATCGCACGTTCAGCGATCTGCGAAGCGTCAGTCACGCCTGCCTTGCGATCGAGGTCCTGCATCAGGAGGGTGTTCTGGATGCCCTGGCGTCCGAGGAGCGTCTCTGGATCGAGACGGCGGTCGCTCTTCACAGTTGCAGGATGATCCCCGCCGGCCTCGACGGTCCGGCGCTGTTGTTCCTGAAGCTGATCCGCGACGCCGACAAGCTCGACATCTACCGGATCATGACCGACATCTACCGGCGCTATAGGGAGAACGCCCCCGGACTTTCGTTCGATGCCGAGTTGCCCGATGAGCCGCGGGTCACGCCGGAAGTGGTGGACGCGGTCCTCGCCGGCCGACTCGTTGAACATGCGAGCCTCCGCACGCTCAACGACATGAGACTCTGCCAGATCGGCTGGGTCTACGACATAAACTTCACCGCCGGCCTGGAAAGGCTCCAGACCGGCGGTTGGCTTGAACAGCTTTTCGGCGATCTGCCGGACAGCGACGAGATGCAGCGCGTCCGACGGAAGATCCTCGACTACGTCGAGTCCCGTCTGGCGGCTGTCTCAGGCCCCGGCGGCCGGGACTCTTAGAACAGCCACTTGAATCGCATCCAAACGTCGTGTCGCTGCACGTCCGACGAGTACTCGCCGTCGTAAGCCAGCGTCAGCGTGCTTCGGGATCTGCGAAGGACGAGGGAACCCGCCAAGGCCACCGCGGTCTCATCCTGATCGGACTCGATTCGGACGCGGTCGGCGCCCACGACGGATTGCCAGATCTCTGTTTCGCCGTCGGTGAGCAGTTGGCGGATGCCGATGGACGCGGACGGCGTGATGCGGATCTTGCGGTACATGAAACGGCTCTGCCAAAACAGCGACGCTTCGCCCACGAGGTCGTGATCGTTCAGGGCAGAGTACGTCGTGTCCCAGTCGGCGTCGTTCGCATCCGTGGTGTACCGTTGGCGATGGGCCCAGAGCCAGGTGGCGCCGATCTCCGGGTAGAACACGTGGGCGCCCCGTCGGAAGGTGCGTCCGAGGGCGACCGCGGCGTTGCCGCCGTAGCTGTTGTAGGAGGCGGTCTCTCGCTCGTCCAGGTTCAGTCCGGTCAGACCCTCGTAGTCGTGCCAGCCGTAGAAGGTGGTGAAGCCGTACCGCAGGGCCCACGGCCTCCAGCGGGTCAAGCCGCTGAACCCGGTGGTGACGATGCCCTGGTCTTCGCTGTTGGCGCTGTAGCCGGTCCCGGTGTAGTCGATGTCGGACGATCCGTAGCCGACGTGCAGTCCGAGCAGGCTTTCGCCCACGCACTGCGTGTAACCTGTGGAGGTTCCCCATTGCCCTGCGTTATAGCCCAGCGGACTGGCGTCCTTGCCGATATGGGAGTAGTACGGCTCGATGAACATGCCGGAGGCCCTCTGGCACGCCGACCCGGCGAGGGCCGCTTCGCCGGTCGAATCGTCGTCGTCGTCCTCCTCCCACACGTCCGGCTCGAGCATACTCTCCAGCAGGATCGAGGTCATGTGCCGGTTCATCGCATCGGCGGCATGGGAGACCAGTTGCTTCTCCACGGCCGAGGAGGCCAGAGCTTCCGATGCCTCGGGGGCGTAGTCGAGGGACACCGTGTCGTCCTCGGCGCCCTCGGTTCCCTGTGTGTAGTACGTGGCTGTGACGTCGGGATTGACCGCTTCCACCTGGCCGAAATTCCCGGACACCAGGCCGCTCGCCTCGAACAGGCGGTACTCGGTGTTCCACAGGGTCTCTTCGTCCACCGCGGTGACCGTGAGCGTCGCGTCGTTCAGGACCAGCATCGCCTCGCCGCCGACGTAGATCGACCCGGTGTTCGGGTCCCCGTCGAGAGTGACGTTGTAGGTGTCGAGGAGGGTCGTCATGCTGCCGTCGATGTACAGCTCATAGGCGCTGTCGCCGCTGGCGCGGATGATTCCTGTATTGGTCAGATAGCCCTCGTTGTACATGCGGATGCCGTAGGCCTGGGCCGGAGTGCTGCCGTCCGGGACATTCGACGTGACGGTGATGTTGCCGCTGTTGGTGACGTTGCCGTACGCTTCGATACCGTACGCGATCGAGCTGGTGTCGGCGCTGCCCCCGTTGGTTTCGGCCGTCCCGCTCTGCGAGATGACAGAGATATCGCCTTCGTTGTGGACGTCGCCGTAACTGTGGATGCCGTAGGCCCGTCCCGCGGCCTCCGCGGGACTTCCCAGGGTGGCGGCCTGGTTCGCGGTGGCGATCACAGTGAGATCGCCCGTATTGTTCACGTCGCCCTCGCTGTAGATGCCGTAGGCGGTGCTGCTGGCATAGGCGCTGGCGTAGGGGTTGGCGTCGCCGCCGCTTTCGGCGAACCCGCCGATCGCGCGGATCGTGAGATCGGCGGTATTGTCCGTGCTGCCATACGTGTAGATGCCGTAGACGTTGGTATTGGCATTGGAGGAGCTGTCGGTGCTGTCGGTTCCCGCGCCGCCGCCGTAGGCGGTGATGGAGATCTCGCCGCTGTTGGATGCGTCCGCCATGGCGAAGATGCCATAGACGTCCACGTAGGCGGCGGCCCCGCCGTAGTCGCTTCGGGCGTCGCCGCCCCTTTCTTCGATGGTGATCGCGCCGCTGTTGGTGACGCTTCCACCGGCATTGATGCCATAGACCTGGGTCGTGGCAAACGCATTTTCGTAGTTGGCAGTCGCCGTCCCTCCCGTCGCGTCCACACTGATCCCGGCGGTGTTGCTCACGTCGCTGACGCCGTAGAGACCGTAGACTCCGATGCCGGCGTAGGCGGAACCCTCGATGCCGTAGGCGTTGCCTCCGGTGGCCGTGACGGCAATCGGGCCGGTGTTGGTTAGCGCCGTGTTCGAATCGATGCCGTAGGCATAGAAGCCGGCATTGTCATAATACAGATTCGGATCGGTTTCACCCCAGGCGAAGAGGGTGACGGACTGGCTGTTGGTCCAGGGGTCCGTATAGGCCGAGCCGTCGATGCCGTAGACCGAGTTGGCGTCGTGCAGGCCGGTCTCGTTGACGTCGACCTGCCCGAGGGCCGCGCCGGACAGACACGCTATTGCGAGTCCGATTGCCCAGATGAACTGCCGGCTTCTGCCGATTCTCGTGGAACGCTTGGCCTTGGTGAAGATCTGCATTGCATCGACCCTTTCTATGTGACACACGGTATGACGGGCTGCTTTGGTGGGGAAGTTCCGACTCCGCCATTTTCGCTGCCCAATGGAGCAATATCATAACTGTCGGTACAGGACTGTCAAGCCCCGGAAAGAGCATCCGCCAACCCGTTCTCAGAATAGCCAACTGAACCGCAGCCAGATGTTGTGACGCTGAGCGTCGGGGGAGAACTCACCGTCGTAGGCCAGCGAGAGGGCATGCGGGGTTCTGGTCAGCGTTACGGACCCGGACAGCGTCATGGCGGTACGATCCCGTTCCGATTTGACCAGGACGGGACTGGCGCTGTCCACCGATTGCTAGGCATCTTGCGACTCGAAGGTCGCGAGGACTGATCCGGAGTCCGCCCCTCCTCTGGAAGATGGGCGGACGGACAACGGAATAAAACACGCCAAGTCGTGTACTGGACAAGACTTGTGTACGACGTGGCGAAGCAGCACTATTTCCATCCCCTTCGGGTGGGCCAATGGCCCATGAACGGCTTCGTGGGAATGACCATCCCGGCGTCACCATGTTTCCCGACGCACTTTTGGATCCTGAGCTCGCCCCCCTCCCGGGTCACGCGCCACGGGGCACGGGTCACGACGCCAGGCGAGGATTCGATGTGGTCGACGCGATAGTGCCGACGGACGGGGCCCTGTATCGAGTGTGGTACCGCCGACGAGATCGGGTTGCTCGACTGGGGCGACCTGCGTGCGGTTTGTGCGGCGCTGGCGTGCGATGTCACCCGCGTGGTGGGCAAGGCGATGGACTACCAGTTTGCCCGCGCCAGGCGGCTGCGCGGGCCGGCCGCACGGGCGCGGGCACCGGGTGCCGTCATGGCCTCCGGCGCGGGGCGCTGCTGCCTCTGCGGGTGGTGTTTCGCCGTGGCAGGCCCGTACCGTCTGTCCCGTCTCCTTGGCGTCGGCGCGCGTGCGATCGCTGGTCGCGCAACGCGGCATCGCCGACAAAGACGCTATGCTTTGTCTGGAAGGCCATGGGGATCTGGTCGATGCGGAAGGCTCGGAAGAAGCCGGATCGGGCCCGAAAGAACAGAAGGTCAGAGGGTTGGAAGGTGACTGGGGAAGGCTTGGAAAAAGCCGAATCGGGCCTGTATTCTTCAACGAAATCTCCTGGTTCGATTTCGTTGAAGAATGGAAGTGACAAAGCGCGCGGCGCGCGACAAGGGTTTGAGGGGGAAGAATCGATCCAGGAGATTGTCCCCCCTCGAAGCAGGCCCGATCTGCCTGTTTCCGACCCGGTTGCACAACGAACGCGGAATGGGTACAGTGCATCGCCGGTCGTGTGGCCGTGGGGTAGGGGTACAGGATCAGGATGGAAACATGTTCGATTTGAGTTTAACAGGGTGGGTGCTGGTGGGCCTGTGTGCCGTGCTGACGGGGGTCAGCAAGACGGGCATCCCGGGCCTGGGCATCCTCATGGCGCCGCTGATGGCGATGGCATTCCCCGAGCACACCCGCCTTTCGACGGGGATTCTCCTGGGGATGCTCATCTTGGGGGATCTCTTCGCGGCGGGCTACTACCGCCAGCGAGCCGAGTGGAAACACGTGGTCCGCCTGCTTCCGCCGGCGTTCGTCGGGATCGTGGCCGGCTGGAAGGCCATGGACTACGTCAGCGACAGCCAGCTTCAGCCGATCATGGGCGCGATCGTGCTGGCCATGCTCGGCCTGAACTACTGGCGGACCCGCGTGGGCGGCGAGAATCCCCCGATTCCCCACCAGTGGTGGTTCGCGGCTCTGATGGGCTTCATCGCCGGCGTGACGACGATGATGGCCAACGCCGCGGGCCCGGTCATGATTATCTACTTGCTGGCGATGCGCCTGCCCAAGATCGAGTTCATCGGCACCAGCGCCTGGTTCTTCTTCGCGGTGAACTGGCTCAAGGTCCCGTTCAGCGTCAACCTGGACCTGATCACCAGAGAGTCGGTCAAGCTCGATCTGATGATGCTGCCATTGATCGCGCTGGGCGCCGTCGCGGGAATCCTGTTCCTCCGTCGTGTTCCGCAGAAGGTGTTCAACAGCCTGGTGCAGGTGCTGGCGGCCGCAGCCGCGGTCAAGCTGCTGTTCTGAAGCGGTGGCTCGGAAAAAGCCATGGGCGTCGCTCGTCGCTCGGCTCTCGGTCCGAACCGTGTGTCTCCACGAGCGACGAGGGACGAGCGACGTGTTGGGCGTGCCCCCTCAGAGTAGGCCCGATCTGGCTATTTCCGAGCCGTGGTCAGGTTGCTCTTCTGATGCGTGGCGGTTTTCCTTGTTCCTTTCGACTTGCCCCGAGATAATGTGCGTCTGTGGCACCCCCGCCCTCGGGGGTGTTCTTTCCCCAGCCGGGGGCGGCTGGGCCACGAATCAAGAGATCTTGTGCCCGTCCGCGCGATGGGTGGTTCTGTCGAGAATGACATGGCGATGTGCGAAGATGACGCCCACTTCGAATCGGACCGCCTTGGGATGATCGAACGCGATCTCCGAGGTCGGGACATTACGGACCCGGACGTGCTGCGGGTCATGGGGGAGATCCCGCGCGAGGAGTTCGTGCCGTTGGAGCAGCGGGACCGGGCCTATTCCGATCAGCCGCTGCCCATTGCGGACGGACAGACGATCTCGCAGCCGTACATCGTCGCCTTGATGACCCAGCTTCTGCGGCTCACTCGCGAGTGCGAGGTCCTGGAGGTGGGGACGGGCAGCGGATATCAGACAGCGATTCTGGCTCGCCTGGCAGGGCGGGTCTGTACGATGGAAAGGCTGCCGGAGCTGTTGGCCGGTGCCCAGGGGGTCCTGAGGAAACTGGGTATTGACAACGTGTCATACGAATTGGGCGATGGCAGCTTGGGCTGGCCCGCGAGCCGGACCTTCGACCGGATCATGATCACGGCCGCGGTGCCGGACTTCCCGCCGCCGCTGGTGGGACAGCTCGCGGAGTCAGGCGTGATCGTCGCCCCTCTGGGGCAGGAGGCCGTGCAGCAGCTCGTCGTTGCGGAAAAACGCCTGGGGAAACTGATCGAGAGGGATGTCACCAATTGCCGTTTCGTGAGACTCATCGGCGAGCATGGCTTCGTATGCAGGATGTGACAGACACACCGCTAGCCCGCGGCGAGGGCGTCACGCCTTCGATGCCGGTGCAGTACCTCAAGGGGGTGGGACCGTCGCGGGCGGCACTCTTCGAGAAGCTGGGGGTGCGCACCGTTGCCGACCTGCTGGAGTACTTTCCTCGCGACTGGATCTTCGCGCCGGACCGGATCAAGATCGCCCGGATGAAGCCGGAGGAAACTGCGACGATCCTGGCTCGGGTGGAGTCCATCGATTACCAGGCGTGCCGTCGGCCGGCGATCTTCGAGGTGCTGGCCGCCGACGAGACAGGCGTCTGTCGGATCGTCTGGTTCAGCGGCGGGTACCTCCGCGGTCAGATCTCGCTGGGCCAGCTCATTCTGGCCTCGGGCAAGGCGGGGGTCTACAAGCACCAGCTCCAGATGACCAATCCGAAGTTCCTGCTGCTCGACGAGGTGCCTGAAGAGCCCGAGAAACACTTCAGCGGCGGCGTCTATCCCGCCAGCGGCCGGCTCAGCAGCCGGCAGATCAAGCAGATCATTCTGCCCGTGCTGGAGCGTCTGGACGATCTCGTCGACGAGTTCCACGAGGCAGCGGTTCTCAAGGATCTCAGTCTGATCGGTCGAAGAGACGCCTTCGCGTGGATTCACATGCCGCCCGACGAGGAGAAGCTGGGCAAGGCCCAGCGAAGGCTCAAGTACGACGAGCTGTTTCTGATGCAACTCGGCCTGGCGCTGCGCCGCTATCACACGCAGCACTGTGCATCCGCCGTGCCTTGCTCGCGGAGCGACGAGATCGA
The DNA here is from genome assembly GCA_017993835.1 of Phycisphaerae bacterium. Taxonomy (GTDB): domain Bacteria; phylum Planctomycetota; class Phycisphaerae; order Sedimentisphaerales; family Anaerobacaceae; genus PLanc-01. The sequence continues at coordinate 82,029 of JAGOLX010000010.1, forward strand.
CAGCCGGATTCGCAGGCGGTTCCCTTTCCTGCTCACGGAGGATCAGAACGCGGCCATCGAGGAGATCGTCCACGATATGAGCCGGACCACGCCGATGAATCGCCTGCTCCAGGGCGACGTCGGTTCCGGCAAGACCGTCGTCGCGCTGTACGCGGCGCTGCTGGCCATCGCCAACAAGACGCAGGCGGCCATCATGGCGCCGACGGAGATCCTGGCCTCGCAGCACTTTCTGAGCATGGAGCGGTATCTCAAGAACAGCCAGGTCCGCAGAGTGCTCCTCACCGGCGGCATCACGGGCAACAAGCGGGAAGAACTCCTCTCGCAAATCAAGCTTGGCGAGATCGACATTGTCGTCGGCACGGTGGCGCTGCTCCAAAAGGACATCGAGTTCCGACGGCTCGGCCTGGCGGTCATCGACGAGCAGCACAAGTTCGGGGTCCACCAGCGCGCCGAGCTCCGCAAAGACGGGGTCCCGCATTGCCTCGTGATGACGGCCACGCCCATCCCGCGCACGCTGGCGATGACCGCGTTCGGCGATCTGGACGTCTCCGTGATCCAGCACCGCCCGCCCGGCCGCGGGGCGATCGTCACTCGCTGGGTGGACCCGAAGGACCGCGAGAACGCCTATGCCTTCATTCGCGACCGGCTGCGGGCGAGAAAGCAGGCCTACGTCGTCTGCCCGCGCATCGCGGCGGTCGAGGAGACCGGCAAGGACATCAAGGCCGCGACCGACACCTGGAAGGAACTGTCGGAGCGGGTCTTTCCCGAGTTCCAGGTCGCGCTGCTGCATGGTCGGATGTCCTCGGCCGAGAAGCACGAGATCATGGCGGGATTTCGCAAGGGTCGAATCGACGTCCTGGTCTCCACCGTGGTCATCGAGGTCGGGGTGGACGTGCCCAACGCGACGATCATGGTGATCGAGGCGGCCGACCGTTTTGGCCTGGCGCAACTGCATCAACTGCGGGGCCGGATCGGGCGAGGCGAGTCGAAGTCCCATTGCTTGCTGTTCGCCGAGACGGACAACGAGGTCGCCAAGAGCCGCCTGGAGGTCATGACGAGGACGACCGACGGATTCGAGATCGCCGAGGAGGACCTGCGAATCCGCGGGCCCGGCGAACTGTTCAGCGCCCGCCAGCACGGCCTGCCCGATATGAAGATCGCGAATATCATCGAGGACTATGATCTGCTCGTGATCGCGAGGCGGCACGCCTTTCAGGTGATTTCCGCGGATCCGGCGCTGTCACAGCCTGAGCACCGGAACCTCCGCCGGGCGCTCGTCACGAAATTCGGCAGCTCCCTCAGCTTTGCGGACATCGCCTGACGCCGGCATTACCGTTGCTCCTTTCTGCGGCTATGCCCTGCTATTCGACTGCCGGTTCGCCCTCGGTCGATCCCGGTCCCTCCGGCGAACTTCCTGGGGAGACCCTGTTCTCCAGCAGGGGATGCCGCAGGAACGTGCCTTCAAAAGGGGGCTCCGCTTCACATGCTGCTCGGTAGAACTGCAAGCGGTCCTTCTCAAACGACCGCTTCTGCTGTTCGATGCTCGCATCCAGAGAAAGGGCTCTGACGGCGTCGATCATCTCCTTGACTGCCGCCAGCCGTTGTTGCTGGGCCAGTGGGGCGAACTCGACCATGCTGTCGATCATTGCATGGACCATCTCCCTTTCCCTCGCGGATTGTGGTCTCGCCTTATCGGAGTAGGTGACAGTGTTCTCCAGGACTCCCATGTCCTTGTTGACAGCGAGCAAAAGTTGCGTGCTCTGAAGAAACGACAACTTCTCCTCGCTGGGCGTGGCCTGGCGCTGCCTGGCACGAATGGAGTCCACGGCGGCCTTCGTTCGTTCCGCCAGGACCAGCAGGCGCAATTCTGCGGGGACAAAATCCCACGACGCCCACCCTGTTCCGTTGCAGAACCCGCAAGGTCTGACCCCGAGCCCGAAACAGTCCTCACAGAGAAAGGCGTAATCGAGGTGTCCTTTGCCGGTGCATCTGTCACAAGAGACCAGTCCGTGCGAACAGAATACACACGGCTGATGCGCGAAGCCCAGGATCAACGTCCTGGTCCAAGCTGCACCGAAAGTGCTGGCGATCCATCGGATCACCCGTCGGCCTCGTGGCAGGGCACCGTGCTGCTGCAACTCCATGAATCGTCGCGCTGCTTCTACGGATCGCCCCTGGGCGAGCAAGTCTCGGACGGATGATATCACAACATTATCGATCCGCTGTGCCATGCACAAGCCCCTTCGGTTGTTGGGAACAGCACGGACTCGGTCGGGCGTGGAGGCCTTTCCGCAGAGACGTCGAACACAATGTTTGCCGCAGGGTCTCCTCGCGCCACGCCCTGACAACAGTCTATCATACCTCACACGGCAAGACCCGTCAAGGGACAAGCCGCCACCACTCTGCTGGGGACGCAGAACGACGGGGTGATTTTGCTGGAAGTCAGCGGCGAGAAGGTGTAAAAAAGCCGCGGTTGTGCCGACAGAAGCAACTACTCTATGAAGATAGCCTATAAGAACAACCTGCTGGAGGACGTTCTGGCGGGCGTCCGGGCGGTCGCCTCGTTCATTGCGGTGGCGTCCTTCGCTCTGCTGTTTGGGTTCTACGACCCGCCGGTGCCGGAGCCCTTCGTGTTCGCCGTTCAGTCCGCGGTGTTCTTCGTCTTCCTGGGCTCCAGCGTCCTTCGCCTGCTCAACGCCCGGTTCAAACGCGAGTACCTCTACGCCAACTGGTATGACATTCCGGCGTTGCTGGCGTTGGCGGCGGTCATGGTCGGCGCCAGGCGATGGTTCGGCGACGTCGATGTGGTTCATGTCCGCCATCTGGCCGTCGCGATCTACCTCATGTTCGAGGTGACGATCAAGTTCTTTCTCCTGTCGGTCCGCCTGGCGGCCACCGGACGGAATCCGAGCCGGACCCTGGTGGCCAGCTTCGTCGTTCTGATCGTAACGGGCGCCGCATTGCTCATGCTGCCGAAGGCGACGACGGGACGGACGTCCCTGCGTCCCATCGACGCGCTGTTCACGTCCACCAGCGCCACCTGCGTCACCGGTCTGGTCGTCGCCGACACCGGCAGCGATTTCACCTTCATGGGCCAGGTGATCATCCTGGTCTTGATTCAGCTCGGCGCCCTGGGCATCGTGGTGTTCGGGGCCGTCTTCGCCTTGCTCCTCGGGCAGGCGCTGACTCTCCGCGAGACCGTGGCGATGCAGGACCTGCTCAGCACGGAGACCGCCAGTCGGATCGGCAGCACGATTCTCTTCATCTTCGTCGTGACGGTCATCGTCGAGGGCGGAGGCGCCTTGAGTCTGTACGGGATGTGGGACAACGTGCCGACCTGGGATGCCCAGATCCAGTCGCGATGGTTCTTCAGCATTTTCCATTCCATCAGCGCCTTCTGCAACGCGGGCTTCGACCTGCTGGGCGACAGCCTGATCCGCTACGACCGCCAGTGGCAGGTCTACGGGGTCATCTGTCCGCTGATCGTGCTGGGGGGATTGGGTTTCGGGGTTCTCCACAATCTGGTGACCCTGTTCCTCGACCGGGTGCGCCAGACCTGGGTCCGGCGGGTCCGTCGGCAACTGCTGTTCTCCTCGGATGTGCCGAAGAGGATGCGTCTGCAATCGAAGATCGCGCTGAGCGTCAGCGCCCTGCTGATCCTGGCGGGGGCCGTGACCATTCTGCTGCTCGAACGGTTCTCGGGCTCGACGTCGTCTGCGGGAAGACCGGATATTCTGGCCGCGGTCTTTCAGTCCGTGACGGCCAGAACCGCCGGCTTCAATACGGTTCCCATCGGCGACCTGACGCCCGCGAGCCAGTTCCTCCTCATTCTGCTGATGTTGGTCGGCGGGTCGCCTGGATCGACCGCCGGCGGGATCAAGACCGTGACGCTGGCCGTCATTCTCATGACGGTCGTGGCCGCGCTGCGCAAGCGAGGCGAGCTGGAGATGTTCCATCGTTCCATCCGCGTTGCGGTGTTGCGTCGAGCCGTCACGATCGTTGTGATGTTCGTTGTCGCCATCGTCCTGGCCACGCTGGCTCTGACGATCACCGAGCGATCCCACTACCCGAGCGAGCACACGCTGCAGGACCTGGCTTTCGAGGTGGTGTCCGCAATTTGTACGGTGGGCCTGTCGACCGGGGTTACGCCGGCTTTGACAGACGCCGGGAAGCTGATTATCATAGCCGTCATGCTATTCGGGAGGCTTGGGCCGTTGACCGTGCTGGCGACGCTGACCTTCAATCTCCGGCCCGTCCGGTACAGCTATCCCGAAGAGGTGGTGATCGTCGGGTGATCCGATGAGGGTTTGACATGAGACGTTTTGCAGTCATAGGTCTGGGACGATTCGGGAGCAAGCTCGCCATTGCCCTGTCGATGAGCGGCGCGGAGGTTATTGCCATTGACAAGGACCGCGACGCCGTCGATCTGATCCGCGATCAGGTCAGCCATGCGGTCCGTCTGGACAGCACGGACGAGGGGGCCCTTCGCGCCCAGGGCGTGCACAACGTGGATGTTGCGATCATCGGCATGGGCCAGGAGGGCTTCGAAGCCGCGATCCTGACGGTCGTGACCCTGCGCCAGATGGGGGTCCAGCAGATCTACGCCCGCGCCGAGAGCCTCACGGCGGGCGAGGTCTTCGAGAAGGTCGGCGCCACGGAGGTGATCTACCCCGAGATCGAATCCGCCCAGCGATGGGCCTACAAGCTCATCGCCCCCCAGATCGGCGAGAAGATCGACTTCGCGCCGGGCTACAGCCTGGCGCGGATCGAGGCCCCCGAGAGCTTCGATGACAAGACGGTCATGGACTTGCAGCTTCGCCAGAAGTACAACGTCAACCTCGTGCTCATCAAACGCAGCGACGACAGTCGGGCCAAGAAGAGCGAGAAAGGACCGATCATCGCGGTCCCCATGCCCGGCACCGTCGTCTACAAAGGCGACATCCTCATGATTGCGGGCTCCGACAATGATCTCGCCAAGCTCCCGCAGGAATGAACCCCAACGTATTGTCGACGCGGCGTCTGTCACCCTGATGGCGGCAGGGGCGGACTGACCCGGATTCCGCCGCTGTGCGGCTGGAGTTCACCGCCTTGGAGCCACCAGCAGTAGGGGTGCTGCGCACGCCCTCAAGCGAGCACTCCGCTCGCGTGCCACGCTGGAGGCCCCAAAGCGGCAAACTCCCGCCTCGCCAGAGGCGGTCTTTGGATTCCTCGGCAGCGATGATAGAAGGAGAGGCGACTGTGGCCAGAGTACCGGTTCACTTCATAGGCTTCCTCGCGAATGTGGATGATTCCATCACGAAGCTGGAACTCGGCGACGGGTTTGTGACAGAAAGGAGATCTTCGTCAGACGTTATGCCGTTTCTGAGATGCATCGATTCCTTCTGGGGCACATGTGGTCGGGACGACATACCGTCTGGAGGGTTCTGCGTTGTCAAGCCCAACCTCGCAGCGTTCGAGGCCACTGGACGTGGTGGGGCGGCCATTCGTGGCGACATCTGTGAGCAGACGCACATGTTCGTCCGCGGCAAGTTACGTCTTCTGAGGTTGTTCAAGGAGGGCAATGTTGTTCTCCCCTATTCGTTTGTGTACCAGACCAGTCAAGGAGAAGAAGATCCCTTCAGCCCTGTACGCGAGCATCCCATTGTCGATAGAGAACAGTTCACATTGACACCAACAGGAATTCCGGAGGCGCAGTCGTTCATCGATTCCGTTTCGCTTCCTTTGAGGGAGCCATCCGTTCAACTGGCCTTCGAGAGCTTCGATCTGTCCTATGAAATCCATGACGCGAGCTTGGCCTTTCCCTCGTTGATGATTGCCGCAGAGATTCTGCTCCATCCGGGTAACCGCGACGAACTGAAGTACCGGATTTGCAGGAAAGCAAGTGTGCTTCTGGGGCAGGATCCCAGCAGGGGCGAGACTGTCTTCGGAGAGATAAAGAGTCTATATGACAGGAGATCAGCATTGGTTCACTCGGGTGATCGGTCCTCTGTGACACGGCAAGATGTAGTCAAGCTGCGTCAATATGTGAGATAGACGATCAAGGAGGCGATGAGCAGCCGGATGTCGAAGGACCAACTTCTGAAGACGCTCAACGCTTGCGGCTTCGGCCAACGTCGCTGGAAGGAGCACGTTGAATAGCGTTATTGCGTGCGGTACTGGCGGAGCATGTCCAAGAGGTGCTGCATATCGGCGGGCAGGGGGGCTTCGAACCTGACCATTTCATTCGTCGTCGGGTGGCGGAACTCGATGCTGAAGGCGTGCAGGGCGCAGCGGGCGATCACCGGTTCCTCGACCGCCTGCTCGGCGTCGGCCAGTTGCCAGGGGTAGACGAGCTTGCCGCCGTACATGTCGTCCGCGACGATGGGATGTTTGATGTGCGAGAGGTGGACGCGGATCTGATGGGTCCGGCCGGTCTTGGGCGAGAGCTTCAGGAGTGAGAAGCCGCGGAAGGCCTCCAGCACCTCGTAGTATGTCACCGCCTCCTTGCCGATCTCCGGGCGGACCGCGTACTTCTCGCGGATCTGCGGATGCACGGCCAGAGGCGCGTCGATCTTGTCGGCGTCCAGGTCGGGCGTCCCATGCACGATGGCCAGGTAGGTCTTCTGCGTCTGGCGGTCCTCGAACTGCTTAGCGATCTTCCACTGGGCGGCTTCGTGCTTGGTGACGATCATCACGCCGGTGGTGTTGCGGTCGAGCCGGTGGACGATGCCCGGTCGGAACTCGCCGAGTCCGCTGGAGAGCTGGTCGGAGTAGTGGACCAGTGCGTTGACGAGCGTGCCGGACTTGTTGCCCCTGGCGGGGTGGACGATCAGGTCCGCCTGCTTGTTCAGGATGATCACGTCGTCATCCTCATAGAGGATGTCCAGGGGGATGTCTTCCGGCGTGATCTCCTTGCTGGGCGGCTCGGGGATGACCATCTGGATGACGTCGCCATGCTGGAGTTTGAGGCTCGGCTTGGCGGGCTTGCTGTTGACGGTGATGCCGCCGGCACGGATGGCGTCCTGGAGGAAGTGCCTGCTGAGGTTGCGGAATCGGCCGTGGAGGTACTTGTCGAGCCTTCGCTCGCTGATGCCGACCCCCACGTGCAGGGTCACCGGCCGGCCCCTGAGATCCTGCAACTCATCCATACATCAACAGTCAAAAATCCCTGATACCCGTGAGCGGGAAATCCGAAACTCGAAACACGAAATTCGAAACAAGTACGAATGACCGAAACCCAAAATCCAAAACGGGGCATCCGACAGGCGACAGCGTTTCGGCCATTTGGATTGTGGTCATTTGAATTTGTTTCGGATTTCGGACTTCGTGCTTTCTCTTGTTATCCTGCTGTGGGCTGGTTCGCGTCGCCGGTCGCCGGGGGAGTCGTCGGCGCCGGTGTCTGCGGTGTTTCCGCCGCCGGGGCTGGCGTCTCAGGCGCGGTCGGAGCGGGAGTGGTCGGAGCCACCGGACCGATCATCGGCTCGCTCGGGACCGGAATCACCGTGGGATCGCTGGCGGCAGTGCCCGGGATCTGGATCGTCGGCGTCGTGGCCTGGGGCTCTGGCGGCGCCGGCTTGAACACCACCTGGGTTTTGAAGTCGTCCATGATCTTGAGCCGGTACTCAGCGGCCGCCTGGGCGACGGTGCCTGCGTACTCGGGCTTCTGGGCGGTCGTGCGATAGATATCGGCTGCCTGCCCGAAGTTGCCGAGTTCCTCTTCGCAAAGTCCGAGTCCGAACTGGGCGGCCGCCGCCAGGGCGGGATTCGAAGGCCTGCGGTCCAGGGCCGCCTGGTAGCTGGCCTTGGCCTTGCCGATCTGGGCGGCCAGATCGTCTTTCGCGGGGTCCGTCAGACGCAGGTGCAGCTCGGCGCGGAGCGCCTCGCCTCGCTTGATGAGTGCCAGGGCGGCCATGTCGTTGTTCGAAAGGCCATCCGCGAAATCCTGCAGATCCTGCGCGATCGGCATCAGGGTGTACGACTGATCGGTGCCCTGCGCCGCGGAGCGCATGACCGTGTTGACCTGCTCGGGCACCTGCGAGACCAGACGCGTCAGCCGTTCCCGGTTGCGCGCCCCGGCGACCCCGACCCAATAGTGGCTCACGATGTACACGAGAATCGCCGCGACGACGACGGCGCCCGCGACAGTGAGGTTCTTGCGGTTCTGCTTCGCCCATTCCGGGAAATTCGCCAGCCAATCCGCCAGTTCGTTGGTCTTCAGTTCATGCCGATGATCCGATTTCATTATCGTTCTCCGTGTCCACGTCTCAAGGTCCGGTCCGACATTATCGGGCCACTCGAAAGACAAACACATATGATAACACAACTCCTTTTGCCTTGCAACGCAACTATCGCGATGCTAAAATTTTACGTCTCGCATCGAGACCCGCCGATGAATAGCCGGGCACGCGGAGCGTAGGACCCCGTTCTTCCGCGGGCGCTGTGGGATGGAATGCCAGTAGTGGGGATGGATAGAATGCCAAACGCGAAGGTCGTTCACATGAGGGTGCCCGTCGTCCTGCTTGCCATTGCCGTTTGCCTGACTGCCTGGACGCCCGTCGCCCGGGGGGCAGGCGAAGTGAAGGCCCGCATCGACGCGATCTGGGATGCGCAGCGGTACATCGGGATCGACGAAGTCAAACCCGGCATGGACGCCTATTGTCTGACGGATTACGGCAACGGAATCGAGAAGTTTGCGTTGAAGGTCCTCGATGTCGTCCACGACATCGATCCGGGTCGCAACGCGATCCTCGTCATGGGCATGGACGAGCGATTCCTGCACACCGGCCCGGTGGCCGGCTGCAGCGGTTCGCCCGTCTATATCGACGGTCGCCTGGCGGGGGCGCTCGCCTTTGGCTGGCCCTTCGCGAAGGACCCCATGTACGGGGTGACACCCATCGCGGAGATGCTGGAGGTCGGCCTGATGGATGGCTTGGGCGCCTCGTCATCCTCCTCCCGCTCGCAAGCCGCAGCCCTGAGTTTCGATTTCTCCCAGCCCATCGATGTGGCCCAGGCCGCCCAGGAACTTGCGGCCAAGAGCCCGATGGGAACGGCAACTGCCCGCGGGGCGACGATGCTGCCGTGTCCCGTGCTGGTTTCCGGCCTGTCCTCCGAGGCGTGTCGGCAGGTGGCCGGACAACTCGAAACGATGGGTTTCATGGCCACCCCCGGCCTGAGCGGCAGCGCCGAGGGAACGCCGCAGGGGCAAACCGCCCTCATTCCCGGCTGCACGCTCACCATGCCCGTCGTGACCGGCGACATCAAGGTCAACGTCCTCGGCACAGTCACCGAGGTCCGAGATGGACGCGTTTACGGGTTTGGACACAGCTTCATGGGCTACGGTCCGACGAACCTGCCCATGGCCGGCGGAAAGGTCTACACGGTGATTTCGAGCGTCCAGCGTTCGTTCAAGCTGGGCGCCAGCACGGACATCGTGGGTGCGATCACCATCGACGCGGAAGGCGCCGTCTTCGGACGGCTCGGCGCCAAGGCGGACATGATCCCCGTCAGCGTGCGGGTCGAGCGGTTCAACACCCTTGAGCCTCGCGAGTTCAAATGCCAGGTGGTCCGTAATGAGACGCTGACGCCGGGGCTGGTGCGGTCGGCCCTCCTGGGTGCGGCGTTGCAGGCGGGGGCGTTTCCGCCTGAGCACAGCATTGAATACCGTACGTCCATCGATCTCGATGATGGCCGGTCGATCCGGTTCGGCAATGCGTCCGCGAATATGGAGCTGGCCGAGGCCAGCAGCGAGATTACCGGCGCGTTGAGCCTGCTGATGAACAATCCCTTCGGCGGGGCGGCGGTCAAGGCCGTCCAGTTCGACGTCCGCATGGACGCCCGGAACATCGACTCCTACCTCTGGTCGGTCGATGTCGCGGACCCGAAGGTCAAGCCGGGACAGGAGATCCGGGCCGAGGTCGTCATCGAGTCTTACCTGAAGGAGAAACGCAAGCATCAGATCGGCATTCAGGTCCCCAAGGACCTGCCGGCAGGCAAGTACAACCTGATGTTCCTCGGCGCCACCGAGTACCAGGGCTTCCTGCGGAAATCCGTGCCGTACCGGTATGTTGCAGCGAGTTATCAGACCCTCGTGGATGCCCTGAACGCAGCTCTGAGCGTCAATCGCACGAAGCTGTACTGCCTGTTGGTCCTGCCGCCGGATGGGATCATGCTGGAGAAGGCGGAGCTGCCGAAGCTGCCGCGCACCAAGGCGCTGGTCCTTCAGAGTGAGAAACGGGCGGTGGCCGCCATGCCGCACGCGCAGTGGATCGAGACTGTAGTGGAAACCGGCACCATCGTCGCCAACAAGGAAATAGTAGCCATCACGGTAGAGGAGTGATCGGGCCGTGAAGCATAGGAGGAATCATGAGAAACGGACTTCACCATAAGAATCGCAGATCGGCCGCAGCCGTGTTGCTGAGTGTGGCTCTCCTGACTTCGATCACCTCGGCGGTCACCAGCAAGATCACACGCCATGCCAGCAGCAAAGATCTGCTGGCGGGCGAGAGCACGGGCGTCATCGTCACCTCTCGCGGGACCATCCAGCTCGGGCGGGCGGCCAAGACCCTCGCCGGCGACTTCGACGGGGTCTGGTCCGTCAACAGCATCGTGGTCAGCGGGGGCACCATCTTCCTGGGCACCAGCCCGAACGGACATATCTACAAGTACAGCCTGGGCGCCCTGTCCAAAATCTACCCGCTCGACGGGGAGGGCTCGCCCGCCAAACCGCCTGCGAAGACCGAGGAGCCCCCGAAGTCCCAGACGCCCTCCGGCGCCGACGCCAACGAGACGGGCCAGGTGGTCCGGATCGAGTCTCGCCTGACGAACCAGCACATCTTCGCGATGGCGGTGGACGTGGCCGGGCGGCTCCTGGCGGGCATCAGCGGCGACCAGTGCCGGCTCTGCCGGTACGAGGGCGGCAAGATGGAGACGATCTTCGAGCCCAACGACGCCAAGTACATCTTCGACATCGAGATCGACAACGTTGGCAACATCTATCTCGGCACCGGGCCGGAGGGCAAGATCTACGCACTCGATCCTTCGGGAAAGGTGGCCCAGCTCGTGTACGACAGCCCGGACAAGAACATCCTGACCGTGGCGGCGGGCAAGGACGGCGCCCTCTACGCCGGCGGGGACACCCGCGGGCTGATCTACAAGGTCAATCCCCGCAACAAGACCGCGACGGTGGTCTACGACAGCGACGAACCCGAGATCAGCGCCCTGCTCGTGGTGGAAGGCGCTCCTGGCGAGGGCGACATCCTGTACGCGACCGCGACCGCAGCCAACGTCGTCGAGGCCGAGCAGCGATTCGCGGCCCAGCAGGCGGCCGCCGGGCGTCCCGAAGCGAAGGACGGAGACGGGAAATCCGCAGGCGGCGACGGGGTCGCGACGCTGAAGATCGCCAACACGAGCGCGCCCGCCGGAGGCAAGCCGCCGCAGCCCCAGCCGCGTCCCGCCACCAAGACGCCGCCCAAGCCTGGCACCGCCAGCTTCCTCTATCGGATCAACAAGCAGGGATATGTCAGCGAGGTCTTCAGCGAGCCGGCGGTCTTCCTGTGCCTGGCCGGCCAGGGGGGCAAGGTCTTCGTCGGCGCCGGCAACAGCGGGCAATTGTTCGTCGCGGACCCCGGCGCAGAGCGTCAGGCAGTCATCTATGAGGACGAGCAGGCCGCCCAAGTCACGGCGGTGGTCGTCTCCGATCAGGACGTCTATCTCGGCACCGCAAACCCCCCTCGTCTGGTGTTGCTGTCGTCGGGCTACGCGTCGCAGGGCACGTACGAATCCGATCTGATCGACGCGGGCCAGCCCGCCCGGTGGGGCAAGCTGCAGATCGACGCGGACATTCCGCGCGGCTGCAAGGTCCTCGCCAGTTCACGCAGCGGCAACGTCAAGGACGTGAACGATCCGACGTTTTCCACCTGGACAGACCTGACGGAAGTGACCGAGCCGGTCCCGCTGCGATGCCCGGTCGGGCGGTTCTGCCAGTACAAGCTCGTTCTGGAGACGCAGGACGGCCAGAAGACGCCGCTGATTCGGGAGATCGCGGTCGCCAGCACGGTTCCGAACCTGGCGCCGCGGATCGAAGCGGTGGAAATGGCCCGCCTCTCCGGCGCGGGCAAGGAAGGCCTCTTTAAGATCGCGTACAAGGCCGCCGACGAGAACGATGACAAGCTCATCTACAAGCTGGACTTCCGGCGGATCGGGCGGACGACCTGGATCGAGATGAAGGACGAACTCGAGTCGGACAACTACGAATGGGACAGCAAGACCGTCGAGGACGGGCGGTATGAGATCCGCGTCATCGCGGACGATGTGCGAGGCAACACGGTCGCGACGAAGCTGACCGGCAGTCGGATTAGCGAGCCGGTCGTCGTGGACAACACCGGCCCGACGATCCGCAAGTACGCCATCGAGAAGAGCGGCAAGGCCGCGACCCTGAAACTCCAGATCACCGACGAGCTGAGCGTCATCGCCTCGTTGGAGTACACCGTCGACAGCGACGCCCAGTGGAAGGGCACGCTGCCGGACGATTTCGTGTTCGACACGACCGACGAGAGCTTCACCATCGTGACCGAGGAACTCCGACCCGGCGAGCACATCGTCGCACTGAGGATCAAGGACGCGGTGGACAACGTGACGTACAAGACCTTCGAGCTCAGCGTGGCGAACTGACGCGTTCACCGTGACGCGGGTGGTCTGGCGTCATCCTGAACGGAGCGCAGCGCAGGATCTGGCCTGCGACCGAGGAGAGACTCTTGGGCGCGAGTTCCATACGAACGATTGAATTCGAACAGATCAGCAGGACGGTTCAGTCGCTCTGCGTAGCGGCCTGTCATGAACTGCCGGCGGACGTGCTGGAGTCTCTGGAGCGTGCCACCCGGCGGGAGTCCCATCCTCGGGCCGCGAGGATCCTGGAACAGCTCGTCGAGAACGCCCGCATCGCGTCGCAGGAGATGATCCCTCTGTGCCAGGACACCGGCCTGGCGGTGGTCTTCGTCGAGCAGGGGTCCGAGGTCGAGATCTCGCCCGGGGGACCGGGACGCCGGACCCTGATCGAGGCTATCGACGAGGGCGTTCGCGCGGGCTACGAGTCCGGATACCTCCGCAAGAGCGTCGTCGCCGATCCGCTGAACACCCGCAAGAACACAGGCACGAACACGCCCGCGATCACCCACCTTGCGATCGTGCCGGGCGACAGGCTGAAGTTATCCCTCATGGTCAAAGGCGGCGGTTGTGAGAACAAGAGCCAGTTCCGCATGTTTCGACCGACCGCCGACAAAGGACAGGTCGTCGATTGGGTCACCGAAGTGGTTCGCCAGGCTGGCGCCGATGCGTGTCCGCCCTTCGTGGTGGGCGTCGGGATCGGGGGCAACTTCGAGCTCAGTTGCCTGCTGAGCAAGAAAGCTCTGCTGCGAGACCTGGGCTCCTGCCACGCGGAGGCCTTCTACGCCCAGATGGAGCGGGATATGCTGGCGAAGATCAACGCGCTGGGGATCGGCCCGCAAGGGTTGGGCGGCGACACGACCGCCTTGAGCGTGCTCATCGAGACGGCGCCGTGTCACATCGCGTCCCTGCCGGTCGCGGTGAACATCGAGTGCCACAGCCATCGGCACAGGACAGTGATTCTCTGAATTGATGAGGGATGATTGATTGTTGATGATTGGGGCGGTCGTTCGTCTCTTCAATCATCCATTATCCATCAACAACTACCCATCCTCACTCGCTCTTGATGGAGGTCATCCAGTCTGGCCAGGCGGGTTCGGGGTAGCCGGGATCGAACCGCTTGCTCCACTTCTGTCGCCAGAGGGCTTTGAGCCAGACCTTGTCCACGTGGTAGTCGAGATAGACGCAGTTGACGGCGTACTGGTGGCGGTTGATGCAGAAGCGATTCATCGCGTTGTCGTCGCCGGTGTAGCGGGCGGCGCGGTCGTCCGCTTTGGGCGGGGTGTCCGTGTTGTCGGGCCAGGCGCACCAGAACCAGCAGTCCAGGAACAGCGGGATCAGGGCTGCGCCTTTGACGTTGGGCGTCTTCCAGAAGAACTGGGCAGGCTTGCCATAGAGGGTCCCGCCGGGCTCGATATTCTGATAGACCCAGCCGTTGATGCCGTAGCTGCCCCAGGTGCCTATGGGCCGGTTTCCGCTGGGGGCTACGATGCCCCACGACATGAACGCATCGCCGCCCAGAGTGGCGGTGTCGGTTGCGCCCTCGGGGGCCGCGATCTTCTCCGCCATCGGGCAGACGCGGAACTCATCGTCCTTGTGGTAGTAGTCGTACAGCAGGTCGATCCAGCGGCCCGAATCCCGGCCCCGCCTGGGGAACATGCCGTTGTTGTCGTCGCAGTACATGGCCCAGATTGTGCCCCATTGCTTGAGGTTGGACTGGCAGACGACCGCGCGGGCCTGCTTGCGGACTCGCTGCAGCGACGGCATCAGGATCGCCATCAGGATCGCGATAATCGCGATCACGACCAGCAGTTCGATCAGCGTGAACGCCCGCGGTTTCCTCATGGCCCCTTCCTTTTCAGTGTCGTGCACTGTTTCTCGCATGTTCCATGCTCTCCGTTGACGCGATTCTCCGCCGTGAGCGACGATCCCCCGACTACTGAGCGACGTTCGTCTTGCCGGGATAGTGCTCGTCAAGCCATTCCAGGTCGATGTTGGCTGGACTGAAGACCACGCCTTTTCCGAAGCCCTGGTTTGCGGCGTCCGTCCGACTGTTGAAGTAGACGATGGTCCGCTTGTCCTCCCACTTCTTGCGGTCGGAGTGGCCGTCCATGAAGCTGAACGTGCACGCGTCGCTGTGGAAGACGCCCAGCGGGTCCCACAGACTGCCGGCGTTGGGGTTGTAGGACCAGCCATCGTGATTGAAATTGCCCGCGGCGCCGTCGTAAATCTCCTCGACGAACAGCATCTTGTTGGCCGGGTCCTTGAAGGTGAACAGCTTCTTGGGGTCCTTGGCCTGGGTCGCTCGCAGGTAGTCCGGCAGCGAGTAGCTCCGGAAGATGCAGTACTCCAGGCCGCGTCCGAGGCTCGTGCCGAGGTTCTTGCGGAAGTCGCCTGGGCAGTGATAGGCCTTGACCTCCCTGACATAGGGGTACAGGGCCCCCTGGCGCAGCCCGTTGTAGCGTTCGATGAGCGTGACGCTGCCGCTGGCCTTGGCGGTGTAGCTGGTGCCGTTGAAACTCATCGGCGGCATCACCCAGGGCGGGACGCTGTTGGTGGTGATGGTCCCTGCCCAGCCGCCGACGATGGAGCCGCCGTTCTCGTCCGCGTACATGATGTAGGCCTGGGCGAGGGTCCGCTGGTTCGCCAGGCAGGTGATGCCCCGCGCCTGCTCTCGAGCGATCTTCAGAGAGGGCATCAGGATGGCCATGAGGATGGCGATGACCGCGATCACGACCAGCAGCTCGATGAGGGTAAATGCCTTCCGTTTGCTCATAACCCACATGCTCCTCAGATGTACAGGTCGATGTCAACACAACACATCGAGCCGCCGTGGGCGGTTCGACGCGACAGCAGTCATCTCTGTTGCGCCTGGGTCACTGCCTCTCGGGCATCACGGCATCGCGATCTTGGTCGCGTTCTGGCCCCAGACCATGATCGACGCCCACACCAGGTCCGGGTTCTCCCCCTGGACTTCCGAGTTGGCGGTGGCAGGGATCTTCTTGCCGAATTGGATGGTCCGCGGGTCTTCCCACTTGTGGTAATCGCTGCGTCCATCCGCGTAGGAGAACATGGTCCCGTCGCCATGACGGACCGGCGGCGGGTCCCACCATTTCCATTGATTCGTATACACGGTCCAGCCGCCCAGAGCCGAGGGGCACGTGCCGCCGTCGTCGAGAAAGACCATGCGGTTCGAAGGGTCCTTGATGAGCGCCCGGCGCTTGATGATCGGGGCGCCCATGCTGTCCCAGTTCTTGCAGTTCATCGAGTCCGCGATCGAGTACGTGCGCAAGATCTTGCTCGCCTGTCCGTAGGTGGTCGAGGCCTTCCTTTCGACGGTGGGGCACTTGTAGATCTTGATGGTTTGCGTGTAGGGATAGAGGGCGCCGTCCAGGATGGCCTGTTTCTTCGCGTACTCCGTCATGGTGCTGCCCCAGTCGCTCTTGACCCAGTAGGGGCCGTTGGCGGTGATGCCGTACTCGCCGGAGTCGCCGTTGACGAGCTTGTCGTCGTTGTCGTCGGCATACATGATCCAGGCGATGGTGAGGTTCTTGAGGTTGCTCAGACAGATGCCGCGCTTGCCCTGCTCGCGCGCCCGGCTCAAGGCCGGCATGAGAATGGACATGAGGATGGCGATCACCGCGATCACCACCAGCAGCTCGATCAGGGTGAATCCGTTGCGGAGTCCCTTCTTGTGCCTTGTCGCCATGCATTGCCTCCCGCAAATGTCAGGCAGAAACGTCTCCTATGTGTATGTGTAAAGAACCGGCCGGCTCTTGCAGGCCGGCCGATCGGGAATCATGCCAGGATCAGTAGTCGGGGAGCGAGCTGATCCAGTCCGGCCAGGCGGATCCGTCCACGCCGCCGGCCTTGGTGAAGGGCCCCATCGTATTGAACGCCTTGCTCCACTGCAGCGTGTAGAGTTCCTTGAGACCCACCTTGCGGACCGACCAGTCCGCGAACGACACGTTCGTGAATCCTCTGTGTCGGTTGATGCAGACGCGACCCATGTTGTTGCTGTCCCAGGCCGCGTCCTCTTTTTCTGCCGGTCTCTGCGTATGCAGAGGCCACGTGTCGAAACGCAGCCCATCCATCATCACAGGGACGTTGTTGGCGTACTGCACGCTGTTGAGGTCGCGATAGCCGAACTTGGCAGCGATGCCCCCTTCGTAGTTAACGGTTGCGGGGACGCTGAGCAAGAAGCCGTTCAAAGAGTAACTGCCGTTGAAACCATTTGAATTCATTACGTAGGTTTTGCCCTTATAGGGTCTCGACACCGGCGTCTTGAAGATACCCCACGAGTTGTAGATGTTCCGCGTTACGACTGCAACCCCTCTCTCGTCAGTGATCGGCTTGGTCGCTGTCGGGCAGAACCACGTCTTGTTCTGCTTCCAGTCCTGCTGTTTCTCCTCCAACTGGTGGACCCACCAGTAGCCAGAGTCGTCAGTCCCCGAGTAGAACTTACCGCCGTTCTCTCCAACGTACATATTGAACACGATATTCCACTGGCGAAGATTCGCGCCGCAGTTGATCTGCCTGGCCTGGTCCCGCACCCTGGACAAAGACGGCATGAGGATAGCCATCAGGATCGCGATGATGGCGATCACGACCAGCAGTTCGATCAGTGTAAATCCACGTCGCCCACTCTTGAACATGACGATGCTCCTTCTACGCACCAGGATAACTTGAGGTACTTGCCTACCCGTGCAAGATGCTCCTATACGGCATCCTGTTCCACCGAACTTGGTTTTGTGCTGAGACCAGACCTTGATCCACGCTGATTATTATAGCTCCAGGATTTGGGCGATGCAAATCCAAAGCCCGCAAATTTCCCAAATCTCCGCGATTCCAGGCGGTAGCCGCGGTTCGGGATCGCCGACAGGACCAGGCAGGACCCGATCATTCCCGCGGACGCGGGAATCCAGGAATCATGGGGTGCGCAGTGTGCCGCGAAGGGTCGCCATGTCCACGTACTGGTCCGGCGAGACTTCTTCCGGGCGACGGGTGGGGTCGATGGCCAATCGCTCGAAGATCTCCGGCCAGACCTCCCGTCCACCCAGTTCCGGCGGGGCCTGCTTGACGCACGCGCGGAGCATCTTCCGGCGGTGGCCGATAAACAAACCCACGACGGCGCCGAAGAGATCCATATTGGCGATTCTCTCGCTCTTTTGCGAATCGCGTCTGTAGCGGACGATGGCGGAATCGACCTGCGGCGGCGGCCAAAACGCCCCCGGCGGCAGGGTCCTCAGCATCTCGACCTCGCCGGTTGCCTGAAGGAAGATGCTGAGCGTTCCGTAATCCCGACCGCCCGGCCGGGCGATCATCCGCTGGGCGACCTCCTTCTGCACGGTCACGCACATGCCATCGACGACCAAAGGACCCTTGACGAGATTGATCATGACGGGCGATGCGACATCGTAAGGCAGATTTGCGACGAGCAGGACCCGTGGCCCACCAGTAGCACGGCCGTCCCGGCCGTGAGTAACACGGGCATCTTGCCCGTGGCAACTCGGAGGCAGAGCCTGCCCTCGACCTGATTGGGGGATGCCCATGGGACTCATGGGCGGGACGCCCATGCTACTCACGGGCAAGATGCCCGTGCTACTTCCTTTTCCTTCGACCTTTGCCCTCGCGGTCTCCACCGCGTACACGACATCGGGCGCGATCGATCCCTTGTTCGAGAGTGCGTCGGTATTCAGGATCTGCACATTCCCGGCGTGGGTCAGTCGCGAAATGGCGATTTGTGCAAGGGTTGTGTCTAGTTCGGCCGAGACCACTTGGCCCGCTCGCTCGGCCAGCGCCTCCGTGAGCGAGCCGGTCCCGGGCCCGACCTCCAGGACGACGTCGTGCGGATCGATCTGCGCGGAATCGACCAGCAGGCGCATCAGGTTCAGGTCCACGAGGAAATGCTGTCCGAGCCGGCGATTGGGCGCCACGCCGGCGGACTCGAGCAGTTCCTGGATCTGTCGCTTCGTTTGCATCAGAGAAGAAAGCACGAATATCGAAATTCGAAATCCGAAACAAATCCGAATTCGCAAAACGCCAAATTCAAAACAACCTCCATCGGTTCGGCGATAGCGTTTCGGTCATTTGGGTTTCTCTGGTTTGGGCTTGTTTCGGATTTCGAGATTCGAATTTCGGATTTCCCCGCCGGCGGGTTACGCTGCATTGCCCGGCTCGTCGCGCGGTGCGCCGTTGGGCGATCGGCTGTTGGCTGCCGTCTCCGCGAGGGCCAGCGACCGACGGGTCTTGGCCATCTGGATCGCGGTCATGATCGCAGCCTTCATGCTCGATGGATTCGCCAGATTGCGACCGGCGATGTCGAACGCAGTCCCGTGGGCAGGCGAGGTCCGCACGAGCGGCAGGCCGATGGTGATGTTCACCGCGTGCTCGAAGTCCATCATCTTGACCGGGATCATGCCCTGGTCGTGGTACATCGCGACGACCGCGTCGAACTCGCCGCGGATGGCCTTGACGAACAGGGCGTCCGCCGGGATCGGGCCGACGCAGTCGATCCCCTGTTCCTGGGCCAGCAGGATCGCGGGCGAGATGATCCGCTGTTCCTCGTCGCCGAACTGGCCCTGCTCGCCTGCGTGCGGGTTCAGGGCCGCTACCCCGATGTGCGGGGTCTCGATCCCGAAGTAGTCCTTCAAGGTTTCGTTGAGCAGGTCGATCGGCTCGAAGACGCAGCCGATCGTGAACTTGTTGCGAACGTCGAACAGGCCCAGGTGAATCGTCGCCAGCGCCACCTTCAGCGGTCCGGCTACGAACATCATTGCCTTGCGGGGCGACTTGCACTTCTGGGCGAACAGCTCCGTGTGACCCGGCCACGGCGCGTCGATCATCTTCCAACTGGTCTTGCTGATCGGCGCGGTCACGATGGCGTCGATGATCCCGTCCCTGGCCGCCGCGATGGCGTCCGTGCAGAACTTGATCGACGCTTCGCCTGCCACCCGGCTGGGCTCCTTCAGCCAGGGGGGCACGCTGTACTCGTCGTAATCGGCGACGACGGCTTTATAAGGATACTCCCGGCTGATCTTCTCGTGCTGGTGGCGACCCCAGAAAGGCTCGATCTCGGCCCGGTCCGCGGCGTAGCAGAGCTGCTCGTTCATGCCGAAGACGATGAACTTGGCCGCTCGACGGACCTCCGGATCGGCCAGGGCTTTGACCACCACCTCCGGCCCGATGCCTGCGGCGTCGCCCATGGTCACCCCGATGACCATCTGCTCGGAAATCGAATTGTGATTGACGTCTTCCATTTACGAATCACGATTTACGTATTACGAATCACGATTTGCGACCCGGACCCCGCGTCGGCGAGAGCCAAATCATAAATCGTAAATCACAAATCCCTAAAACCCCATCTGTCGCAATCGCTCGACCGTCAACGGCTCCTGCTTGGGCAGCAGGACCTCCAGTTGCCGACGGACGATCTTGACGAGGATATCGACCTCGATATTGACCCGCCTGCCTGTTTGTGCGTTGCCCAGCGTGGTCCGGCTCAAGGTCTCGGGAATCGCCGCAACGCGGAAGCCGCCCGGGTCCATCCCTGCGATGGTCAGGCTCACGCCATCCACCGCGACCGAGCCTTTTACGACCATCTGGTCCAGGAGTTCCGTCCCGGCGGCAAAGTCTATATCGGCAAATTCGCCCAGCTTCCTGACCGAGCGGATGGTGGCGACGCCGTCGACGTGGCCCTGCACGATATGGCCGCCGAGACGGTCGGAGGCCTTCATCGCCCGCTCGATGTTCACCTTGACGCCGGGCCGCAGGGTCGCCAGCGAGGACCTTTCCAGCGTTTCCAGGCTCAGTCCGAAGGTGGCGGTCGTGCCGTGCAGTTGTGTGATGGTCAGGCAGACCCCGCTGACCGCGACGCTGTCGCCGAGCCGGCAATCGGCAGCCAGCTCGCCCAGCTCCACGACGAGGGAACCACCGCCGGACGCGCCGGGCGGCGCCACCGACCTCACGTCGCACATACCTTCTATAAGTCCTGTAAACATATCTACTTATCTCTCACGGCTGTTTCCCGCTCCTCCATGAGCCGTCAGACTATGCTATTGTTTCGCCCCCCGGCCTGTCAAACAATTGTTCCGGCCTGCAGTGTGCCTGTGAGGGCATTCCGTGGCACGGGCATCCTGCCCGTGTTCAAGGTCATGGGCGAGACGCCCATGCTACTGCAACGCCTTACGGCATCCCTACGAATGCCTCCGGCGTGAAATCTCTTTTGTGAGGTGCGCGGACGTGCTAAGATGGCCGGCCGGCGTTGATGCTCTCGGGACTGCCCTTGGGGCGACCGAAGAGCTGTCCCGGCGGGGAAAGGAGCAGAAGTCATGGGGTCGATTTGGGTGAAGATAGCAGGGGCGGTCGTCGTCCTCGTGCTGGTGATCGTCATTCTCGGCCGGCTGGGCGGGGATGAGCCCGCTTCCGGGCTGGCCCAGAAGGACAAGACCTTCTACGACATGGCCGAGCGGGACAAGCAGTTCGGCGAGGAGCCCAAGGCGGTCCAGCAACCCCCGGCCGAAGCGGCGCAGCAGCCTGTCGCCCAGGAGCCCGCGCCGACCGAGTCGCCCGCCCAGCCGCCTGCCCAGCAGCCGGCTCAGGCGGAACAGCAGCCTGTGGCACAGGTCCCCGGCGTCGTCCTGCCCAGCAGCATCACGAAGCCGACCACGCTGCACTTCAAGCCGCTGGACGAGACAGAGCAAGTCTCAGCCGAGCAGACTCTCCCCTGGGCGGTCGCCAGTCGCAGCATCGGCCGGCTCCCGATGATGCAGTATGGCCCGATGGTCAAGGCCTGCCGGGACATCCTACAGCGATGGCCGGAGAGCTGGTACGCCTTTCGGGCCAAACAGATGCTCGAGGAGGTCGCGGAACGCCACGCCCAGTACAACATCACGCAACAGGAGCTGGATATCAGTCGATTCTTGAAGCCGAGGCAGGGGACGGAGCCTCGGGAGGTGCAACCGGTACAATGACGATGACTGCCCGTGAAACGATGCCCGTGATCTCTATTGCCGCCGAGTGCCTGCCCGAAGCCTGGGAGAAGGCCGTACTGGCGGTCTGGGACCAGGGCTACGAGGTCAAGACCCAGTACGACAAGCCCGACGATCCGCCCAGCAAGGACGCGACGGTGATGATCGCGGTGACGAACCCATTCAACGAGCCGCGGATTCACAAGAACTTCCCCGGCGGGCCCGAGGAGCTTGAAGCCTATCGCCAGGAGGTGGTCAGCGGCATTCACGACCACTGGATTGATCCCGCGGCCGGCAAGTGGACCTACACCTATCACGAGCGGCTCTTCGCCTATCGCCCGGTTGAGGACCTGCGGAATGCGAAGAGTCCCAAGCCGTTCCGCGCGGTCAACCAGATCCAGTACATCATCGACGCGCTGTCCGATGCAGGTCACACCCGACGGGCCCAGGCGGTTACCTGGATGCCCACTGCCGATCCGCAGACGGACGATCCGCCGTGCTTGCAGCGGATCTGGTGCAGGCTCGTGCCCGATGAAACGGGCTGCTGGACGCTGAACATGAACACCCACTGGCGGAGCCGGGACCTCTACAAAGCGTGGTTCATGAACGTCTACGCGCTGACCGACCTGCAGCGGACGATTGCCGAAGCGATTGCCGCCAAGCGTGGCGAACCGGTTCGCGTCGGTCGGTATGTGGACATCAGCGACTCGCTGCACATCTACGGCAGCTACCTCCGCGACGCCGCGGTGGAGGTCGAGAAGATGCGAAAGACCCCGTTCTCCCAGCGGGCCTGGACGAGCGATCACCCGGCGTTCGAGATGATGACGCAGGAGGCCCGCCAGAAGCTGGCCCGAGATCCCGACTGGTTCGCGAAGGCACGGGGCTAAGAAGCACGAATGTCGAAATCCGAAATCCGAAACAAGTTCAAAGGACCGAAGCCCAAATGACCGAAACGCTGTCGCCCATCGGGATGTCCGTTTTGGATTTCGAGTTTTGAGCCTTCGTGCTTGTTTCGAATTTCGAAATTCGGATTTCGAGTTTAAGACAGGTAGGAGTATTGAATGGCGATTATCGTGAACGGCCAGAGAATCGAAGATGAGGAGATCCGGGCGGAGGCCGAGCGTCTGCGTCCCAGCTACGAGCGGGCCTTTGCCGACCTCGATGCGGCGACTCGCGAGGCCCAACTCCAGGACTGGTCCAAGGAGAACGTCGTCGAGCGGGTGCTCCTTCGCCAGGAAGCGAAGGCCGGCGGCCCACAGATCCCGGCGGCCGACGTGGATGCAGCCTTTGCCAGGCTCAAGGAGCGGTTCGAGAAACCCGAGGATCTCCACCGCGAGTTTAGCGTCGACAGCGACGAGAAGGTCAAGGAGATGATCGAGCTCCAGATCAAGGTCGAGCACAAGATCAACGAGGTCTGTGCGAAGGCGGGCGAGCCTTCAGAGTCCGAGATCCAGGAGTATTTCAGCCAGCACCAGGATCGATTCGCGTCGGGCGAGCAGATCCGCGTCGCCCATGTGGTCAAATATGTCAACTGGCAAACGGACGAGGCCACCGCGCACGAGACCGTGACACAGGCGCAGCGGGAGATCGCGGCGGGCGCGCCGTTCGAGGCGGTCGTGAACAAGTACACCGACTGCGCCGACAGCGGCGGCGACCTCGGCTACGTCTCCCGCGGACAACTGGTCGAGGAGTTCGAAGATGTAGTCTTCAACCTGAATCCCGGCCAGGTCAGCGACGTGTTCCGCACGCGGTTCGGCTTCCACATCGCCAAGCTGTACGACCGCCGGCCGCCGGCGATCCCGCCGTTGAAAGAGGTCAGAGAGCAGATCGTCGAGCAGGTTAGGGAGCAAAAGAGGGAGCAAGTCCTCGGCGAGTATCTCGACACGTTGCGAAGCAAGGCGACGGTCGAAGAAGTGTGACGTCAGAGCGAGTGTCGAGACTCGGTTTGGGGCTTCGAGCTTAGAACCTGACACTTCACGCCCCGATTTGCTTCTCGTGATTTCTAACGTAGACTTTGGGTAGCATGGAGGAGGGAAGGCAGAAAGCAGTAAGCGTGAATCAGTCTTTCAAGCAGAAGCCTGCCACACGGACAGGAAGGGGCGCCCGGATGCAAAGGGCCGCGTCCCGGGCTCCCGAAAGACCCCAGGCTGACCTGCGACTGCACGCTCGGAAAGGGAACTGGGCCATGACGATCTTTGGGGGGGCTACGTGAGTTTCTTTCCGAGCCGGCCCCTGCGTCCCCAGACGCAGGGGCCTTTTTCATGTCTGCGCATCTGCGTCCGAGAAAAGCATTGCATGTCGGCCCGGCTTGTGGCATAATGTCTCCAGTATCGCGGCGTTTTGGTCCGCCGCGTTGGATGGTGTGATCGTGTGGGAGGATGGGTCGCTGCTGAACGCCCCTCGCGGGTCGGGATGCGCGTTGAGTCCGTGCCGGAAGGCCTCGCGCCGGACGCCTTGAGACGGACAAGTCTGTCGCGGTGCATTTCCTCTGGGACTGCGTCCCAGGGAAACGCTGTCGCCTCTGTCCCCCCGCCCCGTTGCCAGCTACAGGAAGGAGATCGCTCAAACCGATCGTATATCCTAAATGTACCGCCTGGAGTATCCGAAGAGATGGGGGAAGGCCGTTCGAATAGTCTTGTGTGAAGGAGAAGTCTTATGTTGAAGAGATGCAGTGGTCTTGTCTCGCTTGTCCTGTTGCTCGCCCTGATTTCAGGCGCCGCCGCCTGGGGCGCGTTCAATCCGCTCACGGACCCCGCCATCGTCGGATGGTGGACGTGCGACGAGGGCGAGGGCAGCGCGGTCGCCGACTCGTCCCCCAACGGGAACGACGGGATTTTCGTCAACGGCAGCCCGGTCTGGACCACGGGAATCCACGGCGGTGCGGTGGAGTTGAAGATCCCCACCCTGGTCGAGATCCCCGCGGTGAATATCACCATGACGGCCGCCACCATGGCCGGCTGGATCAAGCCCTACGGCGTTCAGCCCGAGTGGGCCTCCATCATGATGACCCGCGGCAGCGCCACGGGCCTCAACGTCCTGGCCAGCTACCAACTGGCCTACCACTGGGGCGACGCCCCGGACTCCTGGAACTTTCGCCCGCCGGGCGCCTACGTGGTCAATAACGAATGGACCTTCGCTGCGGTGACCGTAGCGTCCGACAAGGCGGTGTTCTACGTCAACGGTGTTGCGACGGCCACCAACACGGCCGCTCACGCCGCGGTCAACTGGAACGCGAATATCTACCTGGGTGGCGACGGGACCTCCGGCCAAGCCGCCCGCCGGATGACCGGCGCCCTGGACGACGTCTCGCTCTTCAGCCGGGCGCTGAACGCAGAGGAAGTCCAGGCCATCATGATGGGTCTTCAGGATCCTGCTATCGCGTCAGCTCCGTCGCCTGCCGACGGCGCGGCCGATCTGCCGCGCGACGTGTCTCTCGCCTGGGTTGCCGGCCAGGGGGCGGTCTCGCACAAGCTCTTCTTCGGCGCCTCGTACGACGAGGTCAGCGCCGCCGCGCAGCCGACCGCCAGTCCCACGGACACCCGTTTCGATCCCGAGGGGCTTCTCGAATTCGGCAAGACCTACTACTGGCGCGTCGATGAGACCACCGCGGACGGCACGACTTTCACCGGGAACGTCTGGTCCTTCACGGCCGAGCCGTATTCGTACCCCGTCGCGGGCACTCGAATCGTCGCCACCGCGTCCAGCCAGTATTCTGGGGTCGCGGGACCGGAGAAGACCATTAACGGTTCCGGCATGGACGGCGACGAGCACTCGGTGGTGTTCAACGACATGTGGGTTACCGCCAAAGCCGTCGCGGCGCCTCACTGGATCCAGTACGCGTTCGACAGGCCCTGCGCCCTGGATCGGCTGCGCGTCTGGAATTCCAACCAGGCGAGCGAGTCCTTCGTCGGCATCGGAGCCAAGAACGTCACGGTCGAGTACTCCATGGACGCCAACGACTGGACGGTCCTGGGCGACTTCGAGTTCGCTCAGGCCCCCGGCGAGGACGGCTACGTCTCCGACATATCGATCGCGTTCGGCGAGGCCGCGGCCAAGTACGTCAAGCTGACGATCCACGACAACTGGGGCGGCTTCTCGCCTCAAGGCAGCTTGAGCGAAGTGCGGTTCTACGAGGTGCCGCTGGCCGCCCGCGAGCCTTCGCCGACCGTGGGAGCGACGGGCATTGCCCCGACGGCGAACCTGAGCTGGCGGGCTGGGCGCCACGCCGTGTCGCACCAGGTGTACGTGAGCCAGGACCAGCAGGCGGTTCTCGACGGGACGACGCCCGCGGTCGAGGCTTCCGAGCCGACCTGCGAGGTGACGGTCGATCTGGCCGCGACCTACTACTGGAAGGTCGTCGAGGTCAACGAGGCCGACAGCCCGGCCGTCTGGGAAAGCGTAGTCTGGAGCTTCACGACAGGCGACTCCATCGTGGTGGACGATTTCGAGAGCTACACCGACGACGAGGGCAGCCGGATCTTTGAGTCCTGGGCCGATGGCTACGAGGATACCACCAACGGCTCGATCGTCGGCCACGACAGCTCGCCCTTTGCCGAGCAGACGATCATCCACGGCGGCGCCCAGTCCATGCCGTTGGCCTACACGAACACCGCGTCGGAGCCGACCTCCAAGGCCACGTTGACTTTCGAGGACGAGCAGGACTGGACTGAGGCCGGCGTCCAGACGCTGAGCTTGTGCTTCTACGGCGTCGCAGGCAATGCGACGAACGTGTCCATGTGGGTCGAGCTGGCCGACAAGAACAAGAAGACCGCCAAGGTCGTGTTCGGCGCCGCGGGCGAGGACAAGACCGCCCTGGCCGATCCCGCCTGGACCGAGTGGAGCATCCCGCTGAGCAGCTTCGCGGGCGTGACGCTGACCCGCATCCAGTCAATCACGATCGGCCTGAGCGACGGAACCGGATCGGGCACGCTGTACTTCGACGACATCCGCCTGTATCCCGCCCGCGAGACGACGGTCGTGACCCCGACGCTGGTCGGGCACTGGACGCTGGACAACAACGTCCTGGACAGCTCGGGCAACGGCAACAACGGCACGCTCGCCGGGGGCCCGACGTACGCGGCCGCCGGTCGCATCGGGGCCGCCCTGACCCTGGACGGCATCGACGACTACGTCAACTGCGGCACCGGCGCCACGCTCGACATCACGGACGCCGTCACCCTCTCGGCGTGGATCAAGCCCGAGGACGCGGCCTACAGCGAGCACAACCCGTTCGTCGCCAAGGGCGACACCAGCTACTCGCTCAAGCACAACACCGGGAACACCATCGAGTTCTTCATCTACGACGGCGCCTGGTATGCGGCCAACAGCGAGGTCCTGACGGTGGACTTCAACGGCACGTGGCACCATGTCGCAGGCACCTATGACGGCGTCCAGTTGAAGCTCTACGTCGACGGCGCCCTGGTCGCCAGCAATCTGCACACAGGCGACATCGACTCGGTGACGTACGCGGTCAACATCGGTCGCGACTCGCAGAACACGGACCGACTCTACGACGGGCAGATCGACGACGTGCGGATCTACCGCGGCGCCCTGCCCAAATCGGAGGTCCTCAAGCTGGCCAACCCGTAATCCGGTGGCACCCCCGCCCTCGGGGGTGATCGATTCCCAGCCGGGGGCGGCTGGGCCACAGTCATCTCTGAGACCCCAAGGGCCGGGAGACATGCCTCCCGGCCCTTTCTTGTTCGCTCCAGTGCGAAGCCCCGAGGCGGCGGAAACTCGAAATGCGAAGCACGAAACCCGAGACAAATCCAAAGGACCAAAATCCAGAGGACCGAAACGCTGCCGCGCGTCGAAGCGTCCGTTTTGGATTTCGGATTTCGGTCATTTGTGCTCGTCTCGCATTTCGTGCTTCGCTGTCATTCCTGCACTGCAAAGGCGCAAGATCTTGTTTTCTTGGCAAGCATTTTCAGGCTACCAGCTTCGCGACATCCGCGTCACGCAGCCTCAGGGCCGCCGTCATGATCTGCTGTCCTTTGGGTGTAACGCGATAATAGCGGCAATCCGCAGAGCCTCGGCCTTTTTGTCCTCGTGGCTGCTGGCGATAAACTGGAACGGGCGACCCGCCTCCCGGGCCACCTGCCGACCTCGCTCGACCAATTGCTCCGACCACCCCAGGGCAACCTGCTTGAAATCCTCGTACCGAACGCCCACACGGGCCAGAAACAGATCCATGCCCCCGGCGTAACAGATCGACCGCAGCGTGCCGCGAAAGCGAAGCCGGTCAAAACCCTCTCGAACCCCGATGACATCCTGCTGGTGTCGCTGCATAAAGCCATCCATGACGTTGCTCCTTGGAAACGGTACTGGACGATCGAATCTATACCGTACCCCAGAGAGCAACGTCTTTCATCTATATTGGGTTGCGGCCGTAGGCCGCTCCAAGAAAGCAGGAATCCAGGAACCCTGGGAGGCGGTGCAACCCAAAGAATGGATTCCCGCCCCCGAGCAGGTCGAGGGCAGGCTTTGCGCGGGAATGACAATCGAGGGGCTCCGTGAACCCCTACTGTACCCGCGCAGATACGGACGTGCATCCGGAGCGGGCGCCGTCCGGAGGTTCGTAGTGACGCCGTAGGGCGTTATCCTGCGACTCGCGACTCGTGGCCCGTGACCCGACGAGGCGCCCCTTCCGCGGGCGCTTGCAGGCACACTACGAGCTGCCCGGCCGGTCGTCGTCGGGTGTGCTCTCGGCCTGGATCTGGGTCAGTTGCAGGCCGAGACGGTCCAGGCGTTTCTGGCCGTCGTCGTATTTTCCGTAGGCGTTTCGCAGGTGCGTGCCGAGCGTGTCCCACGTGCTGAGGAACTCGGCGAACGAGCTGTTGAGCTTGCCCAGGTTGCGCCGGATCTCCGCCGCCTGCCGCTCGATCTGCAAGCCGTGCAGGCCCATCGCGACTGTCATCAGGTACGCGTACAGCAGGTTGGGCGAGACCGGGATCACCTTCTTGTCCATGCAGTGGTGCAGAAGGTCCACGGAGTCGCCTTCGCACTGGATCACCGTCTCGTAGTAGACGTTCTCGGCCGGCACGTACATCAGCGCGAAGTCGAGCGTGCCCTCCGCCGGGCGGATGTAGTCGGAGGCGATCTTGTCCACGTGGGCCGAGACATCCCGCAGGAACTGCCGCCGGAGCTTGGGCCTGTCGGCCTCGTCCGGGCACGCGACGATCCGCTCGAAGCTGGGCAAGGGGAACTTCGCGTCGATCCCGACCGCGAAGCCGGTCATCCGGACCAGGGCATCGACGATCCGACCGTCCTGGAACGCGTGCTGAAGCTCGAAGCTGTCTTGAGGCAGGACCTGAGCCAGCAGGTTTTCCAGTGACCACTCGCCGATCTGCCCGCGGAGCTTGGGACTGGCGAGGATGTCCTGGAGTCGCTTGACGTCGATGCCGAGTCGGAGCATCTGTTTGTTCGTGCCCTGGAGCTCGCCGATCTGCGTGTTGAGCTGCTGGAGGACCTGCTGATTGGATTGCAGGCTCTGGGTCAGCGTGCTCTGCCCGGCCAGCAGGGAGCTGTGGAGCGTCTGCGAGGTCTTGTCCTGGGCTGCCTTGAGAGCTTCGAGCTGCTGCTGGAGCAGGGCGATCCCTCCGGCCTGACCGGCGACCTCCTGCCGGGCCGCGAGGCTCGATGAAATCAGCCACACCAGCAGCGCCAGCACAGCCAGCGTCAAAACCACAACCACCGCGATCAAACCCTGCAACATCGGAGAATCCCCACAGTCATGAAGACAACCAATAGAAGGATTGTAGGGTCTGTTGCGGCGTTCGTCAAAGGCGTCCGGCGGGACTACCCATCGCAAGGCGAGGGGCGTGACCCACAGTGGCCCGACGGCAGACTGCGAACACGGCCTCGACGCGGCGTCTCGCGGATTGGCGATCGAACCATTGAGGCCAACGGATCGTATTGATATAAACAGGCCGCTCAAGGTGCATCCACACCGTAATGGCGGTCTAGCGATGTGAGAGGATTCTGCCACAATTAGGGTTGACAGATCCAAATCGGTCGGTATAGTAGAGGAGTGTGGGTTGAGACGTGAACAAATGAGAGCCCACGCCAGCGAACCACAAGGCTTTTGTCGGGTGTGCCGGCAGGCCATTCACAATCACTTGTCTGAAATCGTTTGGTCTATTGTTGTCTGTCTGGATACTGTCATTGGAGCACGGACATGGCCACCGCCAAGATCCATCTCATCTTGTCGACGCTGGGATCGCCGCACGGCGAGAATCCCTGCCGGAGCTTTCCGTGCGCGCTCCCCGGCCTGGCCCACGAGAGCAAGCATCCCCATCTCGCCAGGAGCGATGATCCACCGATAAGCGTTTCCCCGCCGACGGGTTCCGTGTCGGTCCCGCGTTCGTCTCCCACGTGCTGCTGATGCGACGGCTGTAGCGTCATTCCACGCGTATGGGGGACCATCCCTCCCCCACATCCCGGCAGTCTCGTCGTCGGAAGGATGCAGTGCGGGCTGTGAACGGGACTCCGACCTCGTCACACAATCACACAGTAGGAGTGCGCGAACATGACACAATCGAGAAGCGATCTATGCGCGACGGACCCTGACCGAATCGCAAACACTGTCAGAGTCAACGCCGGACGAAGAGGAGAGACCCGAATCGCAGGGCCGACATCGTGCCGGATGGGCGCGATTCCAGGTCCGCGGATACGAGAACCCGAATCAGGAACCAGACGCGGAGCGGTAGGCCCGTCCTGGAGTGGATCACGGCGAGGCGCGGCCGCTGCTTCGCGTCTGTGCCCGGACGCAAAGAGAAAGGAGATGAGTCAATGACCCACAAGAGAATACAGCAGATCATCACCGGAGCCATCACCGAAACGCCGATGGAGTCTTGGAAGTGCTACCACGTGTGCTGGTGGGAAGGGGCGATCCAGTGCTGCCACGTCCACCACACAAAAGAGCATCACCCGTCGTTCTTCGCCGCCAATGGATCGGTATTCGCGGACGGACTGAACGAGTACCAGTGGAGACTCTTGACGAGCCGGGTGGAGGACTTCTGCCGCAGCCGCAGGATCTCGTTGACTCGCGGATGGCCGCGGCGCTGGCGGCAGACGACGCACTCGGGCAGGGAAGAACGTCAGATCACGGAGTTCGATTCTCTGCGTCTGAACACCCTGATTGCGGACATCAAGGCGCCCGGAGCGCCGGTGAGTCCCTTCCTGGACAGGCTTCAGCGGGTGCTGGAATCGGCCCGCACCGTGGCTCCCAGAGAGGTTGCGGCCAACGTCGTCACGATGAACTCGCAGGTGCGACTGAAGGATCCTAAGAGAAAAGACGAGATGACCTGTTCTCTCGTTTTCCCACTGGACGCCGTGAAAGGGGAGGACCTCGACAAGAGGAACGTCTCCGTCCTTTCTCCGATGGGTTTGTCGATGCTCGGGCGACGAGTCGGCGACACCATCGAAGGGCGCATCCAAGTCGACCAGATGCTGTATCAGCCGGAAGCCGCAGGGGATTTTCACCTGTGAGCAGGTAGAACGTGCGATGGATCAACCTTGGCAAACCCTCGAACGGGCACGCGCATTGTGCGTGAGAGTCCAAAGGAGATGACATGATGGTGGAAAGACAGGTTCGAGACATGCTGATGAGCGCCATCGATGCCGCACAACCCGATCCACTCCGACACTACCATGTGTGTTACTGGCACGGTGAGATCCGGTGTCTTCCGTCTCGCCACACGACGAAGTCCCATCCGGTCTTCTTCACGATCGCGGGCCGGCTCCTGTCGCGTGGCCTCTCGCCGCGCCAGGTGTGGGTGCTGACGCATCGGGTCTTCCACATTTGCAAGATGACGGGCCTGTCGCTCGACGGCCTGTCCGGGAACAACGAGATGGTCGTCTCGAACAGGCGTGAGCTTCAGGAGGAACTCGTATGAGGATCGAAGGACAAATACGAAGCATCATAACAGGCGCCATCCGTGATGCGCAGGCCCATCCGGTCCGCGATTACCATGTGTGCTACTGGCAGGGCAGGATCCGATGTCTTGCCTCGCACCATACGACGAAGGCTCATCCGGTCTTCTTCACCGCACTGGGCCAGATCCTCGCGGCGGGCCTGTCGCCTCAGCAGTGGGAGGCGCTGACGCGTCGGATCCTCCATTTTCACAGGATGACGGGTCTGACGCTCAGCGGGCTGCCGTTCCCCCGTGTCGACGCGCGGGGGAACGAAGCCGACCGGCTGACCCATCAGTCCGGAGAATACGCCAGGAAGACGCGGACGCCCGGTGATTCGCCATGGTTCAGGGTCTGGGCCGTGTCAGGCTCGTGCCGGTCCTGGTAGAACCCGCACCATAAATGGGGCCCCACTCCACCCCCGGGTTGTCATTCCCGCGAACGCGGGAATCCAGTTCCTGGGACGCGTTGCATACCACGGCTCGTGGATTCCTGCCCCCGATCGGGTCGAGGGCAGGCCTTAGCGCAGGAATGACAGTGCCCAGCCCATGCCTCGTCGCCCCACGCGATGCCTACGCGAAGCAGTTCAACTACGGCCTGGATGCCATCTGCGAAGACCATCGAAGAAGCCCAAATGAGGGCTGGCTCCGCTGTTCCGGGGTGCTGTTTCTCCGGACCCTGTCTACGGTATTGGCACGCCCATCAGAATTGGTATAATCACAGGAGACCAAGGATCAGAGGCACAGTCGGACAGTCATGAAGCAGAAAGTATACATCGAAACCAGCGTCGTGAGCTACCTGTCGGGAAGGCTGTCTCGCGATGTCGTTGTCGTGGGCCGCCAGGAGATCACCCGCGAGATCTGGCCTCTCTTGACAGAGCGGTTTGATTGCTATGTCTCTGCCTTGGTGCGTGAAGAGGTCGAGCGTGGCGATCCCGAGGCGGCAGGCGGCCGACTCGCCGTTCTGGCAGACATGACGGCACTGACAATCTCGGACGAGGCTCGAGATTTGGCCAAGGCCATGATCCAGAACGGCCTGATGCCGTCGCAATTCGCCGAGGATGCGTTGCACATCGCCATCGCGGCCACGAACGGCATGGACTACGTCCTGACGTGGAACTTCCGCCACATAAATAACGTACAGACCAAAGTGAAAATAGAGACTCTCATCGAGGGCTGTGGGTACGAGCCACCCTTGGTGTGCTCGCCTGAGGAATTGTTCGGAGAATCGCCATGAAGGATCCGATTGTCGATGAAGTCCGCCGGGCGCGGGACGCCCACGCGAAGCAATTCAACTACGACCTGGACGCCATCTGCGAAGACCTCCAAAAACGCGAGAAGGCCTCCAGCCAACCAACCGTCTCCCTGCCCCCCAAACGGATCACGAAGAAGAAGGCCGTGTAAGACCGGCAAGGGACGACACCTCAGATCTGTGCGGAGTGGCCGTCCCCACGCTTCAACGCAGTGTTTCTTGTCTTCCAGAAACAGGCTACAAATCCTCCAGAATCCTCTGCCCGCAGGAATACGCCACAGCTCATTCTGAAGAGGATAATAGCGGGTGCGGACTCTTTGTATGCTTGCCCTGTTTTTCCCCAAGCCTGACCAGTTTTCTGACGATATTGTTAGCGGAGACTGTCTCTGAGCTTAGAAAGGAGAGCGAAATGGAAATCACAGCCTTGCGCCGACTGACATGCGACCTTGTGGAAGAAGCGTGGAGTCAAGTCTCCGCGCTCCCTGATACCGAGCCCGCACAGGAAGTTCGGCGCTCAGTCGCCAGCTATTATCTCTTTGCATCAAGAGAGTATGTAGTGGGGGCTTGGCAAATGCTCAGCGAGAACAGACGATTGGCAGCTCTCGCCCTCTCCCGCTGGCCCCTTGAAGCCGCTCTGAATCTGCTGTGGGTGCTGGCGGGTAATGGAGAAGTCGATCAGCGTATAACTGACTTGCGAGCGAAGGCTCTCCGGCAGGAGGAGGCATTGCAGAGAGGGATTGCCGAGGCATTCCCCACTCTCGTCGTACCCCATGGAGAGACTGCGAAAAAGGTCGCAAACGCCGCTCGAAATCTCGGAGCCAGGAGGCTGGACTCTCTCGAAAGGCGAATGGAAGAGCTTGAGGCTACCGACATCGCGACTGGGAAGCTCGGCGAACTGGGGCCCAGACTCTATGTCTATTACAGAATCTGTTCGGTGGCGGTTCATGCGCACCCGAGGGTATGGGAGAACCCCGACAAGAGAGTAGCCAAGCCGTGGGTAATATACCGTATTACCGCTTCTTCTCCTCTGTATCTGGTTGCAGCAGCATACTGCCTGACGGATAGCGGTGATATCGACAAGCTATACAAGTGGTGGGCCGAGGTCGAGTCGCTGTTAGACAAACAGGGAACGTGACAGTGCAAGGTACGTTCTCCGGCGGAGCTCCATGTTCATCCTGTGCTGCTGATTCCCAAGAACTAGAACGGATTTCCAGATCATCCTCTGGCCGAACCATGGGTTGTTTGCGGACAGAGCCTTGGGATCGGACGAAGGAGTGCGTTTAACGCGTTGTTGGGTACCGGCGGGACTGGCGGAAGTTCGCCCCGAGTCGTTCCCCTCTCCGCCGGCACCTGGCAAAGCGATAAACGCTCTTGGTTACGGCCGAAGGCCGGGCTGGGTGAATCCATCCAGACCGCGGCATCGATGATTTATGATTGCCGATTGATGACTGTCGGTAGGGCGTAGTCGGCGGCCGGTGAGGAGGCTGTGGCCTTCAGCCGAGACCTTCCAAGAGCCTGCCGATCTGCTGCGGCGAGGGAAGCTGGCCCTGGAGTTCTCTTGGGAGGCGTCGGACGATGCGATACGTCGCCACCCCGATGGGCCGGTGGGCGTCACGAAGGGCATATTCAACGATGGTCCGCCGCTTCTCCTTGCACAGGATGATCCCGATGGAGGGATTCTCCCCTTCCTCGCGAGCGCGATCGTCGAGTGCCGCCAGATAGAACTGCATCTTGCCCACGAACTCGGGCTCGAACTCCCCGACCTTCAATTCGACGGCCACCAGACATTTGAGCCGGCGGTGAAAGAGCAAGAGATCGATGAAGTACTCCCTATCGTCCACCTCCAGGTGGTATTGGCTGCCGACAAAAGCGAACAGGCCGCCCATGGCCCGCAGGAACGCCTCGATCCGCACGACCAGGGCCCGTTCCAACTCCCGTTCCGCGTGTTCCTCGCCCAGCTCCAGGAAGTCGAACGTGTATTCATCCCGGACCGCCAGCTTGGCCTGCGCACGCTGCGCCGGCGTAAGCGCTGTGTCGAAATTGGTCTGGCCCAAGAGGGTCTTTTCGTACGACTGGTTCTCGATCTGGTGGATCAGAACGTTTTTGGACCAGCCGAACTTGCGGGTCATGCGGATGTAGAACTCTCGTTCGAGGGGGTCCTTGCAGCGCTCCAAGATGACCAGATTGTGACTCCAGCCAATTTCTCGCACCAGTGGTGCGAGTTTTTCGGAGGACGCATAGTCCTCATAGAAGCCCTTGATACGCCAGAGGTTGGAAGCGGAGAATCCCGCCACCCCCGGGAACTCCGCCTGAAGGTCGGTCGCCAGCCTCTGGACCACGGACCGACCCCATGACTGCCCCGCCTGCCGTTCCACAATCATCCGTCCAATGTCCCAATAGAGGGCCACGAGCTCTCTGTTGACGGCGCGGAGCGCCTCATACTGGGCGGCACGGACGCGGTCTTTGATTTCCGTCAGCAGGCGGCCGTACTCCGAGCCGGCGATTCTCGCAGCCGGCGGCTGCAATCTTCCGAGAGCCACCTTCTTGTCAGAGCGTTTCTTCATACGGCTGACATCCTTGTTTTTGAGCCCCAACAAGCGTCATGATAGGATCGCAGGAGGCTCGCCTTCAGTATTGGACTTTGTCGCCTCCCTGGAGTCGGATCCAGGTGGTGAAGGTTTCGCCGTTCTCTTCGAGCAGGATCACGCGGCCGCCCCGTGGAAAACCGTCTCGGCCGTAGGTGTCACAGCCCGTGGCCCGGCCGTAGATCAGACGGATGCCGCGGTATTGGGCCTCGAAATCGCTGACGTGGTCGTGCCCGACAAACGTCCCTTTCACGTCGCCGCGTTCGAGCATGGCCGCGAACAGTCCGGAATTGATCCGAGGACAGGCGACACCCTCGTGTCGATGCCCGACGACGTCGGCCTGTGCATCGGTCAACGCGTATTCGTATTCCAGCAGCGGGATGTGGAAGAACGCCAGGGCCGGGTGAGGTTTGCCGTCTCGCTCCTGGGCCAGGGTTTTGGAGGTCTGGCTGTACCAGGCGATCTGATCGGTGTGGATCCAATCGTAGTTGCCGAGTTCCTTCTTGCCTGTGTAGGAGTTGGAGTCGAGCATGTAGAGGACCCATTTCTTCCGGGTCCCGTCGGCGCTGTAGATGGGCAGGTAGTAGTTGCTGGCGCCGAAGATCTCCTGCGGTCCCATCCGTGAAACGGAATACGGCTGGCGGACGAACATCTCCATCAAGCCCCGGCGGTCCTTGGGTTTGTCGACGTCCTTGGGCCACTCATCGTCGTGGTTGCCCAGGACCACGCCCCAGGGGATCTTCCGCTCGGCCATCGGGCCGGCGGCCAGCGCGACGGTCTCCTGTCGCTTGGCGGCCCCGGCGAGAGTGTCCCCCGTCAGGACGACCAGTTGGGGTTTTTCGATGTCGAGGATCGCTCCGACCAGGGCCAGGGTCTGCTGGTCCTTGTCGCCGCCTGCGTGGAGGTGCATGTCGGTGAACTGGACGATCTTGAATCGGCCGGCAGGATCGAATTTCAATTGAGTCTCCTCGGAGAATGCGGTGTCCGCGGCGGACAAAACTGCGGCAAGGGACATCAAGGCTCCAAGCAGGATGGATCGCCGGCGTATTCCGATCATTGCGTTCTTCCTTTCTCTGATTGTCGTGTCATCCACATGCCCACAACTGGGCGAGAATTCACGACAGTAACCAGTAGATCCAGGCGCAGTCAAGGCTTCATCCAGACCATCCAACAGCCATCCGAATCCCATCTCACGCGGCTTTCAATCCGCCTGATGGTGAATGGTGTTGATTTATATGAAACATACAGGCGTCACGGAGCGTCTATCTGTTTGGGAAAGGAGTCTCACGCTCGGAGTGTCAAGTTTGAGGACGGGCAGGACTGCCGTCAAGACTTCACACTTCACCCTGGGCCGAAGGCCGTTTCTGCGAAACGAACCCAGTTTCTGGTCGGGCCAAGACAATTCACCACGGAGGCACAGAGATCACGGAGAAGAACAGATATTTCGCGGCTGGATCCCAGACCCATGGGGGACTCCTCCACATCCTTCTCCGTGCCCTCTGTGTCTCGGTGGTGGAGATTTCTGCGAAACGAACCCAATTCGCCGGCGGCGAAGCGAAGGGCAAAGGTATGTTGGAAAAGGAGTTACGGCGGATTCGGCCTGATGAATTCCGACAGACAAGTTCGGTAGCAGGCACGACCGCTTTGGCGGACTTCGTGCGCCTGGTTCGGAGTTCCTTCAGGCGACAGCAATGTAGCCCAGCCGCCCCCGGCTGGGATCACCCCGGAGGGCGGGGGTGCCACGGTCGTGCGTCGGGAGTCTCGTCCTGTCCATTCGGATCACCCCCGAGGGCGGGGGTGCCACATTGCCACACTGCCACACGGCCACACGGTTCGATTGCCGATCTTGCTCGTGAAAACGCATTGGGGAGCGGCGGAGGAACGAAGCCAATTTCCCGCTGACCGCCGTCTCGTCGCGTGCCGGGTCGGATTGGGTTCGTTTCGCACAATTGCGGTTGCGTCGGTCGGCCTGCGGGGTCATAATCCCGCCGGAACAGATGCTCCGAAGGCCGCGGAAACGCGGAATCTCAGACCATGGAAGTAGAACGATGGAAACGAGAATCGAAGCAGTGCTCTTCGACTGGGGCGGCGTGCTGATCGACAACCCCGGGCCGGGACTGATGAGCTACTGCGCAAAGGCGCTGGGCGTGTCCGTCGAGGACTACACGCGAGTCCACAGCCACCGCGGCCAGCCCTTCCAGAGAGGGGCGATCCCCGAGGAGGTCTTCTGGCGCCGGGTCTGCGAGGACCTGGGCTGTCCCACGCCCACGCGACCTTCCCTGTGGGGTGAGGCCTTCCGCGCGGTCTATTCGCCGCGAGCGGAGGTCTTCGGCCTGGCCCGACGGCTTCGCGAGAATGGCTGCAAGACGAGCCTGCTGTCGAACACGGAGGTCCCTGCGATGGAGTTCTTCCATGACCTGCGGTACGATGCGTTCGACGCGGCGACGTTTTCCTGCGCCGAAGGGGTCGTCAAGCCGCAACGGGAGATCTATGAGATCGCCGCCCGCAAGCTCGGGGTGACGCCGGCCCGGTGTGCGTTCATCGACGACAAGCCCGAGTTCGTCGAGGGCGCTCGCAGGACGGGCATGAAAGGCATAGTCTACGAGGACTCCTCACAGGTAGTTGAGGGACTGGTCCAGTTCGGGATTCGGGCGCGGTGATTTGGATCGCGAGTTTGTCATCCTGAGCAACGCGAAGGATCTGGCCCGGGAGTGGAAGTTGCGTATCGACTTCGGACGTCAAGTCTCCCACGGGTCCCGGATGCTTCACTGCGTTCAGCATGACAAGAGAAGAGTATGTCGAACTTCCGGCGATTGTTGAACGGTGAAGACATCGTCCTGCTGGACGGTGCGATGGGGACCCAGTTGGAGGCCAAGGGTCTGATGGGGCGCGGACGGACCAATCTCGATGCGTCGCAGGCGGTGGTGGAGGTGCATCGAGCGTATCTCCTCGCCGGGTGCGACGCCGTGATCGCCAACACGTTGACGATGAACCGGATCTACATCGATACGCACAACGTGGGCGTGTCGGTGCGCGAGGTCAACGAGGCCGGCGTGCGGCTGGCCCGACAGGCCGCAGGCGACGACCGGTGCGTCCTCGGCGACATGAGCTCAACCGGGCAACTCCTGGAGCCATACGGCACGTACACGGAATCGCAGTTCCACGAGGCCTTCCGGGAACAGGCCCAGGTGCTGGCCGAGGCTGGGGTCGATGGGTTGATTGTTGAGACGGTGTTCGATCTCCGCGAGGCGCTGTGCGCACTCCGCGCCTGCAAGACGGCCTGCGGGTTGCCCGTGATTGTGTCGATCGCTTTCAAAACGGACGCCAACGGCGGGCGGACCATGATGGGCGACACGGCCGAGCAAT
The DNA here is from genome assembly GCA_017993835.1 of Phycisphaerae bacterium. GTDB lineage: Bacteria > Planctomycetota > Phycisphaerae > Sedimentisphaerales > Anaerobacaceae > PLanc-01. Next base: position 120,751 of record JAGOLX010000010.1, read on the forward strand.
GCGCCGGGCAGCTTGCGGATGCGGGGGCCGATGCGATCGGCGCCAATTGCGGCGATCTCGACCCGCTCCAGATGTCACGCGTGGTCGCCTTGCTCAGGGCCGCCACCGATCTGCCCATCGCAGCCCAGCCCAACGCGGGCAGACCCCAATTGATCGGAGACAAGACCGTCTTCGACATGGTGCCGGAGCCATTCGCCGAGGGCGTCGCGGAGTGCGTTCGTGCCGGGGCAACCATCGTCGGCGGCTGTTGCGGCACGACACCGGCGCATATCGAAGCCGTCCGTCGACGGCTCCGTTCGTAGTGACGCCGTCAGGCGTTATCTTAATGCGTGAGGATTCGCAGGTACGGATGTCGTGAGGGCAAGACGAATGCCAACAGAAGAATTGAAGCGGAAGTTCGGACTGTCCACTTCGACCTACGTGGTGATCGCCAGCATGGTGGGGACGGGAATCCTCATCTCACCCGGATACATGATGCTCTCGCTCGGGAACTACCCGCTGATCCTCGGGCTGTGGGCGCTGGGTGGCCTGCTGGCCTTGTGCGGGGCGCTGTGTATCGCGGAACTGGCGGCCGCGTTGCCCCGCGCGGGCGGCGAATACGTCTACCTCCGCGAGGCCTACGGCCCGATGCCAGCCTTTCTCTCCGGCTGGACGTCGTTCTTCCTCGGCTTTTCCGCGCCGCTGGCGGTGGCGAGCTACATCGCCGCGATGTACCTCCTGACGCCCTTCGGACTGGCCGGCAGGGAGAGGGAGCTTCTCGTCCGGATCGTCGCCGCAATCATCATTGTCGCGATCACGCTGCCCAACCTGTTCGGCCATCGTCAATCCGCCTGGACGCAGAATCTCACCACGATGCTCAAGCTGGGGTTGTTCGTGGCCCTGGCGGTCGCGGCATTCCTGTTCGGCAAGGGGCAGATTTCGCACATCGTGGAGGGAAAACCGATAGGAGACATCGGCCTGGGGACCGCAATGACGCAACTGTTCTACGTCATGTTCGCCTACAGCGGGTGGAACGCCGCCAGCTACGTCGCGGGCGAGGTCAAAGACCCCGCCAGGACTCTCCCGCGTTCGTTGCTGCTGGGAGCCGGGTCGGTGGTCGTCCTGTATCTGGCGCTCAATCTCGTCTTCGCCTACGCGGTGCCTCTGGCCGACGTGGGATTCGAGAACGCCGAGCGGGTTCCCCAACTGGCGGTCGAGAACCTGTTCGGGCAGGGGGCCTCCAGCGTCTTCTCCATCCTGTTGGGTCTGGCATTTCTGGCGACGGTCAGTGCGTTTGTCATCACGGGCCCGCGGGTGTACTATGCGATGGCAAAGGACGGCCTATTCCCAGCCCTCGCCGGCCATCTCAGCGCCAAGGGCCAGGTCCCCACGTACGCGATGTCCCTTCAGAGCCTCTGTGCGGTGCTGATCCTGTTCGCGACGGACTTCCAGAACCTCTACAAGTACGCCTCCGTGGGATTGTCGCTCTTCGCACTACTGTTCATCGGAGCGGTCTACGTGCTTCGCCTGCGTCGGCCGACGATGGAGCGCCCGTTCCGCGTGCCTGGATACCCCGTCGTGCCCGCGGTCTTCATGATCGTCACCGCCTTCATGGCCGGGTTCGCGTTCAGACAGTGGCCAAAACCCTCGTTCTACAGTCTCGCCAGCATCCTGCTGGGCATCCCGGCCTATTACCTCTGGTCGTGGGCCGCCGCAGAAAAAACCTGAAATATTCTTCTCCGTCTGCAATAAGGCCTCCGCGACGGTCGTCTATACTCGTGAATAACGCGGCGGCCGAAGCTTGGGCCAACTGAAGAGCACAAGTATCACTTGAGGGATGTGTTCTGCCTGCTGAGGCCCGGGACGATGCCGCCGCGGCTGAGGATGAACAAGGGCCGAGACCCAGTTACGGCGACTTGCGAACGTGATACGGACATAACGTCAGCCTTGCAACCAGACGCCCATGCGTCGTCATAGATGAGTGGCCCCTTGGCCACTCATCGCTTTTGGTGACCCCGCTCAGTGACTTGCCCTCAGACGCGGATCAGTTACAATCGGACGGTATCACGGCATCGAGCGGAGCCTGTTGTGACTTGCCCTCAGACGCGGATCAGTTACAATCTGCGTGGTTTTGGGGATATAGAATATCCAGTTGTGACTTGCCCTCAGACGCGGATCAGTTACAATCGGGACATCCGAGACGGTGGACGCGGTCGGGTTGTGACTTGCCCTCAGACGCGGATCAGTTACAATAGTGGCGAAGGACCGTCGAGTGAGGAAGAGGTTGTGACTTGCCCTCAGACGCGGATCAGTTACAATAGAGTGAAGAATCCATAGCGTGTAATGAGTGTTGTGACTTGCCCTCAGACGCGGATCAGTTACAATCGAGGACCGGCGGTCTATGACCAAGTCGCGGTTGTGACTTGCCCTCAGACGCGGATCAGTTACAATCTCTGCCGTGCAGCCCACATGCTCGTACCGGTTGTGACTTGCCCTCAGACGCGGATCAGTTACAATACGAGGGCGCAAAGACCGCCAGTCGATTGAGTTGTGACTTGCCCTCAGACGCGGATCAGTTACAATTCGGGATCGGAGGAGAGCTTCCAGTAGCCCGTTGTGACTTGCCCTCAGACGCGGATCAGTTACAATTAGGTCACGACCAGGTTCCCGCGTTTCTTGGTTGTGACTTGCCCTCAGACGCGGATCAGTTACAATCAGCCAGCCTGGACAACTCAACCATCTCGGTTGTGACTTGCCCTCAGACGCGGATCAGTTACAATAACCCGCCGAGGTGCTCGTCGCCGCGGCCCGTTGTGACTTGCCCTCAGACGCGGATCAGTTACAATCTGTGTGATAACCAGGCCATCACCGGGACCGTTGTGACTTGCCCTCAGACGCGGATCAGTTACAATCGTGACAACCTCGGAAATCCGTTCTTCTCAGTTGTGACTTGCCCTCAGACGCGGATCAGTTACAATCTGGGCTACGCCTGAATGCGGGGTCCCGTGGTTGTGACTTGCCCTCAGACGCGGATCAGTTACAATGATCCGGTATGCACTGGCCGATCTGACGCTGTTGTGACTTGCCCTCAGACGCGGATCAGTTACAATCGACAGGAACAGCCCATCACTCGTGCCCGTGTTGTGACTTGCCCTCAGACGCGGATCAGTTACAATCGCCTCCCTGGACAACTCCACCATCTCCATGTTGTGACTTGCCCTCAGACGCGGATCAGTTACAATCCGATGGGCCGAAAGCTCTACGATCCCACCGTTGTGACTTGCCCTCAGACGCGGATCAGTTACAATCCATCACCGGAACGAATCCAGGCAGAGCGGGTTGTGACTTGCCCTCAGACGCGGATCAGTTACAATCACAGCATGGCCTCCCGCACGACAAGGGAGTTGTGACTTGCCCTCAGACGCGGATCAGTTACAATGACGTGGGCAAGCAGGTATACGCCTCGGCGTTGTGACTTGCCCTCAGACGCGGATCAGTTACAATCAACCGGACGAAGACCCTGAAGTCCATTTCGTTGTGACTTGCCCTCAGACGCGGATCAGTTACAATAGCGGCCTGCGTGTCCTAAGCGGTTCATTAGTTGTGACTTGCCCTCAGACGCGGATCAGTTACAATCCCGGCCCTCTACGAGGCGGGTCTGCTGGTGTTGTGACTTGCCCTCAGACGCGGATCAGTTACAATCGCCTTGAGCTTGAGCGTCGCCGAGCCATCGTTGTGACTTGCCCTCAGACGCGGATCAGTTACAATGCGTCCCCGTAGCGGGTGACCTCCGTCGCCGTTGTGACTTGCCCTCAGACGCGGATCAGTTACAATGTAGGCCTCACCATGGCGACGTACCTGGCGGTTGTGACTTGCCCTCAGACGCGGATCAGTTACAATGGCGACTCCGGCTGCGTCTGGCGTCTCGCAGTTGTGACTTGCCCTCAGACGCGGATCAGTTACAATAGACTCTATCACGACGGCAATCCCGTGATGGTTGTGACTTGCCCTCAGACGCGGATCAGTTACAATATCGCCGCATACCAGGTCAGCGTCTTCGTCGTTGTGACTTGCCCTCAGACGCGGATCAGTTACAATCTGTGACACTGCCCCTGCGGCGCACGCCGTGTTGTGACTTGCCCTCAGACGCGGATCAGTTACAATCGGCCTGGTGCGGCACAGCGAGGTCCCTTGGTTGTGACTTGCCCTCAGACGCGGATCAGTTACAATCGCGAACCCCAGGGCGACGACCTATCTGGTGTTGTGACTTGCCCTCAGACGCGGATCAGTTACAATTCCGTGCCCTGCCGCAGTTCACGATCGACGGTTGTGACTTGCCCTCAGACGCGGATCAGTTACAATTTGCATGTCGTCGATCATCCATCGCAGTTGGTTGTGACTTGCCCTCAGACGCGGATCAGTTACAATCCGTCGAGTGTTCGTCCAACGTCATCGACAGTTGTGACTTGCCCTCAGACGCGGATCAGTTACAATAGAGCAGCCGATAGGCAATGCGGAGCCGCTGTTGTGACTTGCCCTCAGACGCGGATCAGTTACAATCCGTCCTCTCGAAAGGAATCGACCTCGTGGGTTGTGACTTGCCCTCAGACGCGGATCAGTTACAATATGAGGCAGCCCGACAGAGCGTCATCGACGGTTGTGACTTGCCCTCAGACGCGGATCAGTTACAATGAATGTCTATACGGCCAAGGCAGGGGGCAGTTGTGACTTGCCCTCAGACGCGGATCAGTTACAATGCTCTCCTGGCCGGGCTTCGGCTCGCCTCGGTTGTGACTTGCCCTCAGACGCGGATCAGTTACAATCCGCGGCCACGCGACCCTCGGTGAGTTGCCGTTGTGACTTGCCCTCAGACGCGGATCAGTTACAATTCGCACCGGCCGGCGTGCGACGGTACGGATGTTGTGACTTGCCCTCAGACGCGGATCAGTTACAATGGTCGGATCGCAAACCCTTGGCCTCCAAGGGTTTGCGATCCGACCCGTCAGAATAATTCGAGTTGTCTGGGCGCAGGCGGAGCGGGTTTTCGCATTTTTCCCCAGTGTGTTTCCATGCGCCCGAATTGCTTGTCGGTGATGGTGATGAGCCGAACCTCGCCATCATCCGGCAAGAAGCTTTTGATGCGGCTGTAGTGGACATCGGCGTTTTCCTCGCTGGAACAATGCCGAACATACACGGAGTATTGTAGCATGGTGAAGCCGTCTTTCAAGAGGTGTTTGCGGAAATCCGTGTAGTCTTTTCGGGCTTTTTTCGTGTCGGTCGGCAAGTCGAACATGGCGAAGATCCACACGGCTCGATACCCGCTCAAGATCATAGTTCCGGAAGCTCCAGCACGTGCTTTTCGCTCGCAAAACAGCGGTGGAGGGAGGCAGCGGTGCGATGCAGGCCCACCATGAGCGGTCCCTCCGATCCGCCGATCATGACAGGCTGATACAGCACCTCCAGCAATCTCGCCTTCAAAGGTTGCGTCAATTCGGCGGGGGGGCCGTCGCTCTCGCAGATCTCCCTGACCTTCGACTCGACGAATCCGCGGAAGGGCTCCATCACGTCGTCCGCAAGAGCGAAGGCATTGTAGCGGTTGTGGTGGTGAATCCCCAGGCAGGGGAGCAATCCCGCGGAGCACAAGGCCCGCGCGACCGCGGCGCGGATGACAGTGTAACCATAGTTCAGGAGGTTGTTGGGCGGAGCGCCGTCGGGGTCTCTGCGAAACTCGATGCCCTGGAGGAAAGACGGCCAGAATTTCCGGCTGGCCTGGGCTTCGACGTTCTGCGGATCGCCTGAACGGACCTTCTGGCGGAGGGTCATGAGTGCATCGTAGGTCTCGCAGCCCTGGCCGAGGACTCTGGCCTGATGGCGGATCTTGGCTTGGACAATCTGCTTCCAGAGCTGCTTCTTGACAGGGCCCTTGGCTTCGATTTGGGTGCGGAACCGCTCGTTCTGTTCGCAATTGCTTTCGAGGGGCAGGAGCATGCCCGCCGGATGGTGCTTGCCTCCACAAAGGACGATCGCGGCTCCGCGGTCCAATAACTCTGTGAAGACGCAGTGCGTGTAGGTCGTTCCCTGGTGGTCGATGAGCAGGATGCCGATGTCCTCACAGGGAATCTGCGACCGCTCGTTGCCATTGTCCTTGATGACCAATTGCCCGTATTTGACCGATAGAAACGTCCGTGCCGACGATATCTCGACGATACGCTTGATCACCGGCGTGACCCCTCAAGATCAGCATGTCGGTAGTCTCCTTTTGCACTATCGACAGAATCAAAGGGCCACTTGACATGGCAACCGGAGCATTCTGGTCAGTCGCGTCGGAGTTCCCTCCAACCGCCGAGAGGGCCGACCCAGACTTTTTGTGGTGTATTCTGCGCGGATTCTCCAAGCTGCTGCAATTGCCCAGGAGAGAGGGATATATCTTCGCGAACCGGCGTCTGATCGGTTTGCTGGCTCCGTCCTGCATCCCAATGGGGCGTGAAATGGATCTGCTTCTTGATGCCATCGATCATGAAGACGACGAAGTAGTCCAAGGTCCTCGTCTTCGGATGGCGCATTCGTACCATCTCACCGATGGACAGCGACATGATAAATCGGCCCTCGGCGGTGTCGTGTCGGCTGACGGCCGGTTGCGGGCTCCGGCCAGAGGCCTTTGAGGGTCTGACGCGGTTGGCCGCCTCGTATGTCGTGACCACACCTTGTTCTCTTGCGACGATCCACTTGCCCCGGGCGTTCTCCCGGATTTCAATGTGGTGGTTGTTCTGGGGTTCGTAGAGACGTATCGTTTGCGGGCGGTCATCGTAGACCTTCCGGCCTGCGCGGTCGTCCCACTGCTTCCTGCGAATTTCCACGACGGACGGCGCACGCAACAGGGTAATCCGCCGAACAGGCGCACCGCTTCCCAAACAGATGCCCTTGTTCAGTACGAGCTCTTTCATCTGCTTGGGCGTGAAGTGATCGGGGTCCAGGCCGTTCTCTCGAAGACACTGCCTCAGTTCCTCGCGGAACCACCGGTCTCGCACCACACCCGATTTCTCCGGCTTGACGTCTTCGAGCGCCAGCATTCTGCGTCGGAGGGTTCTTCGTGCTGTCGTGTTCGGTGCGGTCTCCAACTGGCGCCGCAGCTCATCCCAACCCTTCGGCACACGCAAATGCTTTGGCGTCAGTTCGATGGCGAATCTCTTGATGGTCGCATAACGCGTCAGACGTCCGTCGCTGTCGAGGACAGGCCCATATATCGTATCGTTATGGAGCGAGCCGGTGATCTTTCGCTGTGCAGGTCTGTGGGCCACCAGCAGGCGGCTGAACTCATCCATGACCTGGTCGCGGAATGTCTCAGCATCGCTCCAAGGGGGAGGTAGCGCCTCACGTTTTGGCGCGGTCATGCCTTCGCTGCTGCTCAATTCGAAGGCTTGGACAGCATGTGCCAGGTCCTGCAATCGTTCGGGGCCACTGAGAGCGACGACCATCGCATCGAGCGCATGCTCTCGGTGATCGCCTCGATTCTTGGTTCCGCCGGTTGCATATAACCCCCAGTCGCGTCGCAGCCACGGTGTATAGCGTCCCTTCGTTGTAAAGATGCACCGGTTGCCGTCCGTTTCGTCACCGTAAAGGGCCTTTCGCAGCCAGTCGGCCACCTGGCGGGACGCATAGGCTGTGTCGGTCAGTTGGGACTCGGCAAACGCCGTGATATCGGAGACCTCCTTGTGGAGGTTGTCCCATTTGACCGGGTTGCTCTTCTTGAGATGGCTCAGGCGTTGCTCCAGCTTGGCGAACTGTTCTTTCGAGAGCCATTCCTTTGGCGTCCGGTTGGTTTTGCCGCGGTTGCACCGCGTATGACAGAGAACCAGGTTGTTCAGGCCGCTGCCACCGCCCCGACTTTCGGGAATGATGTGATCGAGTTCCACTTCAATCCCTTCGGCGGCCGCCTTTTCCGTGATCGTGTTGTTTCCGTTGCCACAGTACGCGCACTGCTGTCCCTGCTCCTGGCACAGGAGCACCCGCTTGACGGCCTTCTCCTGCTGCGTTCGGGTTAGTCCGCCCAGCCCGAACTGCGCGATGATCTCGTTGCGTTTCTTCTCTCGTGTACGATTCGCCGCCAACTGGTCGTTACGGACCTTGGCTGGCAGTTTTGCCTCCCTCGCCAATTCGATAACAACGCGGTCCGGCCGTCCGAACCGGCGCAGATAGGCTTGCACGTGGCGTCGGACTTCATGGATCGCCTTGCGGACCACCGGATTGCTCAGGGTCTGTGGGGCTGGGGGCAGCAGGTTGGGGTGCTTCTGTTGGAACCGTCGAATGGCACCGCTCGGTCGCGTTCCCGCAAAACCGTACCGGCTGCGTTGTTCGGGTGTCGCGCCGTTGTCCGCATCTTCGGCAAACCGCTTGCGGGCCTCGTTGACGGTGACGCCTTCATCGCACATGTACGGCAGCAGGTTCCGAATCGCTCGCCTGGAGAGCTGCAATCGGATGTTGGGATTAGGTCGGGATTCCCAGACCGTGATCAGGCGTTGGGTCTGCCCCTCGTCAAGGCCCCACCAGTCGTGACAGCCTTTTTGAAAACGCGTGTGGTGGTCTGGCTGCTTCGGGTCGAGCTTGAGGATCGCTCGATTGATCGAGTCCTTCTGTTTGTCAGTTATGCTTGCCCACGTCGACGGGCCCACAGCATGACAAATCACCTCACGATAGAACCAGTCCGTGTTCAGGCCCCGCTTCGGGTCGGCATCGAGACTCAGGGAATATTGCGTCTTGGCGGGTCCTTTATGGATACCCAGCGCCTTGCGGACGGTCGCCGGACTGGCGGTCTTCTGGCGGCGCAAGAGGTCGACCACCGCCCGCCGCTCATCTACATCCAGCGGTCGTCGCGCCTGCCCGGGCGGAATGATCCTGATGTTGTTGACGGTCTCAATTACAAGGAACTCCTGTGCGTGCACGTCGATACGCGGGCAACCCATATCCGTCGGTTCCAGGTCACAGCGTCCGAGCACGCCGGCGTTCCAGTATGTGTTCCGCTGCCCAAACAGCATTCCCTTGGTTCGCCATGTCTCGTCGCCCCTATTCTCGTCGAGTTGTCGAAGACGTTCATCGGTCAACTGGCGGGCAAGCTCGCCGTCGAAAGATCGCTGCTTGTTCCACAATGCCTGAAACTCCTCATGGATTAGGTCACGATCGGCACAGAATTCGTAGATCGGCTCCTTGGCGGCGTTCGTTCGGTTTCGTATCGGCAGGTGCGCCTCCCTTCCCTTATGCCCTACGGCTTTCCTGCGTTCGCGATAGATGATTGCCATCAATTCGCCGAACGTGCGCGCATCTTGTTCTCGCATCGTTTGTCGCGTATGATCGATGGCTTCTTTGATCTTCCCCGCGTCCTGATCGTCTTCTTCGACATCGAAACCGTATGCGCCTCGTCGCTGGGCCATGTGCAACAGGATGCGACCAAACTCCGATGCGCTCAATGGCCGACACAGGCCCTCGGCGCGGAGCATCCACGGATTGAGTTGTACCCATTGCTGGTAAGCATTCTCATCGGTTGGCATCCATCCGCTTTCCAGCAGCCACGTGCGCATCTCATGCCTGCGTTGTGCCCGCCGGGCGATGCTGCGGCGCTGACTGCGGTAGGTTCGTCTGGCTTGGTTTTTGGGAGCGCCTCGCCTGTCATCGCGTTCTTCGACACCGGCGGGAAAGACACTGACGCCCATCTTGATGGTGTGTTGCTCCGTATCGACCCATGCTGAACCGACCGAATTCGTCCCGATGTCCAATCCCAATAGCTTCATTTGCTTCTCCCTCAAGAACGATGAGTCGCGCAGAATAAATCAGAAATCCGTCTTGCCTTCCGTGCAGAAGATCGCGACAATGTGATCATTGTAACTGATCCGCGCCTGTTGGTTTTTCACAACAAGATGAAAGATTCGCAGGCACCAGCCTTCGGGCGACCGCCGTAGCGCGTGCAACCCACGTCCTGCGGCTTTTCCTTTTTCATGGTTCTCCCGTTTTTCCTCAGCGGGCATTCGCATTCCATTCTCCTTGGTTCTCCGGGCGGTTTGCGATCTCGCTCCCATTGTATCAGATGTGCTCCGCGTGTCCAGCGGGGAGTTGACCGGGCACCCGGCGGGCGGCAGAATGGGAGGTCGAGTTGTGTCGCGTCTTGTGTCCGCTGGGGGCAGGGGGCGATCTGGTCCGGGATATGATGAAGGGACTATGGGCAGCACCGTCGGTCTGAAACTGGGGAGCCTGTCGCTGGATGTGCCGTTCTTCCAGGCGTCGCTGAGCGGGTACAGCGATTACCCGATGCGGATGTTCGCGAGGCGGTTCGGGTGCCCGTTCGCGCTGGCCGACGTCATGCTGGACAAGAGCGTAGCCCGGCCGGAAGTGCTGGCGATGCCGTGCTTTCAGCCGGGAGCGGACGAGCACCCGGTAGGGGCGCAGATCCTCGGCGAAACGCCCGCGATGATGGCGAGGGCCGCGAGGGGGCTCGTCGCCGTGGGATATGACCTGATCGACGTGAACTGTGCGTGCCCGGCGCCGAAAGTCCTCCGTCGCAAACGCGGCGGCGCGCTGCTCGACGATCCCGACGTCGCGATCGGCGTCGTGAAGGCGGTGCGCGACGCGGTTGCCTGTCCGATGATGGTCAAGCTCCGCATCGGGATGGACTACTCGATCCGCGCGCAGGACAACTTCTGGGAGATCGTGGCCCGCGCGGTCGAGCTGGGCGTCGATGCGCTGGTGATCCACGGTCGGACCGTGTCGGAGCTCTATCGCGGCAAGGCGAACTGGGACATCCTTGCGGCGGTCAAGCGCCGGTTCCCGTCGGCGACGATCATCGGCAGCGGGGACATCTTCGATCCGCAGGCCAGCATCGACCTGCTGAAGAGGACCGGACTCGACGGTTTCGTCGTCGCCCGCGGGGCGATCGGCAATCCGTGGGTCTTCCGCGAGCTGCGCTGCATCTGGGAGGGCCGGCCGGCGCCGCCGCCGCCCAGTCTGGCGGAACAGCGGGACATCCTGCTCGAGCACCTCGGACGCGTCACGGACGGGTACCCGGAGCATCGCGCGGTCGGGTATTTCCGCAAGTTCCTCGTGTTCTACGCCCGCCGGCACCCGAAGCGGCGGCACGTGCTCGCGACGCTCATGAAGGCCCGGACCCGGGCCGAGGTCGAAGCGGGGATCAACGCGTGGTACGCGCCGGGAGAGGGGATGGGCGAAGCACCACACAGGGGGACGCCTGTGTAGCGCAAAGGTGGATGCGTTCGGCGAGGACATACTCCGGCCGTCACACGGGACCACCGGGTTCGGAAGCGGCGATCACAGCCCCTCAGACGCCAGGCGCCCAAGGGACCTCACAGCATCCGGCGTCTGCGCAGCCGAGGGAGCAGGCCGGCCCCGATGGAAGCCAACAGAATCGCGCCCGGAGCAGGGATGACTGCCAGGCGTACGTTATCCACGCCGAGAATCGACTCGAACGTGCCGTCGTAGTCGGCGAGTGTGAACAGCAGCGTGTAGGTGTCGTCGGCCGGCAGGATGCAGGAAAGCGTTGTCCAGCCGACGTTTTCGTCGTCTTCCAGCTCGTGGCCCGCCGTGTTGTATTCGAAGAGCGTCACGCTGCCGCCGGACCAGGTCAGGGTGGCCGTAGCGGTATCGTAGAAGGGAGCGACGTCTCCAAAGTCGAAGAAGTAGTCGAACCGCAGCGTCGCTCCCGCCTCGGCTGTGAAACTCTGGCCCAGCGTCGATCCAAGATCCACCCCATTGGTGCTCCAGAGAGCGGCGAAGTAACTGCCCTCGGTGGGCAGCCAGTCCTCCGCGACCGGAGCGAGGAAATCGCGGGACAGTTGTCGCGTCACCGCCGCGGGATCGCACAGCAGGCCCGGCCCGGCGCCGCTCGACGTCCAGCCGGCCAGATTGCCCGTCTCGAACGTGTTGTTCGTAAGACCACCCAGGGCCGCCTGGCCGCAACACAACAACACGATGGCGATTCGCAAGACATCGCCGTATGTTTGACATCTCATTCTCATCGTCCTCCTTCCGAAAAAGCACCTGAGCCAGAGCAATCGTCCGCAACCGGCGGCTTCATCGCATGCGCCGCCGTTCAGGGAGCCACCTCGACCGAATCACTGCCTTTGATGGGGACACCTGCTGCGGTGGACCCGGTGAGCCAACCTTTCGTATCCAGCAGTTCGAAGCCGCACTCAAAGGTCTTGAATCCGTAGAGCGCATCGGCGAACCCATCGCCGTTGATGTCGCGAATCACGGGCTCCCGCACCGGACTGGCCTCCGTCCCCGTGCGGCCGAAGCGGACCGTCGAGGAATCAACGTCCGTGACCGCGAAGCCCTCGGCGCCCAGCAAGGCGACGTAGATCGTGTAGTCGGTGCCGAGAACGACCGGGTTCGGCGTGCGGTTCGGATAAATGTCCACCCCTACCTCGACGGCTTGGGACAGGAAGAAATTCACGGTAGTGATCGACAGGGCCACGACTTCGGCGGGCTTGGTCTGTGCATCGGCCACATATCCGTCGGGCACGCGAATATGCACCTGATACGTTCCTGCGGGGAGGTTGGTGAACAGGTAGTACCCGCCATGATCCGTCACTGTGCTTTCGATCAATATCATCTGGCCAGCATCATAAAGATCCACGATGACATCATCGACGCCTCCCAATGCCTCTCTGACCTGTCCTTCAATGGCGCCCCAGGGGTGCCCCAGGTCTCCGACAATGATGGCTCGGGTGGCGGCGTTATTCAACATGTTCTGCTCGCTGTAGCTGGGATCGACCTCCACCTCGATAATGTAGATCCCCTCCCGATTATTCTTCCAGGTGGTGAACACGTATTCCGAGCCAGAATCAGGCGAGCCAACAGTCAATTCGTCGATTACGGTTTCGCCGATCTTGATCTTATCCTCTCCTGGATAGGTGGCATATATGTTGATCGGCACGTTATGTGCAACGAGACCCGTACTCTGTGCCCAGTAGTGGATTTCGGCGAAGATGGTGATTTCCTGTTCTGGATCCGGATGGTTTATCGAGAAGTGTATGTCTTCCGAATAGACGTACACATCGCTGTCAGGCACACCAGGCGGCCTCTCTGTCCATACCCAAGTCCATTCGGTTGAGCCTCCTCCTCCTGGATCAGGAGGAACCCAGTACCCTGAGCCTCCACCACCTCCACCGCCGCCGCCGGGATAATAGGGTGGTGGTGGGGGAGGATCGGTAATCGAACACTCGTTGACGTCAAAGACCAACTCACATTTGCCAATGAAGGTGTTGTCGCTGACCGTGATCAACAGGCGGTGGATTCCGAGTGTTCCGGGCGCCTGAAGCACCTGGGAGAAGGCGCCATAGATATTGGTGTGATGACCCCCGTAAGACCGCTGCTGTCCGTCTGGGCCTGTGACGGTCATTGCGACCATGCCTCCTTTGACGGCGTAGTCGGTGTAACGGACGTCACCCACATACAGATCGTAGACCGCGGTACCCGTTACCAAGAAGGAACTGCCGCTGCACACGGAAGGCGGCACGCTGCCGGTGATCAGGATGTACCCCTCGGTGATACCGCCTGTATTGACGAGCAGGATCCGCGTGGCCTGGTTGTTGGTCTCATCCAGCTCTTCAACGGTATCAAGTGGGTCGAGGACAACCTGGATCAGTCGCTCTCCCGGTGCAGGCATGGGGATGGTGATCCGCACGCTGTTCATGTCCCCGGCAGGAAGTTCCGCGACTTCGGCTTCGGCCAGGAGAGCGTTGAATTCGTAGAAACGGACAATAACGCCAGAGGCTGTTGCCGCGCCAACATTGTGAATCGCCGCGTCGATGGTGATCGTGCTGTCACCAGCATCATACGCGAGCAACTGGATATCCTCGGCACTGATGGCCAGATCCGGAAGTTCTGGTGCAACATCACTGACAAAGTTCGCATGGAGCGTGTAATCACCGTCCACTATAACGGTGGTGCTCAGAGCACTTGGATCGGCCACTTTGCCCGCGTCGACCGCCGTGCCGCTCCAGCCGGCAAACGTCCATCCGGCGTCCGCCAAGGCTGTGACCAGCACCGTTTTCACCTCATCGTATGCGAACACGCCTGCGCCAGGGGTGGTTACAGATCCTCCGCTGCTTGATGTAACAGTCAACTGGAAACCAACCCTGACATTGATATGATCTTGGTTAGACGCGCCTTTCAAGTCAGTGCCTGATAGGGTAATCATGTGCCCACCGCCGCTGAGCGACGCCACGTCGAGTGTCTGGCCCTCGCCCAGGTCACCGTCAATGCTCGATGTCCAAGTGTATAACACAGGTGGTTCGCCGTTTGCATTGGCAGCTTCAAATGTGATCGTCTCGCTTGGGGCAAATTGAGAATTGTTCTGAGGAGTCTCTATCCAGACCGCAAACCCACATCCACGCACCCTTCCATTGATCCATATAGTGCCACACTCTCCGGGATGAAGGCCATTACCTCCATTGATGCTGATGTTCGAGGTATTGAAGCTGCTCATCGGATCGCCGTAGGAGATGGCGATCCTCCCACCCGCGCCGCCGCCGGCTCGATCAAGCCAGCCACCATCGCCGCCGATCGCGCTGATCGACCCAGTGCCCGAAAGTCTGAAGACATCGAGGCAAATGGCGCCCCCCGAACCGCCCCCGCCGGACCAGTAGCCCCGCAGGCCTGTGCCAGTGATGCCTGTGTCTGCCTGACCGGCGGTCCCATCCGCCGTGATCCTGCCATCGAGTCGTAGCTGGCCACCCACTGTGATCTGGATGAGCCCACCTCCGGAGCCACCTTGACCATAGTAGAATATCCCCGGGAAGAATTGCCATTTACCGGTGCCCCCACCACTACCCACGAGATTCGGATCGTCCACGGAATCGTAGGTCTCCCCTCCTGCTGCTCCTCCTGCCCCTCCATTACCGCCATGACCGGCGCCACCTCCGTTCCCATCACCCATGCCCCTGCCCGGACCGGCCTCAGCACCGTATCCCTTGCCATCGGCTGATATGTAGCACCCCTCATCAACTGATAGATCGGTCAATACATCCAATTCGACACCGAGCTCCCCTGGCGAGTGTATGATTCGCCCGCCGTTTACGATTTGCAGGCTATGGAACGTGTGCCTGCCATTCATGGTAATGGTGCACCCATCAACCACCAGATCAGACCCGTCAAAGTACGTCTCGCCCGCACCGATGGTCATGTCACATAGAAGTCTGATAATGCCACCGGGCCTGCTCAAAAGGACTGTCCCTGACTCCCCGGACTCCAGTCCGAGTCCACCTGCCACCGATATCCCATCCACGTCGTATGCAAGCTCATCACAACTAATTGCGACGCGACCTCCGCCTCCACCGCCCGCACGGTCGGTGAACCCGCCGTTGCCACCCATGGCAGTAATAGAACCGCCCCCCGAGAGCCTATGCGTGATGACCTTGATCGTTCCGCCAGACCCACCTCCCCCAGAGTAGTAGATATGTCGGTTCGGCATACCGCCGCTCCTCGTATGGACCGCCTGGCCGGTTCCTCCGTTCGCACTGATGACACCGTCCACCCGAAACTCGCCGTCCACCGAGATCTGCACAAGACCTCCACCCGCGCCGCCCCGCGCAGAATGGCTGCCCCAGGGCGTCGAGTAGACACCTACGCCGCCTCCGCTGCCAGCCATCGACGGGTCATCCAACAGGTCGTAGACTGCGCCGCCCGCCGCACTTCCCTTTCCTCCTGTGCCGCCGTGACCCGCCCCCCCGGCGTTGGAACCGTTGCTGCCCTTTCCCGGACCTGAGCCCGAGGCGTAGCCTTTGCCATCGACGTTGATGGACGCGCCCGCCTCCACAATCACATCGCCAGTAATCGTGAGCGATAAGTAGCCCGCGAGAGAATGTGTGACAGAACCTCCATTTACGACGGCGAAAGCACTGAAACTGTGGGCCCCGTCGATTGTCAGCAAACAACCGTCAACGGTCACATCAGCACCATCATAGGTATAGTCGTCTACAGCAATCTGCACAGCTTCCGTGAAGACAACGCCTTGTCCACTAGTGACCACCATTAGGCAGAGTACCATTCCGCAGATTCTGATTCGCTGGTTCATTGTGCCCACCTCCAAGCAATGGCAATGCCTACCACCTCGTGTTCTTCCCGGCGGTTCCAATCGATCCAGCCGTCCGCGCCATGACGTAATAGTCGCGGTCGCCTTCCACGGTCCGCGTGTGGTCGATGCTGCTTGCCCCGGCGGGGACATTCACGGTGACGTTCGCGGAATAGAGCTTGACCGTATCGATTGCGTAGACCGTCACAGACTTGATCGTGTACCCCACGAGGGATACCGAGCCGGACAGGGTCCCCGGATTCAGGATGACGGGTTCATCGTCTGCGAGAACGGACGCAGTTGGAACGAGCGCGGCAGCCGAGACAAGGAAACACACGATCCTCTTCATCTTCGCACTCCTCACGAGTTCGGGTGGTGAATCGAACGCACTCCTGTCGCATCGGGCCCTGTACAACGGCTCTTCCTCCAACCGGTACACGCTGCACAGAAACCTTTCTCATTATAGGACCTATCGGCCCCCTGTCAACATGTCAAACATACGTATTCTCGGCCCTTCGTCCAACGCATGACCGACAGAGTTGCCAGGCTCGGTCTGGTTCCTTCGTGACTTCAACTGCTTATGCCCACACGATTTGCGCGGATACACGTTGTCCCATCGGGCTGCTCGCGTCGTGCCAAGGGTTGCCCTGACAGCTTTGTTGTGATAAGATAGGGAATTATGGGAATAATGAAGAAGGCTCTGCTGTCGATCTTGCTCGTGGTTTTTCCAATCGCGCCGGCGGGGGCTGGTTTCCCGAGCGGCGATCTCGTCGGCACTGCCGGGGCGGGCCGGGTCGTGCTCAACGAACTGCTGGCGTCGAACGTGGACTACTTCCCCGATGCCCAGGGGGAATTCGACGACTGGATCGAACTGTACAATCCCGGCGATGTCGCGGTGGACGTCGGGGGGATGTACCTGACGGACAACCTGTCCGATCTCACGAAGTGGCGGATTCCCGTCGGCAAGACCGCGCTAACGACGATCGCGGCCCATGGGCTTCTGCTCATCTGGGCCGACAAGGATGTCACGCAGGAAGGTCTCCACGCGGACTTCTCGCTCGACGCCGGCGGCGAGGAACTGGCTCTCGTCGATGCGGACGGCGTCACGATCCTGGACAGCATCACGTTCGGCGAGCAACGGGCGGATGTGTCTTACGGCCGGGTCCCGGACGGGACCGACGCGTGGCAGCTCATGGCCTTTCCCACTCCCGGCGGGTCGAACGTCCAGATGTACGCCGGGTTTGTCGACGAGCCGCAGATCACGCCGGGGCACGGCTTCTACAGCAGTCCGGTCCAGGTCACCATCGCCAGCGGCACGCCCGACGCGGTGATCTACTACACGACGGATGGCAGCGATCCCTATCTGGTCGATTCGACGCGTCCGAGTTCCACCGCGACAGTGTACAGCGGGCCTCTGCAGGTCAGCAAGACGACCTGCCTACGGGCCGCGGCTGTGCGACCCGGCTGGCGGGCCTCGACCATCGAGACGCAAACCTACTTGTTCGTCAGCGACATCATTCGACAGTCTCCGAATGGGGCGTCGCCCGGTTCGCCCTGGCCTTCCGGCAGCGTGAACGGGCAGGTGATCGATTACGGCATGGACCCCGACGTGGTGAACGATCCCAAGTACCACGATCTCATGGACGATGCGATGGTCTCGATCCCGTCGATTTCGCTGGTGACGAACCTGTCCAATCTGTTCGATCCGTCGAGGGGCATCTACGTCAACGCCTTGGAGGACAGGCGCGATTGGGAACGTCCCGTCTCGGTGGAGCTGGTGAATCCGGACGGGAGCGAGGGCTTCCAGATCGACGCGGGGATCCGCATTCGCGGCGGCTTCAGCCGGACGGGCAGCAATCCCAAGCACTCGTTCCGCCTGTTCTTCCGAAGCGCGTACGGATCGTCCTCGCTGAAGTACCCGCTGTTCGACTCCGAAGGCGCGGACGAGTTCGAGCATGTGGACCTGCGGACCGCCCAGAACTACGCCTGGAGCGTGGACACCTTCAACAACGGCGCGAAGAATACGTTCGTTCGCGAGGAGTTCTGTCGGGATCTGCAGCGGGAGACGGGTCAGCCATACACGCGAACCCGGTATTATCACCTCTACATCAACGGCCAGTACTGGGGCCTCTACGAGACGCAGGAGCG
Source organism: Phycisphaerae bacterium (assembly GCA_017993835.1). Classification (GTDB taxonomy): domain Bacteria; phylum Planctomycetota; class Phycisphaerae; order Sedimentisphaerales; family Anaerobacaceae; genus PLanc-01. The sequence goes on from JAGOLX010000010.1 coordinate 138,953, forward strand.
GTCCGAGGCGTCGTACGCGGCCACCTATTTCGGCGGCGAGGAGGAGGAGTACGACGTCATCACGCCGAACTTCGCCACGGACGGCACGATTGATGAATGGTATCTGCTGTGGTCGCTGTGTCAGCAGGGTTTCGCGACCGACCAGCAGTACTACGCCGTGCAGGGCAAGAACCCCGACGGCACGGACAACCCGACCCTGCCCGTCCGCGTGGATCTCGACAATCTGATCGACTACATGCTCGGGATCTTCTTCACGGGCAACGACGACGCCCCGGTGGGACTGGGCGGCGGCTCGGCAAACAACTTTTTTGCGATCCGAAATAGAACGATGGAGTCCCGTCAGGGCTGGATCTTCTTCGCCTACGACAACGAGCATTCCCTCGGGACCTACCGAGATGTCTACGATGACCGCACGGCCCCCGTGTCCGCAGGCCAGTCGCGTTCCAGTTTCAATCCGCAGTGGCTGCACCAGAAGCTGATGGTGCATCCGGAGTACTGCATGGAGTTCGCGGACCATGTGCACAAGCACTTCTTCAACGCCGGCGTGATGACGCCCGAGAAGGCCATCGCCCTGTGTCTGTCCCGCGCGAATCAGATCGACCTGGCCATCATCGCGGAGTCCGCCCGCTGGGGCGACCAGAGACCGAGTCGGGCGAACAATCCGTATACGAAGGAGGACTGGTGGGCCGAGGTCAACGGATACCTGATCGAGACCTACTTCCCCATCCGGACTCAGATCGTCCTGAATCAGCTTCGCAACCGGGGACTGTATCCCAACGTCGACGCACCCGTGTTCTCGGTGAACGGCTCCTATCAGCACGGGGGTTATGTTTCCTCTGCGGACGCCCTCGCGATGGCCGGCGGCGGCGCCGTCTGGTACACGCTCGACGGCTCCGATCCCCGCATCCCCGGCGTGGCCGCCTCCGCGGGCGATGCGGTTGTGCTGGTTCCGGAGAGCGCCCCGAAGCGGGCATTCGTCCCCACCGGCGCGATCGACGACGCCTGGCGGAGCCACCCCGCGTTCAACGATTCCGCCTGGTCCGCGGGCGCGGGCGGAGTTGGCTACGAGCGGGGCACCGGCTACGAGTCGTACTTCGCCATCGATGTCGAGGCCGGGATGTACGGGCGGAACACGACCTGCTACATCCGAATTCCCTTTGCCCTGACCTCCGAGCAGCGTGCCGGCCTTTCCAGCCTGGCGATCCGGACCCGCTGCGACGACGCCTTCGTCGCCTATCTCAACGGGGTCGAAGTGGCCCGAACGCGGTTCACAGGCGAACCGACGTGGGACTCCGCTGCGAGCGAGCAGGTCTCGGACGACCAGTCGATCGCCCTCACGGAAACGAACATCAGCGCCCATCTCGGCGTGCTGCGAGCGGGCGTGAACCTCCTGGCTATCCAAGCCATGAATATCAACACGACCAGCACCGATTTCCTGATCTCGGTCGAGCTGGTGTCGGGCGGCGCGACGGGCGAGAGCGCGCCCGCAGGGGTCTCTCCGACGGCCCTGCTCTACACCGAGCCGATCTCGCTGGAACACAGCGCGCGGGTGAAGGCCAGGTCGCTGTCGGGCGCGACGTGGAGTGCTTCGAACGAAGCGGTCTTCGCGGTAGGCCCGGTCGCGGATTCCCTGCGAATCAGCGAGATCATGTACCACCCCCAGGACACCGGCAGTCCGGATGACGCGAACGCGGAGTACATCGAGCTGACCAACGTCGGCAGCGAGACGATCCGTCTCGATCTGGTCCGGATTTCCGACGGCGTGGACTTTGAATTCGGCGGCGTCGAGCTTTCGCCGGGCGGATGTGTGCTGGTCGTCAAGGATCTCGCTGTCTTCGAGGCCCGATATGGCTCCGGCCTTCCCATCGCCGGCGAGTATTCCGGCTCGCTGAGCAACGCCGGCGAGCGGATCGAACTGCAGGATGCCCTGGGTGCGACGATCCAGGCGGTCTCCTACGAGGACGGCTGGTATCCCGCCACCGACGGGACCGGCTACTCCCTGACCGCGACGGACCCGCAGACCGCCGACCCCGCCGCCGACTCCGATGCAACTGCCTGGCGGCCCAGCGCCGAGCCGGGCGGCTCTCCCGGACGTCTGGACTGAGACGGTTGCACCGATACAGCCCGCTTGTAGTGTGCCCGCAAGGGCATCCACCCGTAGCACGGGCATCTTGCCCGTGATCCGGAATCATGGGCGCTCGCGCCCATGCTACGGATAACGCCTTACGGCGTCACTACGAGCCAGATCGCCGCGTGCTCGGAACCTGATTGAGCACGGGACTGTTCTTGCTCGCGTGCCATGGGGGTTCACGGAGACCCTCGACTGTCATTCCCGCGGAAGCGGGAATCCACTCTCTCGGTCGCGCCTGGTCCCAAGGTTCCTGGATTCCTGCGTGCGCAGGAATGACAGGGTCGCGACGTGTGACCGGCCATCATCCCTGCATCGCGTCCGCCCCCCGGCTGGATCATGCGTGACCCCCGTGCCGGATGGCGTCCGACCCCCATCTTGTCATTCCCGCGGAAGCGGGAATCCACTCTCCCGGTCGCGCCTGGTCCCAAGGTTCCTGGATTCCTGCGTGCGCAGGAATGACAGAGTCACGACGTGTGACCGGCCATCATCCCTGCATCGCGTCCGCCTCCCGGCTGGATCATGCGTGACCCCCGTGCCGGATGGCGCCCGACCCCCGTCTTGTCATTCCCGCGGAAGCGGGAATCCATTCTCCCGGTCGCGCCTGGTCCCAAGGTTCCTGGATTCCTGCTTGGCTTGGAGCAGCCTTCGGCCGCAACCCAAGTGCCTGCTGTAGAGGAACGGACGGACCGATCCGGAGTCCGGCGCGGTGCGGCGGGAGTTTGACGCTTTGGAGCCACCAGCAACAAAGGGGACCGCAACGTCCTCTGTGCTGCGTCAAACCTGTGAGCGAGCGTTTCGCTCGCGTTCACGCCGGAGGCTGCAATGCGGAAAACTCCCCTCGCACGACCGCTTCGGGCGTGCCTGCCATCGATTGGAACTGACGTTCCGATTCCTATGTATCGGGGGCTGTGTGCGTGTCCTGTCCGAGATGCTTGTCAGAGAAACAAGATATTGCGTCACTGCAGTGCAGGAATGACAGCGTCGGGGCGACGTCTCGTCGCCCTGCGGGAGGTCGCAACCAGGGTCATGCCCCCAACCTGGATCGACCGCTTGTCTGCAGGGGGAGCATCTGATAGAATAGCGGATGGTAGCGTCGCCCGAGCGTGGACAACGGACTCGCGGATGGGTGGCGACACGACCCGGTGGCGACGCCAGAAGGGTGGAGGTGTCAGACATGTCAAAGACGCACGAACACAACGTTGCGATAGGGTGCACGGTCGCTTGTCTGCTGCTGACGGCGTCTATCGCTGCGGCGGCTCAACCCGTCGAGAACACAACACGCGGGACCCTGTATGACGACATCGGCTATGCGATTGCGGAGGCCGCCGACGGCGACGTGATCGAGGTCGCTCCCGGGACCTACAACGAAACCGTGGACTTCGCCGGCAAGGCGATCACGCTGAGATCGCAGAACCCGAGCGATTCCGGGGCGGTCGCTTCGACGGTGATCGATGGGAACGAGTGCGCGGTGTCCTTCGCAAACGACGAGGGCGCCGATTCCGTGCTCGCGGGCTTCACGATCACCGGCGCAACCTGTGGCATCTGCTGCAACGACACGGCTCCGACGATTCTGAATTGCCGCATTCTGGACAACACGGAGGCGGGTGTACGCATCTCGCAGCTCTGTCCTGCGGCCGTTGTCAACTGCATCATTGCAGGCAACGGCGGGGAAGGCGTCGGAATCGTGACGACTATCTTGGACGCCCGCACGGCATATGCCATAGTCGATCACTGCACGATTGTGGGCAATCGCGGCAGCGGCGTCTCCGGCGATTTCATCGTGACCAACTCCATCATTCGCGGCAACTGTCCCGAGGGCGCGTTCGGCCAGGTCTTTGGCACAATCGCGACAAGGGTGGCCTACTGCAACGTCGAGGGCGGCTACGACGGCATAGGCAACATCGACGAGGACCCCGAGTTCGTTTTGCCGGGCGCGTGGGCCAGGTTGGCCGATTCGACGCTCGCCTGGGTCCGCGGGAACTACCACCTGCTCTCGGATTCGCCGTGCATCGACGCAGGCGACCCCGCCTTCGTGGCGGACGTCATCGAGACCGACATCGACGGCCACGCCCGCATCAGTGGCAATCAGACGGACATCGGCTGCGACGAGGTCCCGCAAATCGTCTACCTCACGTGGTACGGCCGGGCGAGCGTCCGGATCGCATCGGGGGACACGGTGATCTACGTCGATCCGTACAACCTGAACGTCGAGCCACGCGACGGCGACCTGATCCTCGTGACGCACAGCCATAGCGACCATTACTCGCCGTCCGACATCGCCAAGGTCGCCAAGAGCAAGGCGGAATTCGTCGGCGCCGCCGATGTCGTGAAAGCCTATGGCCGCGGGCAGAGCCTCGCGCCGGGCCAGACCGTCGAGGTCGCGGGCGTCCGCATCACCGGGGTCGCGATGTACAACCTCACGAAGACGAACCATCCCAAGTCGAACAACTGGGTGGGCTTCATCGTCCAGATCGCCGGCATGCGGATCTACCTGGCGGGCGACACGGACCTGACGCCGGAGGTGAAGGCGGTGACGGACATCGACGTCGCCTTCCTGCCCGTCAGCAGCGCGTACACGATGAATGCTGCGGACGCCGCCGAGGCTACGAAGTCCATCCAGCCGACGCTGGCGGTCCCTTATCACTGGGGCACGAGTGCCGACGCGGAGCAGTTCTCGCTCCTGGCCGCCTGCAATGTCAAGGTGATGACGACCGGAGAGAAGATCAACTCCGAAACCTGGTCGGAGGACTTCACCTTCCTCGCTCACTGGAAGCTCGACGAAAGCGAGGGCCTCATCGCCTCCGACAGCGTGGGCGACCATGACGGTACGCTGGTCGGCGGTCCCGTCTGGGAGCCGACGGGCGGGCTGCTCAACGGCGCGATCCAGCTCGACGGCCTGGACGACACGATCACGACGCTGTTTGTCCGCAACCCGGCGGAGGGCGTCTTCAGCGTCTTCGCGTGGGTCCGGGGCGGCGTCGCGGGCCAGACGATCCTCTCGCAGTCCGGCGGCGCGAACTGGCTCGTCGCGGACGCCTCGACGGGCGCCCTGGCGACGCAACTGAAGGCGGCCGGGCGCGGCAGTCGCGATCTGGTCTGCGACGTGGGAATCGTCGACGGCGAATGGCATCAGGTCGGCCTGACCTGGGACGGCTCGTCTCGCACCCTCTACGTCGACAGCGTCATGGCCAAGACCGACACGCAGGGCTCGCAGGCCAGCCAGACGACCGGCCTGCGGATCGGCAGCGGCGCCAACGCCGAGCCGGGCACGTTCTGGGCCGGCCTGATCGACGACGTTCGGGTTTACAGCCGCGTCATCCAGCCGTGAGCCACACCGGCCGGGACGCTCGACAAGCCTTCTTTCAGGGAGGAAAAATGGTCCGCACACATTTGGCGATGTGCCTGTTCGCAGCCGGGTTGCTCCCGGCGGCCCAGGCGGCTCTGCCGGCACAAACACAGTTCGAGAAGGCACGAGGTCGGGTGGACTCGCTCCGTCTGGGTTCCTATGTGACCTCGGGCCACGTCGAGCAGCTCGCTGTCGACGAGAGCTTCCGCACTCGGGCGTGGGACACGATCCGGCGGATGGGCATCACGAAGCTCTACGTCGAGGTCTATCGCAGTGGGCACACCGTCTCGACAGAGCATCTCGTGTTCGTCCGCGATTGGCTCCAGGGCAACGGCATCGAGGTCGTCGGCGGCATCGCTACGGTCCCCGGCGGCGACGTCGGCATTCGCCAGGAGGGACCGCTCGACTGGTTCAACTGGCAGAACGCCAAGACGCAGCGCGACCTGGAGTCGATCATCCGCAGGACGGCGCCGCTCTTCGACACCTTCATCATCGACGACTTTCTCTGCACGGGCGACGTGAGCGCCGAATCGAGCCAGGCGAAGGGGGACCGCTCGTGGGGCGAGTACCGTCGGGAGCTGATGACGCGGGTGGCCCGCTCGGTCTTCATCGAGCCGGCCAGGCAGGTGAATCCCGACATCACGATGATCGTCAAATATCCGCAATGGTACGATCGATTTCATCTGTTCGGTTACGACACGCAGACCCTTCCACGTCTGTTCGACCGGGTGTGGGTGGGGACGGAGACGCGAGGGCGCAACACCCAGCGGTTCGGCTTCGTCCAGCCGTATGAAGGATTCGTCAACTACCGCTGGCTGGCCGGGATCGCGGGCGAGAAGATCGGCGCCGCCTGGTTCGATCACGGCGACTGCGCCGAGCACGACTTCCTCGACCAGGCGTACATGAGCGTTCTGGCAGGGGCGCGCGAGCTGGTCTTCTTCAATCTGGGCGACGTGGTCCAGGGGCACCCGGATCACGCGAAGGTCGTCGAGCAGTTCGACCGACTAGCCGACCTGGCGGGTTTCGTCCGCACGCATCCGGTCGTGGGCGTCCCGGCGTATAAGCCGCCCAACAGCGATCCCGCCGGGGATATGTACCTCATGGACTTCCTCGGCATGCTCGGTATCCCTCTGATCCCTGTCCACGAGTTCCCGGAGTCGGCGTCGACGATCTTCCTGCCGGCACAGGCGGCTGCCGATCCCAACCTGTTCGACCGCGTGATCGCCGCGTTGGACAAGGGGACGAACGTCATCGTCACGGCGAGCCTCTTGCTGACCCTGCCCGAGGGCAGCGGGCTTGCACGAATGCTCGGCGTGGACCCGAATCTCCGATCCTCTCCGACTCGCGCCGCCTGTGTAGGACAGACGCCCGAAGGGACGACGGTCGATCTGGAGTCGCCCCTCGCGGCGGACCGGCCGGACGACATCGCCAGCAGCAGCGAGAGCAGATCGCTGCTGCTGTTTCGCACGGTCCCGGTTGCGCGAGGCCGCCTGTCGCTGCTCAACACGCACACGTACAGCCAGGCGGACTTCGACGCGGTCGGCGAGGTCCTGCTCTCTCCCCGTCGGCTCGGGCTACTGGCGCTGGGCGGTCCGGCGCTCGACGGGCTTCGCGCCGCCTTCCGAGACGCAGGCGGACCCTCTCTTGCGGGTCCGAGTTGCGTCACGCTGCATCTGTTCTCTGAGTCGTTGAAGAACGGAAACGACGGGACTTTCAACGCGCGCGGTTCGGAGTTCCGCCTTCAGGCGGGTCAAGACCGCGTAAACGCGGAACTCCAAACGGGGCCCGATCTGCCTTTTTCCGACTCCGCGTCGGGCGGCGCCGGCTTCGTCGTCCAGAACTTCAACGACCAGGACGTGATCGTCACCGTCACGATGCCCCTCGGGAAACACGGCGAGCTTCGCGCTCTGGATCGATTCACCGGCCAACCCCTGTCTGTTCTTCCGACCGAATCCGCCGGCGAGTTCACGCTCGAAATCCCCTTGCCCGCCAGGGGACGGGTCTGGATTCAACTCGGGACTTAACACGGAGCCTGCCGGCGTGTAGGATGCACGTCATGCAGGGCAATACATTCTACGAAACCGCCGCCATTCTGAGTCTGGCCACGGTGCTGAGCGTGATCGGGCAGAAGCTCCGCCAGCCTTTGATTATCATGTTCCTGGCGACCGGCATCCTCGCGGGCCCGGCGGTCCTTGGGTTCATCCAGAGCTACGACCAGATCGAGCTGCTGGCCCACATCGGGATCTCCCTGCTGCTGTTTATCGTCGGATTGCGCCTGGACTTGAGCCTGATCCGCACCACCGGGCCGGTCGCCCTGGCCACCGGGCTGGGCCAGATCGTCTTCACCGCGGGCATCGGGTTCGTCATCACCCTGGTCCTGGGGATGACCGTGGTCAGCGCCGCCTACGTCTCGGTGGCCCTGACGTTCTCCAGCACGATCATCATCGTCAAGCTGCTGTCGGACAAGAAGGAGATCGACGCCCTGCACGGGCGGATCGCGGTCGGCTTCCTGATCGTCCAGGACATCGCGGCCATTCTGGCCCTCGTGGCGCTGACCACTTTCGGCGCGACGCTGTCCAGCGAGCGGCCTGCGTGGGTGGTCTCCCTGCTCATGGCGGGCAAGGGGATCGGGCTGCTGCTGGTCGTCGGCCTTCTCATGCGATACGTCTTACCGCGTCTGACCGCCCGCGTGGCCCATTCGCAGGAGATGCTGATCCTGTTTGCGGTCGCCTGGGCGGTCCTGCTGGCGGCCGGCAGCGAATGGCTCGGCTTCAGCAAAGAGGTCGGCGCCTTCCTGGCGGGCGTCTCCCTGGCGCCCACGGAGTACCGCGACTCGATCAGCTCCAAGCTGACGAGCATTCGCGACTTCCTCCTGCTGTTCTTCTTCATCGACTTGGGCGCCCGCCTGAACTGGTCTGCGGTGGGGTCGGAAATCCCCGAGGCGGCGATCCTGTCGCTGTTCGTGCTCATCGGCAATCCGCTGATCGTGATCGCGATCATGGGCTTCATGGGCTATCGCTGCCGGACGTCTTTCCTGGCCGGCCTGACGGTCGCCCAGATCAGCGAGTTCTCGCTGATCGTGGGGGCCCTCGGCGTCACGCTCGGGCACATCCCGCCGCAGACGATGGGCCTGATCACCCTCGTCGGCGTCGTGACGATCTTCGCCTCCACGTACATGATCCTCTATTCGCACAGTCTCTACCAGTTCCTCGCCCGCCCGCTGCGGGTCTTCGAACGCAAGAACCCCTACCGGGAGGCCAGCAGCGACACCGCGGCGGAAACGACCGCTGCCGACGCCATCCTCGTCGGTCTGGGCAACTACGGCAGCGGCCTGGCCGAGCGGCTCCTCGAACGCAAGATGAGGATCCTCGGTGTGGACTTCGATCCCCAGGCGCTTGCGAAGTGGCGAGCCCGCGGCGTCTCCGTCCTCTACGGCGACATGGCCGACCCCGACCTCTACGAGCAACTGCCGATGAACCACGTCCGCTGGGTCGTCAGCACGGTCCGCTCGAAGGACGTGAACCTGGCCCTGCTGCACCTGCTGAGGCATCGTGTGGGTCTGACGGAAGAAGGCAGGTCGGGCCCGAAAGAACAGAAGGTCAGAAGGTTAGAAGGTGAGAAGGTCGGAGAGTCGGTCGAACGCGCCGGGAGCCCAGGAGAGAACCAGACTGTCCGATCTTCTGACCTTCTCAACTTCCTACCTTCTGGTTTCGATTCGCCTTCTTCCGTCTCAGGGCACGGCGTGAAGGTGGCGTTGACCGCCGCGAGCCCGGAGGAGGCGGCGCTCTATCGCCAGGCAGGCGCCCATGTCGTCCTGTGTCCGTTCACCGACGCCGCGGAGCAGGGGGCCGATGCCCTGACGTACGCGTCGGACATCCTGCCCGAGAGCGTCGATTGGCCCGTCGCCTTCCAGGAGATCCGCGTCAAGTCGGATTCCGTCTTCGCAGGCCACAGCCTGCGTCAGATCCCCCTGCGGTCGGAGGCGGGCGTCTCCGTCCTGGCGGTCAGTCGGGCCGGAAGGGTCCATTACGACCCCGAACCCGACTTCCAGGTCTACCCGGGCGACCACATGGTCCTCATGGGACCGGTCCAGGCGCTGAAGAAGGCGGAGAGCCTGATCAATCAGGCCCAGGACCGCCAGGCCGAGGACGGACTGAAGCGGTTCGTGATGGCCGAGATCGAGGTCTTCCACGATTCGAGATGGTCGGGCAAGACCCTCGCGGACCTGCAGTTCCGCCAGCAGTGCGGCGTGACGGTCGTCGGCATCCGACGTGGCGACGAGCAGATCCCCTCGCCCGGCCCGAACGAGTCCCTCGCGCCGGGCGACCGCCTGATCGTCATCGGAACCGCCGACAAGATTGACAGCCTGGAAAAAGGCAGATCGGGCCTGCTTTGAGGCGGAACAGTCTCTCGGCTCGATTCTTTCCCCTCAAACCCCGGTCGCCTGTGGCACCTGTGGCACCCCCGCCCTCGGGGGTGTTCTTTCCCCAGCCGAGGGCGGCTGGGCTACATGTCTTTCCCCAGCCGCCCCCGGCGCTTGACATGGCGTCCGCCGACCGGTAGCATTCCCTCCGTTGGCGGGCGCCGCGAATCGCGGAGGAGTGCCTCAGGGGGACGACCCGCCCTCAGCTCGGAATCAGCACGGGATCTTCGCGTGAAACTGTCGGACGAACAACTCGATACGCTGCGCAAGGCCTTCCGCCTCTCCCCCAGAGAGACGCAGATCCTGGAATTGCTCTTCGAAGGCTTGCCCACCAACCGCGCCATCGCAGAGCGGCTGCACGCGACAGAGGACGCGGTCAAGGCAGCGGGGCGAACCCTCTTCCTCAAGACGCGAACACAGAGCAAACACGAGATGGTTCTGGTCTGCCTGGATTCCCTGCGCTCCGGCCAGGACGACGCGATGCGCCGCGCCGAGATGGACGCCGCCGCCAGGCTCCTCGCGTACACGCACGAACTGGAGCGTCGGATCTCCCGCCTGGAACGTCGCAAGGACTGATCCGGAGTCCGCCCTTCGGGCGGCGATTTTTCGCTTTCTGCCAGCAGCATGCTATTGGCCCAAAGCGGCAAATGCCGGGGGTATGGGGGCGGCGAGGCTGTGAGAGAATTCGAATTATGACAGTACCTCGGTTTTGTCTCTGGGACGAGATCGGGCTT